>JBQCGX010000065.1:0-60928 GCA_051955255.1 Agriterribacter sp. | reverse complement strand
GGGAGCGTGGAGTAATACTCGCAGAACGAAACGCTCACCGATTCAAGTTGATCCTTTACCAGGTTGACGAATTTTACGTAGAAGAGGTTAGGCATCTAAAATTGAATATTTGGTGTAGCTACCGATGTTTTACAGACATTGCACAAACACAGCCCTATTTGGACGCTATTGATGTTTCGCAGCTTTTCGCCTTGTAGCCAACTTACAAAAAAACTTATGAGAAAAAGTAATATTGGCGCATATGGGTAGGCGTTGTAATTTTGCCTCATAACCAACGCTATCCTTATGACCAAGATGCTGGCGATATGCAAACGAGTTATGTTTGTCCAGGCAGTTCAATCTCATCTTTCAAACAATGATATCGAATTGGTTTTCGTATGCACCCATCCTGTTATTGCATTGAGAAGTTACCAATCTCTCCAACCGGATATTGTCTTGATGGATGCGAACTGGTCTCATCCAGTTTACCTGATGTCAGGCATAGACCTGGTACAATCCTTGATTGACTTTGATCCAGCTGTTCGCATTATTGTTACAAGTACCATCCATGAACCATTGTTACTAGAACGGATGAAAGCTGCAGGCGTAAAAGGCTATTTCTCGAAAATCGGCAAAAATGTGCTACATGAAATAATTATCTGTATTAAAATTGTACATGATGGGGGAAGCTACTATGGTCCATCAGGCCCTGTGCTTCACAAGGAACTTTAAGGTTGTCAGTGATACGTTATGGAAATTAAGGTCATCGTGAACAACAAAATTGAAAAAGAGGAATTAAAATAGCATCTATAGCAAAGCGGCTTTCACGGGCGCATGTCCCCAATAAATGCAAATTGTGCCAAACTTATTTACTAATAATATCTACTTAACGTTCATTAGGTGTAATCCATCGAACACATAAATACTTTCACCGAAAAGACTAGACCTTCATTTCTAAATGATTATTTTTGCTATGGTTTTTCATAGGATATTGGATTTAGAAACGGGGCAGGATTTCCATCCAGCCCTTTTTTATTGCAGCAAAAGTTGTTATTCCAGGACGCTAGATTAATAATATACAACAAACTGGATTTCCTGATTTTTCGCTCCCTGAAATTTGACTTTTTCTGATTTTTTTTATTTTTTGGCGCTTCCGACTTTTGCGCTTGTTGCGAGGTAATAATGCCGGAGAACCAACGTCAGTATTGTGTGGCAGATTTTAAAATATTATTCAGCAACAACCAGAAACGCAAGGTTTAAAATAATGGAAAGCATTCACCCTGACCACGATTTTTCCCAAGAGATAGATTGTCTTTATAAAGAAGAAAGACATTCAGTGCGTGATAATGGTGCCGTATTCAGATATCCGCGGTCAATCAATCGGCTCGCTCAAGTGATAACCAATGGATCTTTGGCAAGCAGAGTGAAAAAGGCGGATATATGTATATCGCCTCTGTTCCTGTTCACAGAATAGTAGCCACTGATGATAATTGTTAACCAGACCTAAGGTGAGTCATACCATAAAACTTACGTGCTCCTCGTTCTATCAAGAAAATTTTGCATTCCTTTTAAGTACAACAAATCCGACTATCCCTCCAATAATGGAAGCAACGAAGATGCCGATCTTAGCCTGAATTGTATGCACTGTTTCTGTGAAAGCAAGAGATGTGATAAATAGTGACATGGTAAATCCTATTGCTGCCAAAAAACCGACTCCGATTAAATTTCTTAAATTCATTCCGGTAGGATAAGGAGCCACTTTAAATTTTACCATTATCCAGGTAATTCCAACTACACCTATTACCTTACCCAACAATAACCCGAGTGCTACCCCCAGCGCAACATTAGTGTTGAACAACTGATTCGCTTGTATATCCAAAAAAGAGACTCCTGCATTGGCCAGCGCAAAGACAGGAATAATAAAAAAGGAAACTAGCGGATGCATTGCATGTTCCAACCGTTGAAGCGGCGGCATCGCTTTATTGGTATCCTTTTTAATCTCTTCCAACACATGTAATTGCTCATTGGTAAGCGTTGGGGTATTTTCACTGGGATCAATTGATTTAAACCAATCCAAAAACCTTTGTATTCTAGTAATATAGACTCCTTCCTTTATTTTAACATCCGCTGGGATTGTAAAAGCCGCGAGCACCGACGCAATGGTAGCGTGAACGCCGGACAACAGGAATGCGGTCCAAACGCCAGCAATACCCACAATAGCATAGAATAAAATACTTCTAACGCCCAGTTTATTTCCGGCATACATAACCAGTATGAAACCAAGTCCAATAAGCAGATTTTGAGCGGAAATCTCAGAAGTATAAAAAAAAGCTATCACCAGAACTGCTCCCAAATCATCGACAATGGCAAGCGCCGTCAGAAAAACTTTTAAAGCCAAAGGAATTTTATTTCCCAACAGGTATAATACTCCCAAAGCGAACGCGATATCTGTCGCCATGGGTATCCCCCAACCACTTTGCACGGCGCCCGACGGATTAAAGATCAAGTAAATTACAGCAGGAACTAACATTCCCCCAATAGCAGCACCAATAGGCAATAATGCTTTACGAGGGTTAGAAAGTTCACCACCTACGATTTCTCGTTTCAGCTCTAGCCCTACCACAAAGAAAAAAACAGCCATGAGACCGTCATTAATCCAATGATGAATATCATACTCTAAAAAAGATTGGCCATCAAATTGAAACCCAATCTTATGCTCAAGAAAATGAAAATATTGTGCTGCCCAAGGAGAATTGGCTAACAATAATGCGATAAGCACACTTATACCCAACACAATACCTCCGGCTTTTTCCTGCTGGATAAATTTTTGTATCGGCGTAATTACTTTTTCAATAGGCGAGGCACCAAGATTATTCATTTTAAACTCCAATTTGTATCGCGCCAAAGATAAGAATCCTCATTGAGGACCTGCCTGTTATTCAACTATTCCGGCTAGACAAAGGGATTGTACGACATTAAAATGCCCGGGACCCCGGGCATTTTGTAAATGATTGTTCATTATTTAGATGGTTCTCTCTTCAATAGTTGCACTTGGCGCATTGGTTTTTACAGAAGCAATACCATTATCTCTCGCTGCGGCACTTTCATACATCTCACTGGAGCCAATAATTTGCCCATTCGTGGCTTTCAGATTAAAATAGAATTTCCCGTTAGTTGAGATCTTACGATCATACTTGCTGTCGTCCTGCGAGTTTTTACGAACGGATTCAATGCCGTTTTCACAGTTTGTTTTTGTGGAATAGCCTTCACTTGACAGTATTGTTTGTCCATTACTAGCTTTAAGGTTGAATTGAAACTCGCCGTTTGTTCTTTTGGTGATTGTGAATTTTCCCATAGTTTTTATTTGAAAGATAGATAAATATCGTAATAAAAATGCTATGGCGTTGTAAAGTGGAGTAATCTTTTTATGAAAGGATAATTTACAGGCGTATTTCGGAAGAAAACTCTCACTTTTATTATAGGAGTTCAAAACATATGTTGTCCCTATGCAGCTTACTGCCGTTGTTTCTCTTTTAAGAAGTCACAACATACAAGGATTGTCGAAGGGGTAATTGTTTTATTCTAAAAAGCCCAGTCAGAAATAACCGGGCGTCACGAACCTAAGGACCAAGTCCTTGAACCGGTACAAAAATAAGTTAGAATTAAATTCATAACTGAATGAAATGAAACAACTTGTAAATTTCTGATTTTCAATTGTATGCTGATTGCAACATTGCGGTTATCTTGTTAAGATATCTATATAAAAGTCAATACTTCGTTAGGAAATTACCTTCCTGAATGTAAAATTTATCCTAGCTTTCATGGGAACAGTTGATTTCGCGATCCGGTGCTCCCAACCTTTTTGTAGTTCTCCCTTCATCAACAGTAATGAACCATGCTCTAAACTTATGGAGTACTGTTGTCTATGGTCCGACTTGTTGCGAAAATCAAAGTTTCTTTCCTGTCCAATACTTATTGAAGCAATGTCTGTTTTTACACCCGGAATCGTGTCCTTATCCGCATGCCAGGCTACCGAATCATTTCCGTCCCGGTAATAATTTAAGAGTACGCCTTGAAATAAGACTCCAGTAAAATCTTCGACACGCTTTTTCAAATCATATAGCTCAGGCAACCAAGGTAAAGCCTCCCGTTTACCCTCGTCGCGCTGTCGCTTGTCACCATACCAGGCAGATAAACGAGGTGTGACCACTTCTTTATCATACATGATTACAGTATGCTGTTGCCAGGGAACGGTTTTCAATAACAGGTGCAATAATTGATCGCCTTCCTTTCGGCTTAGAAAACCTGGAGTATAGGTAAGTAGCTCTTCGGGTAAAACAAGCTGCTGTATATCGTCGAATAATTTTTGTTGCATACGGATTTATTTAAAGTCTCTTGATGGAAATAAGGTACCCTGTATGACCTTTTTTGTCATATTATTCCTGTTATCGGCATCGTGCAGTTTGCCGTCCTTTTCATCTGCACGGCAAAGTGCCAAAACCTGCGGATCTTCTTTGCCGGAAGGAATTAGCTTTCTGAGGAAAACGGAGAGGTTAAAACATTGCTGTACCACTACGTGGATCACATCTCCTTCTCGTTGCACCTTGCCTGCTACTCCCAGCAGTTTTGATTGTAAAATTTCTTTGCGATAATGATCAAAAAGCTGTTGAAAGACTACCAGGTTGGCACTACCGGTTTCATCTTCAATGGTAATAAAGCAAATGCCGCTGGCAGTGCCCGGACGTTGCCGTACGAGTACCAATCCGGCTATCATTACCGGGGCGCCGTCCGGCAACCCAATGAGATCAGCGGCCGATACAATCTTCCGGCTTTTTAGTTCTGCTCTTACAAAACTGACGGGATGTGCTTTGAGGGAAAGAGAAATACTGCTATAATCCTGTACCACATGCTCCCCTGCGGTCATTTCAGGCAACGACACCTGATGTTCTATTGAGTTCTCAGAGGGTTGTCCCTGAAATATTCCCGTTGGGTGATCAGCAAGCGAACTGATCTCCCAGAGTGCCCGCCGCCTGTCCAGCCCAATAGAACGAAACGCATCAGCATCCGCCAGCTTTTCCAGGGAAGCGATGGAAATGCCTGCGTCCAGTAATTCATTAATGGTCCTGAATGGGTTTTTTCGTTTATCCGTCAGCGTTACCATTTCTGTTTCCCGTAATCCCTTTACCTGTCTGAAGCCTAAACGCAAGGCACAATGTTCACCCTCCTTTTCTTCCAGCGTATGATCCCACTCGGAATGATTGATATCTACGGGACGTACGTTCACAGCATGTTTCTGTGCATCTTTTACAATCTGAGCCGGTGCATAGAAGCCCATCGGTTGACTATTGAGCAAGCCTGCTGCAAATACATCCGGGTAATGACATTTGAGCCAGCTAGAAACATATACCAGGAGCGCAAAACTAACCGCATGACTTTCTGGGAACCCGTATGATCCAAAGCCTTCCAGTTGTTTAAAAACCCTTTCTGCATATTCCAGCGTATAGCCATTCTTCAGCATGCCTTGCGTTAGTTTATCATGGAACTGCTTCACCATTCCCTGCGCCTTGAAAGTTGCCATACTCCGTCTCAAAGCATCCGCTTCGGTTGGTGTAAAACCCGCAGCAACAATAGCAATCTCCATTGCCTGTTCCTGGAAGAGAGGTACACCGAGCGTCCTGCCTAAAATTTCTTTTAAGGCATCCGATGGAAATTCTACTTTCTCTTGCCCATTGCGTCGCCTGAGATAAGGATGCACCATATCGCCCTGTATGGGTCCGGGTCGCACGATTGCCACTTCTATTACCAGGTCATAAAAACACCGGGGCTTTAACCGTGGCAACATCGACATCTGCGCCCTGCTTTCAATCTGGAAAACACCAATCGTATCAGCCTGGCAGATCATGTCATATACTTTCGGGTCATCCTGCGGAACACTGGCAAGTGTCAGGGACCGCTTATGATGCTGTTTGGCAAGGTCAAAACATTTGCGAATACAGGTGAGCATGCCGAGGGCGAGCACATCAATTTTTAAAAGCCCGAGTGCATCAATATCATCTTTGTTCCATTCGATATTGGTTCTATCTTTCATCCGTGCGTTGAGTATAGGACACAAATAAGATAGTTTGTTCTGCGTGATCACAAATCCGCCGGTATGTTGTCCTAAC
This sequence comes from Agriterribacter sp., assembly GCA_051955255.1. Classification (GTDB taxonomy): domain Bacteria; phylum Bacteroidota; class Bacteroidia; order Chitinophagales; family Chitinophagaceae; genus Agriterribacter. Next base: position 54,785 of record JBQCGX010000065.1, on the reverse strand, counting down.
TGCCGGGGAAAACCAATGTATTGAGTAGTCAGTTCCAATACTTTTTTAAGATGCGGGTCGATGGGATTCAACCCTGCTTCACGGATGCGTTCTTCATATACGCCTTCTCCATGGGTGCCGCTACAACCGGCGAGCACATCAACCATGTCTACAGATAGCCCCATTGCTTTAGTTACATCCCTTACTGCACCTTTGTAATGCACCTGTGTCACGGTAGCGACAATGCCTGAACGATCCCGTCCAAACTTTCCATAGATATATTGCATCACTTCTTCCCTGCGTTCATGCTCAAAATCTACATCCACGTCAGGTGGTTCATCCCGCGCATCCGACATAAAACGGGCAAACAATAATTTGAACTTGGACGGGTCAACGGAAGTAATACCCAGGCAGTAACAGATTACCGAATTAGCCGCCGAGCCACGCCCCTGGCATAAAATATTCTTACTCCGGGCAAACTGCACAAAATCGTGCACCGTCAGAAAATAAGCAGCATAGTTTTTACGGCTAATGAATTCCAGTTCAAATTCAATGGACGTCCTGATCTTTTCAGGAATCGCTTCTCCAAACTTTTCATTCGCGCCTTGCCATACAAAATGTGCCAGCTGCTCATCAGGTGTTCTTCCTTCGGTGGTAATTTCCTGCGGGTAAACATATTTGAGTTCATCGAGTGAAAAGGTACAAGCCTTCACAATCTCCTGGGTACTTGCAATGGCGCCAGCATACTGCCGGAACAAGCGTAACATTTCTTTTCCGGGTTTTAAAAACCGTTCTGCATTCTGGCATAACAAATAACCGGCGTTGTAAATGGTTTTCTTTTCGCGAATACAGGTGAGGATGTCTTGCAACTGCCTGCGGTTGGTATCATGATAGTGAACATCATTGGTTGCCAGTAAAGGAATGTCGTAACGCTCGGAAAGTTCTGCGAGACGGTAGAGCTTTTTAATATCATCCCCCTGATAACTGCGGGTAGCGGTTAAATATATTTGCCCGTGTAAGTTTTCCTGGTATTCCAGCAATGCCCATTTAAAAGACTCATCATAATCGAAGTCTGCATTGAGTCTGGACGGCGGCACTACGGCAAAAAAAATTCCTTGTTTCTGCGCATAAACGTCTTTTTTATACAGCTCACACTGTCCTTTTTCCGTGCGCAGATTTCCGGTTGTCAATAAATGAGATAGTCGGGCATAAGCGTCCAGGTTGGTAGGATAGGCCAGCAGCGAAGGACCATCTTTTAAATCCAGGCAACAACCAACAATAATGCGTATCCCCGAAGCCTTGGCAGCGGTGTGGGCGCGTACCACGCCGGCAAGTGTGTTGTGATCGGTGATCGCAATCTCCCTATACCCAAGCGCAGCCGCATGCGATACCATCTCCTCGGGATGGGAACCACCTCTAAGGAAACTAAAGTTCGTTGTAACCTGTAATTCTGTATAACGCATGCCCATTGTTATATTTTAAGCAAAGTATCCATGTAAAAACCACTGGTGAGGTTTATCACCTGTATAATGTCCCAGCCTGAATATCCAGTACCGTGCACCGATTTCGTCTTCCACTATATAATAATCCCTGTGCTCCCCTTCGCTGATCCACCATTCAGCTTCTATTCGCTCCGGGCCATCTGCCTTTTTGATGGTGTGCAGCTTTCCTTTATAGCGAAAATGCATGGGCGGGTAATCTGGTATAGGTGCTGCTACTTCTATTGGTTCCGGAATTTTCAACAGTCGTACAGGACGTGGGCGGTCTTGCTGCCACTCCCCAAGAGGTTGTTCTGTTAATCCAGTCGCTTCTTTGAAAGATCGCTCTGGCCAGTAGTGTTCGTCAGGCAGGTATCGGTGTACAATACCCTGCCCTAACTTCCCGGTCAATTGATCCAGGAATTCCGACAGCCGGTTATCGGCTAAACTGCTATGATGCCATAATGCTTCCTGTGAGGGTCGGATTTTTTCGACGCCAGGTGCTTCTAATATAAAAATCTCTATACCCAGTGCCGGTTCGATCTGTTCTATTTTGAGTTCAAATAATTTAAACAGATGCATTGCATCCCTCGAAGGCAGATGCGTACCGATCTCAATTTGTTGCAGTTCACCATCAATCCGCCAGGCTTTTAATACAGCTTTACGCAAGCCTTTACCCTCGCTCATCAACCGCTTGCAAAAGTTATCCAATAGTTGCTTCAGCGCTATCTCAATACCCGTCCTGGTAACAACCGGTTCCAGGCAAGGCAGTCGCTCCTCATAAGGCTCAACAGGCTGCAAGGGGATTATCGGTTCCTCTTTCCAACCGATAGCCTGATCCATACGGTTGAGCAACTCCACTCCAAACCGACGCCGCAAGACGGAACGATTCATGTCGATAAAATGTCCAATCGTATAAAGTCCCAATTTTTGCAGGCGATCTCCTACAGTCTCTTCCACCCGGAGCGCCGCTGGAGGTAAGGATAATATTGCTGATCTTTCATCCCCGGGCGATACTATTGTTATTTGTTGTTTACCATATCTTGAAAGCGCCCAGGCAGCGCCAACCGTACCCGCCATAGCCATGCATGTTGTAAAACCAAATCCTTGCAAGCGATCCCGTATCGTTTCTACATATTTTATTTCTGTTCCCCACAGATGTGCGCATCCACTTGCATCGAGTAACAATCCGTCCGGCAGATCGGTTGCTACGGTGGGGGTATACCGAATGCACCAGTGACCTAATCGATGCAGGAGTCGAATCGGAAGTTGAGGATCGTCATCCAGTACCTCTATGTTTGCTACCAATGCCCTGGCAACGGCAACGGCCATGCCGGTATGCACGCCTTGTTTTTGGAGACCAGGTCCCACCGCTGTAATCCGCATCCGGCCATGATCCGGTGCAGCGACAACAAAAGGAATACCTTTTAAATGACAATGACGGCGAAGCATCCCTTCCGAAACCAGGTTCGGAAACCATATGGCAATAAACCGGCTACCCATGTTAACTGATTTTTCGTAAAGGAGTAGTGTTTATCGCAATGCTGGTATCAGTTAATGGGCGGAAAGCATGGTCCTTCCAAGCAAGTTGCCAGGAGCCGGGCTTGCCTCCTTTTATCTTCAGGAGGTCTACCTGCCAACAAGGAACACCTACACCTGGTAAACTGCCTGGATAATAACTGGCTATGGGTTTGATTTGCCAGCGACTCACGCAGGCAGTTGCAGTAAGGTTCCTGGGTTTTTGGCGCAGGATAAAACCAGTCACGCCGCTTTTTTCAACAGCCAGTTGTAATCTCCTCGAAACAGTAAAGTCAAGGTCAGATAGTTCACTCACCACGCCAGCAATCCCCGCCACTTGCAGGGCTGCTTCAGTCGCCCAGCAGATGTCCTTGTCTCGTTTTAAATGGATAAATAATATTCGGTGCGGCTCCAGCCCAAAAGCCGTAAACCCTGGCGGAAACAAATGATCTTGCCGGCTGATCCACACGCATGCTCCACTGCCTTGCATCAATCCATTTAAAATACCAGCAATAAAACCGGTAGTCGCCGCCGTATCCGCAGGAGTGACACTGAGCCACTCGTGCACAGCTCCGGTGGGAAACTCTTTATGCGGGAAAGCCTCCAGCACCGGTCCCAGCTTGACTTTTTCGTTTAACTGCGCCGTCACCGGTCGCTGACCCTGCATAAGTAAAATATCCTGCCGCAGGCGCTCCATCATATCTTTTTGTACCGCATCCACGATACAAATATAATACTAAATATTTTAGTAAATTATTGGCGTAATATTTTAGCAGCTGACTTCTATAAAAGAGAATTCTTCTGTGAGATGTATTTCTGATTAACCCTATATGGAATTGATAATCAATCTTCAAGAAAGACGGAAGCGCTGAAAGGCATTTTACAACCCAAAAACTTGAAAATACTGTTTCTTTTACTTTTGAAGCGCAAATAATAAAGTTTTCCTTGACTATACAGTTAAATTTAGTAGAATCGGAGGGAGTTATTTATGACACATTGCTTTCACTTTTATGGAATCTATTTGCTCCTGTAATGCAATCATTTTCTGTTCAGTGTTTTGAATCATTCCACCACTTGTATAAGGAATAAAAAATTTGAATCTCGCTTGTTTTGAAATATCAAGCAAGATCAGGCGTGAAAATCCAACTTCATCCACGAATTTTTGTTTATGCTTTTCAACGTAGAAAATCTTATCGCAAGTTTGTTCCTTTGTTATAAAGTTTGCAACAGCTAAAGAATCCTTAAGGTCAAGCCTGTGAACTTCTGCACGAGAACTTCTGCATGCCACAAACGCTATCGTGACAATAATTCCGATGAGTTTAACCGAAGATGATCTCAAGCGAAAAAGATTTATTTTTTATTTTCATCACAAATGAAACAAATCAAACGAAAAATACGTTACATCAATCCGATAGCATCTCTCTGACATGATGATCCCCTCCTTTTTTATTTAATGCTTCTCTTTCTTTAAGTAATTGTTCGTAGTCATATTGTAGAGTTTTGGTTAACACCCCATTGTCATAAAATTTGCCCGTAACAGGCAGTCCATTTTTTATCACAAACTCTCCTTTGAGTGGATTACCAATGCTATCTTTGTATTCTCTTCTCACTCCATTTTCCCAGTCTCCGAAATAGAAGGTTATTAATTTTACATTACCACTTGAATAAAACCGAATCTCGGGACCTTCACGACTTCCATTAGTATAACCCGCAACGTTTATCAAAGACCCAGTTGAATCGAAAGATTTTAATAGACCTTCCAATTTACCACTCGAATAATAACCAACAGTCTGCAAACTTCCATTCTCCCAAAATTCAAGCAATGGCCCATTTAATACTCCGTGATAATAGTATAAGCTTTGTGTAATACCACCACTAGCGGAAAAAAAATAAATAATGACCATGGGGTTTGCCATTTGAATATTCTGCAATGGAAGTTATTTTGCCGGTGTTTATATTTTTTGTCCTCCAAACGCCTTGGAACATTGCAAGCGGCCCCTGGTTATAATCTTGTCGTCGTAAAATAGAACTATCAATATAAACTAGTGGCTTAACTCTAAGCAATCTCAAAGCAACGGTATCTAATTGGGCATTTACAAACAGAGGGAAAATTAATATGGGTATGAGCATTTTTCTATACATTGTTAATTGACTATTTTTTTCGATTGCCCCATTGGTTAAAACGAATTAACCACTGTAACGGGAACTTTATAAAAACAACTAATAGTCGGAAAATCCAATCTCAACTACTTTCGCAAATTTGTCATAATCTCCGTACTTAAATGTTAGAAAGTAAATCGCCGGCGCTCCGTCAAATCCCTTGGGCATTCTCCCAAAATCATAATAGTAATATCTATATTCTTGCCCATAGTTAGACTTCACAATCTGATTCGGCTGGCCCAGTTTATCCAATATCAAAGATCTAGACACGTTGTCAAAGTGGCTCTTCAATATCTTTTCAAATGTATAAAGTCGAAACCCATTGGTCCCGAGAGAATCCAATTTCCAATAGTACGACAGTCGGTTGATAATATTGGTACAGTTATTTGAAGTATCTACAATTTGTTGGCTTTTCCCAACGGTTAATAAAATTAAGAATGAAAAAGTAGCTATTAGCTTTATAAAACTATCCCCTTGCTGCATAAAGCTGTATAAATGTAAGGACTTAAAATAGTGTTTATCTACTTTCACCCCCTCCCGTCGTGCGACAAATGTAAAACGGACGTGAGTTTAGCATTTTTGTATCCGTCTGCGTGGCCCCTTTTCTTCATTCGCCTTCCCGATAGACCTCCAAACATAATTGAATTCGAAAAATTCGTGCTACAGCCAGCGCTGCGTTGAAAACGATGCGAAAAGCGTAATACAAAACCACTTGTTCAATTTTCCTCATTGGAAAAGGTTGAAGAGTAAAGCTCAAAAGTCACTCCGGAATTGTATACTATTTTAACGATGCCCTTGGCTATTTCAAAATATACTTTTGCATCCAAATTATTCCCCAAGTCTTCGCAATACGTTAAGTTAAAAACAAAGATCTTTTTCTTTTCCTTAGCCAGTGCTAACGGTGTATTGCGATAACAATAATCACCATCTATTATTTTCCAGCTTTTTCTCTTTTCAAAATCATATTGATTAAAAAATGTCTGCCAGGTGTTATTTTTCTTTATAAGCCATCTGTCCTCTAATTTGAGTAAGGTGTCAATTTTATAAGCCTCTTTTCTTCCGAAATAATAATAGTGATCTACCAAAAATAGACCATGATAAAATCGCCGTTTTACAAAAAAACTATCTTCATTATTTAATGCCGTGGATAGTCCTTTGGTTTTTTTGTATGTAAGTATCTCCAAACTGTCCGGTCGTGAAAAGATATCTTGAGAATATGAATCAAGAGTCGAAAAAATTATCAGTAAAATAAAAACTATTACTGAATGGTCGATTTTATCTATCAATTTTAATAACATATAAGATACTCTTTCCATCTTCTAACATCATCACTTTTTCGATATTTTCTTTATTCATTTATATTGATTGCTAATTAACTCAATACACTTCTTCTTTAATCAACTCCCCCTTTTCATTTATTAAGACTACCCCCTGCATGCAGCCTAGAAATTTCCAGATTTTTGTTATAACTGTTTTGAATCTCTTTGGTATCCACGTAGGTGCCATTACTTGTTACATAGTCAAATCTTTTAATCAACGTTCCAGCAATACCGTCAGATTCGGTTCCTCCGCGCGTTCTCCCGTTAACTTCTTTCTTCCCGGTTATCTCAAGTTCGATTTTCGTACTGCCTGGCGTTAATATTAAAAAAAGTGTTTTATAGTCCATAACATCAAAGGCACACCAAACAATAAAAAAACTGGTAGTATTACAATTATTATCCCTTTACATTTCCGGATAGTTGGATTCTCATTTTTCCATCGCTCATACAACGGATTAAATTGATTTCGTCTTCCCATTCGCCTGTACCTGATTTCGTTGAGTACTAACATAACAATACTAACAGGAAGACCAAGTATGTACTTATTTACGTACCGTTTATCAATTATATCGAAGCAAAAATCAACAATCATCAAAGCATCAAGGACTAGAAAACCTTGTATTATAGACAACAGTTGAATACCTCGATCTACCGGTATATCACTGTTCCGTTTTTTATAAAAATCATATGCGCGAAAGAAAATATAATCAAAAATGTAGTACATGCTAATTATTTTTTTGCCATTCTTATCCACCAACGGTTTGCGCTATGAGATTTAAAAGTAAAAAAAACACATCCCTGGTAACGCAAAGCCCGGCAGTGTCAGGCTTTGTGTATTTATGGCTTCGATTGTTGGTCTACCCCGTCACACTCCCCACCTAAATACGGAATAACGGTGGAGCTACAGAACACCTGCAACAGAGAAAAAACGGCGGAATAGAATGGATTGTCCTACTCCCTGACTTTCAAGTAAAAGCTTCCGTTCGTAATATGAACAGGTTTCGCGAATCCGTAACCAAAGGCCCGGTAGAAAAAATCACCTGAAAAAGTGCCCTGTATCACAGTTTTTGAGACCGTGGTGAAAACTACTGTTAGCCCGTTTGTAATCTTGAAATTAACCGCCTCTGCATCCTCTTGCATTTGCGTGCCGCTATAAACATGTGTCGGGTCGGAGTGAGGTGCATAATACTGAGCGTACATTTTAATGGCTCCAGAAGTATCAGCATAAATGCCTGGTACGATTTTCTTTGTGTGAAAATCTTCAATCCTTATTTCCAAACTCGGAGAATTCATGTCCTGCGATGCCGCACCAAAACCAAGTATACCAATAGTATTAATATCCGTGCCATTAAAGCTATGGAAACTAAAGCTTGGCAAAAAATTAAAAGTTCTTAATGTATCATTGATATAGCAGGAAATATGATATTCAGGAGGACTATCATTTTTTTTGCAGGAACAAATAAAAATTGCTAAAGCAAATAAAGCTAGTGAAATAATATATCTTCTCATAAAACAGAATTTTCTAACATCTTCTTCAGGTTAAATTTTATAATAGATTTTGCCGCCCACATAGCCATAACTCTGTATAGTCGAACATCGTCAACCAGAACATAGGAATTTTTCGAGTTTGAACCTACCTTGTAAGCTAACCAGATTGTCGTTTACTTTAGGAGAGATTGCGACTGGCTTTTGAGTATTTTTAACTTGCTTTATTGCATTAGCTCATATGCTTGAGCTATCTGAGCTTTTTTAGTTATAAAAAATAATTTATTATTTGCTCAATGGACTTCGCCGCTTTTATATCTTCATATACTTCATTAATTATATTGTCTCTGTCTTTTTGTAATCGCTTTAATACAAAGGATTTTACATCCTCTAAAGACATTTGACTGACGTATATTAAATCAAAGTCAATAATTATTTGCCGACCTTTTCTAATAAAACTGAACCCCCATAAATTATTAGCATAGCCTACTTCTCGAATGTTTTCAAATTTATATACTGTTCCAACAGAATCAATTGCTATCTCATTATCCAAAACTCCTGCTCTTAATAATTCTCTGGAAGTACGTTTAAATACTCTTTCGTCTTTATACCCATATAATTTAAGATCACCTTTTTCTTTATAAATCAAAACAGGAAATTTCATGCTTTATGCAATTTATTAATCATCTAGTCCAGCAGCTACGCCGCGTCCACCATAAGACCCAATAAATAATTTTGGCCATGTTGGAGTGCCATACCAAAGTTGACCAAATAAACCTGCACCAGAACTTCTGCCATAATTCATTCCGTGTCCGTATATCATATGTTCCGCTTGGGTTGCGAATGGTTTATAATTCCACATTTGATTCTTAATTATGTCGGGAACATGTTTACCTACAGAACCATTATTATGAATTAACCAATGATGCAAGGGTTCTCCTGGTTTAGCAAAACCAGAATTTAAATAATACTTTCTTGTAGCACCAACTGAATGGCTTCCAAACAATTTAAGTCCTCCTTTAGCTAGTCCTGTAGCGATAGATTTTACCAAAAATACATCTGATGCAGCTAATGCGGTATAACCAATTCCTAACCAAATATTGCCGTTCTGGAAATGATCTATAGCGGCTCGACTTGAACCCCATATCGGTATAGCACTTTCAAGTGCGCCAGGCTGCCCAACCCCTGAACTTTTTTTCTCCGCAGGTTCCATTGAAGCGACTGAAACACCTGATAAGTAAAAGAACTCACCATCTTCATTGAAGCCATAATCTTCACCCACTTCTATTGTTTGGTCTGGGCCTTCTTGCTTAATGCGATGAACTTCCTTACCGTTGCTGGTGAAGATTATATCATCAGGACTATTCATGCCCACACCATGCCCAATATAACCGCCTCCACCTTTCTTCCTAAGCCAATCCAACCTTTTAACGTCATCCTCTCTATTTACCGATCCTGCATTTAACATTCCATCCGGATCAACAAAGCGCATCGGATTATTATAGGTATAAGCGTAAGGGCTCCATCGCCTGCTTACATCCGCCAGTGGATCAATCACATGCCACCTCCCTATCTGCGCGTCATACATCCGCGCTCCATAATCCAACCACTCTAACCCACTACCATCACTAAACTCTTTTCTTTGTTCTTCCTTACCGTTGTATTTATACTTATTCCCCGGCTCTCCAAAAGCTAAAGCCTTTGATGATATTCCCGCCATTGTCAAACCGAACGGATAATAATGCGTCTCCTCTAAAATCGCCGCCCTGGTGTGAATCACCTGCAAATTATCAAAGAACACATCAACGGGACTTTCGTTGCTCACGTAAATATACACATATCCGTTTTTAGGAGCAATGATATTCTGCATCCTGGTTGGGTCCTCCGTAAAGTGCTCCTTAAGGGAGTTAGCTGTTGTTTTTACCCTGCTGCATCCTTGCTTGGTAGATGCAAACTGCTCGTCAAAAAACAGGTAATTAATAAAGGCACGGGGCACATTGGGCAGGCTGGTTACTTCAGAGGTTTGCAACGCCTGTAATGCATTTACTCCGGAAGTGGTGTTCGACCAGCCACTTAGATCGGTTCCCGATACACCATGCGCACTTGCAACCGGGCTTCCTTTAGGACCGCTCAACAATCCTGTTAAAATATCTACAATAGGCGCAGTCGAGTTTCCACCGGAACCGGCAGTAGGTGTCTTCCAGAAGCTATTACCATAGATATCTATCCTGTCGCCCGCCATCACCTTCAGGGTAATACCCAGTCCCATTTTACTGGTATTGCTACTATTGAGCCTGTACATTTTGGTGCTGCTGGCCAACACGTCACTGTTTGTATTAGGATTAACTGGCGGATCGGTGGCAGCAGAAGTGCCGCCGTTTTTGTTTTTATACTCCGGGGTTCCCGCAGGTTCATTGGCAACACTTGCATCGTCAATGGTATAATAATCCCTTTTTTCTATGAACACTGCATTGGGGCTACCATCCGTCGTCAAACTGCCTTCCAGGGTGGCTACAGGATAAATATCCTGTTTAAATTCATCAGTAATCATCATACGAACATTGCCCAGGTGATCTTTGATATTATAATCATACGCCCAGGTCTGCGTTCCGGAAGGGAGTGTCACAATTCTTGCACGTCCCTCCTCATGTTGAGCAAAAAGCAATCTGTCTTCATAATCAAGTGACGCCAATGCCGGCTCTCCGTAGTCTTTGCTTTCATACACAAATCCTGCGATGTACTTTGTAGTAGTCGTAATTTGGGTTGGATAGTTGGTACCATTCAATGCTACAGTCGCATTTGTTTCAGTAGTTACTTTATATAACTTGTTTCCATGGTGGTCGTAAACATAACTTATTGTTCCCTTAGCAGTTGTGATCAATTTAATGGTTTCACTGGTACGATAATATTCAATGCTTGTAATACCCTTGTTTTTGTCAGACGCCAGGCTGCCATTTTTGCTATAGGTGTAATCATCGCCTGTATTAGTTCCGTCTCTAAAATCGCCATAGCTAATAGGAATTGACGCGGTTACGGCATCAACAACCTTTGACAGCTTGTTGCTATAAGATGGATAGGTGTAGGTGAGTTTATCCAGATCAAAATTGCCTGGCTGACCAATTTTCAGCCCGTACTGGTGCATACTGGTAATATTGCCATTGTAATCATAGGCAAGGTTGTTTACCGTATAATCTGCCGCTGTCTTGTCCCAGGTGGTTCCTGTCGCACTTTGTTTAAAATCGGCCACGGTTAATCTATTGGCTAAGTCATACGTAAAATTGTACAACCGACCAACAAGATCGCCTCTGCTCTTCCATTGCATGCCTGTAATATTACCATTGTATTGACTGGCTGCATAACTGACGGATGTATTGGGGGTTGCAAGCTTATCATAGCCCAGATCGAAACCAAAGTAGTTGCCATTGGCACTCATGGCTGGCATGGTGCCGCCATTACCCACCAGTAAACTACGATTAATACCCAGCAACCACCCACGGATATTATATGTATAGTTTAAATGCTCCAGCGGCTCTGTTGTGTAAGTTGCATAAGCCGGAGCCGCCCTTTTTTTACCAATCTCTTTTTTCTTAAGCTGCCCCAGCGCGTCATACTGGTTATTGAAAATAACAGTCCATTCTGATGGCAGCGCATTGGCATTTACATTCTGGTGTTGTATTTTCTTTTGAGTGGTGACCAACCTGCCCAGGTCGTCATAAGAAAGATCAGTAATAACATAACTACGGGTATAATTTGTAGTACCAACAACCTTTTTATCGTGGCGGGCTACTACACGCAGCGGTTGCCCCGCCCAGTTATACTGCGTGGTGGTGATGTCTGTGCCGCCTTCGTAGTTCTGGTATTTTTCCTGTATTACCCTCCCTTTATCGTCGTACAAATACAGGTAATAAACAAATTCCGTAGAGCCATACTTAAGGACTCTTTTCCACGTAACCAATCCTTTGGTCTGAGTAGATTTTTGAATTTGCTGTGCATACAACGGCGATGTGTTATAGGTGGTATGGATATAGCTCGTATATTCCGTATTAAGGTCGCTGGTAAGGGTGGAACCGGAAGGCATTCCTGTGTAATCGTCATAGTAAAGCTCTTCAAGTACTCCCCAGGTAGTAAGACTCGTGGGTCTGGTAGCTAGTGAAAATGGATAGCCGGTCGTATTTTTCGCGTTTGCAATGTGCTGAGCGAACGTTAATCCATTCTGGCTGGCCGAAAAACCTGTAAATCTTAGTCGATTTAAATCATCGTATATATAATTCATCCATACTTTCGGGCTAATGTTTCTTTGCTTGCCATTTTGTGACATCACAAGCCGGTCTCTTACATCGTAAACCATATACTCCGGATCAGCATCAGGGACCTTTTTCATGATCATGCGGTTGCGTTCGTCGTATTCATAGCGAAAGCAAACTCCTCCTAAAATATTGGCATCGGTTAAGACCCAGGTAGCCTTGATGAGATCAACTCCCTTGGGTTGCACCACACAACGCAGATTGCCGAAGTCGTCATAAATGTAATAGGTGCACATCCAGTTATCATGCCCGCTTCCACTGCCATCATCAGATACGGTTGTGAGCAACTGCACCTTTTTCAATATAACTTTTCCTTCCTTATCTTTAAATTCCACTACCTGGCTGCCCTTCTCATCCACGGTAATTGTCTTATATATTTGACCAACGCCATAGGCCACACTCGAATAAGTGCTAAATGTCCCTACAGTGGTTGAAATATTTACAGACCAGGCTCTCACTGCATCAACTGCTGTATTAAGGAAGTATTTTGTTTTTACTGCTTTTCGGTTAGGCTCTGTGACGGTTGATCCGGATGTGGCAGCCCAACTATTACCAGGAGCGAACTGTTCGGTTACCCGGCTCAGTGGTGATGCTTCAAAACTGGTGACACCGTAAAACCAGGTTTCGCCCTGACCATTGATTGGAGAAGTGGCGCTTGCAGAATTATAAAATGTTGCCTGTTGGTCAAACGGGTTGGTCTTTAACTCGCCGTTATTTTTGGTAGCATCGGTAGCAGTGGAGGGAGATGGCAAATATTTAAACGGCTCGCGTCCAAATGCATCATACTCGACCATGTTGATCATGTCTACTGCTGCCGACCCGGAAGTTGGATTTGTGGGATTGGTTACAAACGACCCTTGCTTAACTACAGTCTGTAATGGTCTGCCCAAGCCATCTAGGTATTGCGTTGTCTGCAGCACATCACGTAGGGGCCGGGTCATGAGCGTATTGGCATTCTGTTCAGGTGCCTTGGCATCCCATGTCCTGACAAAATTCACTTTGGTGCTACTAGTGTATGGTGTAGGTATAGTACGCGGTGATTGGGAATAGGCAAACATGCAACTCATTAAGACAATGCAGGTTGACGCTAACCGAACCCTTGTATTTTTTTTTAACATATAAAATACTTTCTTTACTGATTAGTAAAATAGCCTGTTTCCTACCGTGGATTACTACGTTCTTGTTTATTGATATCAGTTATTACATTCTGTGGTTTTACATCCGGTGCAGTAAGAACCTCTTTCAAAAAAGTTTCTGAAACACCCTTATCCAGCACAGCATATAAAACACCTGATTCGCTGATCACATAGTATTGTTCGTCGCTGGAAATTGTTTTTTCAAAATGCTGATTTAGCTTTGGCGTAGTTAACCAGCGAAGCATAGGATTTTCCGACGCTGAATCTTTGCCATTCGTGATTTGTGCGCCAAACAGGGTGTTATCAACGGTGGGCAATAAATTCCAGTCAATAACTGATGCGCTGTCCCCCGCATTATCAAACGGCAGGATCAGAACGGACACGTTAGGATAGCTGGCTTGTATTTTACCCAGGTATGCAGCCGGTGTTTTTGTCTGCAATATGCGGGGACTGGTTACAACGATCAATAGTTTTTTCCCTTCATACGATGACATGTTAACGACTTTGCCCGAGGAGGATACCAGTGAAACATCGTAAAAATTATCCTGGGCTTGTAGCATTCCACCAATGGCCATGCAAAAAAGACTGATAAGTAGTTTCATACAAAATGCTGTTTGATCGGTTAAGGAGTAATTCTCACCTGGTTACTGCCTGAGACAATATCTACGCCCAGAATATTCGCTGACGAACCGAATTGATAAAAGTCATTTACCATAAACCCGTAGTTCGTAGTTCCGCCTCCCACAGGAGTAAAAGTGACATTGTAATTCCCTGTTGGCAATTGGGGACTCAGTGTAACATTGCTTGTGTTTTGATTCAATGTGTAACTATAATCGAAATTTGTGCAGTTATTACGGAACACTACGGTAAAGCTTTTGGTGAGTATTGAATTGGTTGATACCAGGCTTGTCATTACAGGGGAGGAACAAGTGCCATTGGCATTCGCGTAGTTTTGAGCATTTGCAGCAATGTCAGCCGCAGCCAAATTATTCGCCTCCGTTTGAGTAGTCCCGAAATAAGTATCGGCTGGAACCGAATAGGTAACCTGAGAACCGATCTGACAACTGGTACAATTATTTCGCCTTTTGGTTTGACTGACTAATTGGTTCCCGTAAAATTCGCAGACCACCGTCTGTCCCTGGTAATTATAACAATACTTCTTAACAATGTTATTATCGTGATCCTTGATCAGTGTTAGCCTGTTGTATTGATCATATACATAGTAGCTGTTACGTCCTCTCTGATCCGTTGCACCTGTCATTCCCACCAGTGGTTTATAGGAATAGGTATTGATGAAGGCGGCGGGAACAAGGCCCGACAAGCTGGCAAATAAAGTACTGTTTGAATAACTGGCAGCCTTTCCATCCTGTGCACTAATTTGTGAATAGGTCGCTGCTTTTACCTGAGCCATTGGATAGATAGCGGAAGCGTCCCATAAATACGATGTAACAATGCCATCCTTCCCTGTCGTTTGTCTCACATTTCCATAAGTTCCGTAGCTGTCATAGGTAATATTGGCTACGGTTCCGTAGCGACTGTCCTTAGTTGTTCCATTAAAATTTGTAAAGGATGTTTCCAGCAAGGGCGTTGACAGTTCCAGGGAAAATTTCTGGTCGGCTACATAGCTGCTGCCATTCGCTTTATAGGTAGTGAGGCTTGCGGCTGTAACGTCGCCCTGTTCAACCTGAAGCTGTTCTACGGGGAAATTCAACATTTTCTTGGTTACCATTGATGCATACACTCCCGCATTGATATCTGCGGGATATCTCACCTGCGTTTTTAGTGTCTCTCCCTTGCTATTTGTCGTGGTAGTACTTGACCGTAATCGCTCGGCGTTGTACTGATACTGCGTAGTTCGTGTCAGGGTGGTTCCGTTTTCATAAGTCTCTTCCACCTCCTGTTCAAGATACACCGGAAAAGTATAGATCTCGTAGCTGTGGATCATTGAAAGAGCCAATGACTGAGACATGCCGGGGAGATAGGTAACTTTCAAATCGAAAGCAAAGTTGGCCCAGATATTATCTGCGGTTCCGGCCATGTATACTGCCGCGACATTTTGAGTATATCTATTAGGATCTGTGGCGTAGGTATACGCAGTTGATTTCTTCAACGTATTAGAGGCATCAAACACCCTCACTTTTGCTACCTGTCCTCTTTCCAACGAACGGGAAGAACCTCTTCCCAATGATCCGATAAATGCTTCCTTCGGAATGTACGCAAACAGACCGGTATTCGACGCCCACATTTGAAAATAGTTCGTGTTCTGATTGTTGTCCCCATCCAACTTATCGAGCGGTGAACGCATGGTATATTCGGTATAACTTTTATCTGCTAAAACTTCAAACACTTTATAATAAACTATCGATGGTTCTCCTTCAATGGACAGACTGTTAAGAACACTGCGACCATAATAAGGTATAACAGGGGATTTGTAAAGTATACCACTGCTGGTAAACTCCAGTGGGCTGGAAGAGGGGGGATTATAATCCTGATTGTCTGGATCGAACTCGTTGACATATTTATATTTCCGAACCATATTCCCGAGTGTGATCTTCGCGATTCTGGCACCGCCGGTAGTAATGGGTTCGTAAAGAGTGGTATAATATCCTCCCCCCATAGTCTGCATTCCTTTGTAAGAATAGGTATTGGCTTCATATTCATAAGTCTCAATGCCTCCGGTAGGATAAGTTATGGATTCTAAGAGTCCTCGCCTTGCATGGCTGAATGAAGGTTCTCTGGAACTGAATGTCAAGCTGAAATTCAAAAAAATGTCCCAATTATAAGCCGGGTTACTTCCACCAATAGGCGCAGGTTGCTCCGTATGTCCATTGTAAAAGCCCCAGAAATCGGTTCCCAATGCAACATTTCGGGCGGGCATATCAGACCTGGCGAGATAGGTAAAGAGATATTTCCTTCCATCAACAGTAACATCATCAAGAAAATAATAACGTTGCGCACTTGTTGAAGAATAGGTAAATGATGTTCTGCTTATCGCCTTGCTATCCGCACCCTGTAATTCAATTTGACTAATCATCCTTGGTGTGCATGGCACATCAGTGATTTGATGAGGTATGCCTGATGATGTAAAAACAACTTTTCCTCCGTTAAAGGTTATATTAGTCAGCACAACAGGATAATTCCTGGTGTTCACACCCGCTTCACTTGACGGCATGAAAATGACTGCATCTGGCGAAGAACTATTTGGCTGGTAATTGAAATTGATTACCCGCCCGTTGGTTGACTCAATCTTGCTGAGATACCATGCTTCGACCTGGAAAGGCTGAGACTGGGCACCTCCTGAGAGTTCCATAGAGCCCGTGTTTATGCCAAATGTGAATATTGTGCCATCATTTGCGGTAAGTTTAAAACCCACCGTATTGCCGCTTCCCGGCCAGGATACATTATCTACCTTTTGCACAGCAACAATATCCTGCGACTGAATTTTAAACTGTCCATCATATCCCATCAAAAAGTATCCGGAATAACCTAGAAAACTAAAGGAAAAAATATCAGGAGAATACTCCGTCTGTGGGCTGAAGTATTGCCTGCCACTTCCATCAGTGGCGACATATGAACTAACGTTGTTTCTCACATAACTATTAGTTACGGTGTTGGGCGTGAGATGAAAAAAACCGTGCAGAACGCTTGGAGGCGAACCCAACACTTCATCACACACACCGTTTTTACTACGTGTAATGGCTCCGCCGGCGGAAATTCTCCAGCCCATTCCCGCACTGCTATATGGATTTGCAGGCCGCAAGCCTCCACCGCCAACATAGTTCAGGGTAATAGGGATAGTGATTTCAGGAGTTTGTATTTGGGTCAGGGGAATTGATACATTTGCCTGCCCGGTATAATAAGAGATCGGTCTGAACACTTCCTGTTTGAAGCTAAAAACTTCTGGTGTGGTAAAAGTTTGTGCAAAGCCAGTTACAGTAATGGCAAGCCAGGAAATAAATAATAAGCTTTTTCTCATAATTCAAAAATGTCTGTTAAGCATAATGTTTCAACACCTCTGCATCATTAAAACTCATATCCTACTCTCCACACGAGTGCTGGTGTATTAGGTATGTTTTTTCTATGCATAAAATCATACAGCAACTGCATATTGCCTTGTATCTTTTTATCCTTTTTCAAAGGCGAGCTCAGGCTGTATTTTTTACTCAACCCAGCCATGGCGCTCCTGCTCCAGTTGCTGTAATTCTTAAAATCTGCCAGGCTTTGGATGGTCCGATTGTAGTTTGTCTCTGCACTACTGTATAACCACAAGCTTCCCATAAACCTGCTGTTTGTTTTAAACAGATCTGGCGCTTTCCATTCTGCGAACACGCGTGTTCCTACTGATTCGCCGGTAACTTTAATGTGCTTCCAGCTTTTACCGAAACCCATCTTTCCTGATATGCCCACTCCAACCTTCATTTTATCCGTTAGCCTATAAGCTGCTGTTATGGCAGCATCCAGCGTGGTGGGAAAATAGTTGCCGGCACGTTGCGTCTGGAACATGGTGCCAATATCTATGCGATCAAAAAAGGATTTCGTTTTGTTGGAGTTGGGCGAAAAATTTTCAGGCAATGCCATATCGCTGCTGCCAGCGCCTTTAATGCCTAATTGGTTCATTTTGTCTTTCAGCTTGGAAAGTTCTCCCTGCGCTTGCTGCAGTTGTTGTTGAAGATATTGCCCCGGATTGCCGCCTGTAGTGCCAGCGGGCAATTGTTGCCGTAGCACCTGTTGCACGCTTGCCCTTGTTTGTAAACCGGTCAATGCCTGTGCCGTGCCGTAGTTCTCTGGCGTGGGAAACAGGGCCGCGAGCATCGAATGTTTGCGCATGAAAGCCTGGAAAGCAGGCAACTGTCTCAATGCAGCCAGTACCTTTTTTGTTAGCTTATCCGGATCGTTCAATACTTCCTTATACTCCTGCAATTGTTGCGAGTAATAAAATACCTGCTGCTGGTATTTTCCGAAATATTTGCCGAGATCTTTAGGCAGGTTGGTGTAGTTGCTCAAAAGCTGTTGAAGTTGGGCTTGCCTTTCTTGCACATACTGCTGAATATCGCCCGCTTCGTCGAGTTTCGACTTCAGCTCTTTGAGATTATCCAGAGATTTGCCGAGTTGCTGCTGAATGCCTTTCGATTTGGAAATAACATTCTTTGCATCTTTTAAGAAACCGAGTGAACCTTGTAATGAGTCCAGTCCCGACAGGTATTCTCCGGAAAGTAAAGTGGCTGCCTTGCCATTAGCCTTGGAAAGCTTTTGGCTAAGCTGCGCATATTTTTCCTTGCCAGATTGCAACATAGACGCCGCAGCAGAGGAGTCGATCCTTGAAAGTTTTTTCAACAGCTTTTCTTCCTGCCTGGCAAAGTCCTTTAAATATTTTTGAGATCGTTTGGTAAGGCTAATGTCTAACGATTTGATCTTTTGATCAACATTTGAAGGAAGATCTGAAGGAATATGTATAAATGCAGTGTCGGGGGACAACTGCTGTCCAAGCACCAGTGTTACACTCACATTAAAAAGAAGGCATAACAAGAACGTTCGGCGTGTGTTCATAGCCGTTTAGTTTTAGAGATAAGGGAACTCCAAAGCGTTAGCCTGCCAAGAAGCCAACTACCAGGAATTGTCAATCAAAACAATAAAACTCAATGCAGAAAAGGAAACTTTGGATTAAAACTGCGGTAGGATTAAAAAATGTCTGAAAGAAATTTTTCTTACTAAAGTTAAGCGGTTGTTAATCACATTTCCAAAAAAGAACGCAAATATTTTTTGTTAATGACCTATCCTACACCGTTGCAAACGAATCTAAACTCACAACTTAAGTATATGCACTTAGTTCTAAAATGAAGGGACACGGCTCGTTTTTCAGAAAGAAATAATTACACTGTTAGGGTTGAAAATTTTCAGATTCATGATCTTGTATGCAGCAAATCATTTATTTTCACGAGTTCCCTAGGGATTAGGGGAATTGCCGGCGAGGTGGTATATCTATATCGCCTCCCGCGGCAATATATTCGAAGCTTTGATCTGCCGTTTTAAAACCTTCTTCTTCCCATCGACTTGCCAGCAATACCGAAAATCATTTCAATGTTAGACAGCCTTACCAGCAGTTCAGATAACTCTTATTAATTTTCGCAGTAGTTAAAGTCGTGTATGTATACCTGACTGCTTTCAGTTATACATTCCATAGTTTTCATCAACATGTTCCACATGTCACAAAAATAAAAAGCACCCGGTAGGGAACAGGTAGGGAGTTTTTTTGGTTAAAAACCCCATAGGGTCCAAAATCCCGACATCCCTACTGAAAACTGTTAAACAAAACATGATTTTTCAATGGTTTACGCCTTTTCCCGGTCCTTTTTCAACGAAAAAAATATTTCTCCCTACTAGGGAAAAGGTATGGAAAAAAGGCTTTTTCATGATAGCATATTTGCAGTGTGATACGACGAGTAGCAAAAGCGTAAAACATTTCAAGTATGTTAAACAATATCTCCTGGTACCAGTATATTCTATATAGCTTTTCTGTGGTAGGCATTTACTACTGTTGTGTATTGATTGCCTACTACCGGAAGGATCTATCCAAAGGGATTACTCAAAGATCCTCCTCAGCCCATGAAAAAGGCAAAACGGCTGTATCCCAAAAAACAACTACAAAAAAATCAACGCTTGATTTTTCAAACCCCGATTCCATCGACCAGCTATTTAGCCAGGCATTAGAACTATCGGACGCCATTAAAGGCATTTACCAGGAGGCATCCTACAACGAAGGCAATACGGACGACCTGTTGTATCAATTAAAAAAGAAAATATCCAACTATAAGGCGTTGGCACAAACCCCTTTTATGGTAGCGATCAACAACCTGATTGTTACTGAAGCTGAAAAACACCAGTTTGAAATAAAAGATAAAAAAGGTATCACCGCATTATGGGTCGGGGGCAATCCATAGGAACCTGTCTGTCTCCGAAAGCCGGCGAGCTGGGGGTTGACAGCAGGTTCCACTATTTTCTAAAACATTAAATCTACTATATGAACAAGCAATTATTTCGCGCAAACAAAATCCAATCGTTCAAAAAAGTTCTCGCAGCTACCATTTTGATTGCCGTGTGCATTCCATCCTTTTCACAAGACGGAGTGGCGGGGATTGAAGAAGCGAACACTAAGGTTCGGGGATATTTTGAAGTTGGTTGCAACCTGATGTATGCGATCGGTGCCGTTGTCGGACTGATTGGGGCCGTAAAAGTTTACCAGAAATGGAACCAGGGCGACCAGGATACCAGCAAGGTTGCCGCAAGCTGGTTTGGCAGCTGTGTTTTCCTGGTAGTAGTGGCAACTGTCATTAAGAGCTTCTTCGGTATTTAATCCATTTTATTCTGTCAACATGGAACAAGCTATTCTCAACGAGTTTATCAAAGTCCTCATCAAGAGCTATCCTGATCTTCTGCTGGAAGTGCAGGAAAGCGGCCAGGTGAATGCGTTTATCCAGGGCAAACTGGAAGCTATACAACCTGTGGTCGAGTCACTCCGCAATGCCGGCCAGCCCAAATACATCATCGAAGAGCTGGCGCTGGATCATTTAATATCCACTGTAGGTCCGTCAAGATTCGACTACATCCTGCAGGTACTGGAGGAGGATTTTGCCGAACTGTATAGCGATATGCAAGGAAGTGGCGTATTTACCTATGAAGCTATCGGTATCCTTTTGAAAGTTGCCCATGTATTTGATGAGTTGGCTTTTAATGAGGGCAACAAAGACGACAGATTGCTACGCTATGCCATTATAGGAGCGATACAAGAGTTTATCAACACCTTAAAATCAGAAGCTGTCGATGGCATATAACGTGTCATACAAGCTTCAGCGCAATATTGATGCCATTCGCATTGCACTGCAATGGGACGGGACTTCTGTTTTGTCCCCAGCTGAACTAGATACGCTGCAAGAGTATTCCGGTTTTGGAGGGATCAAAGCGATACTATACCCTGCTGCCGATAAAGAAGAATGGATAAGAATGGGCGCTACCCTTGCGGATCTACGTGTATATAATGAGATCATAGAACTGCATCAAATACTGAGAGCACATTTTAACGAACAACATTACAAAGCGGTGGTTCAGTCGCTAAAAGACAGTGTGCTGACTGCTTTTTATACTCCGCCTATTGTTCCTCAAACATTATATAAAATACTGGCTGAAAATAACATTCATCCAAAATGTTTGTACGAGCCCTCCGCCGGCGCAGGTATTTTTATAAGTGAAGCAGTAAAATCACTTCCAAGCCTGGAGCAGGTAACTGCGGTGGAAAAAGATCTATTGACAGGGAAAATACTGGAGGCCATCAACAGCCAGTTACCGCTGCAAACGGCAACCCATATTTCCGGATTAGAGGAAGCACCGGTATCGGACAATAGTCAGTATGACCTGGTGGTAAGCAATATTCCCTTTGGGAACTTCAGGGTATTTGATGCCGGATTCGATCAGGAACAGATCACAGGGAAAATACACAATTATTTTTTCGCCAAGGGTTTGGATAAATTAAGGGATGGAGGTCTTATGGCTTTTATCACTACCTCAGCCTTCCTGAACAGTCCTTCCAATAAATGGATCAGGGAACACATTTTCTGGAGGTCAGATTTTATAAGCCTTACCGTATTACCAGACAACCTGATGAAGGATACTGGCAATACCGAAGCGCCCAGTCATTTACTCATTCTGCAAAAAAATGTAGTTAAACAAGATTTAAGCGATACCGAACGCTTACTCATCCAGACTGAAAAGCAAAGTCATGGTGCTGAGCAGTATGATATCAACTGTTATATCGCCCGATATGAAGACAAGATCGTCGCAGCTAATATCATTGAACCGGGACATGATCAATATGGTAAAGCTTCCAAAAATTACTGGCAGCATGGCGACATTAATGATATTAGAGCTTCGCTTCGCAATACAATTACCGAAGGCATCGAACATAATTTTAACCGCTATGCCTTCACCAACACGTTGCCAGTTAATGCTCTTGAAATAGGGGAAGAAAACAAGAAGCTAAGCTTTCTTCCTACCCCGGAAACAAAAAAAGAAACTGAGAACGTACAATTGGGCTTATTCGATTTTGGATCAGCAGGCAATATCAATCGCGCCCTGGCATACATCACTGATTCGGATGCAAACATTATTCAAAAGTCTACCGCCAGGATAATCAGTAAAATCACTACTTCCGATCATCCAGCGCATGAATCCATACTGCTCATCGCAGCCCGAACAAAAAAAGGCAATACTTATAACTATAAACTATACGCCAATGTGTTAGGTGTGATCGTACCCCATCAATGGATGACGGCTTCGATATTGAAAGATGAGATACAATTATTGACTGATCAATTACGGGAATTTCAGCATACTTATGTATATGCTGGTGATAAGGACCTGGAAGATTTGTTTACTGTTCAAAAATCACTCACCCAGATCATCGGCCCTATTCAGCCTTTCTATAAAACTGGATCAGTGGTGCTGCATAAAGGAGTGGTGGGTTCCCTGGTGAATATTCTTATTAAAGAAGATAAGGCTGAGTTCAAAGCGTTGCCCAGCCAGGCAAACATTGACTTTTATAATCGGTATACCCAACTAAGAGATACTTACCTGCAACTTACCGCTTCCGTAGAAGTCTTTGAGCAAAACGAACTAAAAAGCTCATTGAATACTCAATACGAGCTATTCGTACAGACCTATGGCATCTTGAATCTTCCAGCTAACAAAAGGTTGATCCAGGAGGATGAAGCCTATGGCTTCCAAATGCTGGTTTCTCTTGAACGAAAGGAAGGCGAACGATTTGTAAAATCAGACATCCTTGTCCATTCCTTACAAAAAAACACGGAGCAATTTCACAGTGAAAACCCGGTGGAGGCACTGGCCCATTGCCTGAATGAAAAAGGTAAGATAGACCTGGGCTATATAGCCGTCATTACCGGCAGCAATGAGCAGGCGATCATTACAGCTTTGGAAAAGCATATTTACCTAAATCCAGCCAATGATCAGTGGCAGACAGCAGATCAGTTCCTTAGCGGTAATGTTGTCTTGAAGTTAGAGGATGCTATCAACGCATCCAATGCAACGCCCAATAACCCCTACTATCAACAAAGCGTTGAAGCATTGAAGGCAGTGCAGCCAGAACGCATACCATTTGAATTACTGGACTTTAATTTTGGCGAGCGATGGATACCCTTAGCTTATTATAATCAGTACCTATCTAATTTACTGGAATTACCGGTTAAGGTCCAGTACTTCCGCTCCCTGGATAGTTTTCGGGTAAGTATAGATGGCAGTAACGCAAAAGTTACACAGGAATACGCTGTTGTACCCAAACATGAGAAAAATATGTATGCCGGTACGCTTGTCGAGCATGCACTGGAAAATACATCACCCTTTTTTACCTACGAGATCAAGATCGGAGATAAAACTGTCCGGGTACCGGATAATGAGGCAACTCAACTCGCACATCAAAAGATAGAAAGCATCCGTTCAGGATTTGTGCAGTGGTTGCAAGACCTGTCACTGGAAGAAAAGAAAAATATTGAGCAGTTATACAACGACACGTTCAATTGTTACCGGCTTCGGGAATATGACGGTTCCCATTTAAATTTTCCAGGACTGGACAAATCGGCCCTTGGCATCGAAGATTTGTACAACTCGCAAAAAAACGCTGCCTGGCGGATTATCCAAAATCGTGGTGCATTAATAGATCACGAGGTGGGTTTAGGTAAAACACTGACCATGATCGTGGCTGCACAGGAAATGAAACGCCTGGAGATTTGTCACAAACCTATGATACTGGCCTTGAAAGCGAATGTAAACCAGGTAAGGGCCACCTATAAACTAGCTTATCCAACCGCAAGAATTTTAGCGCCTGAAGAAAATGATTATTCGCCTGCCAACCGGGTGCGTCTATTCCATGAGATCAAAAACAATAATTGGGATTGTATTATCCTTACCCATGACCAGTTTGGTAAAATACCCCAATCTCCCGAAATACAACAACAGATATTCCAGCAGGAATTGGATAATGTAGAACGCGATCTGGATACTGTTAAAAATCTGGGAGGCGAGTTATCTAAAAAAATGCTGAAAGGTCTGGAGATACGCAAAAAAAACCTGGCTGCTAACCTAAAGGATATTGAGCGCAGGATTGAGGAGAAAAAAGACGATGGTATTGATTTCAAAACACTGGGCGTTGATCACCTGTTCATCGATGAAAGTCATAAATTCAAAAACTTAACTTTCACAACCCGCCATAACCGGGTGGCTGGCCTGGGAAATATGGAGGGCAGCATGAAAGCCCTCAACCTGCTTTTTGCTATCCGTACTTTACAGGAAAAATTTGACAGCGATCTTTGTGTTACTTTCCTGTCCGGCACACCCATCAGTAATAGCCTGACCGAACTATACCTGCTCTTCAAATACCTGCGACCAAAAGAAATGGCTCGCCAGTGCATTGAAAACTTTGACGGCTGGGCAGCGGTATTCGCTAAAAAAACAACCGACTTTGAATTTTCGGTAACCAATGAAATTATTGCGAAGGAAAGGTTCAGGCATTTTATTAAAGTACCGGAGCTGGCACTGTTTTACAATGAGATTACCGATTACAAGACAGCCGCTCACATACAGTTAGATAAACCTGCAATAGCAGAGCACCTCATTGATATCAAGCCGACACCCGATCAAACAGATTTTATACAAAAGCTGATGCAGTTCGCCAAGAGTGGAGATGGCACACTAATAGGCAGACCACCATTATCTGATGAAGAAGATAAGGGGCGGATGTTGATTGCCACTAATTATGCCAAAAAAATGGCGGCTGACATGCGTCTTATTAATGAAGAATACGAAGACCACCCCAATCATAAAGTAAATGTTTGCGCAAGAAATGTTGCCAGCATTTATAATAGAACGACGGTACACAAAGGTACACAGATCATCTTTTCGGATATCGGTACGCCCAAAGCTGATGCTTTTAATCTGTATGACGCGCTGAAAGAAAAGCTAGTCTGTGACTTTACTATTCCGGCAGCTGAGATCAGCTTTATTCATGACTGGACGGATAAACGCAAACCGGAACTATTCCGCAAGATGAATAGTGGCGAAATCCGTATCCTGATCGGCAGCACGGAAAAAGCCGGTACAGGCCTGAATGTTCAGAAACGTGTGGTGGCTATGCACCACCTGGACATTCCCTGGAAACCCTCAGAACTGGAACAGCGCAATGGTCGGGGCGCCCGCCAGGGCAATCTTATTGCCAGGGATTATTATGACAACAAGGTCAGGAATTACATCTATGCCGTTGAGCAATCCCTGGATAACTACAAATTCAATTTATTGAAGAACAAGCAGCTTTTCATCAGCCAGATGAAGAACAACGCACTCAATGTGCGCAGTATTGACGAGGGAGCCATGGATGAAAAAAGCGGGATGAACTTTTCCGAATACATCGCCATTCTTTCAGGAGACACCGCCCTGCTGGAAAAATCCAAAGTAGAAAAAAAAGTAGCGGTACTGGAAAGCCTTAAAACTGCTCATCACAAAGAGGTGATTCGTTCAAAATATGCCTTGGAGAATTTAACGACAGACAAAGACAAAAGCACAAACATACTAATGCAGCTGGTGGGTGATGAAAAACTATATCACTCCCAATTGCAAAGAGATAAGGAGGGAGTAAAACTAAATCCTATTCAATTAGAGGGGATTAGCACGGCTGATCCGGAAACAATAGGAAAACACCTGATTAATTTATACCTCAAATGGAAGCCGCCACAGAACCACGTTGAGCAATTAATCGGTCAGCTATACGGATTCAAACTATACATCAGGCTGGAACAGGAACATTTTTACGATTTTGATACAGGGGATTACGGCAACAGGGAATTTAACAGCTTTTATGCGCAATTGAAGACAGACGGCATTAAATATACTTATAACAAAGGGCATATCAATATAGACAATCCCAAGCTGGCAGCCAGGTACTTTCTCAACGCCATTGACCGCATTGAATCATTAAAGGAAAACATGGAAAAGAAAATAAAAGAGACGGATACCCAGATAATCCAACTGAATACCATCATCAGTAAACCCTTTGAAAAGGAAGAGGAACTAAAGACACTAAAGACAACTTTATCAAGACTGGAAAACGAGATACTGGTAAAAATTCAGAAGCAAAAGCTTTTGGAGAACAATACCGGCATTCCCGCTCAAGCAGTGGAAGTTGAGGTAAAACAGCAGACGTCATCACCTGTTGTCACTTTACACAAAGAAATGACAACGACAAGCACGGGCACCGAACGGCATCAGGAAAACGGATATACAATAATGCGCAAAAGCAGACGGATGAAATTATGAAGGCCGTCAAAAAATATATAAATCAGGGCATAGAGGGCGATTGCCTGGAAGTGATGCAACATTTTCCTGCTTGTTGTATAGATATGATCCTCTGTGATCTTCCTTATGGTATCACAATAGATCCTTGGAAAGAAGGAAGCATATAAAACTCAAACACCGGATAATGAGGAATAGAAAACATCCAATCATAGATATCGGTAGCATCAGCTTTTTCGCAGACGCCACAACCGAACAATTAATTGAGGTTGGTAATCCTGAAAACAAAATCAGTGTCATGGAAATGTTAACACTGGAAGACCATCACGAGTTTCTTTTCGATAAGCAGTCCAGAAATATTAAGAAAGGCGAATGGAACGATTTAGAAGAGTCAGAAGACCTGATCTATATATGGATAAGAAGAATCGAAGCGCTCGATCCTGAGGGTATGCGTTCTCACGAGGCAACGACACGAATAGAAGAAGCCGCGAAAGATCTTCCTGTGGTAGATATTTCCGGCACCAAGTTCTATTGGGATCGGAAAGATGCATCGTTTTTGGAAGTTAACAATATCTGGAACAAAATATACAAAAACGACTTGACGATAAAAGACGGTGTACAGGGATTCTATTTCGACACGAGATACCACCATGTGCCTTTTCCTCATGAACTAAAGGGATATCAAAATGGATCGCGTCTACCTGCACATATCCTATTTATTTCCACGCAAGATGTTTTACAACAAACTGAAAGCAAAAACCAATTAGCCGATGCATCGCGTAAAATATCTGTGAAGAGAACCTTCGGTAACAAAAAATCAAACCGGCTTTAGTCATGGCAAACAGTGTATATCAAATCAATAAAGGCATTAACCGCAGCATTGAGTTTAAGGGCCTGAAAGCACAATATATATGGTGGCTGGGTGGCGCTGTGATTGGATTACTGGTGCTCTTTGCTGTCTTGTATATCATCGGTGTCAACACATTTATATGTTTAGGTATAGTAGCCGGATCGGGTATTTATTGCATTATGAAGATTTACACCATTAGCAGCAAATATGGTGAACACGGAATGATGAAAAAAGTTGCTAAACGCAGTATCCCTGGAGTAATCAAATCCAGAAGTAGAAAAGTATTTACAGGTATTAAAAAACAGCGTCATGAATAGAGCACTTCCTATATATACGATCGAAGGAACTGATTTTATTGTGGACGTTGCAAACTTACAACTCCGTGAAAAGGAAAATGCGCAAAACACAATAAAGATATTTGACATGTCGGATTTAGGGGACCGTTATGTATTTCATTACAACCCTCAGATCAAAAATATACCTGAACAGCGAGCTGAGTATAATAACAGCATTATAATCGAGATGCCCGAATTGGTCAAACTTGATCCCCAAGGAATGTCGGAGAAGTATAATGTTGCCAATCTCGAAGGAAAAAATGATTTCGAGGTGATGGTCGATCAGGATGCCTTGCACTCGCGCATCAAGTTAGGCAAGCTTCCAACCATTGATATTGCAGGCCACACTTTTTATGCCGATGCCAGAATAGACCTATTGAGACCCAAGGACGATTTTATGACAATGGGTATTAAGTTCTCAGAAATTCAACCTTATTTCTTTGAAGACAAAGACCGGTATATTATTCCGTATAATCCAAAGACACATGAATTCCAAGAACCAGATTATGATAAGATCACGCAGTATCCTAAAGACCTGTTAGTAATAGAATTTCCTCACGAACGAATTCTCGATCCAGTTGGATGGAACAGGTATAATGGGTTTAGCGAAACATATGATTTAAAAGAAACGGGGCTGAAGCTAGAGTTCAAGGCCCGGATAATTCCCTGGAACGAAATCGGTATTGACCATACCATTCAACGCAATATTAAAAAACTAAGCCAACAAAAAGATCAACCAATAGAAAACCATAAAAAAGGAAAACGGCCACATCGCCGTCCGAAATTATAAGAGCATCGCCCCAATGCTTTGTACGATAATCAGCAAAAGTAAACTGAGATGGAAAAATTATTGGCAGATATATTACCTATCATGGGGATTGAGCACGATTGTATTTTATCCAAACAGGGTGACGTAACCGTTGTGTACAAGGTGGAATTACCGGAAATATTCACGCTCTCCAATGATGAGTATGAAGCCTTTCACCAGACCTGGATCAAGGCAATTAAAATACTGCCTAAGCATACCGTGTTTCATAAACAGGATTGGTTCATCAATAGTACCTACCAACCGGATTTTGAAAAGGAAGATAATAGCTTTTTATCCAGGAGCAGCGATCAGTACTTTAATGAGCGCCCATTTTTACAACATCATTGTTATATCTACCTCACCAAATTACCCGCCAACAGAAAGCCGGCTACTTCGCTTTTCTCCAACCTGCTACGCAACACCATCGTACCGGAGGAAACCTTACAAGCCCAGGCCCTGAGTGACTTTATTGACAATTGCGGACAATTTAAAAGTATACTGGAAGACAGCGGTTTTGTCCGTATGAAAAGGGTTACTGAAAAGGACTTGGCAAGCGAGGAGCATCGTGCTGGTTTGATAGAAAAGTATCTGTATTTATTAGAATCGGAAGCGACCCCCGTTATAAAGGACATTTCCTACAGCGATGGCATCCGCATAGGAGACCAGTACTGTCAGCTATTTACGTTAGCGGACGCCGAAGATTTACCGGCGTTGTGCGGTTCCCGTATCAATTATGACAAGTATAGTACAGACAGAACGAAATTGTCCATAGGTTTTGCTTCTACCCTGGGACAGTTGTTACCCTGTAACCACATCTACAACCAGTTTATCCTGATTGGCGATACCCAGGCAACGATAAAAAAATTGGAAAGTAAGCGCCTCCGTTTACAGTCTTTGTCGGCATACAGCAGGGAAAATACGATTTCCCGCGACGCAACCAACGATTTTTTAAATGAAGCGATAGCGGAACAACGACTGCCGGTAAAAGCTCATTTCAACATTTTTGTCTGGACGGATAATAAGGAGGAAGGAAAAGATCTCAAAAACCTGGTATCAAATGCGCTGGCCCAAATGGATGCCACACCCAAACAGGAGCTGGACGGAGCGCCGCAGATCCATTGGGCTGGTATTCCGGGCAATGCGGGCGACTTACCTCAAAATGAGACTTTTGACACTTTTGCTGAACAAGCCAGCTGCTTTCTTAACCTGGAGACCGGTTACAAAACATCATTAAGCCCGGTGGGCATCCGTATGGGTGACCGGCTCACTGGCAAACCGGTGCATGTGGATATTTCCGACGAACCGGTTAAAAGAGGCATCTGTACCAACCGCAATAAGTTCATTTTAGGACCTAGCGGTTCCGGAAAAAGTTTTTTTACCAATCATATGCTCCGTAGTTACTATGAGCAAGGAACGCATATCGTACTGGTGGATGTAGGGCATAGTTATAAAGGACTGTGTGACCTGGTAGGAGGATATTATTTTACTTATTCTGAAGCGGACCCCATTAAGTTCAATCCTTTTTTTATTGGTGAAGGCGACTCGCTTGACACGGAGAAAAAAGAGAGCATCAAGACATTATTGCTATCGCTCTGGAAAAAAGACGATGAACCTTTTACCCGCAGCGAATATGTGGCCATTTCGGATGCCCTGCAGCTCTATTTTGAGCACCTGGAAAAACATCCTGATATCTTTCCCGGCTTCAATAGTTTCTATGAGTTCGTTCAAACCAGCTTTTTGGACAAACTAAAACGCGACAATGTAAAAGAAAAAGATTTTGACATCAATAACTTCCTGTACGTATTAAAGCCTTTTTACAAGGGCGGCGAGTTTGATTACCTGTTAAATGCTACAGAAAGTCTTAATCTTTTACAACAACGCTTTATTGTATTTGAGCTGGATAATATAAAAGACCACCCCATCCTTGTCCCAGCGGTTACGCTGATCATCATGGAGGTTTTTATCTCCAAGATGCGAAAACTGAAAGGTATCCGGAAAATAATACTGATAGAGGAAGCCTGGAAGGCGTTGATGAAAGAAGGTTTTGCAGAGTATATAAAATACCTTTTTAAAACCGTCCGGAAATTCTTTGGAGAAGCCATCGTCGTAACCCAGGAGGTGGAAGATATTATATCCTCACCCATTGTCAAGCAGGCTATCATTAATAACAGTGATTGCAAAATACTGCTGGATCAAAGCAAGTATCAAAACAAGTTCGACCAGATACAGGAACTCCTGGGATTAACAGAAAAAGAAAAAGCATTGGTATTATCCGTGAACAAAGCCAACGACCCCACCAAAAAATACAAGGAAGTGTTCATCAGCCTCGGCGGCATGCTCTCCCGTGTGTACAGAACGGAAGTGAGCCTGGAAGAGTACCTGGCCTATACCACCGAAGAAATGGAAAAAGTAAAAGTGATGCAGTATGCGGCGAAATACGGCAGTATAGCCAAAGGTATCCGTGTACTATCCAGGGAGATGATGGAGAAAGCCGGTTAGTAAAAAAATACCATTTATACAAGCAACCAATTATTCACTTAAAAAAACAAAAAAAATGAAACAATTCTTCATGGCGATGGTCGCCATTTGTACTATTGTCTCCTGCACCAAAAAGGAAAAAGAAGTGGAAGGCACTGATCCACTTCCTGCTTCGGTATTTAAGCAAGTGGATGTTTTAAAACAGCCCTTACAGGTACCTAATACTAATGTAGTGCTGCCCAAAGGCACCAAAGTATTTATTGACCAGGCTGAATCGGAAATCAGGGTGGAACTTCCGGCAGGGTATGCTTTTTTCACCGGCAGTAAACCTTCTCCGGGAAACGCTTCCCTCAAAACCTTACCCGTAATTATCATTGGCAGCTATACCTGCAAATGCGGAGGACAGGACGGGCGCTGTAATGTCTTCCATTTATCCGTCGGCGGTTTTGGTTGCCTGCATAATAGTTGTACCGGCACTTGCTCCGGCCATTTTGTCACCATCGATGACGTCGAAATTGACGGGGTATTGGATTTGGAAAACAGCAAAGTCTCGACTGCTTTACGAACAATGGGCCAGCCGGCAAGCTTAAGTGCCGGCGGAAAACAGACTTTCTTCGACAACCCTCTTGTACAAAAAGAAATACTGGCTAAACACCAGGCGCTTTTTAATGGGTCCCCTGTTCCGGATCTGAGCAAACAGTCATCCCGTTCGTCCTTGCAAAAAGATTACGTGTATATCAAAACCTACCTGTACGGGGTTCGCTTTTATATGCTTGCTCCCAGGTTGGCGCTGGTCAACCATCCTGAAATAGAGCAAATAAGTATTGAAGCCAATACTTGCACCTGTTCCAACAAAGGTGAGTGCCGGATCGAAAAGAAAAGTCTATTAGGCATTATCACCGTTCACTGGTGTGAAGGGGATTGTGATGCCTGTGTCATGGCCGTTTAAAATATACCATTATGAAAAAGATACTTGCTGGTTTATTGCTTTGCATAGCGCTTTCTGTAGCGCCCACCCAACAGGCCAACGCCGGATGGTGGATTATTGTGAAAGAAGTACTCAAAAAAGTAATCCTGGCGATCGATGCGCAGGTTCAACGCTTACAAAATAAAACGATCGGCTTGCAAAACGCACAGAAAGCACTGGAGAATACACTGTCCAAGTTGAAGTTTGAGGAAATCTCCGACTGGACGGAAAAACAACGTGCACAGTACGCCAACTACTTTGATGAACTCTGGAAGGTAAAGAACCTTATCGCTACTTTTCAGCGGGTAAGAGAGATCACAGAACTACAGGTGAAGCTCGTAAAGCAATACCAGCGGGTATTTGAACTCTTGCGCAATGACCGGCATTTTACTCCGGAAGAACTGGACTATATGTTCAAGGTTTACACCGGCATGATCGATGCCAGCCTGAAAAACGTGGAACAGATTACCTTGGTGATCAACGCATTTAAAACCCAGATGTCTGACGGGCAAAGGCTATCCATTATCAGTGAAGCCGCATTGGGTATAGAGAAGATCAGTAGCGATATGCAACGGTTCACCAATCAGAATATCCGGCTGAGCCTGCAAAGAGCCAAAGATGAAAAAGAACTCAATTCCCTCAAAGCCTGGTACGGACTCCCTTAACTAGTGTTGTATGAAAACAAAAGTATTGATGATTACAATGCTGTTGCTGGTAGTATCTAGCACCTCCGTATTTGCACAAAATAAGTTCAAGCCTTTGATTGAACGGATTGCATTGTTACAGGTTTACCTGGAATACCTGCAAAAAGGATACAGCATTGCTAAAAATGGATGGGAGACCGTACGAAAGATCACTAAAGGCGAATTTGACCTGCATGCAGATTATTTCACCTCACTGGAATCAGTCAAGCCGGAAATAAAAAAATATGCCCGCGTTGGCAGTATTATAACTATTCAGTTAAGGATGGTAAAAGCCTATAAGGAGGCATATCGATATGCAAAGGACTGCGAACAGTTCACACCAGATGAAGTAGAATATTTATCCAGGGTATTTGAAAACGTGCTCACCCAGACAGCTAAGGACATTGAGCTGTTGACGGTTGTTATTACCAATAACAAAGTCAAGATGGAAGACAAGGAGCGCCTGGCATGGATTGACAAGATACACGAGTATATGAAAGACAAGGAAAAATTCCTGTACACTTTTAATGCAGAAATGTATGGGCTGGCTCGTGCTAGAGATGGCGAAAGCCATGATAGCAAAATGTTACAAAAAATCTATCAACCATAAATACAAAATATGAAACGTTTGATGATCATCGTACTGATTGTGGCGCTCTCTATTCCGGATAAAACCGGGGCACAGGCTCAGGAAGCAGTGCAATTGGCGTTGAATATCCAAAAGCTATCGCAACTGCGAAAGATCCTACAGAATATGTACGACGGTTATAAAATACTCACCAACGGCTATAACAAGGTCCGCGATATCGCCCAGGGTAATTTTTCTATTCATGAAATTTTCCTGGATGGCCTAATGAAAGTTAACCCCGCCATCAAACAATACAGCAGGGTCGGTGACATTATTGCCTACCAGGTTAAGATCGTTAAGGAGTACAAGGAGGCGATGCAATATTTTAAGCGAAGCGACCTGTTTTCGGCGGAGGAAATAGACTATATCGCAAGAGTGTATGGTCGTCTTTTTGACAAAAGCATTGATAATCTCGATGCTCTCTTCATGGTCATTACTGCCAGCCAGCTCCGGATGTCTGACGATGAGAGACTACAAACCATTGATAAGATATATGAAGACATCAGCGACCAGCTTTCCTTCCTCCGGTATTTTAACAACGAAACCAAGATGATTGGATTTAACCGGGCGATAGAGAAAAAGGAAACAATTGATATGAAATCTATTTACGCTAATTAATCTCCCGAAAATGAAAAGGCTTTTATTCATCATTATATTATTACCGGTTGTACAACTACTGCCCTTAAATGGCAGCGCCCAGAGCATTACCGACGAAGTAAAGAGTTTGCATAGCGTATTGGAATCGCTATATACCGAAATGATCCCGCTATGTAGCCAATTGATAGGTATTGGTAGCGGCATTGCCGGCTTTGCCGCCTTATGGTATATCGCTTCTCGTGTCTGGAGACACCTGGCTAATGCTGAACCGATAGACTTCTACCCGTTGTTCCGTCCCTTCGTTATCGGCATGTGTATTGTACTGTTCCCACAGGTACTGGGATTAATTAATGATGTTATGCAACCCACTGTCTCGGGAACACATGCGATGGTAGAAAACTCTGATCAAGCTATTGCTGCCTTATTACTGGCAAAGGAGAACGCCATAAAATCAACAGATAAGTGGCAAATGTTCGTGGGTGAAAAAGGCGATGGAGACTATGGCAAATGGTACAGCTATACGCATGAGGGTGAGGACGTTTCGGATGAGGGCTTTTTTGAAGGAATCGGTAACAGCGTAAGGTTTGCTATGTCCAAAGCGATGTATAATATTCGCAACTCCATTAAGGAAGTAATATCACAGGTATTACAATTACTATTTGCAGCCGCTTCTCTTTGCATTAATACGATCCGGACGTTTAACCTTGTTGTCCTGGCAATACTAGGCCCACTGGTATTTGGCCTTGCTGTATTCGATGGTTTCCAGAACACGCTTCACAACTGGCTCGCCCGCTACCTTAATATTTTTCTATGGCTTCCAGTCGCTAATATATTCGGGGCTATTATCGGTAAGATCCAGGAGAATATGCTTAAAGTGGACATTGCTCAAATAGCCGACAATGGGGACACTTTCTTTAGCACGAAGGATATGGCTTATATGGTGTTCCTGATCATAGGCATCATCGGATATTTCACGGTGCCTTCGGTGGCTAATTCAATTGTACAGGTTACCGGCATCGGCTCCATTACCTCGCGCGTGACATCACTCGCTACGTCTTCTGTTCAATCAGTCGGAGGAAGAATGGGACAAGGGGTTTCCAACACGATTGCAGCCGGCAAGTATTACAACGAAGGCTATTCTGGTAAAAACGAAGGTGCAGGCGCTACTTCTGTTGTTGGAAGCGCAGTCGGATCTACCGGCGCGAAAACCGGCTCGTACATGAAAGACAAGTTATCAGGTAACAGTTAATATTAATCTGCCCTCCATTAAATGAAGATAATATGTTTAAACAGATGAAAAATATTGACACAGCTTTCAGGCATGTAAGACTATTCTCATTGTTCTTTTTGGTGGGCTGTATTGTGGTTTCCCTGTATGCGCTGTATCTGACGCAGAAAATAACGACCAATGCACAAAACAAAATTTTTGTGCTGGCGAACAGCAAAGCTTTGGAGGCTTATGCCAGCGAACGGAAAGAAAATATACCGGCTGAAGCAAAAGATCATGTCAACACTTTTCACCAGTTATTTTTTAATGTAACACCGGATAATAATATCATTCAACGTAATATCTCCCGTGCGCTGTACCTGGCCGACCGATCCGCTAAACAGCATTATGACAACCTGAAAGAAAGTGGTTACTATACCAATGTAATGTCCGGTAATGTAAGTCAAGAGTTGACAGCAGATAGCATTTATATCAACCTTGACGCACACCCTTATTATTTCCGGTTCCATGGAACGCTGCAGATAATAAGGACTACCAGCATTGCCACCAGGAGTTTAGTTACCGAAGGAGTCTTGAGATCAGTAGCCAGGTCTGATAATAATTCTCACGGGTTCTTGATCGAGAAATGGAACATCATCGAGAACAGGGACATAAAAATTCAAAACAGATAAGTATGCGACTGTGGAAAAGAAAACACAAAAAAGAGGGTAACCCGGAATGGCAGGAAAATATTGCCTATCGGATCTTAAATGGCTACCGGGTCATTCAGACCAGGTGGGTGAAATTAATGGAACGAACTGTCGGCAAACTTTCCCTTAGAGCGCAAAAAACCGGCTGTATTGTACTGATGCTTGGCGGCACCGTGTATTGTACTGCGACTATTTATAGCGGGATAAAGAACAAACAGACTTACCAGATTAAAGTTGATGCCATCAACCGTGGAAAACATTTGGGAAAAACCGGCGAAGACAGCATGATGCAGAAATATCACCCGCTCACCTATAAAGACTATCAACACCTGCAACATTTCATGGCATACCTGGATAGTTTGCAAAAAAGCGAAACAGGCAGGCTTTTGTATGATTCAATTGCGCGCACCCATCCCGGCTTGTTGGATAGTATTTCGATACTCAGGAAAATATACTTCGATAAATAATATTTCTATCACTACAAAATTCAAGAAAAATGGAAACACAATATTCTGCCCAGTTTTTACGCAAAAGGAAAATGATGCTGGTACTGCCCTTACTGGTTTTACCCTTTATCACCCTGGCGTTCTGGTCACTCGGTGGTGGCAAAGGGAAAAGTGAAAACAGTACGCTAACAAATACACCCTCGGGGTTAAATCTTACGCTACCGGAAGCCTCCTTTAAAGAGGAGAAAGTACCGATGGATAAATTAAAGTTTTATGAAATGGCAGACCGGGATTCAAGCAGGCTGAGGAAGCTCATGAAAGAAGACCCCTATTATTCTATGGCTTATGAAAAAGATACCGGTGATTTCATAAAAACATTACCCGAGGCTGGTACCAGTCCGTTCACACCTTCATTTAATGAAAGATCACTGAAAAGGTCTTTCAGTGCATCGACCAGGCCTAAGTATGCCGACCCGAATGAAGAAAAAGTAATGAAAAAGCTGGAGGCGCTTACAAAAGCTATGGAAGAGCAAGAAACACCTTCCACCAAACTTGTAGCACCCCCTACGAATGAATATAAGGATGCGGAGTCAGATAAGTTGTTATCTATGATTAATCAGTTAAGCAACAGCGAGACCAATAAAGATCCGGAGCTGGACCAGCTGGATAAAATGCTGGATAAGATCATCACCATTCAAAACCCCAACTCCAACCGCACAAAGGAGCAGCCATTGGAGAATACTCCAAATGGCAAAAGCATTCCAGTACCCATTCATAAAACAAAGCAGGATGCCGGGGTGAGTTTGCTTGAAGCATCTATTGCTGATACAGGCGGATCAATGCCAGTCTTGGAACCTGAAGTTGGTTTTTATGGCCTTAGCGATGAATTAACTAGCGACGGAACTGAAATCCTGACAACCTCCATTAAAGCTGTGGTGCATGAAGACCAAACGCTCGTTAATGGCGCCACCATCAAACTAAGATTATTGCAGGATCTGCACACAGGATCACATGTAGTCGCTACAGGTCAGTTTGTCTATGGAACAGTCAGCCTGAACAACGAACGTTTACAGGTGGAGATCAAATCAATTCGTTCGGCAGATAATATTCTACCGGTTAAGCTTAGGTTATATGACATAGATGGTATGGAGGGCATCTACATCCCAGGTTCCATTGAACGGGACGTATCCAAACAGGCCGGTGGCAATGCCCTGCAGTCTATAGACCTGATGAACACTATTAATCCATCTTTAGAAATGCAAGCCGCATCACTGGGGATACAGACTGCCAAAAGTATACTGAGCAAAAAGGTCAAACTGGTGAAAGTGCATGTGAAAGCCGGCTACCAGGTATTGCTGCAGGACCAGAGTGCCATAAAATAATTTTTCAGTGATAAAAAAATACAGACCATGAAATATCTATTTTCAATTACAACCGCCGTGATGCTTCTTTTTGCAATACAAGCCCGTGCACAGGACATGTTCACCCCGTATGCTGTGAAAAGCTCAAAGGGACATCCACTCAGTATCTCAGAAGCTAAAACAACCAGTATTGTTTTCCCTTTCGATATTATTAGTGTTGACCGGGGCAGAAAAGAAGTGATGGTTCAAAAAGCAAAGGGTGTAAATAACATATTGTTGCTGAAAGCCGGCAAAACGTCTTTTCCAGAAACTAACCTGACAGTTATTACCGCAGACGGCCAGCTCTACCCCTTTGTATTGAATTATGACCGCAACCCGGATAGCTTGTATTTAAGTTTTAAAAAGACCGGTAATGACGAACTTACAAAAAGCGGCAAACAATCACCTAACATCGCCACGGTGGAAAAAGACTTCATATCCATCAAAGAAAAGGTAAAGCCTGCGCGCGCCTGGTTAAAGAAAGTACGGTACGGTATAACCTTGGGCTTGCAGGACTTGTACGTTAATGACAATGTGATGTATTTTCAATTTAAAGTACGCAACTGTAGTCATGTAGATTACACCACTTCCTCTTTCAATATATTCATCAAGGACAAGAAACAACGAAAAAGAACAGCCACCCAGGAAGTCGCTTGCGAGATACTGGCAACAGATGGGGACTATCAATTAATAAAGGGCAAAACCGTGCAGACATTCATTTTAGCAGTGCCAAAGTTTACGATCCCGGACAAAAAGAAGTGTATCATCCAACTCATGGAAAAAAATGGCGGCAGAAATATCTCGCTGAAAATAAATAACAGCAGAATAATCAAAGCAAAATTGATAGTCAGTAATGACCGAACAGAATTATAATGAATTACGGGAGCAACTCACCAGGATGGGAGTTCCCGATAAACTGTTCTCCCAGCTCGATTTTTATCATTCGATGGGCGCTACTGATTTCCTTTTGGGGCAAATTGTCGAACGGGAAGGAGCTCTTACTTATTATGAGCTTTATTACCGGACGGATGGAAACACGGAGTGCAGGCTGGATAAATTTAGTATCCGCTACCGTGCGCCGATAGAAATCCCGGATTTAACGATTAATTCAGTTAACACAAGAGACTTAGACGAACAAATGACCAAACTGGATTGGAGCTATGATCATATCAGCGATTCTATGGTTGCAGGTGAAGCGCAAACCCAAAAGGAAGAAGAACAATTTCAACGTTATGAGGATGCGCTAAACAAACTCCATAAGTTAACCGGCCAAAGCGAAGCGGGAGAAGAAATTGCGCGAACCTTAATGTACAAACACTGGGTAATCGGATATAATTTTCAGTTTGTTCCTGACCTTGATAAAATGCGAAAGTCATATGAACTAACTGAAACCGTCCAGGTCACAGAAGGAAAAATCGTTACCGCTTCTGAAATAGAATATAGGTTGCTAACAAAATCATTGGTCAGTCCCTTAAATAATTCTGAAAAATTATGGCTCAACTTGATTGGTTATACCAATGATAAAAATAGCGACAAAACACAAAGCCAGTCACAAACAGAAAATAACATCCCGAGTCAATCTCCGAAGAGAAAACAAGACGAATCACCCGAATCAATTAAACAAAGCACAAGAAAAAAGCACAATAGAATACGGCGATAGACTTTAACACCGCAGTGTAAAATCGCTAATCGTCGTACCTCTTAACTGATACTTTATGCTGGTCCGTCCTGAAGCATATGATACCCTGCTGGAGCAACTGCGCGGCGAAAGATTTAACAATGGAAATGAATACGTATGCTTTGAGGTGAAACAACCTGTTTTTGACAAATGGGATTTACATTTTGCAGCATCGGATCAGGAAGCACTGGAATACTGTCATGAACTGACAACAGACCTGGATCGCTTTACTTTTCTTGCCATTCGTTCAACCATCCACGCCATGCAGGAAGCAAAAGGCGACGAAAACCTGGTGATCATGAAAGAAGGTTGGGTGGACGTAGCTGAAATGGTAAATCGCAGGATCGAAAAGCTATCAGCAAGTAACACTTTTATCAACCATAAAAATTTTACAACTATGAACGAAAAAAATTATGAGTTCTTAAAGAACCAAATTAAGCTCACCGGTTTTGGTGAAGGTCATGGCGAAGCATTGAAAGCACAATTAGAAAAACAGCAGCCTGACTTCGTATTAACACATAAAGCCAACTTCGGGAAAGACGAAGTAGTAGCTACCCTTCACTTCCGAAAATCACAGGAATCGGATATGTACTTTTTTAACAAGTATAATATCCTCATGCAAAAACAGGGTGAGGAGAATGTTCTGAAACAAATGATCTACCTACGTAGCAAAGAAGATAATATAAGCTTCAAGGAAGCCTATAACCTGCTCAACGACAGGTCGGTCTTTAAAGAAAAGACAACGAAAGAAGGGGAAAAATACCTTACCTGGGTCAAACTGGATTTTAAAGAAACCGACAAAGAAGGAAGTTTCAAAATGAAAAGCCAAAGCTTTGGCTATGACATCGGTAAAGCCCTCGAAAAATACCCTATTGTTGAAATAAGCGACCCGGACGTTAAAAAAAGTATTATTAACTCCCTTGAACGTGGTAACCGGCAGGAAGTAACTTTTGAGGTGGAAGGCAAGCAAAATAAGATGTATATAGAAGCCAACCCTGCCTCCGGCGTAAACCATGCATTAAAAGTGTATGATGCTGCCATGCAACGGGTGCAGGGATTGAGTAAAGGTGAGGAACAATCGAACGGGCAGGCAAAAAAAGAGGAACAGAAAAGTAAAGTAAAAGCCGGTGAGGAAGATGAATCTGATCGACCAACACAAAGCCGTAGAAGAAGCAGAGGCATAGCCTAGAAGTGCCTCTTTTTACCCGTTAATTTATCTTAGAGATGAACCCAATAATTGACCGAATAGAAAAAGAGCTGAAACTGGATATAGAAAATGAAGAAAGGATGAAAAAACTTTTTTCACCGGATATCCTGGCTAGCCGAAGTTATTTGTTAAACAGGCTTCACAGACTGGAGGCAATTTATGCCCGATATAAATACACCACCAGGACAGATGAACAAATAACACTCCAACTTTTACTCGTTAAGAAAAAAGGGTTGGAACGGCTCCTCTATCCCGGGTTTTTATCCAGAGCCATGCGTTCTTTTTGGGGTCGGTTCCAAAAGGGAAAAATTGCCAAGTCGATTATTATCGCTGATACACAAGCGGAGATGCGATTGCATGACGCAGTGAAAACAATGGGGTTTTCTATCGAAAGTAAGGCTATTCATAAACAGTTGGCTTATGCATCGGATCATTTTCAGTTAACCAGTTCATTCTACATGAACGACAAGGATCGAATGGATTATAGATTGAAGTTTGAAAAGGACGAAAGCGGCAGCTTTCAGTTTGAAAAGTTTGAAGCCGTTTTAACAGACGAGCAATCAAGTACGTCGAGAAAACAGACATTTTCAGTCTCGGAAGATAATATCACTGCAATTAAAGCATATAATCTATTAGCCGGCCGAACGGTCCACCAGGAAATAAGCGACGGTAATGGCAGTATACAAAGAAGTTGGATAAAACTGGACATCAATGATAAGGATGCTGAAGGCAACCATAAAGTAAAACGATTCTTACCGGACTATGGCTTTGATTTAGAAGGGTCACTTGCAACCCTGAACCTTAATGAACTTCGTTTGACTGAAAGCCGGGAAAAGTTGATTGCAGCCTTGAAGAATGGGGACAGAAAAGAAGTTTCAATGAATATTGACGGAGATGAGAAAAAGATTTTTATCGAAGCCAATGCACAAACGAGGTCATTTAATTTTTATGACAAGGACAATAACCGGTCCAAAAAACAGGAGATCACCGATGGCAAATCAGCCCACCCTGTGCAGACAAACAAGCGCCAGGAGATCTCTGCCAAACGAAAACGAGGTATTTCTATAAACTGATGCAAATGAAAAGTTACTTACAGCACCTGGAAGGTTTTTATAAGGAGGCATCAGAAGACCCGGCTATAACTATTTCCGGCATCTCATTATACCAGTATCTTTTTTATCTCTGTTTAAAGAGTGACGGT
This sequence comes from Agriterribacter sp., assembly GCA_051955255.1. GTDB lineage: Bacteria > Bacteroidota > Bacteroidia > Chitinophagales > Chitinophagaceae > Agriterribacter. Next base: position 12,867 of record JBQCGX010000065.1, on the reverse strand, counting down.
ACAAACAAGGTGCTGATTAACCGAAGAGATGTAGAAAAAAAGACCAAGATAGGCCGCACCACTTACCAGAAAACGCTTAAGGAATTACAGTCACTGGGTTATATCAAGTACACTCCATCATTTAATCAATTTCTGGGAAGTATGATTGAGTTTTACGGTTTTCCGGAAACAGTGATAACCATCAAAATCAACAGCAATGAAGTACTTTTTACTGCCAGATAAGGAAAGCACTAATGATTTTAAAATTGTTAAAGTACAGGATCAGGATATTGATTCTTTTTTAATCAGGCACCAGGATGAAGTGATCCGGGAAGGCGATAGCATTACAGAAATCTTATTAGCGTTTGCAGGAACATTGGACTGTAGTAATTCCTGAAATAAGAAAAGAATGTCCGATAATTTATAAATCATGAAAATCAGGATAAGTAGTTTAGATATCGTTCGAAAACAAATGTCCAAAATGTTTTGGTCAGGTTATAGATGGATAGCTTTTAACGAATCAGGTTTAAATAAAAAATTCAGCAAACATGCATTTTTCTGCAACTATGCTGATGCCGTTAATTTTTGTAGATATCCAGAAACTAATGAGGGTATTTCAAAAATTAAAGCCATCGCCGATCTATTGAAAATACTACATGGAAGAATGATAACAACTCAGGACCGTCCGATCATTGAAGACACATTGAATGCTTACCCACTCATCCCTTTTCATCAACACGAGGACCTTCCAGCTGGCTTAGCCACCCAGGCTTATTTTCCGGCTTTATGGCAGACCTGGATTAATCCACTAACAAACATTGGAAAATATCATATTATAGAACTCCCTCCAAAGAGAAAAATCTTGGTCTTAGAAGAAAATGAAATCAATATTCTGAAATCTCATGCGTTGTTTAAAAATGCAATCAATCATTATGAAAGACTTGTTAAAAAATCAATCACCAGGCATCAGCTACTTTTGATCGGACAGTTTTTAAATCATAAGCTAGTATTAAGCCCTAAAGGACAACCCACTTGTAATTCAGGGTTATTGCTATATTCGACGCAACATGCCTGCTCATTTGAATGCCTCCCAATAAACGACATATGCGCTCCCCTTAGGCTGAGCTGGCCAATCATAATTAGGTATAACACCAAAAAAAACCGTCTGGATTTTTTTGATGAAAAACTGAAAAAAATACCACCTGGCACTCCGAATACATATATCGACCTCGGTTATCTGGACTATAGCCCCTCATTGCTCATTCTCCCATGATATTGTAAAGAAGACAAGTGCATAACGGTTCAATTAAAGAAAATCATGAAACACGACGAAGTTACAATTATGAAGGCTATTGCCATTTGCTATAAGCCGTACCTTAAGCCTGAAGAGGCCATGATTTATTGTAACCTGGGCCATACGCAGTTATCAAAAAGACTGGCAGAAAACGGGATATACAAAACACCGTCGGGCTATTATAAAAGAGAAGATCTGGACTTGATGATGTTGGGAAATAACCTAAAAACGGTATCCCCTAAATCCTAAACTGCAATGCCATCCTCCGCTACGGTCTGCACTAAAAAAAAGAGCCCCCAATAAATTGGAGACTCTTTTCTCGTCTGTAACTGTTATGATTGGTATTTCACTCTTTATTGCAGTTTTATCAGCTTATGTGTTTCGATAAAATCATTGCCTGTAAAAACAACGTGATATATCCCATTGGTTAATCCACCGGTATTTACTTCAAAACCTCTGGAATACTTCTGAGCCGGTAGTGTCAATATTGTTCTACCTGTAAGGTCAGTGATGCGGATACTAAATACTTTGCCTGTATGTTGACCAGGATCAATCCGTATAGTATTGGTAGTTGGATTAGGATATATTAATGAAGATTGCAAAATGCCATTAATTACTACCTGCAGCACTTTTGAATATGTAAACTTACCATCAATATCTACTTGCTTAAGACGGAAGAAGTAAGTTCCGTTCGCTAAACCACGAACAAGGTATTGATATTGCTGAATCGATGAAGAGTTTCCTGCCCCTTTAATGAAAGCCAATTTTGAGAACTGTTGCCCGTCCTGGCTGATTTCAATATCAAATCCTTCATTGTTTATTTCTTGAGCAGTGTTCCAAGTCAGCCGCACATCGTTTTTATCTTTTAATGTAGCTTCAAATGTTAGCAATGAAACAGGCAACGTTGAGCTGATGGTAAAATCCTGGTTAGATATATCGAAAAAGATATTGGGAGAATTACCTGATGCTGTACTGGTGCTGGGAGCAATTTTGATCCTCGCCTGGGAGGTGCTGATATTAGGTAAGGTAACATTAGCAGTTCCCGAGTTTGGGACGGCGCTTGCGAGTATAGTTGCAAAAGTGAGGCCTCCATCAGTAGATAACAACACATCTACCAAAGTACAATTTATGGGAGATGCTGTAGTTCCGTTTACACTCCATTGGACATTTAGCACAGCTCCTCCGTTGTGAACTCCCGAAGGGTCATTTGTAACCAGGAATGGACCCGCATTATCAACCGCCACCGTAAAATCCTCTGTAGTTACTCCGCCGGCATTATCCCGTACTGTCAGGGTATGAGTAGTGGTCACCGCCACAGCAGGAAGTTTATCACCTCTGGCCTTATTAGAACCGTTAAGAATAGCACTTATCAGGGGATAGGTTCTCGTTCCGGAGGATACAGGACTATAAGATCTAAAAAATGGTGCATGTGTCTCATCGTCTAGTATCGCAGGAGTCAATGCTGCAGGAGGTACCGGATTGTCATCCCCATCCAGATCATCAGGTATGTCGCTGATATTTGTGCCCTCCCAGGAATAAGTCACTGGCTCGCCGTCACCATCAGTAGCTGATGCTGTAAGAGAAAATGGAGTTGATTTGGGAATTATATAGCTATTGGTCGCGGGGGTGGCAATCACCGGAGCAGTATTCCCCGTAGAAATAATAGTAAAACAGCTGGTGGATGCCATGTGATTAAGCGCCTGGGTTAAGCTGGCAACATGAAAATTGAGAAATGGCCCAATCTTCTTATTATCGCCGTCAAGGTCATTTGAATAGTCGTCTGTGGCACATGTAAAACCGTAACTCATAATGGTTGCCCCTGAACCGGGCTCTACTGATGTTCCGAATGAGCGGGTAGTACAAACCGGGATATTACTATTATAAGTATGAGACATTCCAAACTGGTGCCCTATCTCATGAGCAATAAGCTGGACTGTAAAAACATGGGCATAATCCTGCTCATCACCGACATCTGATGCACCCATTCCTTTAATCGCATTAACACATAAAGAAGGTCTCATGGCGACTCCACCCCCGGAGCCAGCGCCCCCATCACCTAACACATGTCCAATATCATATCCTGCGTTTCCTAACACGCCATCAAGATTAGCCTGGTTTTCATCTAACATTGTGCCTTGATCATTTGCCGTATAAGGGTCAGTACCGGCATTAGTATATACCAGGTTTGTACCGCTCACCAAGGTAAAGCGGACACTCAGTTCGCTTTCAAAAATGGCATTAAGTTCATTGACATAAGCTATGATTGCCGAATAAGCAGCCGTTTGTCCTCCTTTGGCAGTGGTAAACTCGGCAGTTGCTGCAATGGCTAACCGGTAGTTTTTAATAGAACTTCCATTAGAAAACTTAGCGGAGATGGCCGGATCTTTTCTTTTATTAGGCTCGATTGTTGAAGCGGGGAATAGATCGGACAAGGTATTGCAACGGCTTCTGGAGGGAGAATTTAGCTGGCGCTTTTGGGGTGTGATAGCATCCTGGGAGAAATAGCTTCGGTAAATATTTTCGTTTGTGGTGTTCTTTACCTTTTCAAATACTATTACGTCTTCATTTACCCCCAGTATTATCGCGCTAAAACCTTCCGTAGTCAGGCTGAACCTGATCTTATATCCTGGATGCAACCGGCCTTTACCTGAAAAAGTTTTTATTTCACGATGTTGTGCAGCCAGTTCCGGCGACAATACGGAGGACTCGAGTACGTTAAAAACCTCAACCGAGCCATTCGGCAAAGGTATTTCGAGAGGCATTCCGTTTTCATATCGTTTTTTACCTTCCGCCGGGGTTGCCAGCAGATAGCGTTTTAATCCGGCTATGTCCACCGCATGTAAAGAGAATTTTCGCAAAAAATCTCCCGATCCTGATTTTCTCATTTCCACCTTCGTTTCAACCGGTACTTCTGAAAAAAAGCGCTGTTGCCCAAAGGAAGATTGTCCTCCTAGAAACATGATGGTAATAACTAAAGCAATAGAGTAAAATTTTAATCTCATCGATTTTCAAATTTGGTTAGTAAAAAAGAAGGAGTTTCTGTGTGGTGCGCTTCGACGATTATAACTGTGCAAAAAGCGACTTAGCCTGCCCAGGGAGCAAAAGCATATATTTCATTAGAAAATTGGGAGGTGGCAAAAGTATCCATGCCAGATGCGGCAGGCAAGAAAAGGCTTATCAAAATTCGGAAATTTGATAGCTGGTTTTAACGTCCGTATAGGATAAAATATTACAACTAATTGATTTTAAATTGATTAGTATTTCAACAATGTGAAACATAATTTTTCAATTAAACAAAAGAAAATGGTTGTTTAAAAACAGACTTTTATGATTGTTGATCCTCCTCTTCCGCCAGGTATCGTATAAAAACCGAAGGAGATAACCCTGTTACGGTTTTAAAGATGGTGGCAAACTGGCTGTGGGAAGAAAAGCCGGCTTCTGTAGCGAGTGTTTTGATTTTATATTTTCGCCACTCCGGGTTGGTTCTGAGCTTACCTATTACATAATTAACCCTGAGGCCGTTGACATAACTATTAAAATCGGTCTCTTTATATGTTTTTATTACAGCCGAAAGATACTTGGTGTTAGTATTCATCAAAGTTGCTAAGGAGGAAAGAGAGAGATTATTGTCAACAAATGTTGTTGATTGTTCAAAGCTATCCAATTCCATCAATAATTTTTGCTCCGTTTCAGTAGTCATTATGCTCTTTTCCCGGTTCTCGGCATTTCCCTTTTCCTCGACATTCCTGGTTTCAGAAGAAGGTTTTTCGATGGGGCGGTCTACTACAGCGGCGTTGATATCTCCGGCTTCTTGTTCCCGCAGCCGTAACTGTTCCAAAGTACTCTTGAACTGTGCTAATTCCTTTTGCTTCTTTCTCCGATAAATCATAAAAAAAGCAATGGAGCCAACCAATAACACAGAAATGAACAAAGCCAATAGTGTTTTTATATTGCTCATCGTCGCCACTTCCTCTTCCCGATTTTCTAATCGTGCATAATTTTTATCAAGAAGTTCGGCTCTCTTTTCTAATATCGCCCCAGTCGCAGAATCTTTTTTCTCCCGGGCGGTTGCTAGCCGCTCCTGGTCTTCTACCTGCGCGTAATACGCTTTCGCAGTCGCATAAACGGCCTCCTTCAACTGCAGGTACTGTGACTCGTTGGCAATGTGCTCGGCTTTAATAAGATATTCTTTGGCTTCCTTTAGATTTCCTTTTCCCAACCAGGCCTCGGCTAGTCCTCTATGGATTAAACCAGTTATATAGTGCGTTGGTTTGTGCGAACTTAGAGCCAGGGCACTACGATAAAAAATTATCGCCGTATCAAAACTTTCGAGAAGGCGATAGTTGTCACCCAGTAAGCGGTCATTAGACATAATCATAAACTCCCTGTTATCCGTTACTTTGAGCAGGCTGGCTCCTGCTTGTTTAAGGTAATCAATAGCCTGGCGATATTGTTCCTGATCTTTGCAACCAAAAGCCAACTCCTGTAGCATCAAGGCACGAGTACTGTTCGCCTTTTCCGCATCTTTTATCTGGGGAATGAGTTCCAGCGCACGTTGTGAGTACTTGTTAGCCTTAGCATACAGCTCCATCATCCGATATTGGCCGGCTAGCAGTCCGTTCGCTCTTGCCTGCCACTCTGCGAGCCCGGTTTCTTCAGCCAACCGTTCCGCCTTAAGTGCATACTCGACAGATTTTTCCAGGTTTTCCTTCTGTTGATGGAGCCGTGCAATAAGCACCAGGCATCTAACTTTTAATTCGGGAACCTGCGCCACCTCATGTAACGAATCTGCCGCGAGCAGCGCCTGATCCAGATTTTTATGAGCAATTTCCTTATATATTTTGTCGTAAGTCTTATTAAAACTTATAGAATCCTGAGCGAAGGTAATAGCAGCGGTAAAATGTGCATATAGTGCCAGAATGATTATGGGTAGTTTTCTTAGCTGAGTAGTTTTGAGCCTGTAAATATATTCTCCAATCATGTGCTTTCCATCTTTTCGTGCGTAAAATAACTTTTTTTGCCTATATCTGACATGCAATCGTTTTCCTACCGATGCGTTCTTTTGGGGTTGCTGGCGAGAGTTTGATAAACCTGTATGCAATAAAATTCTGGCGCAATTGTGTAAACATAACATATTACCTGGCATGGCAGGAGGCCGAGATTTTTAATCTTTTCGCAGGATAAAAGTCAAAATTTATTGGAAGTATTAAATGTAGGGGCAAAATAGGTAAGTTATAAGGTTCCGCTTTTTATTGCTTTGCTTATAAGCACAACCGCATTAGGGGCATCAAATTTTGAAAGCAGATTCTTTCTGTGAGAGTCTACGGTATTCAGGCTGATGAACAACTTATCCGCTATCTGTGGATTGGTAAGCCCATCTGCTATTAAGAGTAATATTTCTTTTTCCCGGCGGGTGAGAACAGGTTGGTTTTTCAAATCTTTCTTTTCCTGGGTATTCATATTTAGGTCAACACTCAGGTACATCTGGCCATCTATAACTGTTGATATAGCTTTTTCGATTTCTTCCTTTGAAGCACTTTTAACAAGAAATCCATCTGCACCACTCTGGATCATTTGCGAAATATAACTGCGCTCATTAAAAGTACTGATGCCGATTATTTTAATGGCTGGATACTGTTTTTTAAGTTTAACCGTTAGCTCTATGCCGCTGATCTCCGGCAAATTAATATCTGTTATTACTAAATCCGGTTTTTGCGCCTCCACCACTTCCATTGCCATAAAAACGTTACCTGCGGTAGCGCATAATTCCACATAGGGAATTTGCTGCAGCATGGCCCGCATCCCTTCAATCACAATCGGGTGATCATCTACAACAATTACCTTTATTTTATCCATGAGGCTTTATTTCGCATTCAATATAGATCGATGTTCCCTCACCATGCGATGCCTGAATATCCATTTTCCCGTTAAGGTATTTTACCCGGGATGCAATATTTCGTAGACCTGCGGAGTGGGAATCAACTTCTTTCGGATCAAATCCCTTTCCATTGTCTTCTACTGTTATGTTCAGGCGATCTTCATCGTGCCGCATCAATTGAACAAGAATCGTTTTAGCGCCGCTGTGTTTAACGGCATTATTAATGAGCTCCTGTACAATCCTGTAAATTACAACCTCTGTAGAATTAGCCATGCGTTTTTCCATACCCAGGAATTCACATTGTATAGTAAAATCCTGCTGATAAGATAACCCGTTACAATAATCCTGTAACGCCTGCTGCAATCCAAATTTCAGCAAAGTTTCAGGCATCATATTATGCGCCACACGGCGCATTTCTGAAATGGATGCTTCCAGGTTATTCAGTACCCGGTTAAATGCTGATCCGTTTTCCTCCGTTAAAATAAGATTTCCTTTCATAGCTCCTAATTGTAGTTTTACACCACTCAGCAGTCCCCCCAAACCATCGTGCAGGTCTTTTGCAATACGTAATCGTTCTTCCTCTTGTCCTTTTAAAAGGGATTGCGTGGCGAGTAATTGTTTTTCGGTTTCTAATTCTTTGATGCGTTGCTCCTGGAGTTTTTTTCGCTGCCTGTAGTCCCGATAACTCAACATTGAAATAACCAGCAGTACGACAATTCCGGCTATCAGTATCCAGTTAATCATGTTTTTTCTTTTCAGTTTTTCTTCCTGAACAATAAGCAGCGCGTCTTTTTTACCCAGTTCAAATTTTTTTTCGGTGTTGATGGTTTGGTCCATAATTTGTTCATTCCACAAACTATCCTGTAATAATTTTGACTGAACTTCAAGTTCCCGGGCCTTCCCAACATCCTTTGAAATGTAAGCCAATGATGCCAGTTGGTCTAGATTCAGTACTTTTTGATTCAATAATTGGTGGTTTTGAGAAACGAGCAAAGCTTCCTGGGCATATTGAAGTGATTTTATATAGTCCCCCGTATACATATAATAACCCGAAATACCACGCAACACCATAGTCTCAGTTTCCGGTAAATTGTTTTTCCGGGTTCTTGGCAGAGCGGCTTCAAAGTATTTTTTGCTTTCTTCCCACCGTTTTTTTTCTAGATATATGTCACCAATATTCAGCTCTTCTATCGCCAGCAAAACCTCGTCGCTAATACTTGCAGCTATTTGGGCGGCCTCTTTATAACAGGCAAGTGCCGAGTCGTTTTGGTAGATTTTCCCGTAAACCACTCCCAAATTGGTAAGCGAATAGGCCAACATCTTAGCATCCTTAATCTCCCTGAAAATAGCAACGGCAGTCTTTCCATATTTTTTGGCCCTGTCGTATTGCTTCATTGACGTATAAAGTGTCTGCAAAATATCATTGGTCTGTGCAGAAAATATCTTATTATCCAGTTGTTCAAATAATGCTATCCCTTTCTGATAAACTTCAACTGCTGATTTGTAATCCGACAAATAATGATACGAAGTGCCGGTATTGAAATATGCCTTTGCCAGGTGTTCCGCATCATTGAGTTTCTTTGCCTCTTCAACACCCTTAAGATTCCAAAATAAGGATGAATCAAATTTGCCCTGCATATTAAGTGCGAAAGTGTAATTACTGATGAACTTCACTTCCGTGAGCGGGTATTTAATTTTATTACCCAGTGCCCGGGCTTGTATATAGAACGACTTTGATTTTTCTAAATTCGAATTTTCAAATTCCTGCCCGATTAGTATGAGCAACAGTACTTTATTCTCGTTGTCTTTTGCTGTTTTTAAAACATTCAGCAAACTGTCTTTCACGCCGGGATGTTGTGCCTGCACTATAAAAGAACAGGCATAGAAAAATATTGCGAATATGAAAAACCGGGTTGACATAATTGCACTTTGTATGCACAAATATCTGTATTCTATGGCATGGATTACTCACCCCTTCCGGTGATTTTTCCGTTTGCAAAAATCACTGAACAGCGTGATTGATTTCAACTCAAATCCACCACAATTTTACACTATCAAAATAATCAGTGGTGTCGAATTCCAAATCTCAACGTGACTAATAGCAAAGTACATTTTTTGCATTCACACCAGGTTAAACATTCAAATAATACACAAATGAAAAAGTACTTCTTAATCCCCGCAGCTATATTTTTAATATCGCTGGTATCCTGTGCCAAAAACGACACAGCCTCCGAAGATGATAATAATGGCACCCCTCCATTTGTAATCTGGATGGGGCTCAAGACCGGATCTGCCGGCAACTGGGCGAATGTAGAATGGAAAGTGGTGCTGCCTGACGGAAGCTATTTCAACCAACTGCCACAGGAAGGGTTTCTAAACTTTTCTAAAGACCAAACCGGTGGCACCTGGGGAACTTTTAGTTTGAACGGCAATACCGGCGCTTTTCAAAACCAGTATGAAATTATTCAGGTAAAAAAAATAAGCGATACAGAACTGGAAAAGGTTGGGTACACCAACAGGCTGTATAAGCTTGCTTCGGTAGATGGTATAAAACTATCTGGTAAATACAATACCATTTCCAACTGGTCAACGATTCCCAATTACCCCTATGGCCCTAACGACGCCCAACCCATGATCACGTTTAGCACAAACGGCACATTCAATGATCAGGGCGCATTCGTAACCAATTTTTCTATGCCTAATCAAGACCCTCAAAGAGCACCGGGAAGCGGTATTTACGAAATAAAAAAATTTACACTGATACTGAACTATTCAGACGGACGAAAAATCACCAAGGCATTTAGCGGTGTCATGGACAAGAAAGTTAACGCGACCAGCGAACTGGTTTTTATAGGTGGTAACCCGTTTTATAATAAGTAAACGAATCAGCATTGAAGTAAAACAGCGTTCTTAACATTCTTACCGCTTTAGCAGTTTGAAATTTTCAACAGCAATCATTAAAAAAATGATAGAATGAATATGCAACCTTTCCCTTCAAAATTATTTTCCGGTACTGTTATCATACTCACCTTCACCTTTCTGATTTCCTGTAAAAAGAGTCAATCTGGCGAAGGAAACAATAATACGAATCCTATTATTACAAGCGTTGGGATACCTAGTGGGACCGCGACCACTTCAAGTATTGGGGCTTCGGGCGGTATCATAACCTCTGCCGACGGAAAGTTATCGGTTTCAATCCCCCAGGGGGCTTTATCCTCCAATACAACCATTTCCATACAACCCATCAGTAATGAAGGCCCCCTTGCATTGGGCTCAGCCTACCGGCTTAGCCCTGAAAATATCAAGTTTAACCAGCCGGTAAAACTTATTTTCCATTACGATAATCAGTTACTGGCAGGAGTACCCGAAGACTTTCTCTGGCTTATCACCCAGCAAGATGACGGTAGCTGGAACGCACTGCTAAAAAGCGTGATAAACAAAACGGAAAAAACGGTTACTATATCAACGGATCATTTTAGCGATTGGACGCTCGGGAAGTTTATAGACCTGGCTCTTACTCCGTCTTCCAAAACTTTAAAAAAGGGAGAATCAGTTCAATTGCAGGTAACGGGGTTTGCGCGTAACAGTAATTCAGGGGATGATGAACTGGCTCCTCTAGTTCCCATACGAGGGTCTGGCGAAGGTCTCACACCACTCACACCTATTCCTGCACCTGAAGCAAGGTTGCTGGAGTTCAAATTAAAAGGATGGTCACTAAACGGAGCTTCAGCACCTGTGTCTGGCAGCAGCGGCTCGCTCAGCCCTTCCGGCCTTTCAGCTACCTATAAAGCGCCCAACAGCAGACCTCCGCGAAATCCGGTAGCGGTATCGGCGTCACTTGAATCCACTGATCAGCAAGGCAGAAAGCAATCTTATCTGCTTACCTCAAATATATCGATAGTGGATGCTGATTTGTTTTTGCTCCTTACCGTGGACGGAACAACATACGAATACTACCAGTATGGATTTAACGGCACAGTTCCGCCTGATCCCAATAATTTAACCATTGCAAATTGTGGGATCGATGCAAACATGCTTTCAATCGCCGGAACTCATGTTCAAAACAACAGCAACCTGATCAGCAGTTTTGCACTTTCTGTAAAAAATCCTACAAACGGCACATTAACGCTGAACTGTTTACTGGGAAGCGGGCAGGATGAAGCACAATTTACCCTGGGTTCGCAGCAGGCAGTATATGACATAAATCAATATATCCGCACAAAAAAACCGGGAGGGAATTGCGATGTGGTAAGTAAATGCGCCAACATAGCCATCACATTTACAGATTATGAAAATAAACCGATGGGCAGGGTTGCGGGATTTTTTTCCGGTGTATTGTATGAAGACAAGCCGGGATTTTCAGATGATTGTGAAAACCCTATAGCACATAATATTACCGGGGAGTTCTGGCTAACACGGGCCAATTAATCTTTCAAGAGAAACTTCTCTTTAAATATTATATCAACGGAACATTCAACGTAAAGCTTTTATTTTTTTTCAAGGGAATAGAAGTTTGTATCCCGCTACGTTTCGTTCGGTCAAAATCAATAAACATTTAAAAATGAAAAAATTATTCTTCATCATAATCGTTACCCTGGCCGCTCTTTCGTCTTGCCGTAAAGATGATCAGCCCGGGCCGGTGCTAAAAAAGCCACCCCAGGGAGTTACTACAGCAGAAATTTCTCAACCCTCCTTAAACGGTGCTTTGAGTGGCGGTAGTATAACAGCTGATGGCGGAGCTGATATTACCAGCAGGGGAATCGTATGGCATACATCACCCAACCCTACCATTGATTTAACCAGCAAAACCAACGACGGAACCGGTACAGGCCAGTTTAGCAGCACATTGACCGGCTTAGCACCTGGAACCCTCTACTATGTTCGGGCTTATGCTACCAACAGTGAAGGAACGACTTACGGTAATGAAAGAGTATTTACCACCACCGCTCCTACGGAACGTAGTGTATATGTGGCCGTTCAACTCCAGGGAACTCCCAACAGGGCACTGTATTGGAGGAATACAAACACCAATCATTTATCAGACGGCAGCCGGCACGCCTTTGCCAAGAGCATTTTTGTAAATGAAACCGGTGTATATATAGCAGGCGAAGAACATAATGCCAGTGCTGTATACGTAGCCAAATACTGGAAAAACGGGCAGGCCATTTTGTTATCAAACGGCACTAAACATGCATTTGCCAGCGGTATCGCTGTTTCGGAAAGTAATGTATATGTGTGCGGTTCGCAGGAAACTAGTGGGCAACGGCAGGCCAAATATTGGGTAAATACAACAGAACATAATCTTACGGACGGTACCAAATATGCCGTAGCCAACTCCATTTTTGTGTCCGGAAACGAAGTGTATGTGGCAGGTAATATGAACGAACCAATGGAAAAAGCCAGGTATTGGAAAAATGGCATTGAAGTGATACTTCCGCAAACATCAGGTACCGTTCGGTCCGTCGCTAACAGTATTTATGTGGACGGCACCGATGTATATGTTGCAGGCTACCAGCAGTTCGACGCTGGTAACGGCGGTAAATATATTGCCACATTATGGAAAAACGGAACCATTTCCTTATTGGGTAATCTGGCTAACAATAGCTATGCTACCGGTGTGGCTGTTAAAAACAACAATGTGTATGTGGCGGCCTACGAGAACGTGCAGGGTGTGAATGTCGCCAGTGTATGGAAAAACAACACACTACTGGAAACA
>JBQCGX010000064.1:0-73062 GCA_051955255.1 Agriterribacter sp. | reverse complement strand
TGGTGGTCTTGGTGGTGCTTTCGGTGGCAACAACCCTCTGGTCTGTCGAATCGCAGGCGCAGAATTCCATCGGAACACCACTTGTAATAAAGCAATCTTACGAAGAGTTTCTGCGATATGATACCATAAAAGCAATAGCACTTATATTCGATTCCCCCACCTCCGATTCTTCATCCACTAAAAGCATAAGATGTTGGGTTGTTAAGTCGATTCACAGGCAACACTCGGTTAGCGGTTGGATATATCCTGAAATCAACATAACGCTTCTTTCAAGGGACAAACAAAAATCGATAGACAACTTCTTTGCTTTCAAAGAGTTTAATTGGTGATCAAAGGCGTTTAATTAATTCCAGCACCTCCTCGATCCTAACACAATGGACAAGCCCATAGTTTACATCCGCCATCGGCAGCCCTTCATCTTTTAAGTGTGCAGATACAACGCCAATCAGCTCTGGATTCTCACGGTCATACTTGAAAACGGGTCCGCCAGAATTCCCCGAATATGAAAACCCATCCACCAAGAAATAGGAACTTCCATCCTTTTTCCATGCTAAAGATCCCTTTCGAACTACCGGCATAGGGACTACCGAAGAGTAGTTGCCTCCCCCTTTATATCCCGTTCTGCTTCCGATTGCATATGGAAATCCTATAAACATAATATCATCCCCCAAAAAAGGACCTTCTCTGGCGCCAACTAAGTCTCGTCGCAGAGAGTTATTTTTTATCACTTGTAATGCCTTACCATTATTAAGGGTGGTAATACTTGCGCCTATGCTGAATACTGCAATATCTTTCTGAATATCCTTTGCTACTTTCACGCTGCCATCTGTTAAATTCACCTTTGTGTATAAGTTGAAGCCGTCGAAAGTCCAAAATCTGTTATCTACAGAAAAACTTGTTTGTCGAGACTTAACCAATATATCCCTGGCTGAATCAGAAACCGGCATTCTTAAATAAATAAATTGATTCTTGAGTAGATGCTCATTGGTAACAAAGATTGATTTACCGGCTTCCGTTTCACTAACAAGAAGAAAACCTGTGCCATGCACAATCAAGTTGCCAAATGAATCCTCTTTTTCAACCAACACCACTATTGAACTTATGTCTTCTATCCTTTGTTGTCCGAATACATTAAGATTCGACACAAGTATTATGGCAACAATGCCAAAAGACAAGTAAATGTGCCTGCATTTATTTCTCATATCATCTATTTAAGGATTAAAGGATATAGGGGGTTAGGTTACTTGAACATTTTATTTATAGCTAGGACCAGCAACGTTGACAAAATGGTCGTGATTACCACTTTGCCAATTTCTATCCAAACCCAGTGCGTGTCCCTCCAACGCTTCCGACTCTCAGCCATCTTGATCTTTCGGTCAAGTTCATCTGCGAACAATTTCTGTTTTGCTATACCGAATTCTTTTGCTTCTCTAAACCGTCTGTAATTACCGTGTCCCTTGATCTGCCTTAGCGTTTCCGGCTTCAGTTTATAAAAAAATCTGGTTACTTCTTGGTATACAACAAAGTCATTGGAGTTCTTTATCAAATCTTGGAAATTCACTTCTTCAAGTGGATCTAAATCCCAGCCATATACTTCTAAAATTCTATCGAACTCTATTACTCCCCCATTTTGCATTAATATTAACTCAGCCACAGCTTCGAGCTTATCTATTTCATTTTCCGGATATGGTTTGCCATTCCAATCAGAAGTGCGCATATAACTTACTTTACTGCTTCAACAATTAGTTTCTCGTATTTTCTAATCTTGACTTCACGGCATAGCTCATAGGCAGGAACAAAGTAAGTCCTTGCCTCTTTCGGGGGTTTTCAACGAGAATAGTGTGATTAAAACCGGAAATGTAGAATGCTAATCTAGGAAAAACGAAACAAATACAAAAGAAATTTTATAAGGTTACTCAGAGTCCTTGGTAAGCGGGGCTTGATCAGTAGTCTTTTTAATTTTGAAGTTGTCATTTAGCGACTCAAGCTTATATAAATAGCCACCCGTGGATGCTTTTTTGAATTCGATCCAATTATATTTTCTGGCTTGCTGCATTCTATCACCAGTCCAACCGGTCATGCTGGTAATTATTCTTGCTGTAACCCACGTGGCTTTTTCTTTTTTCTGGTCGCCCAAAAGGTGGCTTAGTAAGGTGGTGAGTTTGCTGTCTATTCTCTGTAATATCCTTTCCTGTTGAGGTGTCATGTGCTACATTTAATATTAGAATTGAAATGGAGTGAAACGATTGAAATCGTTATATATTGAAACTAAGAAGAGCTTGTAAGGTTTTGCACCCCCTGGAACTATAATCCTAGTATCTTGTCTCTGTACCAAAACCGTTTACCAGTTACCGGGCTGATAGTATAAAGTCCAGCACATAGCCCACGCGAGACTTTGTTTGTAAGCGTCTTCTTGGCTACCCCAAGTAGCTGTGCCGCCTCTTCTTCACTGATAACATTGGAAAGCTCCACGCTTTTTAATGTTGAATTTTCAATAGCCCGCAGCAATCTGGATGTTTTATCTTTTGACATACACCATATTTCTCAATCAACCGATCAATCAAATCTGATACTTTGCCGTTTCCCAACATAACATTGTTGGGATTAGAAATTAGATGGCGACAAAAGGTAGAAACTATTTACCGGAAATGCAAGCAAGTATTTGGATTCTATTTTTCTTTTTCTATCTTTGCTGCATGATCACAAACGTACATACTTGGCCTTGTCCGACTACCAACGGTAGCGGGTTGCTTTGTGTGTAATTTAAAATAGTTTTTGAAGAGTACAGCCCCGCTAAATGCGGGGTTTTTTATTTCGGATAATGGAGGAGTCAGGTCATCCTCGCTTGCCTTGGAAGCAAGAGACCCCAGGTTCAAATCCTGGTTATCCGACGCGTGGGTTGTCACCGCATCCGTCCTGACAACATCTAGCCCGGCATGGCGTGGAGTGTCCCTAGCCGGGGAATAACTGGACACCAACGGATGCAAACGCGAATCAGCTTATGGAAGCGGCAGGTCTCCAAAACCTCGCATAGACAAGGTTCGACTCCTTGGATTCGTGCAATTGACCAGATACCCAATGTTGGCTCCGGGGTGTGTCTGCAAAACATACAACATCGGTTCGATTCCGATTCTGGTCTCTATTTTTTCCATGGCCCAAAAATTGAGTAATTTGATCAAAAAGGTTTTATGAAACAAATGGACATGAACGGTCTGGAAGTCGTAAAGGTAGACTACACGGATAAAACTCTGCCAGCGGCTGCCAAAATGTTTAAGCCAACCGTGTATAAAGACGGAGACGGCTATTGCTGCCTGTTGGGTCCCGACCCGCAAACCGGTATCTTCGGCCGTGGACAGAGCGCCTCTGAAGCTATTGCCGACTGGGACATACATCTACAGTCGGGACTTGCTGCAAGGTCAGAAAGCGAAGGAATAATCCGGTATATAAAGGAGCGATTGGAAGAGATTCAAAATGGAGACGCGTAAAATAAACCCCCGGCTGAAATTGCCGGGGATGGCTGTTGCAGTCCCTGACGGGATGGCTTCTTTTATAGAGAATAATACCTATTGTGTGATGTGGCTAAGATAAAAAAAAATAATGAAAGTGGCTATTTGATAAGGATGCAAGGGGGTTGTATTGCTGCTGGAAAGTATGTTTTTGGGGTTTGGTGTCAATGCGCCTTAATATATTAATGCTAGTTGACACCACATGAGAATTCAATAAAGTTTCGGGCAAAAGAAAACCCCGGGTGGTCGGGGCTTAAAGATTAAGATGCTTTCAAGAGCTTTGGGAGGTACTCTAGCGCCTTTCGGTCCCGCTCATGAAAATACGCCTCCGCATTATTTGGTATCCAAACGTCATCCACGTATTTTATGAAAATGGATATCAAATCTATCGGGTAAAGATTCGCTTCAACCTCTTGTCCATTTGGGAACCTGTGTACGTATTTTTTAAATTCCTTTTGCACAGAGGGGTAGTTGTCGCGCAGGTATTTTGCAAAACAAATTCCCACGCTAACATCTGGTCTGATTTCCTTTCCATTGTATGCCTTGTTAGGAATTCTATACCCCACGTGTTCAAACCTGGCGTATAAGCGCACAAACAGTTCTGTAATAACAGAAAAATACCCTTTTTCTACCCGGTTGTAGTTCTCCATGTAACGGAGTATGAAGTTCGGGGTCTCGACCCGGTTGATTCCGTACGACCCTTCCTTCCTTATTTTGGGTATAACTTCTTTAGTTACCCATTTTCGGAACTTTTTTGCCTCCTCCTTTTTGCTGCGAAATATTAAGGCGTAAAGCCCGCTTTCATTTATCAGGTTAACTTGACGTCTCTGACCTGATGTATGTAAAGTATACACCAGCTTTTCATCGTCGTCGAGAGCCATAACTGCCTGTCTGGAGTTTTGAATCTCTAATACTTTGCATACATCGTTCGCTAAAAACCAAACTTCGCCATTAATTTCGACCGTAGTTAATTGATCAAGCACACGGTCATGCTCGTAAGTGAAAATCTGTAACTGCATAATTGTCAATTTTCTATATGCTGTTAAGTAAAATTGTTAGTGAGCTAAAGACGGCGACTGGAGCCAACCAGAAGGAGAAAATAAATTTGGACTTGACGGGATTGGGGCATTATATTTGCCCGTCCTTATGTCTTGACGAATAATTTTACTCGTAGGGTCAGTGTTCCACCGCTGGCCCTACATCTTTTTAGCACATGGTAAATTTCCGTAGTATTTTCCACATCGCCAAGAGTTATACATTAATACTCGCCTTTATATAGCATTAAATAGAAGGCTTTCCCGTTTAAGCTTTGAATATGAGAGGTTTTGAGATGTGTAATTGTGGAAAAGTCATTCTTTGTCGGACTGAAATTTCCTTCTAAACCTTACCAGCTATATTCTCCGTACCTTGCCTCTATGCCGCTACACTACAAAGTCCGCAAAGCAATAGAAGAAAAGTCGGAGGAAGAAATTTCCAATTTCCTGATATACATACACTCCCTACCAACATTTGAAGAAAAAGAAGCGGCGGTAGAATGGGCCACTTTTAAGATAAGGCAGATGATTGCCCCTCCAACTGAAGAGCCTCCTTTAACCGCACAAGGTGATTGAAGGATACGCTGGCAATTAGTAGCACCCCCTCTTTTATACGCAGGATATTGGCATCTACATATGTCCTGCAGTTTGCAATTGTCTGCCCTGGCAGGGAGAGTTTTGCCGGCAGTTCTTTGTCCTTAAAATACGCTATAAGTTCTTCTGGCGTCATATGCGCGAAAGTAACACGTTTACGACTTTGATGTCGAGAACATCCATAAAAAAGCCCAGATAAGAATACCCAGACCTGCTAACCGATAATTTGTATCTGGCGTAATTTAAAAAAGATGCCCTAAACTATCCATTTTAAAACGGATAATTTATCCTGTGAGAAAAACAAAGATTAAAACAATGTAATCCGAGAAGTTCCAGCTCGAAATAGGCTCCGTCAATTGAGAGAAGCTTCGCTCAACTTTTTATTTAATAGAGTAAGCAAATTTTCATGATTCGCTGTCGTGAGCGAGATAACAGTCCATCCGGATAACTCGGCAGCCATTGCCAGTGCCTTAGGTTTTTCAAATAGCACGGCTATTTTTAATCCTCCAATGCACCAGTCGAATTTCTCACTTTTGTTTTGAGCAAATGCTACGTTTTCCTCCAGCAATAAGACATTTTGGTTGCACCAGTAAGCAAGGGTCAGCGTGATATATTCCCGAATCCGTTCGGTTGTATTTATTCTATTAAATTGTTGGTTATAAAACTGTGTTCTCATTGAATATTATTTTGTAGATATAAAAACAACGCCAAAGCGATTAGAAATATAATCCACCATGGATTACCGTTAGGATCTACACTATTGCCCGCGACTTTCATTCTAATAAAGGATTTTAATTACGATCATTTGCCAGAGATCAAACTTGATCCAGGTATAATTGATCAAAACGAAAATTGTAAACGCTAATCGCGAAGCGCCAACAAAATAGAGTAGTTTGGCAATCCTTCCTCGCAAATCATCTATTGAACTGTCGTGTCTATCTTCAGAAAATAATTTTGAGCCAAATACCCGTTCCAAAAGAAAAAACAACAAATTATAAATCAGAAAATAAAACCACTGGCTGGATATCAATCCTAACGTCAACCAAACAACACTTAGAATACTCCCTGCCCACATGTTCAGAAACCCTTTAGCGGTGACGGGTGGTCGGTCTTTTGCGGCTACTGCCAGCCATACACTTCTCTTTAGAAGACTATCAATAGCCGGATTTGTCCAGAATAACAGTTGGATAGAGTGGGCTAATGTTGCGGCACCAAGCAAATAAAAAATTGTTTCCATGATTTTTAGTTGATTTTTCTAAGAATACCACTATCCTGTTGTGCCGCGGCTCGAATCCCAGGCCAAACATCAAGCTCTCCAAACGGGTTATAACGGTCGTAGTATTCAAATACCTCATCCATATCCGCAGGTCTTGTGATATCATCGCCATGCATATAATATTCTGTATCTTCCGGATCAGGTGTCACATCCACAATGAAAGTCTTAGGGAAGAACGGGAATGATCTGATGTTTTGCCGACTTTTCATTCCTACCACATCGCCGTAGTAAACTGAATTGTCAGGACGCCGCCATAACACCGCATACAGATTATACGCAATGCCATCATGCCTGAAGACAGATGCACAACGTATATTTTGCCACAGAACAGAGCCATTAGCAATACTTCCAACGTTTACCCACTCATCATCTGTACCCATCAAAGAGGTAATCGGTTCTTGGAGCAGCAAAGACCTAAGAAGATGTGTAAGGTTTGTGGCAGTAGGACGGATTGGATCATCTTTTTCTAAGACACCAAATTTTTCGGCGATACTCAGAATGTCTTCTATATATGGTCCTACCGCGAATTCCTCTTGTTCAAGTAGTCCATTTGCGATTACAATATCTAATTCTCGTTTTGCATGTTTAAGAATAGTATTCATTTTGTGGGGTTTTAAAGTTCTATTGCTTTATTGTCTGATTTGGGTTGCTTTTCAACGGCTTCTTTTAGCTCCTGGGCGTCTCCTGGTCTTTCGTCAATTGGAAACGGCAAACTGGAAATACGGTTCGTAATTAAAGATTCTAATGTTGCCTGCCCCTGAAGGATTTTGCGGGCACATGCCGGACACGGTATAAACCCCGTATCCCGATGGGTTCTCTTTTGTGCAAAGGTGAGAACAGTTACCAAGGTGTCTTTACTGCAGAATGCTTCGATACAACAAACAGGGTAGCCGAAGAATACGCCGTAAAACACCCACCGTTTCTTTACTGGGTTGGAAATAAATCGTTTGAGTTGCCTGAATTTTTCGTCTTGATTCATAAGGTTCCTTAGGTTTTAATTGGACTGTAGCTTAGATTTACTCTCGGCGTCATGCATAATTTTTGCTACCTCTATAAAAAAATCCGCAGTGCCAGAAATCTCATTGAGGTACTTTTCAGAAAGGGAATTTTCGTTGGCATAATCTGTAATGGATTTGAACATATACACACCCGCCTTGTTTACCGTATCCCAACCAATAACATAAAAGACTTCAGCCAGGAGTTGGTTTGCCTCAGATGTAGATCGATTGCCTGAAAGCTTTTTATTCAGCCATGGCATTAACATCTTGTCCATCACTATCTGCGTTGCATAGGCAACGTCCATAGCCGAATGTTTGTTTTTGTGGTAGCATAGCGTAAGCCTGTTTATATCGAAAACGCGTTCGATTGCTTTTTCGGGAGATTTGAATGTTTTAATAAACAGCTCAACAAGTTGCTCTTCTGGCTTTTTAATCTTTGTTGTCATAGTTGATGGTTTGTCGTTATGAATTGTTTTGATGTTTCTCAACTGCCGCGGATACGATAGCAAGCACCTTTTTGGCATACCTGACATGTGCGAACCGATAGTGATATTCTTTGAAATCAGTTCCATCAGATTGAACACCATCCGATCCCATCGCCCAAAGTGCCTTTTCGAAAAGCTCATCGATATCTTCAGAAATATCCTCACCTGTCGTATGGGTGCCGAGTATACTGAGCAGCGTTTTCGCGTCATCGCCTGTTATTTCTATTGTAATAGTTTGCTCCATACAGATTTTATTAATTACTAATATTTATTATAATTATTTTTTAAGTGAAAAAGACACCCTGTTTTCACCCCGGATATCGTAATTATATATTTCGGTTATCATATCCAGGTACTGTTTTGCATTTGCACATGGTACAAAAGATCGAGGCTGCTTTTCTATTTGTTTTACAAACTTTGGGAAATCAAATTTCTCATGATCTCTTGCGGCAAGGAACACCCGCAAAAATGCCGTGGAGAATAAGTGCTTTCCGATCATTGTAGGAATATCCTTGATACGATCAATTTCACCGGCGATAATCAAACCCTCTTCGTATGATGACACAACAAACTTTCCGTTCTTGAAGTCTGTTAAGAGTCCGGGATATCTGGCTCCAAGTATTTCAATCACCCCAGATAACGGGATTCGAGTGAATTTTTTTACAAACTGACCAACCTTCTTATACTCCAGAAGCCCCTCTACAATGTAATGGTTCAGGTAATCTTCCAGCGTCCAGTTCTTCTTGATCGAGTTTAACCGGGACATATCTTTTGAGGAGATATCATCGTTAACGATGTAATAGATGTCAACTCCCAATTTTTCTGCTGCGCTCAAACGATGCTGACCGTCAATTACCTCAAGCGCGGTATTTACGTTGATTGGATGCACGCTCAACAAGTTCTTTTCCTTGATGGACTCCATAATCCGTTTTACATGGGCTTCATCAACTTCCCGGTTACTGTTGACCAGCTTGAACATTTTGTAATTCTTGGTTGCTTGTAATTGCATTGTAGAAGGTTTAAAATGGGGTTTCGTCTTTTCGGTTTGTTTCGATGTTTTTATCAGGGTTTGGCAACTGGCGCCATCCTCTGTTAGCCCCGCCTGTGTACCTGTCATATTCCGAATCGCTCATCAGCTTTTGGATTTCCTTCACGAATCTGACTGTTATGTCCGGACTGGTGCCATTGCGATGCTTACCCACTTTTATCACAATACAATCCTTCAGGCTGGCATCGTTGGCGATATCCTCCTCCGGCACTTCCACCAGGAAGAAAACATCATCTGCATCCTGCTCGATTGCACCCGATTCACGCAGGTTAGAAAGCTTTGGATCTGAATTATCACCCTGCCGGCTCAGTTGACACAATGCGATGATAGGGACGTTTAACTCCTTTGCCAGTTGCTTTAATTCCCGGCTGATTTTGGAAACTTCCTGCTCCCGCGTTTCGGTAGCGGAACGTTTGGCGCTCATGAGCTGCAGGTAGTCGATAATCAGCAACCCCACTCCTTCCTTCAACACCATAACCCGAGCTTTTGCCTTCAGTGCGTAGATATCCAGATTAGGAGTTTCGTCGAAAAATATGCGGGTGCCCTCAAATTGACCATAGGCTATTTCCTCAAGCTTCCGCATATCGTTGTCGGTCACTCGTCCCCGTTTCAAGTCGTACATCTCCAACTCAGATTCTGCTGAAAGAATGCGCAGCGCCCATTGCACCGATGACATTTCGAGCGAGAATACACCTACGGCAGTTGGTTTTTCGGGATGCTGAGCGGCATTGCGTGCGAAGTTCGCCGCGAGCGCTGATTTTCCGATACCTGGCCTAGCAGCCAGGATAATCAGGTTTGTAGGCTGCCAACCCTGCGTAACTGCGTCTATGCTCGATATTCCGCACGGCACGCCGGTCATTTCGTTTTTAGAGTTCCGTACCTCGTAAATCTGGTTCAAGGCTTCTTTTGCAATACTGGCCAACGATTTGTAGGGCTTGATGGTTTTGGAAATGGCCAGGCTACTCAGTTTTGACTCATACTCGTTCAGCAGGTCATGCGGATCTGTGCCTTCCTGGTAAGCAGCAGTTATCACTTCGCCGGAAATAACAATCATCTCCCGAAGCAGATAACGGTCGTAGATAATCCTTGCATGCGCATCGATGTTCGCATCCGATACGACAGCGTTGGTGAGTTTTGCGACACCGTACGCCCCACCTGCAGTTTCTAAATCTCCGTTGGTTTTTAGCCTCTCTACGGTCGTCAAAATGTCAATTGGACATCTTGCATCAACCAGATTGATAAAAGCCTTAAAAACGCTCTTATTCGCTTCGGTGTAAAAGTGCTCAGGTTGAAGTATCTGCCGCACTTTGTCGAACGCGCCGGGACGAAGCATGATCGCACCAAGTACCGCATTTTCGATTTCCGTCGCTTGTGGTGGCACTTTGGCGAAAACCAGCGATGCTTCTTTTTCGACTTTTTTTGAGTTTTTAATTTTTGCTACTGCGTTCATCTTGCGTTTTTTTGTTCCTGTAAGCGTTGTTTCTCCTGTGTTTCCTTCGCTTTTTTTGCGATGTCGGATAACTCGGTTTTCACTTGCTTGGGACCGGTTTTGTTATCGTAATTCCCTTCCAGAACTTTCAGGTAATTGCCGCTGTTCTTGATAATCCAGTCGAATGAAAACCAGCTACCCTCCCTGATTCTTGCGGAAGTTTTTGCTTTTCGAAGTACCTCCGGGAAATCAAACAGATTTTCTTTCAGTCTCACGGAAAATTTCTTCTTCCTGTCGTCGTTCATCGTTTTTACCTGAGGAAAACCATTTTCTGCAGCGAATAGATTCCACAAGTCCAGGTAAGGCACGTACTCCTTGGGCTTGTTTCGGCGGATGAAGTTGTAAACGTAGGCTTTGTCTGCGCTTTTGCCCGAATCGTAACTTTCAGATTTCTCTTCCTGCCCCGTCAACTCACCCGAGTTGACATAAGAAGTATTTTTATCTTTCTTATAACTGTATCGAAAACTGTATCGCTAATCGCATCCTGTATCAGAGTTTCCTCCAAATCCTTACCAGTGGCGGATTCAGGTGTATCATTTACTGTATCGTTTTCACCTACAGATACTGTATCAGGCAAATTGTCAATTTCACCACCATTATAGCGATCATAGTTACATAAAACCAGTATCGCTTGTTGTCCGACCATTCTTTTTGCCAGCATTTGCTCATCGATCAGGTATGATATAAATCGTTGTACCGCCCCGATGCTCCAGTTCCAGTCCTGCCCAAGTTGTCGTACACTTGCATATATTTCACCCCGGTTAACAGCGAATTTCTGCCCATGTGAAATATGTCTCTTGGGCGTTTTCTCAAAGCGGGCATGTACGACCAGGTATATCCATGCCTCCGCTTTGGTATATACTCTTTTTTCCGTCCAAAACGGATGATGAAAAAACTTTCTGCTGAGGGGTATGTAATTTTTTAATCCTGCTCTTTTTCCAGCCACGATGTATAGGTTTAGTTAATGGATACGGGATGCGATAAATGGCTTCTTATTGCTTATCACTTACGCTCTCGGTTATTGCTGCCAGCTTATCTTCGTATTCCTTACAAATGACTGCTGCTTCCTCCGGGCCAATAGGGCGCCTCCTGATGTCTATAAATCGCAACTCATCACGGACGTCTTTATCCTCTAATTCCCTCAGGAAATTTATTATCCGCATCAGCACGAAGCCGTAAGACAATCCCGAATTCTGTGATGGCAGGTAAGATGCGACTTCTGGTATCGTCAGTGTCTCAAGAAGAGTTTCCAGGTAGACTCGCAAATCTGCGGGACCTTCTGTGTAATTGAAGCTGGATGCTTCCTTTAAAAAATCGTAAACCACGCGCGCGGTTTGGCCGCGGGCATTTGAGTGTTTGATATACTTGCCGACTGCGGCAAGCGCTTCTTCATGATGAGTAATATTCTGCGTTTCCATCTTAATGGTTTGTTTTAATGATTTAAAAATTACCTGCTATGATTTGATCAACGGTTAGCGCGGAAAGATCCTTGTCAGGAAACTTTTTTTCCACTCCGGCAACAATGGCATCTTTAAGCCTTTGCCAGTTCCTTTCATATTCATCCCAATTGGGATATACACCGACGACTACATAACTGGGTTGCACACCCTTTATTAAAGCTGCGGCATTGCATCTTAAATGCTCGATGGCGGTCTCGACATGGAAGGCACGTTGGGCTGGGCTGTAGCAGAAAAATATTAGTTGCTGGGGGTTCATGCTTCCGGTTTTAAGGCATCTATTATGAAATAATTGTTTAATCCAGACCCAACCTCTGTTTTAGAGCGAACCTTGTGCTTAGTCTCTCTGAATGCATAAGTGCCTGGGTGAGAAATAGCCTGGTTGCGGTCCACCGTAATTTTAGCAGGTATATTGTTTAATTTTTCTTCGGTTAGATCATACAAACTAACCTTGCTCTTTCGGATATCAAGATGTTCAGACACCGCGATATCATCCGGGAGTGAGTCTATTTTTGTGTTACTAACATCAAGGAACCTAAGATGTAGTCCAGATGGCAAACGCTTTACTTTTTCGCAGCCCGATAAATCAAGATAAGTTAAGCCTTCGATAGATGGCACTTCTTGTATGTTAGTGTTACTGGCGTCAAGTTCTTCGACATTTATAGTCGCTGGAATCGAGGTAATTTGCGTTTCTGATACTCCAATTCGTTTTGCCTTAAGTTGCCCCGGAAGCCATTCCACAGGACAGCCACAAACGCTTAATCTTCCCTCCACGTGTGTGCCTTCGGGTATCAATTTCACTTGAGTGTTGTCTATATCCACATCCTTGCCGATTGCCGCGCCTTGGGGGTATTGCTTCAAATGCGACTCATCCATAATTAAGCTTCCGTCTACTTTCATCTTTTTAGGGAGATGAGTAATCGGGGTGCTACTGGCATACAAATCACCTTTTACATGTATACCCTCTGGCATATCCCTGATATTTGTATCGGATATATCAAGCGATCCATTTATTGTTTTAAAATTTTTAGGAAATATAAATATCTCATTGTAAGAGATATCAAGTCCACCATGAATTTTTATCGTTCCTGGCAGCTCAGATATTGCGGTTTCATAAGCATTCAAATCACCAAAGACTGTTAAATCGTCCGGAATATGTCTCAAATTTCTACCACCTACACTCAGGTTACCCCATACTGATAACCCTGCCGGTAAATTGAACTTTTCTGATTTATCCCTGGCATATTTTGTGCTAAGATCCAAGCTACCTTTTACGGTAAGGTTTTTGGGCAACGGATGTGTCGGACGGTCAATAATCAAATCACCTTGAACTGTATATCCTTCCGGCAGACAGGTGCCGTTGTCAACATGTAAATTTCCGCCAATCTTTACCCCGACCGGAATAACATAATCGTAAGTCGAGCCGCATTGCGGCCACACCAAATCCCCTTCTATTACCAAATCCATTGGTAGCGCCTTAAGTCCAGTATGTTTAATTAGCACGCTTCCTTTTATACGAAGTTTTTCCGGCAGAGCAACTAATTCTTTGTCTGTCACAATTAAATTGCCATCAATGGTTATCTCGCCCCTTCCATTAATACTAATTACTGATTTTAAGTGAGGCATAAGGTAGAGTAAAGACTTTAACGAAACCGCCTGTTGTTGTGTAAGCTTGCCGAAATTAGGCATGTCGAGCGCTTTGGCTGATCCTGCTTTTTTTGTTACCTTTGTCATGTTGTGTTTAGTTTTAAAAATGAACCAATAACCTGTCAGGTGGTGCTGATGGGTTTTTTATTTTAAATAGAACGTTTAGAAGAACTATCAAAAAATTAATTCCAGTCGGCGGGATCTCCGCCATTTCGAAGAACCAAAAGAGGCCCCTCACCGATCATGTTATACGGCCATGATATTCCATCGGGGTCAAGTAGCTTGTTTTCTTTTTTTTGACAAAGCGTAAACTCCACCTCTGGAAGTACAATGCATCTCTGAATGTGTCTTCTAAAATCCACGCCCTGTACACTAAGACAAAGCAATCGAAATTGACAGTAACTGCATTGTGTGGGTAATGGATTTTATTAATTTTGGCTTGCATAAAACGAAGCTTTATGTTTTTATAAATCCCGCTGCGCTAACAGCGGGTTTTTTAATTATAGGTTATAGGCAAAGTTTTTTCAGTAGTTCTCTTACGAAAAGACTTGATGTCCGTGGCGCCGTCATTTACAAATACCACAAGCCGCATTTCGTTTCTTTTTGCCAAACCGAGAATTGGGCACGCGTCTCTATTGCTTATATGCGGACAACGACCAAAAAACTTACACGTAATACATCCGCTCGGTATTGTTTCAGAAGAGTCACTGAATTTTTTCATGGTATACTCCGTTTGGGTTTCCTAGCAATTCCTCTATCAAGATTTTCTAGCTGCGCCAAGAATCTATCTTTCTGTTTGGGCCTTCCTGCAGGTTGCGGGTTGTAGTCCGCAACCGTTGCAAGAAAGTGTTCCAATTCGTGGACGTTTATTACGCCACGTTGCAGACGTGTTCGCAGCACATTAGCGTCTTTTATGATTTTTTCAGGTATCATGCGAGTACCTGGTTTCGTTGTTCAATACGTTTTTTGAAGAAGGCAATGAGGGCTGCGGCGGTGTCGTTGTCGCGAACTTTGCCATTTAAATAATGACAAACGGTGCCCGCCGACATCGTCATTTCTTTAACAGCTAACTTTTTGTCTTCAGCAGTCACGTCTGCTTTCAATCGTTTAAACTCGGCTATAAATAAAGCCCTTTGACCGCCTAATACTTCTATTTCTAACATTTGTCGAAACAATTGATTAGTCTAAAAAAATTTGAATACTTTTGAAACAAAATTCCAACGTTGAAACAAATGTATAATTATTTATTTGAAACATTTGTATATTTTATCAACATTTGTATATTTTTTTATTCTTAATATATGACCGAGCAAAATATTTCGAAAATAATCCAAACCAAAAGGCTTAGCATGGGTTATAACAAAACAGAACTAGCTAGACGGTTAGGGATATCTTCACAACTTATCGGCCATTATGAAAGTGGGAGGAGCAAGCCAAAAGCGGAATTTTACTTGAAATGGAAAAATGAATTTGGGGAAGACCTGCTTGCCCATTTGGGGGATTCAAATGTTTCAGAAATTTCGATCAATGAGAATATTCGTGCCGTCAGAATCGCTCAACGCCAAGAGTTAGACACATTCTATGCTTATTCAAACAATATGAGCGTTCAGAGAATGAAAGAAATAGAGGATGGAATTGTTCAGCCAACAATCGAAGAAGTAAGATCTATTTCCCGTTATTTTAACATTCCCCTCCAGGAGATTCTTGAAAGGGATTTACGTCATGTTTATCATAAAGACTATTATTCTTTTGTTGGAGTAGAGCTCAAACGAATTCGAGAAGCAAGCGGCATCTCTTCAGCGGAACTTGCTGAGTTTTTGCGTATAGATAAAAAAATGTTGAAAGATATCGAGGATAAAAAAGCTTTACCCGATAATCATCGATTAAGGACATTGGAAAATTTCTTTTCATTAACAAGAATGGAAGAAATACAAGGTGTAGAAAAATTGCCTGTGAAAAAGATTTTGGATAGAAAGGTTACCACTTACCCTTCGTATCATTCTTGGCACGGCTTTAAACTTGGAGATGAGTATAAGAAAATTACAAAGCGAACCCAAAAGATTGCTATACATAATTTTGAAGACATTAAACTTGCGAGAGAATGGAATGATTTGACAATGTATCAGGTTGCAAAATTCACGCAATTGTCAAAAGACAGAATCGAAAGCATTGAAAACGGGGGTGTCGAATCAAAAGATGAGGACTACCGAACTTTAAAAACATTTTTCGAAGAATACGAGGTAAGTTTATACGCTTGGGAAGAGAGAAATTTCCCAGATTACATTTCCGAAAAGGACTTACGGAATGCTATTGTCAACGTGATACTTGATTCCCAGCTTTCAAATGAGAAATTATCGGAAATCTTTCGCGAAGAGGTATCGTTTTTCGAAATAATAAGAAATGAAAAAAGAATACCCTTAACAATTGACGAATTTAGAATGGGGCATCTTCATCAATGGGCGAAAGAGAGGTCGATTCCAAAATATTTAGGTTTTAATTTCTCGGAACTTGACAATGAAGTTCATTTGAATACATTTATTTCTGTCCCTTATCTATACCATTCGCATAGCGATCACTATTTTCAATGGGAAGAAAATGGGAAGTCCGAAAGTGGGATACCTATGACTATTATTCCGAGGCCGCCTCAGAAAGGAAACTACATTACTATAATTAATGATTATCACGTGATGTCTGATGAGTTCCCAATTTTATTAACTGATATGGACCTTTTACTATGTAAAGAGCTACCGAAATATCTTTGGGAAAGTAAAGTGTATCACACGAAGTATCCCGTTGTGATTTTTAGTAACGAAAGGCAAAGAGTCGGAATTTTGTCAAAGTATGATAAAAAGAACGGCACAATTTTATTGAGATATGGAATTAATAATACAGAGTCGGATATCTTCGAAATTGCAAGCATAAAAAACTTATTTTATGTAATTAAAATCGTTGACAGAACTGCCACATTATTGAATATTAGAAGTTAGATTTTGTAAGGACCATAATGAACGGCAATACTTTTACGTAAGTATGAAAATCAAGCCAGTTAATCATAACCAATGTTTCAGATTTTAAAGCAGAAGATTGAAGATTTAAAATATGAAGGCTCCGGCAGCCTTCTATATTTGCGCAAACTCATTGGGGCTACGGATTTATTTTTCGGGGAAGAAGCCTGGTCAACATTATCAATCGCTGATATCTATAAAACTGGACAAGAAAGAGTACAAGAGATTTGCTCGATGAAAACTTTGGGAAATGATCTTGAGATTTTCAACACGCTGAAAAATGGTATATTGGAAATAATGAAAGAAATGGCGGAATCGTTTCAAAGGAATTACTATTCAGTAGGCAGTTATCCTATTGTAAATTCATTTGGAGTTGGAAAGTCGACTACAAGAGACGCCATTGATTTCGAATTGCGAATGGTGGAGCAAGATAATATTGAATGGTTTAAAAACAGACGATCAAAGTTTCATAGTCAGCCTCATGACCGGCTGCATAATTTTTACGTAATCCACACGGCGGGAAACGTAACCACATTTTCAATTGAAAGCAACTCTGAATTGCCGGAAAATATACAGATGGAAGCAAAGCGCGCATTTGAAACCGCAGGATTACAAGCAAGAGACTAAACGTTATGCAGCAACAAGCACTTTCAACATATGAAATCTGGACGCTGGTTTTACAAATTATCGGCACTGTGGCAACAGTCGCGGCGTGTGTAGGTATTTATTATGCCGAGAAAAGTTTGGATTTAGCCAGGCATGACTACGCGAGAAAGCTTCGTTTGGAAACTGGGGCTTACGCCAGGCAGATAATGAAGGACCTGCGGGAAAGAACACCTTTGATGAGAAATATTATTCAGCAAAATTTAACTCCAGAGCAGGCATATAAGAACGACGATATCCGGCTTGATTTATCAGATTTATTAAACTTCCTCGAATCTGTTGCAATAGATGTAAAAGAAGGCTTGTACGACAATGACTATTTGCAACAGTACTTGCAAATGTTTACTCAATTTTACAGAGAATTTTTGCTGAATTATATTTCGTATGCGCAGCAGATGAAGGAAAATACTCGATTGTGGATGTTTACTGAACAACTGCTGGCTTCAAATACAAAAATTTAGGAGATGTCAAACGCAGACTACACCTTAAATAACATTTGGAAATGCCAAAGGGATTTGGAGGTCGGAAACATCCAAAGTGCTGAACACATTGCTTCCATAATCAGGCAGTTAAACGTTTACTTCTCCAGGTTGCAAAAGTATTTCGTTCGTATGACTGATGACGATCAGTCGAAAATAAATTCTTATGAAAGTAGAATAATGGCAATATACCATAGCAACCTGGAATCGTTATTCAAACCAGATGCAGGAAATAGATTAAAGGATACCTTGGGAGAACTGCAAAATCAGATAGCGGAATTATCGAAGGTGTACAGAGAATGGGCGCAATGGGGAAAGATCGATTTGACCTAATTAGAAGAAGCAACTTAATCACCGCAAATGGCAGGATTTTATATTTTTTGTGATGAATCGCTTAAAAAGGGAAAATTTTATTCTAACTTTTATGGCGGAATTCTTATTGATAAAAGGGAGTTTGAAAAAGTCCAGAATGCTCTCCTGAGTAAGGTTCAGGATTTGGAAATGGAAGATTCCGAGTTAAAGTGGAGTAATGTCAATACTTTCAAGCTTGAACAATACAAAGCAGTGATGGATACTGTTTTTGAGTTTGTAAAAGCTGATGTGATAAAGGTCAGGATCATGTTTACAGACAACAGGTTTATCGCCTTAAATCTCACATCCGAACATAAAGAAAATCAATATCATATTTTATACTATCATTTTATTAAGCTTGCCTTTGGATTAAAATACCTGGTGTCGGACGTGCCAGTTGATCTGGAAATATTTTTTGATAAACTTCCTGATACCAACAAAAAGAATCTTCAGTTTAAGAACTTTATTTACGGAATTCAATTTTTGCCGGAATTCACTGAAACAAAAATCGTTATCAAAAAAGATTCAATTTCTGAGGTCGATTCGAAAAAGCATGTACTAATGCAGTGTTTAGACGTGATTCTGGGCGCCATGGCATTTCGGCTTAATGATTTACATAAGGAAAAACCCGAAGGGGCGACAAGAAGAGGAAAGAGAACTTTGGCTAAAGAGAAGCTTTATAAACACATAAATAAAAAAATAAGGGATATAAAGGCTAATTTCAATATAGGCATCACGACAGGAAAAGACGGGCAGATGGATAATATATTTTTTCAATCTTACCGTCATTGGTTGTTTATCCCATCATCTAAAACAGTTGAATCAGGAGATGATATCTAACGAAAATGCCCCTGATGCTTCTAGTAATCTTCCATGTAGAACATGGAGCTTCAAAGCAACAAAGGCATTTCCTGTGCAAATATACCTATTTTGAAGGTGTGTATCAAATTTAATACACCGGCGCCTATGGAAAAGAGCAACCGAGTGCTATTAACAACCACGGTTAACAACATCTAAAAACACCCAAAAACACACTTTTTAACTAATGCCAACGCATTGATAATCAAAAAGAATTTTGAAAGCAGAGAGTAAGCTAAATCTCCCTCACTCTCCGCCCCTTGTTATTTACTTAGGTAAAATGAAAAAATGCAAGCCTGCAACCCGACAAGTTGCAGGCTTTTTTCTTCTCCAGCCTTGAACCAACCGGGTAAAGTAGAGAACAAATATTTTGAAGACCTGGATTTGGGGTGCCCCTCACACAAAGCGTTGAAGCTTGGGTTGGACTTTCTGTTTCCATGTCTTCCATGTCTTCGCTCAATCGTCACCGTGAGCATCTAAAAAAGTCGAACCTGTTATTTCTTCAAAATTAATCGCTACTTTTAGCGATACATCAATTATAAGTCTATACAACAAAGAAAATCACAACATGTCGTCTGTTTTCCGTTCGGTTTTATTACTATTATTTATTTCGTCTATTCATCAGCGTAGTATTGCGCAGGGCAATACAGCAACAACTTTAAGTGATTCAAAAAAAAGTTTTGTTCTCAATAACAACGACAGGGTGGTATTTCTTGGGAACTCACTTTTTGAAAATGATTTACAATATGGCTACCTTGAAACAGCGCTTACTGAAAGATGGCCAAACAAAAACATTACTTATAGAAATATAGGATGGACAGGAGATATGGTAAGAGGCGAAGCGCGGGCTACATTTACTAACCCGCCCACCGCTTACGAAACGTTGCTGGAAAACATAAAAAGAACGCAGCCTACGGTAGTTTTTATTGCATACGGGGGCTTGGAAGCGATGAAGGGTGAATCAGGACTTCCTTATTTTTCTGATGGGCTTAACCAGTTGATAGATACGCTTGACCGGTTGGGAGCACGCTCAGTATTGATCTCCCCTATTCCCATAATGTTACAGGATTCATCTGCAAATACAGCAGAACGAAACGCTTTACTCGATCTTTACTCCAAAAAAATAGCAGAAATAGCCTCCTCACGCAATAAATATTTTATTGATGTGCTCAACCCCATCAATAAAATCTGGAAGACAACCAATATTACCGATAATGGTATTCACCTCAACGAAAAAGGATATTACTACCTGGCATCTATACTCGAAGATGCATTGGGATTGCCCAAACGCAACAATCCCGTCATTATTAATGTTGTTAAAAATGATATTCAAATCTCCGGATCTGCCAGCATTACAGAACAGGGAAAGAACAATGAAAGCTTCAGTTTTGTTCTGAATGATACCCTGCTGCCTTTGCCTGCTCCTGCCAAAAGTCAACCCGATGCCGCGAGTACTCAAACTATAAAAATAAGCGGCTTGAAAAAAGGGTACTACACACTTACAAATAACAACGCGCAGATTATGACGGCCTCAGACAAACAATGGGCGGAGGGAGTGCACATCAGCAACGGAATTGTTTTTGAACAGGCAGAACAATTGAGAGAGCTGATTATTCAAAAAAATGAGGTATTCTTTCAGCAGTATCGCCCGATGAATACCACTTATATTATCGGGTTCAGGTCTTACGAGCAGGGCCGGCATTTAAAAGGATTGGAAGAGATGAGTATTATCATTAAATGGCTCGAAGGGCAAATAGCTCAAAAGCAATTATCCAAGCCCATTACTTACACGCTCACTAAATTAAATTAATACAACACGTATTTAGGGATTGCAAACTATTGTGTTTAAAGAAAACATGCACTCATGAAAATGATTCCTTTTTATAAACATAAGTATTTTACCATTGCCGCATTTTTATTGATCATCGTTGTTACCACTTCACTTGTAAAGCGTGGTTACTATAAAGACAACCCTGACCCCGATCCGGGAAAAGAGCTGGCATCTTTTCATGTAGCCGACGGATTTGAAATAACCTTGTTCGCATCTGATCCTATGGTAGTAAAACCCATCCAGATGAACTGGGATGCAGACGGCAGGCTATGGGTAGTAACAAGTACCGCTTATCCACACTCGAAAACGGGTGAAACCGCTAACGATAAGATATACGTTCTTGAAGATACCGACGAAGACGGAAAAGCTGACAAGTCAACCATTTTTGCCGAAGGTTTGCAAACGCCAACAGGTATTTTACCGGGTGACAGTGGCGTATACGTTGCTAATTCAACCGAAATACTTCATTTTAAAGATACAGACGGCGATGGTAAAGCAGACGAAAAGAAAAGAATATTGAATGGTTTTGGCACTGCCGATACTCACCATCTTATACACACCTTTCGTTGGGGACCAGAAGGACAATTTTATTTCAACCAGTCGATCTACATCTATAGCAATGTAGAAACACCTTCGGGTGTAAAAAGATTGGAAGGCGGGGGCGTTTGGCAGTTAGATCCTGCAGCGCTTGACCTGAATATTTATGCTAAGGGGTTGATCAATCCCTGGGGGCTTCAATTCAACCGTTGGGGTCAGTCGCTTTTAACAGACGGAGCCGGCTCAGAAGGTATCAATTACGCTTTTGAAGGCGCCACTTTTGTTACTTCACCTGGTGCAGAAAGAATCATTCGTGGTCTGAACCCGGGGCAACCGAAGTTCAGCGGATTGGATATCGTTTCCGGGAGGCATTTGCCCGAGTCAATCAATGGGGATTTATTGACCAATGATTTCCGTGCTAACAGGATCAGCAGGTTTAAACTGCAGGAACAAGGCAGTGGATTTGTATCCAAGCAGGCAGAAGATCTGCTTTGGAATGATAATGTGGCTTTCAGACCGGTTGATATTTCAGTGGGGCCGGATGGTGCTATTTATATAGCAGACTGGTATAATCCTATCATTCAACATGGTGAAGTAGATTTTTTTGATCCCCGCAGAGACCAGGAGCACGGTCGCATATGGCGCGTTGTGGCTAAAAACAGGCCATTGGTTAAAAAGCCTCAACTGACAAAAGCAAGTATTACTGAACTGTTGGATGCTTTAAAGCAACCGGAAAATTGGACGCGCTCACAGGCAAAACAGGTATTAAAAGCAAGAGGTGCGAAGGAAGTGGTTCCGGCGTTAGAGAACTGGATCGGCAACCTTGACAAAAACGATGCGGAATATGAACACCACCTGCTTGAAGCACTCTGGACTTACCAAACATTAGACGTTGTAAACGAACCGTTACTGCTGCAATTGCTGAGTGCTCAAAAACATGAGGCAAGGGCAGCAGCATTAAGAACACTCAGAGCATGGAGCGATAAAATCACGAATTCGACTGCACTACTAACCAAGGCGGTTGCTGATGAGCATCCTGTTGTGCGTCTTGAAGCTGTAATATCATTGAGAAGGCTGCAAACGGCAGAAGCGGCGCGCCTGGCATTAAGTGTGCTTGATAAACCCATGGATGAATTTATGGACTATGCCTTATGGCAGACTGTACGCGAACTGGAACAACAATGGCTGCCCGAGGTAAAAAAGGATCAGCATTTTTTGGGGAATGATCAAAAAACAGCGTTTGCTTTAAAGTCGTTGAATAATCCTTATGCCATTTCTCAACTGATCACATTATATAAACAAAACAAGCTGCCGGAAAAATATAAAAAAGAGGTATTGAATGCTTTTTCAAAATGGGCATCGCCGCAAGACTTAGACGTTGTATTGGATTTGGCAGCTAATAACAGCGATCATGACGAACGTGCAGAACAACTTGCCCTGCTACAGGATGCTTTCCGCCAGAGAAAAATCAAACCCACCCGGGATTTGGATAGAATCATCAATCTAATCGACAACCAGGATCAATCAACTGCTTTAAGTGCAACAGCCTTAACGGGATATTGGGGTTTGGAAAAAGCAAAGAGTAAACTGTTGGGACTTATACAAACCGGGAACAGTGATATTAAAAACGCGGCACTCGGTGCGCTGGTTAATATGAATAACAGCAACGCTCAGCAATTACTCGTAGAACTGTCTGGGCCAAAAAACGCCCCTGAACTTCGGATTCAGGCAGCCGCCCAGCTTGTTCCTGTAAATGTAGAGGAGGCAGCAAAAGCCTCGGTTGACATTTTACAAAAATCACCCGGCGATGCAGATCTTACGCCGCTTATCCAGGCGTTTATTGCCAATAAAGAAGGAATGAGTGTATTGGTTAAAGCATTAGGCAATAAAAAAATACCAGGTGGAATTGCAAGATCAACCAGTAAAATATTACAACAAAAATTACCAGGGAATCGGCAACAGGAAAAAGACGTATTGCTGCTCAAACAATTGCTGGAAGCATCGGGCGGCAAACTTCCCGTTGAATTGATGCCACAAAAATTAAATGCTCAGCAGATCGGCGAAATAAAGAATGAAGTAATAAAAACTGCTGATCCTGAAGCCGGAGAAATTGTTTTTCGTAAAACAACCTGCACCTCTTGTCACGCTATCGGCGGCGCAGGCGGGCTTATAGGGCCAGACCTCAGCAGCTTGGGTACCAGTTCTCCACTGGAAACGATTGTTAAGTCTATTATAGATCCTAACCTGTCTATAAAAGAAGGATATGAGTTGCACCGCGTGTTGAAAAAAGACAAAACAGATGTAATGGGCTATATTGTTTCCAATGGCAATACTGAAGTAATTGTTCGCGACATGACCGGAAAGGAAGTTGCCATACCTAAAAGCCAGCTAGCAAACCTGGAAAAAATTCCAGGTTCATTGATGCCACCCGGACTTACGTCCAGGCTTAGCCGAAAAGAGTTTGTAGATTTGATAGGATACCTGACAAAACTGGGTCAGCCAGGAAAGTTTCGTGTGCCCACAGAAAGAAATGTTCGGCATTGGGAAGCGATTACTGCCAACGATGATGTTAGTAAAAAGGTGCAAGCCGCGGGAACAGCGTCTTTAGCAGCGGCTGATAAAAAAATAACCACCACACCGGTATATAGTAAGGTTTCGGGTGATCTTCCCATCGAAGAGCTTCCTCTTATTAAAGGCGGTCCAAACAAACAATACAGCGCGGTTAAATTTAAAATAGAAGTACTGAGCAAAGGCAATGTGGCTTTGGCCCTTAACTCAACAGCAGGCATAGCAGGTTGGGAAGGAAATAAACCACTTAAAATCGCAGACAATGGGGTATTGATGAATTTGACGCCTGGTACTTACCAGATCACATTCGTAATTGACAGGGCTATAAGAAAAGAAGGTGCATTGAATATTCAGTTAAAAGATGCTGAAACTGATCCGGCACAAACGAAACTGGTGATGAGATAATGCCAAAAGTAAGCTGTAATTGCTAATATTTAATCTGAGAGCTTTCAATTTGCAGGTTCATAGGCCATCTTTGAATTTACAAATATTTTATCCACTAAAAAATTTGCTACGATGTAGCGCCGGGGGCGTCTCGCAAACTTTTTTTGGATAGAGCTCCGGAAATGCACTTCGGCCTTTGAATACAATTGATCTATTCGTTTTTCTTTAGCTGGTTCCTTGCTGTAGGGACAGTCTGCATAGGCGTTTTTCCGAAGCAGTAACGGTCTATGAGCTCCTTGAATGTTATAATAATATTGAGGTCAGTCCGAGGTTTTGAGACAGTTTCCTGCAATTCTATTTTCAAGTGAACAATTTCTGTTGATTGTTTTAAATATTTTAGCAAAAGAAAAAACCAAACTGTTTAAAATCATGATGCGTAAAAAGCTAACCTGTTTATTATTGATCGGTTTGATGGCCGCAAGCGCCGCCAATGCCCGGCATTCCCGCCCTAATATATTGCTGTTAATGTCCGACAACCAGTATGCATTGCATGTTGGTGCGTATGGCGACAAGGTTGTAAGAACGCCGAACATTGATGCCGTCGCAAAAAACGGAGTACGATTTTTAAATGCCTTTTGCGGATCGCCTTCCTGCACGCCTTCGAGGGCGGGATTGCTTACAGGACAGGATATATGGAGGTTGAAGGAAGGCGCCAACCTGTGGGGCACCCTGCCGGCAGCATTTTCAACTTACACGGATTTGCTCGAAAAGAATGGCTACACCGTTGGATACAGCGGAAAAGGATGGGGACCGGGTAATTATAATGCCGGCGGGCGACCTGCAAACCCGGCCGGAAAACAATATGAAACGTTTTCTGCATTTTTAAAAAGCGTTGACGGGAGCGCTCCGTGGACATTCTGGTTCAGCAGCGCTCAACCGCACCGGCCTTACCCGGTTGGTTCCGGTAAGGCTTCCGGCATTCCGGTTTCCTCTATTAAAGTTCCCCCCTATTTGCCCAATACAGATGCGGTGCGCACTGATATTGCCGATTATTATGCCGCCATTGAAGCGTTCGACAATGAGGTTGGGGAGATCATTGCTCAACTGAAAAAGGCAGGATTGTACGACAATACAGTGATTGTTATATGCAGCGACAATGGATGGCAGATGCCGCGGGGACTGGCAAATGTATACGACTTTGGTTCGCATGTTCCGCTCATCGTTAGCTATGCTGAATGGAAACCGGGAAGAGTATATCGAGATTTTGTAAACCTGAACGATCTTGCACCTACTTTTCTTGAACTGGCGAATGTTGCTGTATCCAATGCAATTACGGCGCGCAGCCTGCTGCCTTTATTAAAATCCACACAACTTACAGGCACCGTAGATAAGACAAGGGATGCCGTTTTTATGGCAAGAGAGAGACATGCCTTTGCGAGAGATAACGGCTTAGGCTACCCCGTAAGAGCGGTGAGAACCCGGGATTTTTTATACATACACAACTACGAGCCGAACCGTTGGCCGGCCGGAGATCCGCCCTTATACGGAGACGTAGACGCACATATGCTGCATTACCCATCATTAACCAAGGTGCAGGTTCTGTTACGCAGGCATGCAAAAGACAGCCTGTTGTTTGCACTCGCCTTTGCCAAACGCCCCGAAGAAGAGCTATATGATTTAAGAAACGATCCTTTTCAACTGGTGAATGTTGCAAAAAATAAAAGCTATGCGAAAACAAAAACCATTTTAAGAAACAGGCTGCACAGCTATTTACTGGAAACCAAAGACCCAAGAGCTACAGGGGAAACGATTATATGGGATACTGCCCCTTACTACCAGGACCGGGATAAAACGCCCATTCCATCCAAAGAAAACAGGGAACTCCTTGGTCTTGATTCCATTTATTATTACAAGACTTCGGTTCCAACTGAAAATGGATGATGCATTTTATAAAGGTGTTTCAGGTTGAATTTTCCCGCAGTACCTGCGGTATAATAACCACATTAATGTTCCCGGCGAGTTCTATCGATGGCATCCAATAAACCTTCTTTATAGGTATCTTCTCCCAGTTGCCAGAACATTATTCCATTGAGCTGATGGTCGATTGCGTAAGCCGTTTTTAACTGAACGGAACGTATGTTATCGTAAGAAGCCATCAGTTTTCTTTCCGCATTAAACGAATAGGGAGCACTGGCTGTGCTGTCCCAGTATTGTATAAAGCCATTGGTTGTATGGAGGGTATCTGCCTGGCGATTGAAAGACAGCCCTTTCAAAAATCTTCCGCTCCTGTATAGCCCGGTATTGAGTGTATCGGTCACCTCGAACAACCTTGCATAAAAAGCAGCCCCCACAACAATTTTATCGGCGGGAACACCGGCCGCCAGCATCATCTTTACACCATTATCTGTTGATTCTTTTTGCTGAGGCGTGGAATACAACGGCGTATGGTGACCGCTTTTTGTGGTGTAGCCATTTACCAGGTCATAGCTCATCAGGTTTACCCTGTCTACAATTTTCATTACTTTCTTCCATTCAACAGATGAATCAATAAATGATGTAAACCCACCTGCCGCAAAACTGATCTCCTGTTTTTTGCCCAGCTCTTTCCTTAGTTGTTTTACCAACCGGGTGAAAGCTGGCTTATCTTCCGGGCTGAACGGATGCCCGGGATGGCCTTCAATGGCAGGATATTCCCAATCAAGGTCAATACCGTCGGTGCCGAAATAGTCATTGATCTCCTTTACCGACCTCGCGAATTCTTTCCTTCCTTCAGGTGTAATGAATACAGGAGAGCAGGTTTCGCATCCTCCCCATCCGCCAAGCGACAGAATGATCTTCAACTTTGGATTACGGCTTTTTAATGCAACCATTTTCTTAATGGCGGCTGTGTCTCGCGCACTTCCTATATGCAGGCGATTGCCTTTTAAGTGTCCGAAGCAGAAGATCAGGTGAGTCAGTTTCTCCACCGCAAAGCTGTCGAGCCGTTCGGGTCTTCCTGCATAATATGCAATGACCGCTATGTCTTTTTTACCATTATTGGTTTGGGCCGATGCTGCAAAAGAAAACATACTCAGAGCGATGCACAGTGCCGGAAAATATCTGTTCATATAAAGTTGCTGTTTAAAAATTAGTTCCGTCAAAACTAAAGATATTACTGAACTATTATCTATTTTCGGAACAGAACTATTAATATTAATGGTTACCCTGGAACAGATAAGAACAATCACTTTAAGCTTGCCTGCCGTAACCGAAAGTTTGCACTTCAGGCTTCCAACTTTTAAAGTTGGAGACAAGGGCTTTATCACAGTTCAGAAAGATGCTGCAATTATGGCCTTACCAGAAGAGCTTTCTGCAGCTTTATCGGGCAACGAACCAGCAAAATTTGAACTGGTGCGCAGAAACAGAAACTATTTTGTGGGACTAAAAGTAAACCTGCAGAAAACTACAATTACCGAATTGAAGCCGCTTATACAGCAGGCATACGAGCATAGAAAATCAAAAAAGAAGTGAAGCCTGCATTACGATACATGTTAAAACAACTATAGCTAGATAGAGTATGCTGTTTAACTGTCGATATAAGGGTTGCCGTTAGCGCGGCAAATATGACTCTGTTTCCAATAGTTACAAAACGGTAATGCCTACGGTATAAAACAGTAATTACTTATGCAGCAAGATAACAATTTTTTTTTGCCAACTTTGTGGGCTACCCTCTCCTAAAGGTCTCCAGGGCTTTTGCATATTTATCCCTCAAATTCCTGCAATCCTATCTTCCTCATCTCAATCGTCCCCTGTACTCATTAGGCGTTACGCCCAGGAGTTTTTTTACATAGCGCGTAAAAAATGAACGGCTGCTGAATTCCATTTCATCGGCAATTTCGGAGATGTTGAGGTTTTTGTTTTGCAGCAGGATGAGGATACGTTCTTTGGCGTGGCGTTGTATCCATTCAGAAGCGGTAATGCCTGAATGGATTTTACACAAATGGTTTAAATATTTAGCGGTAATGTTTAGCTTATTGCTGTAAAACTGCACTTCGCGGTGTTGCATACAATACTGCTGAAGCAATTGTATAAAACGCTCATACAAAGTGCCCGTTTGCAGGCTGTGTTTGCGTTGCTCGTATTCGTTTGCAAATGTGTGCCACATTTCTAAAACGAACAATTGCATTTGTAGTTTCAAAGCTTCTTCATAAAAGCGGTGACCGGTTTCCAGAAAGCGTTTGTTCAGTGCCTTGAAATTGGTTAGTATTTTTTCTTTGTCTTGTGCAGTAATACTCGTTTTTACCGGATACACTCTTGAGTGCAATTGCGCGTTGATGCTCCAGCTTTGGTCGGGAATATTATCCATTAAAAATTCCTTTTCCACTAAAAGAACAGTGGCTTTAAAGTTTTTTGACGATCGAATGCGCGACAACCTGCTTTCGGCAAACCAAAATAAAAACTGCCCGCCCCTGCATTCCATCAACTGGTCATTAAATAAAAACTCAATGCTGCCCTTGTGGCAATACAAATGCGTATGGTACAGCCTATAAAAACTATCAGGAAAACTTTTTTCGCCTGCTATTTCCAATAATAAAATACGCGGCTGTTCACTATTGACCATTGCATTTACATTCTTTTAACCAAGATAGGTAATATTTGACATTATTGGCGAAAATGGTGTAACAAAAGAGAACAGCTCAACTTGTAGTTTTGTGCTCAATTAAGCATTATGAATACGACCGATTCCATTTTCACCGAATTAAAAAACGGAACAACCGTAACGCCCGAACATCCGCAAATAAGTGAATTAAGGGAGGCTTCTTATGCCACTATCTGTTTGTTGCAACAGCTAAATGCTTCTGCCCATCCCGAAGAGATCAGAGAAATACTGAGTAAAATTACCGGAACAACCATTGATGAAACGGTAGCGATATTTCCGCCAATCTATATCAATTATGGAAAGCATTTGAGCATTGGCAAAAATGTGTTCATCAATTTCAATTGTACTTTTTTGACATTGGGCAGCATCGTTATAGATGACAATGTTTTGATTGGTCCGGGTGTAAAAATAATATCCGAAGGGCACCCGCTACCGGCTGCGGAAAGGCAATCGCTTGTACCCGGAAAAATTCACATTAAACAAAACGCCTGGATTGGCGCCGGCGCTACCATCCTGCCAGGCGTATCCATAGGAGAAAATGCAGTGGTTGCAGCCGGAGCTGTGGTAACCAGGGATGTGCCTGCAAACACAGTAGTGGCAGGCATTCCGGCAAAAATCATTAAATCAATATAAACAGCAATACATGAAGAATATATCAGTGATAGCAGTAGCGGCTTTCATGTTTTTAGGACAATCCTGCACGGAACATACAAACCAACAAAAATCCAGTAACATGAGTACAACAGACTCAACGGAGCAATACACTTTTCAATTGAGCGATAAGGTGACACGCAAAAAAGTAAACTTCAAAAACCGATATGGCATCACCCTGTCGGCAGATTTATATTTACCCAAAAACATCCCTAATCCTTTAGCGGCTATTGCTATCAGTGGTCCCTTTGGCGCGGTAAAAGAACAGTCATCGGGATTATACGCCAACCAAATGGCGGAACGTGGCTTTGCAGCTTTGGCATTTGACCCTTCTTACACAGGCGAAAGCGGCGGAGCGCCTCGCCATGTGGCTTCGCCCGATATCAACACGGAAGATTTCAGCGCAGCTATAGATTTTCTTGGCATCCAAAAAAACATCGACCGGAACCGAATCGGCATTATTGGCATTTGCGGATTTGCAGGTTTTGCGCTGAACGCTACTGCTGCTGACAAGCGTGTGAAAGCCGTTGCTACCACCAGTATGTACGATATGACGAGGGTAATGTCAAAAGGATATTTTGATGCCACTACACCCGCACAGCGCACTCAACTCCTGGAGCAATTAAGTGAACAGCGCTGGAAAGATGCCGCCAATGACTCAACAGCCCTGGCGCCAAAGGGACTGCCTGATAAAATTCTGGGCGACGAGCCTCAGTTTGTAAAAGAGTATTTTGCCTATTACAAAACAAAGCGGGGCTTTCATCCACGTTCTATCAATTCAAATGGTTCGTGGACCGCTACCAATGCTTTGTCGTTTATGAATATGCCCATTCTTAGTTACGTCAAAGAAGTTGCTCCCCGCCCAATGCTTTTAATTGCCGGAGAAAATGCGCACTCGAGGTATTTCAGCGAAGATGCATTTAAAGCCGCGGATGAACCCAAAGAATTGATGATCATCCCGAACGCAGTTCATGTGGACCTGTATGATCAAATGGATAAAATTCCTTTTGAGAAACTGGAAACATTTTTCAAAGCGCATTTGAAATAAAAAGCCAGGAGTATATTGGGAAGAGTATGATAAATCGTCAATAAAATAAATTATGAACGTTATAAAAAACGGCACGCAGCCATCAGTAAAGGGTAACGAAAATTGGTTTACAGGAAACGTAAGAATAGATCCCCTGTTTGCCAAACAGGCCGCTACCAGGGCAGCCGGGGCGTTGGTTACTTTTGAACCAGGTGCAAGAACCGCATGGCACACCCAC
Organism: Agriterribacter sp.; assembly: GCA_051955255.1. GTDB lineage: Bacteria > Bacteroidota > Bacteroidia > Chitinophagales > Chitinophagaceae > Agriterribacter. Next base: position 42,297 of record JBQCGX010000064.1, on the reverse strand, counting down.
CCTGCCGGTCAAATCCTCATTGTCGTTTCAGGATTAGGTTGGGTACAAAAAGAAGGTGAGCGCATCCAGGAAATACAGCCGGGCGATGTAATTTATTTTGAACCTGGTGAAAGGCACTGGCACGGTGCATCGCCGGGCAAAGCAATGAGCCATATAGCCATACAGGAAGAAGTAAATGGCTCGGTAGTAACCTGGATGGAAAAAGTAAGTGCAGCGCAGTATGTAAAATAAAACCAAATTTTATGAAGCAACTACTGTTAATACTGGTTACATTAACTGCTGCTGTATTTTGCACCGCCGGTTGCTCTAAAAATGATGCGGAAGTACTTACACAGCACAATGGCAATATCAATGTTGACACCACTCATCAAACAAAGAGTAAAATGAAGATAACTGTTGGAGCAAGTATTTTTACAGCTACGCTTAATGATAATGCAACCGTTAGTACATTTAAAGCCATGCTGCCATTGGCCATTACTATGAGCGAGCTGAATGCGAATGAAAAATTCTTCTATTTTTCATCCACCCTGCCCACTAACGCAACACGGGGTGGTAATATCGAGGCAGGCGATTTAATGTTATACGGCAACAATTGCCTGGTATTGTTTTACGAAGGATTAAACACCTCCTACAACTACACCAGGCTGGGGAGCATAGATAATATCAACGGGTTGAAAGCAGCTTTGGGCACTGGTGATATAACAGTAAAGTTTGAATTACAATAAACAATGCGCACAGCATCTGTAAAATGCTCCCCCTTGACTCGCCGGGAAAAAATATAACCCACTGAAAAATCAACATCAACCAAAATACCGCCTCCAACGAGGCTTGCCTTGCTAACAGCACTCCTTCACTTTCCCGGCTAAAAATCCTTAAGTCGACCGCTATGGTCTGCCACTCCCCTCTTTGCATATAACAGCTTTTCCGGATTAACCTGTATCAAAATGGAACAGTCTGTGTATCAAAATAGAACACTTTTATATGGAGGCAGGCGTTGCAACAACTCGTGTGCAGGTAAGGAACAGTCTGGCATATTGTTTGGCACGAACTGTTTCGTACCATAAAGAAACAGAGGTGACCCGAGCGCGATAAAACAAAATCCGGCATTCGCCACAATTAAAAAACAAAACGATGCTTACTAAAATCAAAACCCTGTTTCGTCACCTGTGGCGTTACAGGCTGTTTACTGCACTAAATGTTTTGGGGCTCTCTATCAGCATCAGCGCCTGCTGGATTATTTACCGCATTGTAAGTTATGAGTTCAGTTATGATGAGGATGTTCCAAACAAGGAAAGGATATACAAAGTAGTTACCGGATCGCTTCGCGACGATAAGGAGTCATATAGCGGTGGCGTGTCTGCACCTCTTTACCAGGGTGTAAGAGCACAAATAAGCGGGCTGCAGCAGGTGGTTCCTGTACAAATACAGTATATTAAGTCGGTAGAAGTAAACAATAGCACCCAACGTTTATTTTGGGAAGAGCCTAAAGATATTATAGCAACCGATGACCAGTATTTTTCTATGTTGCCCTATCACTGGCTGGCTGGCAGCGCCGGCAATGCGTTAAAGTCGCCCGAAAATATTGTGCTTACAGAAAGCAGGGCTAAATTATATTTTCCGGGAAAAAGTCCTTCAGAAATCATCGGGCAAACCGTTAAGTACTATGCCGGCGACACCCTGGTGAAAAAAGTAACCGGTGTTGTAGCTGATATAGGAACACAAACGGAGTTTACCGCAAAGGAGTTTTTTGCATTACGGCAACGAACATACGATACGGAAGCGTGGACCAATACATTTGGAAGTGAAAAATTATACCTGCAGTTAAACCAGCAAACAAAGCCAGCCAATGTTTTAAAGCAAATTGAAGAAATGGCCGGGAGCAGGTGGAATGAAGTAATTCAAAAAAACAATTTGCAAAACATAAAAATGAAAAGGTGGTTTCAGTTAATCCCCTTATCTGAATTGCATTTTTCTACACATGTTAACGACTTTGCTGTTAGAAAAGTCAACAAAACAGTATTGTATGGTCTGGCAGCAATTGCTGTGTTTTTGCTGCTGCTGGCAAGTATAAACTATATTAACATCTGCATTGCTCAAATTCCTCAGCGTGCTAAGGAAATCGCCGTACGTAAAACGTTAGGAGGAAATCGCTTTTCACTTATCAGCCGGTTCCTGAATGAAACAGTAGTCATCACGCTGCTTGCATTTTTGCTGGCAATAGTATTTGTATGGATTGGTTTTGGACTACTAAGCGATATTATTCCGCCGGAAATAACGCCGGCAAACAGTTTCATAGAGTTACTGGCATTCTCACTTATATTAACAGGAGTGCTTGCAATCATTGCAGGTGCGTATCCCGCATGGCTGATCGCCAATGTAAAAACGATCAGGATATTTCGTAACCATCAAATAAACGAAAAAACCGGGCAACGCTTCAACCTCCAGAAAGCGCTTACGGTATTTCAGTTTGCCATTGCACTGGTTTTTATTACCAGCTCAATTATTATGGGTAAGCAATTAAAGCATGCGCTGAAAAGTGATCTGGGTTTTAACAGGGAAGCCATTTTAATGGTGAATGTACCGTGGAAATATATGGGAGATTCACTTTACAGGAACAAACAGTTTACATTACTCAATGAATTAAAAAAGGAAACGGCTATTGAAGGCGCATCTATTGGAACACCACCTACGGAGGATCTCTTTTCAAGGCAGTTTGAACTAATAAACAAAGAGCCGGTGACCAGGCAATTAATAAGAAAGTCGGTAGATACCAATTACATTTCCTTGTATAAAATGCAGCTCCTGGCAGGACGAAATTTAATAGCATCGGATACCGTTAGCGAATACATTATTAATGAAGCTGCTTTGCACGCTTTTGGCTTTGCTTCGCCACAAGATGCAATAGGAAAAACGATCAAGCAATTAGGCCGGAAAAACCGTCCCGTCGTAGGCGTGGTAAAAGACTTTCATTTAGAAGATTTTTATAAAAAAATTGAACCGGCTGTTTTGCAAAACGGCAAGGAAAGAGCCAATTTTTTAAGCATCAAACTGAATGAGCGCAATCCTTCCAAATGGCAGACAACCGTTGCCGTTATTGAAACAAAGTGGAACCAGTTATATCCCCCCGGAAGTTTTTCTTACAGGTTTTACGATCAGGCACTTGAAGATCTGTACAAGCAGGAAAGCAATTTAACAACGCTCATAAACATAGCTACTATTATAGCGATCTTTATAAGCTGCCTGGGGTTGTTTGGTCTTGTAACACTAACGGCATATCAACGCACAAAGGAAATAGGCATTCGAAAAGTAATGGGCGCTTCCCCTCAAAGCATTGTTCGGCTATTGTCAAAAGACTATCTTTCTCTCGTCATTATTTCTTTTGCAATAGCTGCGCCTGTAGCATGGTGGGGAATGAACAAATGGCTGGAAAAGTTTGTGTATAGGATAGAAATACAGTGGTGGATGTTTGCGGTTGCTTGTTTTGCTGCCATCCTGATTGCTTTGCTTACAGTAAGTTTTCAAGCCATCAAAGCTGCAGTAGCAAACCCCGTGAGGAGCCTGAGATCGGAGTAACTTAGGATGCTGCGGGGATGACAAATTAAATAACCATCCTGCTGATGCAGCATCTGTATGCTTCCACGGCGCACAACACATATTACCTATGCGGCTACCCGAAGTATTTACTGAAGTAAAATGCTTTTGCCTTCTACACGCGTTTTTATTTTGCTGCAATCATGCTAAAATCGTCTATGAAAGCTTCCTGCTCCCTGTTCACATTGTGCAACACCAAACGGTCAATATCCAACTGCAGGTATTGCTGCAATTGGTTGTATAGTTCTTCCATATTTGCATAAATGGGAACAACATCGCTTAGCTGTTGGCGTGTTATATTCTGTGTAGCTTCCTCAAATTGGTGGATGCGGCTGTAGTTGGAGAGTTGATCTGCGGGTAAAATATTGGATCGCCACTGATCATACGCTCCTTCTAACGCTGCCACCTTATCTCTCGCATAGGAAAATGCAAATTGCACATACACGGGTTTGTCCGCTCCGCCATTGTGGCGAAAGCTGTTTATTTTTTGCTGTGTTTCTTCGATGGATCCGGCTGTGGTCAACAACCCGTCTGCCCAATCGCCCGCCCAGGAAGAAGTTTGTTCTGAAATAGCTGCGCACAACAATGCTGGTTGTTTACGCGGTAAAGTATACAGTCGGGCGTGCCGGATGTGAACAGAACCGTCAAAATTTACCTCTTCTCCTGCCAGCAGGCGCTTAATAACATGAAAGCATTCCATCAACCTTTCATTTCTTTCTTCCTTTGCAGGCCAGGGCGTGCCGGTAATGCATTCGTTAATGGCTTCGCCACTCCCCAGTTCTATATTAAACCGTCCGGGAAACATTTCACAAAGCGTTGCAATCGCCTGCGCCACAATTGCAGGATGCAACCGCTGCCCCGGCGCGCACACCATGCTAAACGGCAGTGTGGTAGCCTGCATGGCAGCTCCTATCCAGCTGAAAGTAAATCCACTCTGGCCCTGGCGCTCGCTCCAGGGATGAAAATGATCGGAAGCATGAATGCCCTGAAAGCCTGCGCGCTCCGCCCGCTGCACCAAAGACAAAAGATGCGAGGGACTGAACTGCTCGTGCGAAGCGTGATAACAAATCAATGCCATACCGGTTTATATATGGGACTGCAAAGCCCGGATTAAAAATAATGCTACCATCGAAAAATAACGGGAAGATGGGAACAGGCATCAAAAGATTCAAAATAATGCCAGTCCCCGTGAAGGCATTTCTTATTTATTGTTTCACCAACTGTGGATTTTTTCTCTCATTCAAAACCCCGATTGTCTATGCTGGCAGGGGCTAGATCGCTAGTGGTCAGATTTGTTTTCGTACGACAGAAGCGCAATAACGCGGGAAGATATTGCAATGGTGGTTCCGGCTGATCTGGAGCCCGTAAATATCTTATTCAAAAACCCACCGGCCATTTTTCATCTTCCCTTCATCTTGGGGTAATAAGTTTGTTGAAATTAATCACCCTACTTAAAACAAAGTTTATGAAAACGACTATTTTATTGATCACTTTTGGTTTAGTATCAGCAACTACCTTTGCACAGCAGTCTACTGTAAACGCTACAGGATCAGGCAGTTCCTCATCGGAGGTTAAAACAGACAAAACAAATGGTAAAATCGGGGTAACCGGAACTGCAGGTGCCATGGCAAATTCCGAGGCTGCGGGTAAAACAGCAGAAGGCGCCGTTAAAGCTGCTGATAAAACAAAGGCTGCAGCGGAAGCTAAAATAAAGGAAGCTGGCAATGAAGCTAAAAACACCGTAAAAAACACCAATGCCTCGGCTTCCATACAGGCCACTTCGTCGGTAAACGGTTCGGCAAATGCGGGCGATAACGGTAACAACGCGCTGGCAGTAAAGAGCAACAACGATGTAATGTTGAAAAAAGAAATTAAAGGAGCAGACGTAGTGAAGGCAGTAGAAAAAGTTGAAAATACTGCGGCAGCCGGAGTTGAGAAAACAAGCGGCAAAATAAAAGCCGGTTCAGCCCAGGTAAAATCTGCAGTTAAAAGCAATGCAGGCAAAATTTCGGGCAAAACCGTATCAACTGTGGCTACCGTTAAAACAGCGTTACAGGCAAAGCCGGTAAAAGCCGCTGTTCACACCAAAACGATAACAGGCGTAAAAATAAGATAACCCTTTGTTCGTTAAACAGATAATGAAAAAAAGAACCGTCTATATTCAACTTTTGATAACCGGACTTTTTACTATCCGTACCCTTACAGGATGGGGCAGTGAACTTAAACCACTGCCCTATCCTGCCTTATCAAAGCAATCTGTACCGGCGCTGGCGTATTGTATAACTGATACTGTGCCGCCTAAAAAAACAGAACAGGATAAAGACAAAAAGAACGATGCCGCGGTGCAGGAGCCTCCTAAAGTACCCGAAAACAATGTTACGGCAACAGTTAAAGAAGAGATTAAGGTGATAAAGGAAGTTCCGAAATCAAAAAAGAAGATAAAACCGGTAAAGATCGATGGCATTCCGCCACCGAAAACGATCATCAAACCTAAGATCATCATTAAGAAGATCAAAGTATAATCCCCCTTAAATTATTCCGGCTTATGAAACAGTTTATTTTATCCATCATAGCACTCTGTGCCTGTGCCATGGGCATGTCGCAATCCGAAGCAGACAGCACCCTCGCGCCTGTGGCAGACAGCGTGCCTGCTAAAAGATCAACATTTACTATCGGCACCGTATACTCGAACAATGCCAGTTATTACGGGCAGAAATCTGTTGAAAAGATGCCTTATATAGCCCTTGCGGCCGTATACCGCCTCCGCTCCGGGTTTTATGTAACGGGCATGGGGTACAGGCTCCTGAACGATTCGGCCAGGTTTGGCTCTGCATACAGCATTGGCGCCGGGTTTTCTTTTCCACTTGGCAAATCGGTGAGCGCCGATCTGAGTTACGACTATAGCATTTATCCCAAGTTGTCTCCCTTTCTGCAGGCAGCCAACCCGCATAGCGTCAATCTCACCATAGCGCGCGAGGGAGTGGTGAACCTTTCTATTTCGGGCGACTATGCATTTGGCAAGACGAATGACTTTTTTATTACCCCGCAAATCAGCAAGGATATTGATCTTTTCAGCATCGGTAAAAACGATTTGGTTTCGTTCAGTCCTTCGCTGGATGTAACGGCAGGCACACAGCACTTTTATGAATACTACCAGGAAGAAAAAAGCATCCGCGACAGCCTGCTGGGTATATTGGTGCCGCCTATACTGGGAGGCTCTCCTTCGGAGGAGAAACCTGCAATCAAAACAACCAACCGCTTTGAATTGTTGTCTTATAATCTTAAACTACCGGTTTCGTACAACCGAAGCAACCTGAAGCTGGAAGTTTCTGGACAGTTTTCGCTGCTGAGCAAACAGGCGCAGAGCCAGCCGGGCAAACTGAACTCGTTTTTTAGTGCAGCCTTTTACTATCAATTTTAAATATTATGAGAGCACTGATTGTTGAAGATGAACGGGGCATGGCGCTCGAAATGGAAGACTTTCTCAATAAGTCGGGCTACTCTTGTGAGCTGGCCTTTACCGCCAAACAGGCGCGGCTGTTGATGGAAGATTCCGCATTCGATTTTATTTTGCTTGATCTTGGATTGCCGGATAAGGATGGACTGGTAGTGCTGGAAGAAGCCAAGGTTAACTGCCCCGGTGCATCGTATATTATTATAACAGCCAGGGGCAGAGTGGAAGACAGGATAAACGGCTTGGACCTTGGCGCGGATGATTATTTATCGAAGCCATTTTCATTGCTCGAACTGCAATCGCGCATGCAGGCAATTACCCGCCGGAAATCGGGTTTGAAAGAATCGCAGGTTGAGCTGGGCGGTTTTACCTTATACCTCAATCAACGGGTAGCCAAATGGGAGGAGCAGGAGATTGAGCTTTCCAGGAAAGAGTTTGATCTTTTAAGCTATATGGTGCTTCACAAAAACCGGCCATTAACCCGCCTGCAGCTAAGCGAACATATATGGGGCAATCTTTCCGACGATGATTACGATTCTAATTTTATAGATGTTCACATCAAAAACATCCGCAAAAAAATGGGTAACTATGGCGAAACCGACTGGCTGCAAACCATCCGCGGCGTAGGATATAAAATTAAATTATAAATAACTGCTGTTGCGTGAAGCTGCTTACAAAACTTACCCTGTTTACCACCGTTTCAAAAGCCATCATTGTGTTGCTGTTTGTGTGGCTGCTGCCCTTAATGGTGGAGCGCGTAGCTTTTAACTACACCAATTACCTGCTGAAGCAACAGGAAAAAAAAGTATTTGCTACTATTGAAAGGAACGGCATTGATTATTACCTGGAAGGTGATTCCAGCTATGGCAGCTATACCATGTTGAAGGAAGAATACATTTCGCTCGAACGGAATAAACATCTTTCATTGCCCGACACGTTGCTCACATCCAAAAGAATGATAGAAGGCGATACGCTTACCTACCGGCTGCTGATACGGAATTTTGAATACGACGGAAAATCGTACACGTTGGAGATAGGAAAAACGCTTGCCTCCATCAGTCAGTACAACAAACCTTTGCAAAGAATTGCCTTGTGGGTGCTGTTGATACTGGTTGTACTTACCCTTGCCATGGACCTGGGTTTTACGCACGTGCTGTTGAGACCGTTAAAACGTATTATAAAAAGCAAGCTCGATTCGCCCCGGTTCCCCTACAATGAAAAGCTGGAGCCGGTTCCTACTTCTACTTCCGATTTTCGTTCTCTCGACAAGGCATTGATCAACCTGATGCACCGGATTACCGAAGACTTTGAAAGAGAACGGGCCTTTACTTCCAATGCATCTCACGAACTGATGACACCGTTGGGCATCCTTCAGAACAAGATGGAAAATATCCTGCTCTCGACCCAGGACGCGGAGGTGCTGGAAAAGGTATCGGTAATGATGAAAACATTGAACCGGCTCAAGAGAATAGTACGGTCGCTGCTGCTGATTTCACGAATAGAAAACAGCCAGTTTGCCAAACAGGATGAAGTGCAGTTAAAAACATTGGTACAAGAGGTAATGGAAGAACTTCAGCACCGGCTGGAAGAAAAAGCACTGTCGTTTTCGATGAATATTGCCGGCAGGCAAAAGTTGTATCCTGTAAACAGGGATCTGCTCTTCCAGCTTTTGTACAATATCATTAACAATGCCATCCGCTACAACAAAGAAAAAGGCAGCATTATCGTTGTTGAAAAATATGTGCCGGGTAAACCTTATATACTTACGGTAGCCGACACCGGGATAGGCATAGCCGAAAAAGATATACCCTCCCTTTTTGAGCGCTTCAAAAAAGCGGCGCTCTCCTCTGAGGAAAGCTTTGGACTTGGTTTATCCATTGTAAAAAGCATTGCCGACTATCATCAGATACAAATTCAACTGCGATCTGCAGAGGGGCAGGGAACGGAAGTGGATCTTATTTTTCCACCAGCCTTATTGATGCCGTAGCAAGCAGGACGATTTATTATTTAGATTTATAAAACGCAGCATTTATTCAAATGCAGCCATTACCGGCAAACCTCTCCACGGTTGTGGCTTTTTCAACCCCAGGATATAAGCAATGGTAGCGGCCGTATCGTAAGTAACGATCACATCCGTTATCTCGTTTCCCTTTTTCACCCCCGGTCCTTTTATGACCCAGGGTATTAATATTTCATCCAACGATTTGCCTCCGTGCCCCTTCTTTATCCCACCATGGTCTGCGCTAATGAGAATAATGGTCTGATCTTCGATGCCTGCCTCCTTCACAGCCTGGATAACGGTACCAATGCGACGGTCAACATTTTTCAGTTCGGCGTAGTATTCCGGTGTGCGATGGCCTATCGAATGCCCTACCCCATCCGGCTCACTGAAATGGATAAACGTCAACACCGGCTTTTCCTTTTTGATGATAGCAGCCGCAGTGTCGGCATAAAAATCACCTTCCGCCTTTTCGTCGTGCACAACAATGTCTACGGCTTCCTTTTCAAAAAGATAACCGATTCCCTCCCAGTTGTAAATAACTGCTGTTTTAGCAGAAGGGCGGCTGCTTTTCAGCAGTCCGAAAATACCCGGAAATTTACCATACTGGTTCACCGCAGCCGAAGGAATTTCCGGCGTCCTGCTGTTCCACTCCGTATAACCATGCAGCGTTACACCCGCTCCCATCAGCATAGAGGCCCAGTTGTCGGCGCTCGAAGAGGGCAATACCGTCCGGGCTTTCAGGCTCCAGGACCCGGTTGCCATCAATTGCTTTAATATGGGCATCTCTGCATCGGGAACAGCATATGCGCCCAAACCATCAAAACCAATCAGCACCACATGCTTTATCTTTTTTACCTGTGCATTGAGGTGCAGACTCAAACCTGCAAAAATCAAAACGGATAAGATTGCTTTTTTCATTTTAATACTTTTTGAAGACATTATTGTATTGGCTAAAACAGTAACATGCTAAAGCCGTTAAAGCATGATACTCCGGTTATGGATGGTGGTTGGAAACTGCTTTTTAATTTTTACTGGTACTTCGTCGCGGTAAACAGTTTGGCGACCTTGCAAAAAAAGTTTTCCATCCCGCAGTGTAACAAAGGCAAAAATGGAATCCTTAAAATAGTGAGGTCCCTGGTTGTATACATAAGTAGCACTGTTGATGATAAAATAGTGAACGTTGTTGCGGATACCATACCTGTCGTCGTGATCGTGCCCCATAAATACCGCCACCACTTTCCCATTGCTGTTATGCTGGTCTGCCGCAAAATTGATATCGTCGAAAATATGTAGTATATCGTCTGCATTGCCCAGTTCGTCAAAATAGTCGCTCAAAAAAACAGGCTGATGCATAAAAACGATTGCCGGTTTTTTGTTGGTCGATAAATCGTTCTTCAACCATTCCAGTTGCGCCTCGTCGGTAAAGCTGCGAAACGGAGCAGCATAAGGGCTCCAGTTAGAAGTGCTGTAATCCACCAGCGTGTTGTCTTCCTTTTTTAAAAAATTCCTGTCCACTACCACAAAGTGATAGCCACCACTGTCGAAAGAATAATACCGTTTTTCCATACCCCACAACCGCATGATGGTTGCTTTGTCACACACATCCATATCGTGGTTGCCCAGCACATGGTATTTGGGACCTTTGAAACGATTCCATTCCTTCATAATTCCCTCCGACTGTTGAGGTCGGCAAAAATCTCCGCACTGCACAATAAAATCGGGCGACACCTGCTGCACCTCATCCATAAATTTCTGTAACCGTTGTTCCTCCCTGTTTTTAAACTGCAGGTGATGAAGATCGGAGATGATGCCGAACGTAACCGGCTTGTATGCACTACTGACAGACAAGGGAAATACGTTTGAATAAAACAAGGTGCCTGCCGCCGCAGTGGAAAAGGTTTTCAGAAATTCGCGACGCTGTATCATACTTTTAATTTAGTATAGATTCAATTATATACTCACTATGGCGCTTACCCGCCAGCGAATATATGTTTATTCATTGTATTTTTTGTTTACAAATACTAAATTAATAAAAGGGTAACAAAAAAACTGTTGGCTGGATGATATTTGAACTTCTCACCAGAGGTAAATGCGTCTCTTACCAGTTGCCTGTGCCGCCTGAAAAATTATATTGTACTTTTGCTCGCAACAATAAACGTACGCAGTAAGCCGTAATATATGACCAGCAAAAAATTGACAGATGACGTTGAAACCTGCCCCGCACAAGGTTTTTTAAAATTGCTGTCGGGCAAATGGAAGCCTGAAATATTCCGTTTGGCTGTTGAGGGACCTTTGCGGTTCAGCGGGTTATTGCGCCACATTCAAGGCTCCAACAAACAATCATTGTCAGTTGCATTGAGGGAACTGGAAGAAGCGGGGTTGCTGGAAAAAGTTGTGGTAAAGCAAAAGCCATTACACATAGAGTATTATCTCACTGATAAAGGCCAATCGTTAATTCCTGTATTTAAACAATTGGAGGGATTGTCGTAGGGCGTATGCTATACATAAAGCCGGAATATTTCAGGCCTTTATCCTGGAATACCCGGCTCTTGTCCTCAATTACTGATCAACTCCCCTTCTACAAGAAGACTATTTATTTAACTGTAATTTTTCCTTTCATTACAACATGCAGGCTGCAAAAGTAATTCGTGGATTCATCCATTATTTTCGACCAGGATTGTCCCGGTGGCAGCGGTGAAGAAGACCACGACCTCTTGTCTTCTTCGGTTATATCGTGATCAACAAGATCATGATTAACAAAAACGACGGTATCGCCTTTGCTTACTGTAATTGCTGCCGGCGAAAATGCCATTTGCTTTATTTCAATCGTATGCGTTTGAGGTGGATGCTCATCTGATTTTACATTGCTGCCGGAGGTACATGCACAGAGCATATACACGATCGTGAGCCAGGAACAGATCACTCCTGCCGGTTGTTTTACCAATCGTATCATTTGTTCAATGTTTTCTGAAGCATTTCGGCATGAGATAAATGTGTTTTCAATGCCGGTAATATACCCTGCAAAAGCGATTTCAATTCTGCATTCTCTGTTTCTGGAATAAGCACTTTCTCCACCGCGTCAATCACTGCTTTGTGATAGGCCACTTCGTTGTTAACATAAGCTTTATCAAAAGCGCCTGCTTTTGCAGCAGTCAGTTGCTTTTTTGTTTTTGCAGCATCCGACAACAGCTTTTTTGTAAGGTCATTTGTTTTAGGAGTAACATTAAGTTTCTTTGCCAGTTCAACCGCTTGTCCAATTACCGCCTGGTGATCTTTCGTCATGGTTTTGGCAAAGTTCAGCACTTCGATGTTCGAAGATCTTTTTAATGCAATTGCCGCGTAGTCTATATCAATCTGGTTGGCGGTAACAGCAACAGAAGCCACCTCCGGGTCTGTAAGCGTAATGGTTTGCTGGGCATTCAATGTATACAAACTGAACAGGCCACTTATTAACACACAGGACGTTTTCAAGAAAAAGCTATTTCCTTTTTTCATTTTAATAATTTTTGGTTTGCTGATTAGAGTTGAAAGAAAAGAAAAGGTTACAAAAAAATATTCGCGGAATAGTGTAACCTTTAGGTGTAAAAAACCTCTAATGCTTTTTTTGAACGGATGACATGAATAAAGCAGGTATACCAACAGAAGAAGTTGCTTCCGACCATGAAATTATCGCAAAGATATTAAGTGGCGAGAGGGAGCTGTATGCTATTATAGTACGTCGCTACAATCAAAGTCTTTACCGGGTGGGAATGTCAATCCTAAACGATGATTCGGAAGTGGAAGACGCTATGCAGGTTGCCTATATCAACGCCTACGAAAGTCTTAAAAATTTCGGCTTCAGAGCCAGCTTCCGCACCTGGATTACGAGAATACTCATTAATGAATGTTTGTTGCGATCAAAAAAAAGAGGAAAATCTATCAGCATGAATAATGAGAAGATCGAAAATATGGAAATGCAGCACGCAATGGCTGATAACCCGGCGGGCAAATTGCTGAACGATGAGCTTAAAATAATTTTGAACAATGCAATCCTTAAGCTGCCGGATATTTACCGCACGGTATTTGTTTTGCGCGAAATTGAAAACTTCAACGTTGCAGAAACGCAGCAACAGCTTAATATAAGCGAGGTGAATGTTAAAGTGCGGTTGAACAGGGCAAAGGCGATGCTTAAAGAGTTGTTATCTGTTCATTATAAAAGAGAAGATATCCTGCATTTTCATTTAAGCCGGTGCGACCGGATGGTTGACAGCGTGATGCACTATGTGCGATTGCATTAGATTGAGACGCTGCAGAGAAAGAAATAGCCAGAAAGTTGTGTTTTGTCGGTCAGATCGCCGTCCTGTCGCAATGCCTTTACGGCGGGCCGACCGGTCTCCATCGGCCCGCCGTAAAGGCGGTCTGATGGAGGACATTAGCCAGATGGCAGGCATCCAATTCCAACGATCATAGATAAACGACGCATGGCATTAACACCCGCCATTTTGTAACGTCCAGATCGACCCGTTTTTAGATGTCAGCTTTACATTCTCCACGGTGTCTCCTCGTGCGATGTTATATGTAGGTCAGCGACGCTGCGGGTCTTGCACAATCATTTTTGTTTGTCGCCTCTACACCTTCCAACAATATACAACTCCGTATTTCAGCTGATGTACCACAGAGTCCAGCCAATGCACAGGGTACACATTAAGACTCCGAAGAAAGAAGGTATCAATCCCAGGAATACAATCGTATTGCGGGGTTGTTGCTGGTGCTGGCGTCGATTTTGCTTTTTGTATTATTCTCTCCGGGGGGTGGCCAAGTGATGAATGTGCCCTGTAAAATAATGGAAATACCAGCGCACAACCTGCAACCTATAGCGCCTCCAAAGCAATAGTTTCATTTATGGCTGTGTTAAAAGAAAGCCTGTCGCCACTTATCGTTTCTGCTTTCTTTCCATTTCGCACTACCAAAACCTTTTTACCAGGCCATGGGTTCATAATAACACAGGGCTTGCCTTTTTCGCTAAAGATGGTAACATTCGAAACTACCCCCTTTGTCAACCGGGAGGAAACAAGTAATGCTCCCCATGCCCTGATATTTTTAAACCCGGCCTGCTGGTTTTTGGGAAAGGCCGGGAACAGCCGTATTACATTGCCCACGCTCATGCACAACATTTCATTGAGCGCATTTGCCACAGTACAACTGTTCTCAATGCCATGAGGGTTGTTTAACTGGAAGCCATTAGGATAAGTATGCAAAGCATATTTGCGCAATTCATTCATAACCACCGACGAATCAAATCCCACTCTGATGGCAGCCACAAAGAAGCTGCTGCTGGTATTCATATCCTGCCAGCGTTGCATCTCGCCAATGGTATTGCGCGCAATTGCCAGCCATTCCTCTTTACTATCGAGTGTAATAGCGTTAGCAGGATATATATGCTGAATGCCCAATCCATTATCATTCCACCAGGCAACGCCTTCCTCGGTATAACGAAATACCTTTTTTTCGTTGCGTATTTGAACAGGAAACGCACTAAGCTTGCTTAAAATATCATTCCACTTCGGTTGCCTGTTTTCATCTACGTGTAAGGCTGAGCTTAAATCAATAGCCAGTTCAAAAGCATTTCGGACGAGCCCAAGCGAGAGGATCGGATTTTTGTCTTTTCCTGAACCCTCGTGAATAGCATCTCCATAAATAACATACCTGTTATTTTCAAACTTCAGGTAATCTTCCCAAAAATTTACTACAGCCAAAGCATACGGATAAATTTTTTCGCCATAGTTCCTGTCGTAAGTACAGCGCCAGTACTGAGCCATGTTTACCAATCCGTAAGCAGCATTGGAACGTTGTCCGTAAAACAGTCCCTCTTGTTCAATATCTTCATTCTTTTGATAGCCGCCTACCGCGAAGTTCCTTGTTACTTCAATTCCCAGCGGGCCAATACCAACGGGGTACAAAATACCTCTTGTATTGGTTACATTTTCGGCATACCATTTCCCCCTCGTCATAAAATCAATAAGCGGAGCATCCTGCGGCTCCCCCTGCTGCAAACGGTTTGCAGCATATAACCCATAAAAGGGCGCCTGGAAATTATAGTTCAGATGATAATCGCCGTTCCATGCCGGGCTATCAGTAGATGTCCAGCCAAATATACCGGGAGGAAATTTCGGGTCACGGCTACAGGATGCCATGGTATAGAGTCCTTGGTAATAAGCCTTCATTAAAACGGTATCTCCAATAGTTACAGAAGATTTATCCCAGTAAGACTTCCACCATTTACTGTGTTCCTTCATCAATGAGGCAACCGTATTTTCATTAACTTTTTTTATTTGTTCCAAAACATATTTCAACGGTTCCTTGTTTTTGAACCCGCTTTCTACGGCTATGACGATGATCTTTTTTTTACCCGGTTTCAACAAAATAGTGTGGGCATCGGCATTGATCACTTTTAATGATACTGCAACTTCAGATCTTATGTCTACGCTGTCTTTAAAAGACCTGGTAAGCCAGTAAATATCACCCGTCTTGTCCGTCTTTAGCTCGGCCTGCCTGTTTTCGGGAGCTGTGAGCTGTATTGAAACCCTTGCAGCCCTATTGATAGCGCTTAATTCTATGAATATGAAATTATTGGTTGCAGATACCCAGGAGGTTGCTTCTATTGTTTGCGAGTTCTTATTCAAGAAACAGGTAGTGGCACCATTTTCCAACGACTGCCTGGCGGAAAAACCTGCATTACTCATTTCGTCTATGCTAATGTCAACAAAGCCAACCACGCGTGGGCCTGACAGTTTATCGGCTTGCGACCGCAGGCGCCAAAAATCATCTTTCGATAAGTAATACCTTACATTACTTTCTTTGTAACCAACACTCATTGTAAGATCGCCGTTTCCCATTAACGGCGCATCTGTCGACACATCAGAAGGGATTAGTGCAGGAGCAGAAGTCCAATAATTATTGTATTTGACGGGGTAATTAGGGCCAGCGTCTTTGGTTTGAGCAGCAGCTAATAGGATAAAAAATAAAAATGGAGCGATTGGTATTATTTTCTTCATTGAATGATTGTTGCTGTTAAATATACATTCTCCGGCTAAAACAAACACATCATATTTGCCGCCTCCGTTCCCGAAGTGGTGTAAAAAGTGGTGTGTTGTTCGGCTTTTAGTATGGTAATCGCCTGAAAGACAAAAACAACTATTGGGAACACGGAACAGATCTTCTATAAAATTTATCAATCAGTTGATGAAATTGATATTCCAGCCTTCCTTCTCCGCAGTTTATCCGAAACAGGTTTCATAACTTATGGTTTTAGATAAATTTACTAACCTTTAATTCCCTGGCTTCAAACATAAAAGCTGCGGAGAAAGAAAACAACGCATGGAATTAATGTCCGGCATTTTGTAACGTCCAGACCGACCCGTTTTTCGTTGCCCATTTTTCCAAAGTTCCTTTGACTGAAAGTTCGTTCAGTAATGTTTCGGCTTCCTTTCTTGGCGTGCCCGACAGTTCTGAAAATTCTTTTGCGGTAAGCGACTGATACTTTGAAAAAAGTGTTTGCCAGTCCTTACGGTATTCGCTTTTTGCAGCAGAAGCATGAAGCTTTAAAACGGCTGTTTCATAAAAAGCATAAGGCTTTGAGCCATATACCATTTCTTTGTTGCCCGAATTGTCAAAAAAGAACAGGGTCGGGAAACCTCTTACGCCAAAAGATTTTGCCAGTTTTAAATCTTCTTCAAAAAGCATTTTCGCTTCGCCCTCAAAATTGGTTTTTAGCTGCGCTGCATTTAACCCTACTTTTTTAGCGGCAGTTGCTAAATTTTCCCACCGGGTAATGTTCTTTTTTTGTAGAAAAACCATTTCACGTATCTCTCTCAGGAACAAAATAGCTTTTTCTTTGTCCTGTATTTGTGCGGCTTTAAATGCAATGGAGGGTGGAAAAGACGAGTGCAAAGGATCTTCCAGCCAAACGTCTCCGTCAATCGGCATATCGTAATACCCGCTTACTTCATCCCAATGATGGGCAACGTCAGAAGGTTTACTGATACCACCGCTGTTATAGCTCCAGTCGGGCAATAAACCGCCCATGCGATATTCAATTTCCAGGCTGCTGCCATACTCCAGTTTTAATTTTCTCAATTGCGGCTCAATGCCCCAGCACGAAGAACAAATGGGATCTGTGAAATAAATAACCTTAACCGGTTTTTCAATGCTTTGAACAGCTGCTTTTTTGTTGGCGGCACTTTCGGGTATACCACAAATTCCTTCAACAGGGTCGCATAAAAGCGGGTTGCTTTGATTTTGTGCTGCGCCTATTGCCTGTTTTGTTTTCTCTGCCATACTCTATTATTTTGTGCAAAGGTGCTGCCTGTAAAACACTTTGGCAATAAGTCAGAAATTTATGACCATCAACAACTGGCAGAGACACAAGGTTCGGGCCTTAATAACATCCGCGAAAAACAAACCGAGGTGTTTTCCCTTCTCCATAGTGTCTCCTCGTGCGATGTTTTGTGCAGAGCCAGGGACGCTGCAGAGAAAGAAAAAAATTTTGGACGCAAATCACACAACCTTAACGCATACCCGAACTCTCTCTCATCGCTAAATGATTGATCCTCCACAGGATTAGCCCTTCCCACAGATCAACATAATTTTTCTTAAGCAATTACGTTTTATTACCATATAAATAATCACCCAAACCTGTTCCGGCTGTTCTGCCGGCGAAACATCGTTTGAAAAAAACAGCGATTGTGAAAAAAAATATACTCTTATCATTTGCATTATTAGCCGGGTTGATTGTTAGGGCGCAACAACCATTTATGGTTTCAATAGGCGGTGGAATTAACAGCCCCTCCCCTGCTTTAAAAACCAAAGCCTACCTGGGCAACGGTTACAACCTGCAGGGAGATGTATTCATCCCGCTATCACGCAACAACCCCGAAAAGCAAGCTGGCGGTTTTGCATGGGGCATCATAGCCGGAGCATCGTATTATACTTCCAAAAGCCTGCTGCCGGATACAGCCAACACGCGCGCCGCTTATAAATTATACAACGGAAGCCTGGATATTACCAATGAACGGAATGGAGCATCCATTAACAAGGGCTTTACAGCTTCGGCCGGCCTGCAGGCAATTTTTACATGGGGGCGGTTTGCATTGTCTCCTTCTTTCAGCGGTGGTTATTTTAGTTTAAGTCAGAATGGTTTTGTTCAACGCAGTGTGGCAGATTCAAAGCCGATCATTCTTACCGGGTTGGCCAAAACAAAAAATTCGGGCTTTACCATGATACCGCAAATAAGGATGAGTTATCTGCTTACAGATAAGCTGGGCGTTTATACCTCGGCAGCATTTCAAATGGGACCGGAGCTCAATAACACAAAGGGCTACCTGGTGCCGGCAGGAGGTTTTAATGACAAACAAACATACGAACCATCACAACTTGCTTCGGGAACTATTGCAAAGGAAACGCTTCGTAATAATTACCGGGCGCTCCAGGTAAATGCGGGCCTGAGCTGGAGTTTGGCGCGCAAATCGAAAAAGACAACGACCATGCCCTCGAGACTGTCCATGACGCCAACAACAGCAAGGCAAACCCAGGGAAAAACTTTTGGAGAGAAGGTTGACCAGGGACTGCAACCCGCGGCCCAAAAATCAAACAATCCACTGTACGAAGATAAAGGAACAGCAACGACCAACCCATTGGCGGGGCAAGCCAAACTGGCAAGCCCTGGCAATCCCATAGGCGGCATTATTGTAAAGGGAGGAAAAAACCCGGGCGGCAATATGATGGTTGTTACGAGTAACAATAACGGTGAGTTTGAATTAAACGGACTGGAAGTTGGAAATTATCAATTTACGCTTACCATACCCGACGAACCGCAGGAAAAAAACCGTATAGGAACAACATCAGCCAGCAGTGGCAGCGGTGCAGCATCTGCCTCCTATGCGCGGAAAGGAACTACAGATACAGGAGCACAGGGAAAAAGCATCAACGAAAAAGGCGTAAAACGAAGCGATGCTGCTGAAGCTGCAAGGCCCGGAAGTCCGATTGGAGGTATTGTGGTGAAAGGTGGCAAGAACCCCGGTGGAAATATGACCAATCTTACAGTTGGTTCAAACGGAGAAATACAATTTGACGTGTTGGAAGCAGGTAACTATAAATTTATCATTAAAACACCTGAAAGCAACAATGGTGGAAATGAAAGTAAAAAAGAGAAGGTAATAGAAAAAGCTTCATCGGGTTTAAAGGACACGCTGAAAACCCAGGTTTGATCTTTTTTCTTGTTAGGCGCTTCGAAGTTCTACAAACAACTTGCAAAGCCTCGTTCATTATAATAATAAAATGCCCGCAGAAGTAGAATGACTCCTGCGAGCATTTGTATAGAAGAACAGCACTGTTTTGACTGGAAATATCAACGCTTATCTCTTTCCGAAGGGAGAACGTTTCATCAATGTTTTTAAGGCGCTCTTATAAGAATCTATTCCTCCGAATGCAGGTGCACGGGAGTCGGAAAACACCTGCTCACCATGATCGTTGTACACGCTGACGTTTACATGCGTATCGTAATTAACTGTAGAATAAGAATTAGAAGATCCGTAAGCAGTACTTTTCGTTTTATCGCCATCCTTCTTTTTATCATACGATGAAACGCCGCTGCCATAAGTAGAAGTACCTTTGTTCAGGATAGAATAAGAACCAATCACTACATATTCAACACCCAGTATTTCAGCCCATTCCTGTGGAGTATAGGTTGAAAGTTCGTTGGCCGTTAGATTCTTCTTTGCCAGGATATTGTTGGTAACCATCGGGTCCTGGATTGTTTGGAAAGGTGATTGAGATCGCAGTGCATTTATACATGACTCCTGCACCTGCTTGCTCATAGATGGTGTCGACAATCCCTGATCGTTCGTTTCTATTTCAAAAGGCAATACTGCAATTTTGTTTTTACGCTGCTCTGCGGTGCTGGCTGCAGGCTCTGCACTTTTTTCTGCGGGAGCAGCAGTGGCAGCCGCTGGTTGCTGACCAAAAGACTCTGTTCGCCCGCTGGCAAATTCAATTTTGTTTATCTCCGCCTTGTCTATTTCGTATTCCGTGGTTTCTTTGCTGTAGGAAAACTTGATGGAGGTGCTGCCAACGGAAATAACCTTGCCTGTTTTCTTTTCGCCGTTTTTCATCATTACAACATCTTCTTTCGTTTGCCCAAATGAAACAAGGGATAGTAACAGGAACGCACTGCTGATAAGATAGGTTATTACTTTTTTCATTGTCGTTTTTTTTAAAATGATTGCATTGTTTGGTTAAAATGGTTATGCCTCCTTGGGAGGAGTATGATTGAGTTGGTTTGGTTTTCAGAAAGCGTATGCAGTTGAACCGTCGGGCAAAACTCTTATCAAATCGTTTGATACAGACCCGGCAAACTTCGGTTGAACGGAAGGGTTAGAAGGATATGTTTTGCCATTGAATTTAACCAGGTAATTGACGCCTCTGCTGGGTATGATCAGATCATTCCAGTCTTTTGTTCTGTTTGTACTAACGGCAATGGGCCCATCCACAATGGTAAACCTTGTAATCTCCTTGCCTTCATGGCTTAAAAGATAAACAGTACAACCTGCGTTGCCGCAAAAGTATCCACCCCTCATTCCAACAAAAATTTCGCTGGTACCATCACCGTTAATATCTGCCTCCGAATAAATAAACTTCCGGTCGTTCTCAGTAAGTATCTTCAGATCATTCTTCACAAGGTTGCCTGTGAGGGAACTCTTTATCAGGTCAACTGTTGGACTCGACGGTGCCGCTGTTGTATCAGGAGCGGATTTGTTGCTGTCTGGTAACGGAAGGGTCGCCGTTGTGTCTGTCTTTAAAATGGCTGTAGTATCATTTGAGGATGTGTCGCTGCCGGAGTTGCAGGACAGCAGGGGCATAAGAAAAAGGACAAACGCGATCGCTGCGTTAAATTTTCTTTTAAGCATAGCTGGTTTCTCTTACAGTTCAATAAGAATTTTTGCCAAAGGAAACGATGTTTGTGCTTAGGTTAGTCACGGTTCGGGTAGTTGAAACGGTACATTAGCAGAAAAAAACGAACAGATACTTTTAAAATGTAAATATCTTAAAAACAAACATGCCCGCAAATAATTTGCAGAAAAGAATTTATTTTGCTTCGTTACAACGCTCTGTTGCTTTCTTTCCTAAAACTTATTTCATGAAACAACTCAAATTTCAGCTTGCAATACTGTTAGCCTTGTGGTGTTTAGGCACACAGGCGCAGGATTCTACCCAGGTATCTAAAATATATTTTTTGCGCAGCACCGGCTACAACGGGTCATTGCTCACTTTTCATTGCTTTATAGACAGTGGCATGGTTTGTAAGCTCAAAAATAACCAGTATTCTTTGCACACCGTGCCTCCCGGCGAACACCGGCTGGACGTAACGGCCCATTCAAAGGAGCTTAAAAACGACAACCAATCCCTGAAAATTTCCACGGTTGCGGGTCAATCCTATTATATAAAGATCCTGCCGGCAAAAGGCTATAACAACAAAGTAAAACTGCTTTCTGTTTCAGAAAACACTATCCGCCCGGTGATGGCAAAATGTGAGCCGCAAACAAATTGCCTGGAATAATGCCGAACAATATGAAAACTATCTTTACAACCTGGGCAATGCTCCTGATTGCCTGCAACGTTTTTAGCCAGCGGGATGCAGTGCTGAAGGCATTTGAAAAGTACCGTATCGATCCCACCTCTGTTGACTCCTTAACACAACGCCACGAACTACGGTTCAATTTTGATCTGACAACCGTTATTGTAACAGAAGGCAATGAAAAAGTGTACAAGGCGCAACATGATGCCGGCAAAACGGGTGACAGTGCCTGGATATTAAAAACGGTTAATAATTCGGACCCTTCGGGACTGGATCATTCAACCTTCAGGAAGCAGCACAATGAAAAAATCCCCCCTCCCCTGCCCGATAATAATACCTTCAGGATTATAAAGGACGATGGCAAATGGCTAATCATAAGTTACCAGTACGACCCCGCATCGTTAATAGATGACAATAAGTTCATGCAGCATTGCACTATGGTGCTCTTTTTCGATGCCGCTTCGGGAAAGCTCCTGCGGGCGGAGGGCAGCATTGAAAAATCGTTTAAGATCAAGATGTTTAAAGCTAACTATCTTTCAAGCACTGTTACCTACCAGTACAATGAAACGATCAAAAGATACCTTCCTTTAAAAGAGGAAATTTCGATCAACCTCAATTTGCTAGGGCGCGCGGTTGATATGATCACTACCAATGAGTACAGCAATTACCGGCTGCCATAACACATTGCGCTGTTATTGCGAGATATCTATTCCAATCTATCAGTTGAGCAACACAAACGAATTCAAAAACTGCTCAACAGCCCAGTGATCTGCCTGGCCGGCAGGGCAATCTACTTCAACCGTAAAAAGCCTTTGACCAACGAGGTACAACCTTTCCCTAAGCGCTTTCTGACCATTGTTGTAAAGTATTTTTATCTCGATTCCCGGATGACCATACAGTTGGATATGAGACTCTGCCACGATCTTTCCCTGTACTTTGTCGATACTATAGGCAACAATGCCCCGCATATAGGTTTCAACCCAGGGCTTATTCGAAGAGTTGACAACCGTATCAGGAAAAATGGTTTCCAACACTGTAAATTTCACGCTATCGGTTTGGCTGCTATCGGCAATTGTAAATTCCACGGCATCAACATTCAGGTAACCCACTGCTGAATAATGACCATAATTCTTTTTTAAAGGTTTGCCGGGAAAGAAACCAGTCCATTTGTCTTCGCGGAAATTTGTCCAGCCCTCAGGCATGGGCATTCTGATGTCTTTATTTTTGCCAGGCAGTTCAGCAAAATCCTTTGCGGTTAAATTCATGTCCTGGATTTCTGTAGCAGTAGCGCTCCAGGTAATGCCTGCTTTCTTATCAGAATAAGTGAAGGCAAGCGGAACGGCTCCATCCAGCATTTTCATGCACCTGTTCCATAGGGCGATACGATGGTTCGAAAAAACCTGTTTGCTTGCTTTCAGCGAAGGATCATAATACCAAACCACCGTTGCCTCTTTAAAATTCATTTCAACACCGCGACAAGTATGTCCGCAAATCGTACGGGTTTTTAAAAGCTTCTTTGTAACCAGCGGCGCATCTTCGGTAACGGGCATGAACAACCGATTGTCGCGTTGAAGACTTTCCGCTGCAGAATAATAAGTGTTGTATTCCGAATTGAACATAAACAACAAACTATCATTCTCATTATACGCTTTGAAATTGCTATCGTTGATAAAATACCTTATTCTTTTGCCGAAGACATTGTCAAGGCTGTCCCGCCCGTTAGTATAGTCATTTGCATATCGTATTCGTCCGGAGAAGTTTTGTTCTTTACTCCCAATTTGTTCTTGCCCCAAGCACCAGGACGGCGTCCCGATTTTTTTGCAGCTTTTGCCATATAGATGTTTACAGCAGTTGTTCAAATAGCATACCGCCGCGGCACCTGAATATAACTTGCAACTCATTGAACAACAGTATACATTATCCGCAAAAGGAGTAATATTTATTGAAAAACAATAAATTTATTTTGATTTTCGGAAAATTGAATCTACTTTTGTGTCATAAATACTTTTTATGTCAGGACAAACCATTTTTAAAGCCACTCAAAAAACAGTTACCGGGGTTTATTACCTGGCGGTACTGCTTGGCTGTATAGTAATAGGGGTATCAACTTTTAATTTGATAAATGGTGCATCAGCACTTACACCTCCGGAAAATAAAGGCACTATCAGTTTTGAGGTGATGGATTTCGGCGGCAAAGATTCGGCTGCGCCTTACCGTTATTCCGAAAACAACAAAGCGGCTTTGCAACCCATACCGCATAAGTACCGGCTGCTTGTACCGCAGCACACAGCATTGGGATACGTTCATTATCTTATATCGTTGTTGCAATTAGGTGCATCGCTCTGCATCATCTGGTTCCTTAAAAAAATATTAGGCAACATCTCTTTAAAGGAACCGTTTACTGCCCAAAGCGCGCAGTATATACAAATGATAGGGCTGGCGCTTATCTTTATAGACCTTGTAAAAATTGTTCAATACATTTTATTCAGCTCGATGGCAAAGGATTATTTCGAAGGCAGCCGGCTGGAGCTGGTAACCAATATTGGTGGCAATATCTGGCTGGGCCTGATCATAATTGCTTTGGCTGTGGTATACCGCCGGGGTGTGGAAATTTATTCGGAAAATCAATTAACTATATAACAGATGCCCATTATTGTAAACCTGGATGTAATGCTGGCAAAGCGCAAAATGCAGCTAACAGAGTTGTCGGAGAAAGTGGGCATCACGCTTTCCAACCTGTCTATTTTAAAAACCGGGAAGGCAAAAGCCATTCGTTTTTCAACGCTGGAAATGATCTGCGAAATACTCGAATGCCAGCCTGCTGATATACTGGAATATATCCCGGAGAAGAAGTGAAATATTTATCGTTTGGGGTTTGTGGTTAATGGCTAGCAGCTAAACAATAAACGACAAACCCCAAACGATAAACGCCTAACCTACTGCTCCATCATCGCCTTCTTCTTTTCCCATTCCAGTTTGCCAATGCCTTCGTATACATGCCTTTCGCTGTGGTAAGAAGAGCGCACTAATGGTCCGCTTTCCACATAGTCGAAGCCCATTTCATAACCCGCCATAGTATAGGCGTTAAATTCATCTGGATGTACAAAACGTTGCACAGGCAAATGCTTGCGGGTGGGTTGCAGGTATTGACCAATGGTAATTACGTCTACGCCGTTAGCACGCAAATCGCGCATGGTCTGCAGCACTTCTTCTTCCTTCTCTCCCAGCCCCAGCATAATACCCGATTTGGTACGCATACCTTTTTCTTTCAGGTATTTCAGCACTTCCATGCTTCTCCAGTACTTGGCTTGTATACGCACCTGCCTTGTCATGCGCTCCACTGTTTCAATGTTGTGCGATACTACTTCCGGTGCTGCTTCAATAATGCGATCAATGTTTTCTTTTTCGCCTTTAAAGTCGGGCACCAGTGTTTCAAGCGTGGTATCAGGCGTTAATGCTTTTACAGCCTTAATGGTATTGTACCAGATGATGCTTCCCCCGTCTTTCAGTTCATCTCTGTCTACCGAAGTAATTACGGCGTGCTTTACTTTCATCAGGTAAATGGCTTCGGCTACGCGTTGAGGTTCGTCCCAATCAACAGCCTCGGGCCTGCCCGTTGCCACTGCACAAAAGCCACAGCTCCGGGTGCAGATATTTCCCAATATCATAAAAGTTGCCGTTCCAGCGCCCCAGCATTCGCCCATATTAGGACAGTTGCCGCTTTCGCAAATGGTATGCAGTTTATGAGTATCAACTAAGTTCCTTACATTCTTATAACTTTCACCAATGGGGAGTTTTACTCTCAGCCAATCCGGCTTCTTTGCACGTGGCTCCGCTTCCTGGTGAGTAACGCAAGATCCGCTCATAGTATAAATTAAAAAATTACCGAAATGCAAAAATAACCCTCTTACTTCCGTTTGCCAAATAAGATGGAAACGTAGGCGTTGATGAAGAATTTGCGCGAGGGATTGTAAACCATCTGGTCAATTCCTTTGAAATAATATTCGGCATTTAAGCCTCCTTCAATGGCAGAAATAACGGTATTAAAACGGTTATAGTCGAACCGGATAGCAGTTTTTGCATGCAGGCCCGGCGCCAGTTTCATTTCACCCCATCCCCGCGTTAATCCACCGCCGCCGATTATGCTGGCAGGGTCCATAAAATACACACTGTCCTGCGACTCGTATTTTACAAACTTGTTCTGGTTGTTGTTGTCAATTACTTCTACATAGTAAGGACGTAGAAGCCCTAACGAAAGACCTCCTGCACCAATACCATATACCGACACCCCGTTCTTATTACCCTTGCCGCCGATTAACAATTGTTGCCCGCCGGATAATTTCAGTTGATAAAAGTTATTTCTTTTACCAAATACGAAAGGGTTTCCAAAAAATATAAATCCGCCTGCGCTGTTCTGGTAACTGGTCTTTTCTTCTTTAGGGTGTTTCTTTTCGTTGAATTCTATCTGGTAAATAGTAGCACGTCGTACAGTGTTAGAACGCCCGATTTCGTAAGATAATCCCCATCCGTCTGTATTGAGCTTAATGCCAAAAGCATTTTGTTTGTTGAATGAAGGAACGCCTTCTTCTTCCAGCTTCATGATCTCATTCATTCGCTCGCGCTTTTGTCGTTTCCTCTCTTCTTTTTTACTTTTGCCAGCCTCTTGCGCAAACCCGGTAATGGCGAAACTAATAAGCAAAGCAACACCTATGATTTTCTTCACGTGGAATATTTTATTGTACTTTGAACGTAAATTTAAACAAAAATAATACAATGACTTCAACAGTAGTGTACGAAGGAAATTTGAGAACGGTTTGCACCCATCTTAAGTCTGGAACAGTAATTGAAACCGACGCCCCCACAGACAACCAGGGTAAAGGAGAAAGGTTTTCTCCGTCGGACCTGGTGGCTACGGCTCTTGCCAGTTGCATGCTCACTATTATGGGAATAAAAGCACGGGATATGGAGCTTGATATTGCCGGTATAAAAGTAGAAGTTGAGAAAATTATGGCGAATGATCCAAGGCGGATTGGAGGTATAAATTTAACATTTCATTTCCCCGATAACATCTCCTTAACCGAAAAGCAGCAAACCATTATGGAGCGTGCCGCGCATACCTGCCCGGTTATTTACAGTATCCATCCGGATATAAAAGTAAATGTGGATTTCAATTTTTGATTGCTGATTGGTTGATTTTTGATTTGAAGCCCATCCTAACCTTTCCGAGGGGAAGGAACGTTGCACACAAAGCCAGCTTGTGCGGCCATTAATATTAACTTAAACCGAGTGCTAAGCTCATGGCTGATTGTTATCTTTTGAAAGGAAAGTTTCCCATTTTTAAAAAGTTGGAAACCTTGAAAAGCCACTGTGTCAAGTCTGGAAAAAGTATACACTTTCATTAGTGCATTTTGCTTTCTTTCGCCTGACAGATCGGTCAGACCGCCCCGGTATCCGCCCACACAGCTCAACCGGGGCGTGCCAACCGCAACTGATCGTTGATCGCTGATTGCTGAAAGCTGACCGCTATCGTTTCAGCACCGCATTCCCAACTGCACACGAAAGGCAATGCTTTTGAAAGCAGTATTGCTTTGTGAGTTCATTTAATGTTTGCGAATCGAATGCATTTTTATTAGCAACACCCGTTGGCTTCCAGGTGCGGGTAACTGCATTGTTTTCCGACGGAAGATCTTGCAGCCAGCGAACGGCTTTGTCTTTGTATACCGGCTCGTTGTGTATATAGCCGTATGTAAATACTGCGGGCACAATAGTGTTGATGATGATGTTGTTTACCGACTGTATGCCCAATGCTTTTTCGTGATAGCTTGTTTTTTCATTAAGCCTGTAATGATAATGCCAGTAATCGTTTGCGGTAACGGTAAGCAGTCTTCTTATATCATCCAGTTTGCCGGCAGTTTTTACCTGCGAAAAAAGGTGCGCCGATTGATGAATGAGCATAGACAATTGCGCCAGCCTTACCGTGGGAAAATTCTGCGGCCGCATTCGCAAAAAATAAATAGGCTGCACAATGGGATTCAGCTTGTATTTCTTTTTTAAGAACCTGAACTCCTTTTGCAGCATTATTGGGTAATCCTCATCAAAATGCTGTTCCAGCAACCCCGCCTGCCCCAGCAAAAAAGCTTCTATCTGGTGAATATGCGTTTTATGTTTTGCCAGTATATTGATGGATACGGACCTGGCAATTAACTCAAAACCATTGGCGTTGGCAGTGATGCCGAAATTGCGGGCAATCAGCCACCAGAACACTTCTTCCCAGTGATTGCTGGTTTGCTCCAGGTAGCTCTTTATAACATCCGTTTTTCTTTGCAGCCGTTCAACAATCAGCCTTTCCTTCCACGATAACCACACCAGGTCTGGAATTTCGCCGCAGCTCCGTTCGCAGGGGATATGCGATTGATTATGCATCAGTTCCTCGTAACGCTGCAGCAGCAATTTAGACACACGGTCTTCCAGCACCAGCGTAGGCAATTCATTCCCGTAATCGTCAGCTATCTCACAATCATTTTTCCATACTACGTGCAGGATTACATTTTTATAATTGGGGTCGCCGCAATGTCCGTGTTGCTTCCAGTCGGATGCTTTTACATGCAGTTCTATACTGCCCGCCCAGGTAGTATGGTTGATCTTTATGCTGGCGGCAGTAAAATCGGGACCCTGGTGTGTATTTAAACGACCGGGAAAAATAATAGATACAGGTTCCTGGCTGGCGGTTTGCAGATCGTGCTTGTTGAAGTATTGCATCTGCCAGATAAACTGGAGGAGCTTTTCGGTCATAGGTTGCAATTGTGGTGTAGGCTATTAAATTACGCAAGGCGGAGAAGACGAACAAAAAAAAGTGAAAAGTGAAAGGCGAAAGGTCAAAGGTGAAAGGCATAAGGTTAAGGGTGTAAGGTGTGGGGCATAAGGATGGGGGAATAAGCATCAAAATCAAAAATCAACAAATCAGCAATCAAGGTGTCTTACCACCCTGCTCACCGGCAAGCCCATTACATTGTAAAAGTCGCCGTTAATTTTTTGTATGCCCACCACTCCTATCCATTCCTGTATAGCATAGGCGCCAGCCTTGTCGTAGGGCTCATAACGGTCTACATAAAAAGCAATTTGTTCAGTGGTCAATTCGTGAAACCATACTTCCGTGGTGTCGGCAAATTCAACCGGTTGTTGGGCACCATTTAAAATAACAACCCCCGTAATGACTTCATGCTTTTTCCCCGATAGCAAACTCAAAATACGGATGGCATCTTCGCGATCTTTGGGTTTTCCCAAAACCTGCTGCCCGCATACTACAATGGTGTCTGCCGCCAGTATAGGAACATCGCCTTCATACCGTTTATACACTTCTCCTGCCTGCACCGCCAATGCCTTTTGCCTGGCTATATGTATAGCAACGTCTGTAAATGAAAGACCGGGCGGATAACTTTCGTCGGTTGATTGAACGATCACATCAAAATTTACTTCCGCCCACTCCAGCAACTGTTTGCGGCGCGGCGATTGGGAAGCCAGCACTATTTTCATGGATGATATAATTTGAAGAAAAGCATGGACAGTATGCCTGTAAGCATTACGAATTTAACAGCGCCGCTAAGATATCCAAAGTCGGCAGATACAGTGGCGACATACAGTTTACGGGTAATCCACAACAACGGTATAATGATTAATACAGTACAATATAAAATGCTCCACCACCACCCGAGGTACATGGCATAAAACTGGATGGCCAACAGCGAACCCGTTAGCACCATCAGCCATACGCCTGTAAATACTTTAGCAACGGGCACACCCCATACAATGGGCATGGTTTTACAACCATACCGTGCATCGCCCTCCATGTCTTCCATGTCTTTGATCACCTCCCGTATCAGCGAAATAACAAATGCAAAACCTCCGTATAAAAAAGTAAGGCGCATAATACGACGGTGAACGCTCTCGTCCATATCGCCATGCATTTGCCAGCCGGGTATAATGTTGGAAGGAAAATAATCAATAAAAAAAAACACCACGAATATCACCCAGGCTGTTAACAACGATATGATGATATTACCTGACAATAATTTCTTTTTGAATGTGGTGGAATACACCCACAACAACAACACGCATGCTACATTGGAGAAACCAATAAGCCAGTTGCGCGTTACAAACGAAATGTAAAAGCCCATTACTACCCCGGTTATAGAAAATATCCAATGCCATATAATGGCCCAACGGCGGTGTATTACCTTTTCTACCACAATACGCTTGGGTTTGTTTACCTGGTCGATGTTAAGATCAAAATAATCGTTGATCACATATCCGCCGGCGGCAATAAAAACGGAAGAAAAAACGAGCAACACAAAAAGCCCGAACTCATCAGAAATAAATTCGTTGGGATGTATGGCAGGATATAAAATACAGAAATAAAAAAGGCATTGTGTAATGCCAATGAAAATAAGATTCTGATACCTGATAAGCCTGAAAAATGCGCCAACCATTTTCATGCGGTGAAGGTAAAGGCTGAAATTGAAAATTCACAACGTTGAGAAAAGCATTCTCAAAAATTCACAACTTTTATACAGATTATACTTTTCGGTGAAATGACCGGATGCTTTGAGTGAACAGCTCATATATTTTCCTGATTTCGGGATAACGCTCAAGGTACTTATCTTGTTTTTGCAAGGTTACCTCGTCGTTCCTTATTGCAGGGCCGGTTTGCATATCGGCCGGGGCATAATACCGCAGTCTTGCCACCGTTTCTTCTATCAGCGGAAGCAACAGTTTAAAATCAAGTTGTTCTTCTTTGCAAAATGCATTGGTTAATGTCAGCAAATGATTGGTGAAATTGTTGGCTAAAACAGCGCCAATATGAAACTTCATACGCTTTTCATCATCTGCCGGTTCAACCAGTGGCGACAAGGTGGTGGCAAATTGCCGGATCGCTGCCAGCGTTTCAGCAGTATCAGCATCAATTAAAAAAGGAATTTCCGGCAGGTCCTTTCTGTCGCTCCGCAGGCTTTGCAAAGGATACAATATACCATAATTTTTGCCCAGCCCCCGCAATACTTCTTTAGGTACCGATCCGGCAGTATGCAATACAATACCGTTGTGTATTGGCAAGGCTTCGCCTATTTTCCATAATGCATCATCGCTTATCGCTATTATATATATATCCGCCTCCCGGCTGATCGTTTTAAGATCATATACCGGCTCTGCCTGCAACAGTGCCGAAAGTTTGTCCGTCTTTTCTTTATTTCTACCCGCAACCTGTTGAATGGTATGCCCTGCGTTGTACATGAGCTTTCCTAAAACAAAAGCAACGTTACCGGTTCCGATGAGCACTATATTCATTGAGTAAAACGTTTTTCGTTTATTGTTTTTTGTTTCTCGTGATTTCCACGCAGAAGACATTTTTTTTCACGCAAAGAACGCAGAGGAGCAAAGCGCGCAACGAGAGCGATTGTTTGTATGCTGCTTCCTTTTTGCTATTTGCCTCCTTGTTTGTTTGTTTCTTGGATCTTGGTTCTCCCCCCTTTCACCTTTGACCTTTCACCTTTCTCCTTTCTCCTTTCTCCTTTCTCCTTTCACCTTTCACCTTTCTCCATTGACCTTTCTCCCTTCCCCCTTATCTTGCAACATGAAACTTTCTCACAAACTTGCACTCACATATATCCGCACCAAATTAGGCGTTCTTTCTGTATTGGCGCCGGAAAAAGCAGCGCGCCAGGCATTTACCCTCTTCTGCACCCCCAGGAAGAAAAAGGAAATCCAGGTATCCCCCATTCTCACCAAAGCGGAGCAACTCACCCTTATTGCCAATGGTTATTCATTGCACGGATATCAATGGAATAAGGGTGGCTTGAAGAAGATCCTGATTGTACACGGGTTTGAATCAACCGCTGCCAATTTCGACAGGTACGCTGCTAAACTGGTTAAAAAGGGCTATGAAGTAATTGCCTTTGATGCGCAGGCCCACGGCAAAAGTGCCGGAACGACCATTACACTGCCGGAATATGTGCAAACCCTGCAGCAGATCTGCCATCAATATGGAAGCTTTGATGGTTATATAGCCCATTCGTTTGGAGGATTGGCCTTAGCACATTTGCTGGAACAGGTTCCTCATCATCCCAATACAAAGGTGGTATTGATAGCGCCTGCCACCGAAACGGTATCAGCCATCCGCCATTTTTTTACTTTATTGCATATAAGCAACCGCATTAAACAACCTTTTGAAAAACTGGTGACAGAAAAAGGCGGACGGGCGCCTGAATATTATTCTATACGAAGAGCTATAAACAATATACAGGCAAGTGTGCTTTGGCTGCACGATCGCGACGATGACATTACACCTTTTTCTGATGCGGAAATGGTTCAGAATGACAATCATTCTCACCTGCAATTCATCACAACACAAGGTCTTGGCCACAGGAAAATATACCGCGACGAAAGCGTGATGAAGCAGATTCTTGATTTTTTGTAAATCGTCGTTTTTTTTGTTTTTTGGTGCTTTACTTTAATATTGCAGCAATTTTAAGTGGAAAAACATTGTTGAGCAAAGGGTTTTACATGCATTTTTATTGAGAACCTGGTTTTGAAATAATGCTTATCACCCCTGATTGTTTCAGCAACGTTCATTTAAAAAGGAAATGTACCGGCAATATTTTTGTGGTCACAGAGTTTAACCAATACCATGGCAAAAAATTTATTGATAGTAGAGTCTCCTGCGAAAGCAAAAACCATTGAAAAAATACTCGGCAGCGATTTCGAAGTAAAGAGCTGTTATGGACACATCCGCGACCTGGAGAAAAATGATATGGGTATAGACATCAACAACCATTTCAAACCCAGGTATATCATCCCGGAGGAAAAAGAAAAAGTGGTAAAAGAATTAAAGGGACTGGCAAAAAAAAGCAGCGAAGTATGGCTGGCAACGGATGAGGACCGCGAAGGAGAAGCCATTAGCTGGCATTTATGCGAGGTGCTGGGGCTTGATCCTGCCACCACCAAGCGTATTGTTTTTCATGAAATTACCAAACCTGCCATACAGTCTGCCGTTCAATCGCCACGTACACTGGACATGAACCTGGTAAACGCCCAGCAGGCAAGGCGTATACTCGACAGGATTGTGGGGTTTGAATTGTCGCCTGTGCTTTGGCGTAAGATGAGTATGCGCAATAACCTCAGCGCCGGACGTGTGCAAAGCGTGGCAGTACGGTTAATTGCTGAACGCGAAAGAGAGATCAACGCCTTTAATGCTACCAGCACTTTTAAGGTAGAAGCGCTGTTTGAAGCAAAAGACATCAGCAACAAAGCTGTTAACTTTAAAGCCGAAGGCAGCAAATACAGCCAGGCAGATGATGCCTTTGCTTTTTTACAAAGCTGTGTGGGCGCAAAATATACGGTAAGAGACATACAGGTAAAGCCTGCTAAAAAATCGCCCGCGGCGCCTTTTACCACCTCTACCCTGCAACAGGAAGCATCGCGCAAAATGGGTTACTCCGTTAGCCGCACCATGCTGCTGGCGCAAAAGCTGTACGAAAACGGTTACATCAGCTATATGCGTACCGACAGCGTAAACCTGAGCGATACAGCACTGGGCGATATTACCAACAGGATAAAATCGCAATACGGCAACGACTACGTGCAGGTGCGCAAATACAAAAACAAAAATGAATCGGCACAGGAAGCGCACGAAGCCATTCGCCCAACGGCAATGGACAGACTAACTGTAGACGATGCGGATTGCCGCAAACTGTATGAACTGATATGGAAACGCACCATGGCAAGCCAGATGGCCGATGCCGAACTGGAAAAAACGATTGCGAAAATCAACATTTCTACCAATAACGAAGAACTGACAGCGCAAGGTGAGGTGTTGAAATTTGAAGGTTTTTTGAAAGTATACCGCGAAGACAGAGACGAAGACGATATGGAAGAAGAAGCAGCTGAAGGCATGCTGCCTCCGCTGGAAGTGAACCAGCAACTGGTGTTTAAAGAGATGAAGGCGATAGAAAGGTTTTCGCGCCCGGCGCCCCGTTTTACGGAAGCATCGCTGGTAAAAAAATTGGAAGAGCTTGGGATTGGCCGTCCTTCTACATACGCCCCTACTATCTCTACCATTCTTAAAAGAGGCTATGTTGAAAAAAGAGATAAAGAAGGCGTGAAAAGAGATTTCCGCATTATGCTGCTGAAAGCAGATAAAATTTCGAAGCTGACCGAGCAGGAAAATACCGGTGCAGAAAAATCCAAATTGTTTCCTTCTGACCTGGGGCTGGTGGTTACTGATTTTTTGAAACAGTATTTTGATGATATCATGGACTATGGCTTCACGGCGAGGATTGAAGAGGAATTTGATGAAGTGGCGCAGGGCAAAATGAAGTGGAACAAAATGCTGGACGATTTTTATACGCCCTTTAAAAAAGACGTTGACAATACCATTGAAACGGCAGAGCGTATTAAAGGAGAGCGCGAACTGGGCATGGACCCGGAAAGTGGCAAACCTGTTGTAGCACGCATGGGGCGCTATGGCCCGATGGTGCAGATAGGCACCACCACGGATGAAGAAAAGCCGCGTTTTGCTAAAATACCCACCGGGCAAAGCATTGAAACCATTACGTTTGATGAGGCGATGGATCTTTTTAAAGTGCAGGCGGGACTGGGCGAATATGAGGGCAAAGACATATCGGTAAACGTTGGCAGATTTGGCCCGTATGTAAAGTGGGGAGAAGACTTTATTTCTATTCCCAAAGGAACGGACCTGGGAACAGTTGACCTGGACAAAGCCATTCAATATATAGAGGCAAAGAAAATTGCAGAAGCACCGGTGGGCACTTACGATGGCAAACCTATTACAAAGGGTACAGGAAGGTTTGGACCATTCATTAAGTGGGACGATATGTTCATTAATGTACCGCGCCGGTATAATTTTGAAAGGCTTACACAAGCCGATATGAATGAGCTGATTGAAGCGAAGATTGAAAAAGAAAGCAATCGCTATATACAACGTTGGGCCGATGACAAGATATCGGTAGAAAATGCAAGGTGGGGTCCAATTATTAAGTTTGGAAAAAAGATTGTAAAAATTCCGCGGAAGGCAGATGGCAGCAAGTATACGGCAGAGGAAATGGCCACCGTATCGCTGGAGGAAGTAAAGCAATTTATTGAAGCTGAAATTCCGGGTGCCTTTACCAAAAAGGCTCCGGCTAAAAAAGCCGCTGCAAAAAAAGCTGCCACCAAAAAGAAGAAATAGAAGTTTTGGGGAGTTTCACGCAGCGAACGCAAAGGAGCAACGACGCAACGAATAAATCAATACAAACCCTCCGTGCATCTCCGAGCCTTAGTGTCTTTGTGGTTCAAAGGTTTCACGCAGCGTACGCAAAGGAGCAACGACGCAACGAATAAATCAATACAAACCCTCCGCGCGTCTCCGTGCCTTAGTGCCTTTGTGGTTCAAAGGTTTCACGCAGCGTACGCAGAGGGGCAGCGGCGCAACGAATAAATCAATACAAACCCTCCGTGCATCTCCGTGCCTTAGTGCCTTTGTGGTTCAAAGGTTTCACGCAAAGGAGCAACGCGCGCAAAAAAGCATCGCCGCAACCAACAGAATATTTTGTAAGTTTATTCTGTAAAAGGATTTTATGCCACAAAAAGACTGGTCGAAGGCCATGACTGTTTTGCTCAAAAAATACAAGGGCAAAAAGCATCCGCTCGAATACAAAAGCATTTACCAACTGGTAGTAATGGTCATTCTGTCTGCACAGGACTCAGACAGGAATATTAATCAACTGGCGCCCAAGCTGTTCGAAAACTTCCCTAACATTCAATCCCTGGCAAAAGCAAGCGCCGAAGATCTGTATCCCTTTATTGGTAAAGTGAGAAATTTTGCCAACAAAGCAAAGTGGCTGGCAGAAATAGGACAGAATATTAAAAAAGACAGCAACATACCGCTTTCCATGGATGAGCTTACGGCACTTCCGGGCATTGGTCGCAAATCGGCAAACGTTATACGCCGCGAAGCGGGTGAAAAGCCTGAAGGCGTGATCGTAGACCTGCATGTGGTGCGGGTAGCGCCCCGGTTAGGCATTGCAACGGGAGCTGATCCTAAAAAAATTGAAAAACAGATAATGGAGGCCATACCGGAAAAATTGTGGGATGCAGGCATGGCTATGTCTTTCCACGGGCGGGAGATATGTCGCCCCCAGCCCAAATGCGATATCTGCTTTATGACGGAGTATTGTGATTACTATAAGGAGAATTTTGGGTAAGAACAATCAGAAACAAAATACAAAAGCCAAGATCCAAGAACCAAAAAGCAAGAACCAAGAAGCCAAAATACAAGAGCCAAAGATACAAGCCCTGGAAACCAAGAGCATTTCCATTAGCGTCAATCATGAATTAAATAATAATCTTTGCAAAGCTGGCCTTGTGCGCGGTGTTCCTTCCTCTGCCCGAGTGATTCGTTCAGGCGGGCCTCGGGAAGATCAGGATGGACTATCAATACTTCACAAACCTCATCACCTCGTTGCGTTTTGCAGTGGTAACCCGTACAAAATAAGTTCCGGCGGGCAGCGCATGCAAAGACAACTGCCTGGTCAGCAACATTCCCCTCGTTCTTTCGGAGGATAACAATTTCATATCGCCGCTAAAAATCTCAATTACTGCATTCAGGGCAGGCTGTCCCAAATGAAGCGTAATATAATTAGCTGCCGGCACAGGATACAGGTATGCGCCGTTGCCCGGTTGCTGCCTGATGATTCGAATAATGCTGCTATACGAAAAAACACCGTCATTGTCTACCTGTCGCAACCTGTAAAAAAGTTCGCGCGGCAAAGGCTGCTTATGCAGGTAACCATAACCGGTAGTAACAGCGCTGTTGCCGCTGGAGGGTATGGTAGCCAGCCAGGCAAAGTCAACCCCATTAGTGCTTACCTCCACTTCAAAACGATTGTTGTTTGACTCTGTAGCCGTTGTCCAGTTCAGTTGCACATCATCATTCTGCAACAGAGCCGTAAAATTCAACCAGGTAACAGGCAGCGTTGTGTTAATGATACCTGCCGAAAAACCCGAAAACCCGGAATTGAAAGCAGCTGTAAGCATATAATCAACACCATACTCGGTGTGTTCAACCGTTGGATTGATCTCTACCTTCTCCTGCTGCGGATTAGCAGGAGTGATCTGGCTGACAGGCACTTTGGTTTTTACCAGTTTAATATTGTTCCATGAATTTCCCGTAGCCGTTTCGTAACCGTTTTTTTCGCTTGCAGAATAATACAGGGTTATCTCGAACTTACCTTCGGGATTATTGAACTGGGGCGTAACAAAGAACGACTTCCTGGTGAGGTATTGCGAGGCTGTCGTGTTCCAGAATGCAGTAGCATTGCTTCCGCTCCTGTCTACCTTAATATTGGTGCAGCCATAATTCCAATTGGTTAGGTTTTTAATTTTGCCCACAATTTTCCTTGGCGATGAATTATCGTAAAAATAAATCTCGCTATATGGCCCAAGGTATTCATTGCGCGAAGTAACCAATGTATTGCGCACCGGGTTGCCCAACAGCTCATAGTTAAACTTTACAATTGGTTTAATGCCACCCTGGTAATAAGCAATGTTGGAATAAGATGCTGTGCAGTCCAGATCCTCTCCTACTATCATATTAGCCTCCGTTTCGGCACTGCCATCGTTATAAGCGCGAATAATATCAGCATTATCCGGTTCACCCGTTATATTGTCAAAGCACAGCTCAACAGCAATATTATCCGTACCATTCCATGCAAAAGGCGTTTGCAGCAAAAAATTGTTCCATCCATCCACTGTTTCGTACCCTGGCAAAGTAAGCACATCTGTAAAATCGGTAGCAGTAGTAACATTGCCGTCCTGCACAAGCGCGGCTATACCTGTTTGCGCCATTTTAATATTCAGATTTTTAAAAGCACGGGTCGATTGCTTCTGGATGTAAAAGCTTATCTCCTTTATATAACCCGCCTGAATACCCGAAGCGCTTAATTCGCTTGCCCTGTAAATGATCTGCGTTTTTTGCCGCCTGATAGAAGCATCAAATGTTTTGGCATCGTTGATCAGGTAATTGAAGACGCCCACCAGCGCAACGCCGCCGGCTCCCGGTTCCACGGGACTATGGTTAATGGTTTGAATAACCAGGTCCATTTGCGGGTTGGCCGTACCTTTTACAGCATTCCCATTGTTATTGTCTACGGTAAAATTCAGGGTTGCTTTTTTAAACGGTTGTGCGCTGCCGTTATCATACACGCGCACCACAAACCCCTGCTTTTCAAAACCCGTTGAAAGAAATTCTACTTCCTTTCCCGAAGGAAAATCAAAATCAACTCCCTCCCGCGCGGTTGATGAGGGATCGGCAGACACGATTACATTTGCATTTTGACTGGGAGTGCTTCCTATGGTCAGGTAAAAAAGATAGTCTTTATAACCGCGGCAGCCTTCGGTAACTTCGCGGGCTGCACGCACGTGCTGCTGCGCAAATTCAAAATTAATTTTAGGAGTGCATGCGGGACTTTCATCTGGTCTTAACAGCGCTGTTGATTCCATTAACGAACTTCTTTCTGCCAGCTCCAGGCTTGCCTGCATCCGCTCTTTTTGCCCCGGCGTAAAAAGCGTATAGCAGTTGGTGTAATTCATAAAATTGCTTTCGGTGCGTATGTTAAACGGTGCATTTGCATTGCATTTGTTGAGGCTTGTGCGGCAGGTAAAATCCACCACCCCTGTAGTAGAAGCATTGTAAGAAATAGGATCGGTATCGTCTACCCGGTCGCCTAAACCCGCAGGGCACTGGCTCTTGTTGGCAGACCCCTCAAAAGGATGATACAGGTTAAAGGCATGCCCGATTTCGTGAGAAAGCGTTTTTGAATCCGCCTTCATTTGACTGGCGAGCATTACGGTTCCATCTACCACTGCATCGGTGGGAAAATAGGCGTAGCCTGCTATGAACTGCCCGGCAGAACCGTCCTGCCCGTTTATTTTATTTACTACGTAGATATTGTAATACCGCGTTTTATCCCAGATGATGGGTGTTTTAAAAGCCATGTCTGCCGCATAATCATTACTGCTTACACCATTGTTTATGTAGTCGCTGTTTGCCGACATGTTTATGCGATGAATACCGCTGGTTGGGTTACAATCGGGATCGCGCTGTGCCAATGCAAAGCGAATGCCCAGATCGCCCGCAGCATTTACTCCGGCGGGAGTAAGCGAAGGATGGGTGCCGCTGTATATTTCGTTGAGATAAGCGATGGCTGCCTCTATCTGTGCGTCGGGCGGATTGTATCTTGAACCTACAGGTCCACCGGTATGCAACACATGCACCACCACGGGAATATACACGAGCGCGTTCCGCCTGTGCAAGGGCAAACGACCGGC
The DNA here is from genome assembly GCA_051955255.1 of Agriterribacter sp. Taxonomy (GTDB): domain Bacteria; phylum Bacteroidota; class Bacteroidia; order Chitinophagales; family Chitinophagaceae; genus Agriterribacter. Next base: position 3,264 of record JBQCGX010000064.1, on the reverse strand, counting down.
TCGCCTTGCCTGGATGGCGGAAGATATCTTCTGCTCATTCAGTTCCAGCTTTCTCTTCAGTGCAGGCGAAACTTGTTGCATCGACCGGTGCAAACCGTCGAAACCACATATAGGCTGCGATACTGCCTCAACCCCAACACTTAAAAAAAGTGTGCTCAAAATAACGTACACAACATTTTTCATAGCAGCGGCATAAGTGTCTGTAAAAATTATTATTAACCGGCAAGCCACATACTTAATAAAAATGAGATGCAGCAACCGCGTAACAGCTCAACATTATATACGCAAACACATATACACAATTGAAGAGCGTATTCAAATACCGTGGTTTAACAATATTGTTTTAGAAGATTGGGATACCAAATAACGGGAGGCTATTAGATTTTTAGAGAAAGTGGTGGTGATCCTCAATGGTATCAAGCGCAAAAGAAGTTGAATGCAAAGTAAAACGGTTATACTTTTATTCCAAGATTTTTGCTCATTCTTTTTTATTTGCCTGTTTTTTTTGCTCCCTTCCGCAAGCAGATGATGCAGCCACCCGTCATGCATACAAAAGCGCACTGTCACCCAATGATGCCATCTCTTGCTACAAAGACTTCGCCTCAATAAATTATATATTACCAATATATTTGGTACCGACGATCAACGGATCGAATATTTTTGAACGACACACAATAAATAATCAGGCGGTTCATTATATTCGATGTTCAATTGTAAACCGATGAATACACGTTCTATCCTAAACAAATTCGCTATTGCTGCCGAGCGAGAAGATTATGCCACCATCCACGACACTATGGAAAAAGGCATTTACTTCAAAGGCACCAACCTATGGATATTGATCTTTGCCATTTTTATTGCATGTGTGGGACTAAATGTAAACTCCACCGCCGTTATTATCGGCGCCATGCTTGTATCTCCGCTCATGGGCCCCATACTGGGCATGGGCTACAGCCTTGCTACTTACGATTTCAAATTGCTGCGAAAGGCGCTTGTTAATTTCGCTTTTGCGGTAGTGTCCAGCCTTTTAACTTCTACTCTATATTTTTTTATTACCCCGCTCAACGAAGCACACTCTGAACTGCTTGCCCGTACTCAGCCTAATATTTACGATGTAATTATTGCGCTGGTTGGTGGACTGGCGGGCGTTTTGGCCTTGTCGAGCAAGCAAAAGGGAAATGTTATTCCGGGGGTTGCCATTGCTACCGCATTGATGCCGCCTTTATGTACGGCAGGATATGGATTGGCTTCCGGAGCGTGGAGTTATTTTTTTGGAGCCTTTTACCTGTTTACCATCAATACGGTTTTTATAGGAGTGGCTACTCTTATTACCGTGCGATTTTTAAAATACCCCATCTGGAATGCCGACCAAAAGTCGAGGAAGACGGCGAATCAGTGGGTAACCGTTATTGTGCTGTTAACCATTATACCCAGCATTTACTTTGGCTACATACTGGTGCAACGGGAAAAATTTGTTCAGAATGCTAATTTATTCATCAGGAGTGAAGGACATATTGAGGGCGACTACCTGCTGAAATCGGAAGTAGACCCTATAGCCAAAACGATAAAGCTGATTTACGGCGGACGATTGATTGCTGAGAACATCAAAAAAGAGGTAATTGGAAAAGCAAAGCATTACAACCTGGGCAAGGCTTCGGTTTCTATTCAGCAGGGGTTTTCGGTAGATGATGACAAGGGGAAAGGAGAAAATTTAATTGCAATAGACCGGCAGGAACGGGAAATAGATCATTTGCGGAACGAACTGGCGCAAAACCTGCGACGGCAAGACAGCATCAGGAACAGGATGCAACTGGGCAAGCAACTGCTAACCGAGCTGAAACCGATATACCCGGACATTAGGACCTGTGGTGTTTCGGAACAAACCGTGTACAACGATTCATTAAAGCCCAATACCTACATGAGCCTTTTTATTGGAACAACCAACAGGAAAAAGCTGGTGCAGGAAAGAGAAAAAATTGAAAGCTGGTTCAGATCGCGTATAGCGGTTGACTCTATAAAGATTTACATTGAATAGATCGCGTCGGCATTTTTGTTTACAGTTCAGAGTTTGGTGTTTATCATTATTAAAACGATAAACACCAAACTCTACCCTTATTCCCTACACCTTACTCCTTATACCTTATACATTCTACCTCGCACCTTCCTCTATATATCTCTTAAACATATCCAGGCTGTTCTCTACATAAGTCTCCTTGAAACTTTCAGAAAAGAGTCCGTAGAATTTTTCCCAGGGATACCATTTCAGGTGTTCAATCATCCACCATTCTACTTTGGTTACATTGGGATTGTCGGTAGAGGCTTTGATGGTAAAACCGCTGTTGAATACGATTTTATCGTCGGCACGAATGATTGCGAGAATACTGTCGCCGCTGTATTGCTGCAAGGTGATGGAGTTAAGCATGCCATCTGCCGCCCGCCAGTTAGCGGTTGAAGAAGAGGTAATATCATAACGGATAGCGCTATCCTGCAAAAAGGGACTCCATTTTTTCCAGTCTGCAATGCGCAATAAAGTAGCGGTAATGCTGTCTTTAGGTGCACTGATCAACACAGATTTTGAAACCTGCACACTCGACGGGAGCAATAGGGAAATTAAAAAAATAATCAACCCAAAAACAAAAAATGCTATCAATAGTTGTTTTACAAAACGCATAAATATAGAAATCTCAAAATCCAAAAATCAAGAAACAAAAGGCGGTCAGTGGTTAGCTTTCAGCAGTCAGCCATCAGCTTTCAGCAAATTTTAAATCTCAAATTTCAAATCAAACCCTTCGTGGTTCAAACCAAAAGCCTCACCTAGCCTCTCCAAAGGAGAGGAACCGCACACAGCGCCCCGCTTATTTGACGCTTATTATATCAGGCAGGTACACACGATAAACCACAAACAGTAAATTCTAAATCTCTGTGCACCTTCGTGCCTTAGTGCCTCCGTGGTTCAAACCAAAAGCCTCACCTGGCCTCTCCAAAGGAGAGGAACCGCGCACAGTGCCCCGCCTATTTGACGCTTATTATATCATGCAGTCACACCACGATCAACCACAAACAGTAAATTCTAAATCTCCGTGCACCTTCGTGCCTTAGTGCCTCCGTGGTTCAAACCAAAAGCCTCACCTGGCCTCTCCAAAGGAGAGGAACCGCGCACAGCGCCCCGCTTATTTGACGCTTATTATATCAGGCAGGTACACACGATAAACCACAAACAGTAAATTCTAAATCTCTGTGCACCTTCGTGCCTTAGTGCCTCCG
>JBQCGX010000063.1:0-34989 GCA_051955255.1 Agriterribacter sp. | reverse complement strand
TGTTTGGGGCGGTCTGACCGATGAATATCCGAACGTTTTGTTGAAGGGAGGAATGAAGTAAATTCAAACTGATTTATTTAATGCTCATTCCGGAACCGGTCTTTCCATCAGACCGCCCTTTGGGCGTGCCGATGGAGGAGCCGGTCGGCCCCCCCGGGGACAGCACTTGTGTAGAGCGGGCGGTCTGACCGATGAAGATCCGAACATGTTGTTATTGAAGGGAGGAATGAAGTAAAATCCAAACTGATTTATTTAATGCCCATTCCGGAACCGGTCTTTCCATCAGACCGTCCTTTGGGCGTGCCATGGAGGAGCCGGTCGGCCCGCCCGGGACAGCACTTGTGTTTGGGGGCGGTCTGACCGATGAATATCCGAACGTTTTGTTGAAGGGAGGAATGAAGTAAAATTCAAACTGATTTATTTAATGCTCATTCCGGAACCGGTCTTTCCATCAGACCGCCCTTTGGGCGTGCCGATGGAGAAGTCGGTCGGTCCGCCCCGGGGACAGCACTTGTATTGAGCGGGCGGTCTGACCGATGAAGATCCGTTTTGTTATACGAACGATGAGTTTCATCCTCATAAATAACCAGATCCGTTGGATCAGTCAAATACTGTAAGGATGGATTTCAATCCATCCGTATTCTTCTTACCTTTGCTACCTTTCTGCCATAATGGCTGCTGGTAAAAACAGCATTATATTTGACAGACAGAAGGCTATAACGTACGTATAAAATCTTATTTAATACATTTTCAACATGTTGCAATTTCTTTCCAAGCTATTCGGCGGAAGCAAGTCGGAAAAGGATATTAAAGGCATCCAGCCGTTGGTGCAAAAAATAAATGAGCATTTCGCTTCCTATGAACAGCTTTCTAACGACGAATTACGTGGGAAAACAGCCGAGTTTAAAACCCGCATCAAACAACATATTTCAGCCATCGATACTGAAATGGAAGAATTGAAGAAAAAGGCAGAATCGCTGCCCTTCAATGAAATTGTTCAGAAAGATGAAATATACCAGCAGGTAGACAAGCTGGCAAAACAGCGCGATGAAAAGCTGGAAGAGGCGCTCGACGATATTTTACCCGAGGCATTCGCCGTTGTAAAAGAAACGGCCAGACGTTTTTCAACCAACACGGAACTGGTGGCTACCGCCACGGAACTCGACAGGGAACTGAGCGTCAAAAAACCGCACATCACTGTACAGGGCGACCAGGTTACTTACAAAAATTCGTGGACTGCAGGCGGCAACCAGATTACCTGGAATATGGTGCATTACGATGTGCAGTTGCTGGGTGGCATTGTGCTGCATAAGGGCAAGATTGCGGAAATGGCTACAGGTGAAGGTAAAACGCTGGTATCAACGCTGCCCGCTTATCTCAACGCCTTAACCGGAGAAGGAGTGCATATTGTTACGGTGAACGATTACCTGGCAAAGCGCGACTCTGAATGGAACGGAACCATTTATGAATTTTTAGGATTGACGGTGGATTGTATCGACCGTCACCAGCCTAACAGTGCCGACAGGCGCAGAGCATACCAGGCCAGTATTATTTATGGAACCAACAATGAGTTTGGTTTCGATTACCTGCGCGATAACATGGTGCACAATCCTGATGAAATGGTACAGCGCAAACACCATTATGCAATGGTGGATGAGGTGGACAGCGTATTGATTGATGATGCCAGAACGCCATTGATTATTTCCGGCCCTGTATCAAAAGGAGGAGACGATCAGCAATACATACAACTCAAACCACGTGTGCAGCAACTGGTGGAAGTGCAACGACAGGTGGTGAATAAGGCATTGATTGATGCCAAAAAACTGATTGCCGAAGGAAAAGACGATGCGAAAGAAGGCGGTTTGGCATTGATGCGTGCACACAGAGGCTTGCCCAAAAATACAGCGCTCATCAAATACCTGAGCGAATCGGGCAACCGCGTAAAATTGCAAAAAGCAGAGAACTACTATCTAGCCGATCAGCAAAAGCAAATGCACATTGTTGACGAGGAATTATATTTTCATATTGATGAAAAGAACAACCAGGTAGAACTTACCGAAAAAGGATTGCAGTACATTACCAAAGGCGGCGAAGATCCAAACTTCTTTATACTGCCCGACCTGAGCATACTCCTTTCCGATATTGAAAAAAGCGACGACACCCCTGAAAACAAGCTGCATCGCAAGGAGCAGGTACTCACGGAATATGGACAGAAAGCAGATCGTATTCACACCGTGCAACAGTTGCTGAAAGCGTATACGCTGTTTGAAAAAGATGTTGAATACATTGTAATAGAAGGGCAGGTTAAGATAGTGGATGAGCAAACCGGCCGTATTATGGAAGGACGTCGTTACAGCGACGGTTTGCACCAGGCCATTGAAGCAAAGGAAAACGTAAAAGTAGAAGCTGCAACCCAAACCTACGCCACCATTACCTTACAGAACTTCTTCCGCATGTACCACAAGCTGGCTGGTATGACGGGTACTGCCGAAACAGAAGCAGGGGAGTTTTGGAGCATCTACAAACTGGACGTGGTTTCTATTCCTACCAATATACCCATCACACGTAAAGACGAACAGGACCTGGTGTTTAAAACCAAGCGCGAAAAATATAAATCTGTTATTGAAGAGATTGAAAAGTTGCGAAACAGCGGCAGACCTACACTGGTGGGTACCACCTCGGTAGACATCAGTGAGTTGCTGAGCAAGATGCTTACAGCGCGAAAAATTCCGCACAACGTATTGAATGCAAAACAGCACGCGCGTGAAGCACAGGTGGTGCAGGAAGCTGGCTTGGCTGGCGCTGTAACCATTGCTACGAACATGGCGGGACGTGGTACCGACATTAAGCTCGGGCCAGGCGTAAAAGAAGCAGGTGGCTTGGCCATTATTGGTACTGAAAGACATGAGTCGCGCCGTGTAGACCGCCAGTTGCGTGGTCGTGCCGGTCGCCAGGGCGATCCCGGAACCTCGCAGTTTTATGTGTCGCTCGAAGACGACCTGATGCGTATGTTTGGCAGTGAGCGCATTGCTTCGCTGATGGACCGTATGGGCTATAAGGAAGGAGAAGTGATACAGCACAGCATGATTACCAAGAGCATTGAAAGAGCGCAGAAAAAAGTGGAAGAGAACAACTTTGGTATACGCAAGCGCCTGCTGGAATACGATGACGTAATGAACAAACAGCGTAACGTTGTATACACCAAACGCCAGCACGCCTTGTTTGGCGAGCGACTGGCGCTTGACCTCGACAATGCATTTTACAGTGTGTCGGAAGGATTGATCAATTCTTTCAGGGAGCAGGACGATTATGAAGGGTTTAAGCTGGCAGCTATTATACATTTTGGTATCGACACTGCAATCACGCACGATGAATTTGCGAAAGGAGACATTCGCACCGTTGCCGATCAGTTGTATAATGAAGCCTCCGCAAGCTTCCAGCGTCGTAAAGACGATATCAAAACCCAGGCAATGCCGGTATTTTCCAACATCAGGCTCATGCAGGGCAATCATATAGAAAATGTGGTGGTGCCTTTCTCCGATGGTAAAAAAGGCATCCAGGTGCTGGCAAATATGAAGAAGACGCTCGATAGCCAGGGGCTGGAGTTAGCCAACGCATTGGAAAGAACCATTACGCTGGCGGTGATTGACGAAGCCTGGAAGGAGCACCTGCGTGCAATGGACGATCTGAAGCACAGTGTGCAAACAGCAGTATACGAGCAAAAAGATCCATTGGTAATTTATAAAACCACGGCGTTTGAGCTTTTCCGTAATATGGATGGCGACGTAAACAGGGATATTGTTTCTTTCTTGAGTCACGCCTCCATACCTGTTGAACAGCAACGCGCTGGTTCGCAGATTAAAGAAGCGCGTGAACAAAAAACAGATATGAGCCGCATGAAGGCCAATAAAGATGAGATTGATGCGCGCGGAGACGATTATGCAGCCAACGAAAACGATTACTTCGATCCATCAGGCGCTCCTGTTAAACAGGAGCCGGTAAAAGTGGGTCCTAAAATCGGGCGCAACGACCCATGTCCCTGCGGCAGCGGAAAGAAGTATAAGCAGTGCCATGGTAAAGATGTGGCGTAAGTAGTGGTAAGTGGTAAGATAAAACAATTGGAGTTTGGGGTTTGGCGTTTAGAGTTGAAACCCCCAGCTCCAAGCCATAAACGATAAACGTCAAACGCTAAACGATCTCAAATTTTCCTTCTGAACATTTCTTCTTACATCGATCACACTGTGCTGAAGCCTACAACGGTTTTGGCTGATATTGAAAAGCTCTGCAAAGAAGCCGTAGCGCATCGTTTTGCGGCGGTATGCGTGCCACCATTGTATATAAAAGCGGCTAAGCAGTTGCTTGCCGGCAGCGAAGTAAAAATTGCAACAGTCATCGGCTTCCCCTTCGGCTATTCTGCCATCGAAGCCAAAATTGCCGAAACAGTGCTGGCGGTGGTGGATGGAGCAGACGAACTGGATGTTGTAATTAATATATCCGCAATCAAAAATGGCGACTGGCAGTTCCTCGCCGGCGAAATCAATAACCTGCTTCCTGTTATACGGAACAGCAACAAAGTAGTTAAAATCATTATTGAAAGCGGCGTGCTGACCAATGATGAAATCATTAAATGTTGCGGATTGTATGGCGCAGCAGGAGTAGATTACCTGAAAACCTCCACCGGCTACGCTGAAAAAGGGGCATCGGTGGCTGCGGTGCAATTGATGCGGGATAACCTTCCCCCGCATGTTAAAATAAAAGCATCGGGCGGTATAAAAACATTTGTATTTGCTAAAGAGCTGATAGCTGCGGGCGCAGATCGCCTGGGATGCAGTGCCAGCGTTGATATACTTCGCCAGTCGGCCGAATGATCTGGCACGATTTTAATGTTTAACAATCCTGTAAGCTCAAAAAGGCATTACCTGTTCGTTAATGTGTAAATTAGCTTGCTCTTAAAAGCATTCGAATGAAAATCTTCAGCAGCATTTTAATTGTATTGTTTGTTACAGTCCAGCTTGTGCAGGCTCAGACTGGTCCCGATTCTCTCAAAAATATTACGGTTAGCCGCGATGCAAGAGTAGATGTGCTGATGAAAAAGAATAAGGAGATTAACGAAGAGGTCTATCTCAAAACATTGAAGAACATGGCAGGGTACAGGCTGCAGGTAATCAATACCAACGACCGCAACAAAGCCCTTGATGTAAAAACAAAAATGTTGAGCGAATTTCCTTCCGAAAAAGTATACATGCTCTACCAGTCGCCTTATTTTAAAGTGCAGATGGGTAATTTCAGGAACAGAGAAGATGCCGAAACACTTTTGAACAAGGTGAAAAAAATATATCCCTCCGGCGTTTTTATCGTTCCCTCACGCGTACAGATCAAGCCATCTAAAGACGGCGAGTTGATTTTGTAAAAGCCGTTTATAGTTTATGATTTATCGTTTATCGTTTTGGGCAACCGCAAACTATAAACCATAAACGACAAATTTATTTCTTCTTCACCTCCGATGTATCTCCCTCAAGCAACGGCAATGTATAACCGCCGGTATCCAGCAGTGCCTTGGGAAACGCTTTGCGCAAAGCCTGCGAGTCGGAAGGCAGCACTTTTGACTGATACAGGTAAATAGAGTTCAGATCGGGCAGGCCTTTAAGCGATACCAGTCCGTTAATGGTAACAGGAGTGCCCACTACATTCAGGTATTGAAGTTTTGACAATGATTGTAGGGCAGCCAGTCCCTTATCTGTTATCTGCGTATGTTCAAGGCTCAGCCTGCTCAGCACGGGCAGTTTGCCGATGATACCAAGCGCGCTGTCGGTAATAGCGGTACCACCAGCTTTTAACCATACCAGTTGGGCAGATATAGGTTGCAGCAGTTGTATTTCTTTATCGGTAACAGCGCTTGCCGAAATGAAATTCACCGACAGGTAATTGCTGCCTGTTGCTACGGGTATAACCGTGGCACCAATGGCTTTGAGCTTGTTAATGGCTTCCTGCGGGGCTGCTGCAACAGGGTCTGCCGGAACATCGGGTTTAGACGCCACAGCCGTGCTGTTGCTTTGCAGTGCTTCCAGCAAAGGTTTTATTTTAGTGTCTTGCGGTAATGCTTTCACCTGTTGCTCAAAATTGGCGCCCGAGTTGATCCACCAGTGCAGCAATGTTATTTCTGCTTCGGTAAGCTGCGGCTTGCCTTTGGGCGGCATGTGCTCTTTTTCAAGCGGATCGAGAATGATCCTTTTGTACATTTCGCTTTCGTCGCCTTTGCCCGCTACCAGTACTTTTCCTTCTTCTCCACCCTTTAAAATAAACTCTTTCGTATCCAATCTAAGTTTTCCTTTTTGTTTGGACGGGCCGTGGCAACTGTAACATTTGTTCTGCAACACGGGCTGAATAATATCGTTGTACGCAATAGCCGCCTGCACATCTGGAATTACTTTCTTCACTTCTTTAGCCGATTCGCCCGAAGCGTCTAGCTCCTGCGAGAGGTAGCCTTCTCCGTGAGTTAACGTGCCGCCCAAGTGCCCCGTTATGGTAATCAATAAAAATAAAGACAGGGAAATAATATAAGGCACTATTGCCGGCGTTTTAAAGGATAGCTTTCCAATATAGATCAGGTAATAAACAATAGCAATAACGGCTACGGATATACCAAGCCACCTGTGTTTATCAAGAATATCGCCTTCGTATTCTCCGCCCTCCGCCAGCAACCAACCGCTGATGCACGAAAGTATAGCGCCTAATGCTCCCAGTAATAAAGTAATGCCAATAGCCGGGCGCAGGTTTTGGAATTGTTCTTTCCTGCTGAGCCAGTGCATCAACACGCCTAATAATAAAATGCCAATGGGAAGATGAACCAATACGGGATGAAACCTGCCTAAAAAGCCTGAAATGCTAAGAAGTATCATAAAAGCAATATGCTGATTATTATTTTATTTACCGGAATATCTTTTCTTCAGCAATTGCATCATATGCACATTGATACCCCATTGATCGGCTAATGGTTGACGTGTGTATGGTAGTGTAGGCAGGTAGTCTGGCGGGCCAAACTCTGCAAGGAATGTCATTCGCTTTGCGCCCTGTTTTATTTTCAGTTCAACAACCTTATCCCACCAGGCAATGTGTTTGTTCAATGCAGTTTCCCATTCAGGCGCGCGGGGGTCGCTTACCTGCGGACCTTCCGGGTGTCCTATTCGTGCATGTATATGATCAACCCTCTGCAACGCCATGTCTACCGTCGCGTCCTGTCCTTCCAAAAATGACTCATGCACGTTGCACCAGTGCGATATGTCGAGCGTAATGCGCAGGCCGGGCATGGCTTCCATAAATTTCCGCGCAGCCGGAGCCGAATACAGTATGCGTGCCCGGTGGGTTTCGTGACTAATGGGTACGCCTGTTTTTTTAGCATACTCCATCGTACACTCAATGAACTTCTGATTTTCTTCAAAAGCAAAATAATCTCTTCCTGAATGGCAGTTAATATACAACGGCTTTTGCGGGCTTTGGGTAGAAGCAGCTTCAATCATGCCTTTGAACTGGTCCAGATTTTTGCTGAAGGTATAGTCGTGCGCTCCGCATAAAAAGCCTACTTCAAGATTGTGTTTCTTAAGATTGTCGAAGAGGTTTTGTTTTTTCTTAGGGTCCGATTGCCACCACAATTCAATGCCGTCGTAACCTTCCTGTTTAGCTTTTGCGCAATAATCGTCAAATGTGCCTTTGTATCCCCAGTCCGTAGCCATTACAATGATCTTAAAATCGGGAGGGATGCTGAATGATGGTCGGGTCATATTTTCCTGTTGAAACGGTGCAATAAGAGCGCCGCTGAAGGCAGCGCTGGTTGAAATAAATTTTCTTCTGCTTAATGGCATAGGGCGTGATAGTGATAAGTGGTGAGTGGTAAGTAATAAGATTTTAGTTATGCTACGATCTCGTTGATCACTCTTCCATGTACATCCGTTAACCTGAACGGACGACCCTGGAACTGGTAAGTGAATTTTTCGTGATCGAAACCTAATTGATTTAATATAGTCGCCTGTATATCGAAAGGAGTAACTTTTCCGCTAACAGGGCTGTAGCCTATCGGGTCTGTTTCTCCAAAGCTCGTTCCCCTCTTAATGCCGCCGCCTGCCATCCATATCGTAAATGCTTCTGCATGGTGATCTCTTCCCCTGAACGACTGTTGTTTGCCCTCGCGGTTTTCCTGCATAGGCGTGCGGCCGAATTCACCACCCCATACCACCAGCGTTTCATCCAGCAAACCTCGCTGTTTCAAATCCAGCAGCAACGCGGTTGAAGCCCTGTCTACACTCCTGCATTTATTTACCAGCGAAATTTCAATAGAGTCTCCCGCATAAGTACCGTGCGAATCCCAGCCCCAGTCAAACAACTGCACGTAACGTACCCCCTTTTCCACCAGCTTGCGCGCCAGCAGGCAATTGTTGGCAAAACTTTCCCTGCCAGGTTTGGTGCCATACATTTCGTGTATATAGGCAGGCTCATCGCTGATGTCCATCGCTTCCGGAACCGACATCTGCATTTTATAAGCCATTTCGTATTGCGAGATGCGTGAAAGTATTTCAGGATCTTTAAATTCTTCGTACGACTTTTTATTTACCTCGTTGATAGCATCGATGGATGCGCGGCGGAGATTGCTGTCAATACCTTCGGGGTTATTAATAAACAATACCGGGTCGCCTTCAGACCTGCACTGCACGCCCTGGTACACAGAAGGCAGGAACCCGCTGCCCCAAACACTTTTACCAGCATCGGGGTTTTTGCCACCAGAGGTTAACACCACAAAACCGGGAAGGTTGCTGTTCTCTGTTCCTAATCCATAGCTCGCCCAGGCACCTATGCTGGGCCTGCCCAATCTTGCAGAACCCGTGTGCATCAGCAATTGTGCCGGTGCGTGGTTGAACTGATCGGTTTGTACTGCCTTTAAAAAGCTCAGTTCATCGGCAACGGATATGAGATGTGGCAGATGGTCTGATATCCATGCACCACTTTGTCCGCGTTGTTCAAAGTGTCCGTATGGCCCCAGCATTTTAGGAACGCCCCTGATGAACGCAAAACGTTTTCCTTCCAGCAACGATTGAGGACATTCCTGTCCGTCGAGCTTTTGCAGGTCGGGTTTATAATCAAACAGCTCAAGCTGCGAAGGCGCCCCTGCCATGTGCAGGTAGATCACCGATTTTGCTTTGCCCGGAAACATGGGAGGACGTCCCGCCATAGGGTTGGCGCTGTCGAGCATATTCGCCATACCCTTGTCTTTAGATCCCATCCAGTCGCAGCCCGCCAGCAGCGAACCAAAGGCCATTGCCCCCAGCCCGGTAACACTGTCCCGCAAAAAATGCCTGCGGGTAACATAGCGCAACTGTTCGTAGTTTGCTTCCTGCGCGAGCTTCTGAGCTTGCAATTCTTTTTGTGTCATAATTATTTGTGCGTTTACCGTTTATTGTTTTGGGTTTATCGTTTGCTGTTTATTGAAGCACAGTACAATGAACAATAAACTATAAACATCAAACCACAAACTTTCTAATTCTTCGTAATAAACTCATCCAGATTCAGCATTGCGTTTGCTACCAGCACCAGCGCTGCTTTATCGGGGCTTGTTTCCCGCATATCGTCACCGTTCATTTCACAAGCCTTGTTTTTATTTTTGCTGAATTCCTTGAGCCCCTGGTCGTATAGTTTCATCAATGCTTCCAGCTTTTCATTGCTGATGGGATGATACATGGCCATTTCATATCCCTTGCTGATCTGCTGCCGCGGATCATTGCCACCGCCTTTACGCATGCGCTCTGCGAAATGTCTTGCCATTTCTATAAATGCATTATCATTCAACGTTGTGAGCGCCTGCAAGGGAGTGTTGGTGCGAATTCTTCTTGCCTGGCACACCTCACGTGCCACGCCATCAAAACTTAACATAGAAGGGTAGGGAGAAGTGCGTTTCCAGTAAGTATATATGGCACGGCGATACTGATCTTCGCCATCGCTTTTGTTCCAGGTAGCGCCATCATAAGGCGAAAGCCATATCCCGTTGGGCTGATAGGGCATTACACTATGGCCATACATTTTATCGCTCAGCAAACCCGAAATAGCAAGTGCCTGGTCTCTCACCTGTTCTGCGCTTAGCCTTACCCGTGGTCCACGTGCAAAATATCTATTGAAAGGATCCTTGTCCAGCGTTTCTGGCGATACTCTTGAATCCTGCTGGTAGGTAGCAGACATTACAATGGTTTTGATCAGTTTTTTTACGCTCCAGTTGTAATCGTTCATAAACTCCCACGACAGCCAGTCGAGCAGTTCCTGGTGCGTTGGCGATATGCCTTGCGTGCCCAGGTCTTCCAGGGTTTCTACAATACCCTGTCCCATTAGCTGCTCCCATATCCGGTTTACCATGGTGCGGCTGGTAAGCGGATTTTTTTTGTCGGTCATCCACATAGCAAGCCCCAACCTGTTTTTGGGAGCATTTTCCGGCATTGGGTTTAAAGAATGCGGTACGTCTGGCTGAACTTCATTCGTTTTAGCCATCCAGTTGCCGCGTTCAAAAACATGGGTAGCGCGGAACATATTTTTCGGATTGTCCATCATTACCGGTGTTTGTACCGATGGGCGTGCCGCAGTAAGCAGGTAATTAAAATAGGAATAGGCACTGTCATACCCCGGTGCTCCTTTGCCCGGAAATTCGGACGAGAAGAGGAACCAGTCGAAAGTTAACAGGTTGCTGTTGCCTTCTTCTTTATTAACAGTAGGATTGCTGTAGGTGAAATACAGGTCATGCTTTCCTTCAGCAGGTGTAATGTTTATTTTGTGCAGGCCCCATCCTTTTGTTGGGGGAACAATGGCAGATGCAATAACGGGACCGCCTACACTGTCGAGGTGAATCGTCCATTTACCCTGCTCTCTTGATGAGTTGTAACGGAACAGCAGTTGTGTTTTACCCGTAAGGTCGGCAGCCGGAAGGCGACATTGTGCATCTTTGCGCAGGGCCAGGTACACTTCAGACAACTCGCTGTTTACAAACTTATCTGCATGATAAGCGTATATGGCAGGCTGCCAGTTCTTAACCAATGTAATAACTTCATTTGTTTTTTCTTTCGTAGCATTGGCTGTCAGCCAGGTTTTCAGCGAATCGAATTTTCTTTGATCGTCATCATTAAACTCTCTTAATACAGGATACTCTCCCGGCATATCCTCATCTCTTGTATTATTGAAGAATGCCATGAACTTATAATATTCATCGTGCTTAAAGGGATCGTATGGGTGACTGTGACATTGAACACAGGCAAACGTAGTGCTCATCAATGTTTCCCAGGTGGTGTTCACACGGTCAATAATAGCCGCAGTTCTGAATTCTTCATTGTCGGTTCCACCCTCATCATTGTTCATGGTATTGCGATGGAATGCAGTAGCAATATAGTCTTCATCAGTAGCACCCGGCAGCAGGTCGCCCGCTATTTGTTCGGTGAGGAACTGATCGTATGGTTTATCAGCATTAAAAGCTTTGATCAGCCAATCCCTGTAGCGCCAGATGGAGCGGTATCCATCTTTTTCGTAACCCTTGCTATCTGCGTAGCGCGAAATATCAAGCCACATGCCGGTCCAGCGTTCGCCATACTGCGGAGAAGCGAGCAGGGTATCCACCAGCTTTTCATAAGCGTTGGCGCTCTCATCCTTCAAAAATTGATCGGCTATTTCTTTTGGGGCGGGCACTCCGATTATATCGAGGCTGGCTCTGCGCAAAAGCGTGGCTTTGTCTGCCGAAGGTGAGGGCTCCAGCTTTTCTTCTTTCAATTTCTGGTAAATAAAATGATCGACATCGTTTTTTACCCATTCGTTCTTTCCTGATAAAAATCCCCAGAAACCTTTGCTTGCATCGGGCACTTCTACCGGCTTTACTGATACATATGCCCAGTGCTCACCCCATTGAGCGCCTTCTTTTATCCATTGTTTCAGCATATCGATTTCCTGCTGCGACAATGGCTCGTGTTTGTAAGGCATTCTTTCTTCGGGGTCGGAGGCAGTGAGGCGCCTGATCATTTCACTTTTGTCGGGATTGCCGGGAATGATGGCGGGCGTTCCACCTTCTGTGGTATCCAGCGCTTCTTCGCGAAACAGCACACTGAAGCCGCCTTCTTTTTTAACACCACCATGGCATGAAATACATTTTTTGTTGAACAGTGGTTTTACTTCACTGCTAAAGTCAACACGTTTGTGACCTATCAAACTTGTAGTAACAATAAGGGCTGCTATCAACACTACTGATACTACCAGTAACTTCTTTTTTGATTTTATGCTCATGGCGTTATGAATCGTAATTAAATATCGCTTTTCAAGATACGATATTACCTGTTTGTATGAACCTTTATGCCCTACAAAGATAACCAGCCCACACTTTTTTTTAATGTACAGATATTGGATTATGATGGACTATATTACGATTGGGTAAACCGGGTGTAAAACGTTAACGCGTTGATATATAATTATTTGGTGAATATTTCAGGCTGTATGCCTTCACTTCCTGCCGGTTAATTCCAAAAATTAGCTTACTGTTAAACGTTAGTATGCTTCTGATGTCTCCGTGTATGTTAAAACCAGACTGCTGCTGGTTAACATACGAGAAGTTTCCCTTGCCATCTCCCATCAGCAGCATACCAAAATTGGCATCGTACTTTCCCAGGCGTATCCTGGCCTGGCTAACGTTGCCGCCCAATACCAGGTCGTCGTTGCCGTCTTTATTAAAATCCAGCCTGGCTAAAGCATGTATAGGGGAAAATTGCACTTCCACCGGCAAAGGCCTGGTGTGTAACCTGTTGTCGGCACCACTTTCAAAATAGGTGGTTTCGAGGGTGGATGCCTGAAGCCGTTGAACATTTTCCAACTCTTCACTAGTAAAAATATCTTTCAGTGTTGCGTCGGCATAAGTTTTATAGTCGTTAAACCGTGTGCGCATAGTGCTCATCTGGTCAAACAATTCATCTCTGGTTACGTAGGGATATATTTTGTTTTGGATATAGAAACAAAATATGGGATCTATTGAGCCATTGTCATCAAAGTCTTTGTAATAGAGTTCGGCTGGTTGAGCTTCGCTTACCCTGCACTGTGTGTTCAATCCCATATTTCCCACCACCAGGTCTGGTTTGCCATCTTTATTAAAATCTCCTGTCAGCAGCTTGTTCCACCATCCGCTGTAGTTTTTATCGAGGTATTGCGCTGTCTGGTTTTCGAGCCTGCCATTATTATTGATGTATATAGTAACCGGCATCCATTCCCCTACGGTAACAAGGTCTTGCCTGCCATCGTTATTCATATCCAGCCAGGCAGCATCCGTTATCATACCACTGCGTTGCAATGCGGGTGCTATAGCAGCCACCTGGTCTTTAAAATTTCCTTTGCCATCGTTTATTAGCAGGTAGCTGGGTGGCGTTTCGGGGTATCGTCCCGGAACGACCCTGCCGCCCACAAACAGATCGGGATATCCATCTCCGTTAACATCGGCAACACGCACGCAGCTTTTGCTGGCAAGCATTGGCGGCAAAGCATCGGCGGCTCTTGCAAAATTTCCTTTCCCATCGTTTATGTATAGCCGATCCTGCAACAAAACATCATCCGGCTGAAAATGGTGGTAACCACCACAAGCCACATACAGGTCTGGTGCGCCATCGCCATTGGCATCAAAAAAAACGGCATCGGCATCTTCGGCTGATTTGCTGTCGTTAAAAGCCGGTTGAAGTGTTTGTACAAACTGTCCGTTTTTTTGTTGCAGGTAAAGTGCTGCTGCCTGCCCTCCCGATGCGCCTGTAAAAATGTCTTCCAGTCCATCCTTGTTAACATCAGATTTTACGAGGCAGGGACCCGAAAAGGAAAGCGGGTTGATGAGCAAGGGTTGTCTTTTAAAGTCGTTTATTTCATTGCCCGTATGCACATAGCTCAATGGTGATTTAATGGCTTCGAAATATGCGTTGTAATGAGTGGGTTTGGCATTGCCGGTAACAGCATCTTGCTCGTTGAGCTGCAGCGTTTGATTGGACTTTACGTTCGCAATTATTTGTTGTTTGCCGCTTGCCCAGGTAACCTGTACGGTGTCGACAACGTTATGTTCACCCAAACCAAAATGAAGTGTGGGAGAAACGGATGACTGAAAGCCTCTTGTGGGCATTTGCTCAAGGTGCTGCCTGCTGTTTTTAGTTGCAATGTTTACTTTGGCGCCTAACCCCAACGTGTTGCCTGCCTCACCCACCAGTTGAATTTTTAAATAGTGGTTTTCTTTTTTATCTGCATCATTTCTATATATAAAAGCGGCTTTGTTGATGTTATTAACCACCATGTCCAGATCGCCGTCATTGTCCATGTCCGCATATGCAGCGCCGTTACTGTTAGACGGTAAATCAAATCCCCACTCGCTGTTTACATTGGTAAAACCAAGGTTGCCGTTGTTTTTAAACATGTAATTGGTAACATCCGAAGCAGGCATTTTTTGAACGAGATCAAAGAGGTTTTGCCTCATCACTTTGCGGTCTTGCAAATAATCGCCCATGTATTTCAAAAAGTCCATGTTCGTATAGTCACGCACATAGCCATTGGTTATGTACAGGTCCTTCCAGCCATCGTTATCAAAATCGGCAAACAATGGCGCCCAGCTCCAGTCTGTATTAGAGATGCCTGCCAACTGTCCTATTTCGCTGAAGGAATTATTGCCATTGTTAAGCAACAGCATATTGCGCATATACTGGTGATGAAAACCTGCCCTTTTAAAAAGCGCAAACTCTTCATAATTGTCTGGGGCAAAAAGCAGCTTTTGCCTTTGATTACCTTCGGGCAACATGTCGAGTGTAAGAATATCGGGCCAGCCATCATTGTTGATGTCTGCTATGTCGTTGCCCATCGAGTAAAGTGAAGTATGTCCAATGCTCTCTTTCAGGCGGTCGGTAAAGCTGCCATTGCCGTTATTGATGTACAGATAATCGGGCGCCAGGTAATCGTTGGAAATATATATATCAGCCCACCCGTCGTTGTTTACATCCGCAATGCCTGCCCCGAGATTGTAGCTGAGCACCGTATTCTGTATGCCTGCAGCGGCGGTTACATCCGTAAAATGTCCATTGTCATTCCTCAGTAAAGTAGTTCCTATCTGGCTGCTTTTTTCTTTTAGCAGCTCTTGTATTTTCACATCGTCAAGCCCGCTCAGCCGTTTAGGATTGTGATTCAGCTTTAGCAGGTCAAGATCGCCATCTTTATCATAATCGAAAAAAACGACTCCTGTGCTGTACGAAGAATCGGCGAGTCCGTAAGCAGCCGCTTCATCTTTAAAATGCGGGATGTTTTTTTCGTCGTTGCCCTGGTTGATCAACAATTGCGGAATGCGTTTAGCGCCCGATATTTTTCCTGAATAGGCCACATAAATGTCCAGCTTCCTGTCGCCGTTAATGTCAACAAAGGTGGCGCCTGTTTTCCACGGTCCATGCCTGCCTGCCACGCCGGCAGCAGCAGTAATGTTTTCAAACTGCATATTCCCTTTATTCAGGTACAGTTCATTGTTCATGATATTCGCTGTAAAATAAATATCGTCCAGCCCGTCATTGTTTACATCGCCCACAGCAACGCCGCCGCCGTTATAAAAGTATTCGTACATCAACACATTCAGGTTGAGATTTTCCGCAAGCGAATCGTTGAAAGTAATGTTGGTTTGTGCAGGAGTGAGCAGTGTAAACCGGGGCGCTGTATTTTTTTCTTCGGCAGATTTTTTATGGTTTGAACAACTGCTGAAGAAGAAGGTAAGCATTATGGCAACAACCGTTGGGGCAGATTTGTTTTGGAGATACCTCATATGGAAACGTTCAACGCTAAAATACAAAATATAATCCCCTGAATTTTTTCAGGGGATTTTTGATAAGGTTTTCAACTTTTTTATACTAGCGCCGGTCTGCAGCCGCGGCTTGTGCGCTGCCGACAGGTGATGCTGTATTACTTGTCCTGCAACCACTTACATTCATTGATGTATCGAATAGTCTGCTAACGTATAGACAAGTAAAGTCCACGTCGCAGGTCTGGCACCGCTGCATGGTCTTCGCTACAAGACCTGCGCCAATAATTATTTTCAAAAGTTGGCAACCTTGCTCATTCCGGTCTCCACATTACTGTGGATAACCTGGATTTTGCTCCAGCAATTTGTTTTTGTCGCGCATACCTTGTGGTACGGGAAAAAGATAATTTTTAGACTGATCAAATTTCCTGTTTCCCCCTACGGCTGGCACAGGCGTATATGTCAGCACGCTTCCTGTTTTTTTAATTGCCATGCCATGCAAAGGTTTATTAAGGTTGATGTGTGCAATTTCCCAGCGTATCAAATCCCACCAACGTTTATCCTCAAACGCAAGCTCAACTCTCCGCTCGCGCCTGATAGCAGCCCGCATAGCGTCCTGACTTAACCCTTGTGGCAGTCCCGGCAAATCCACTCTGTCGCGAAGCTTATCAATAGCGGAGTATACCGAAGGATCGGGACCAACAGCTTCATTTTGCGCTTCGGCATAATTCAATAATACTTCGCCATACCTGAAGTAAGAATAGTTTTGCGGACTGCTTCTGCCGTCCCAGTTGTCCGACCCCAATGTGATCTTATCGCTTATTCGTTTGCGAATGTAATACGCTGTTTGAGTAGCATCGTCTTTATCGGCCAGGTCAATTTCATTTTTGCTGCCAACGCCCTGGCGTGTATAAATGGTATCGTCGTACCAGAAGCTGCCGTCGTATACGATGGATTCATAAAACCTCTGCTCGCGGTTTTTATAGGGATCTTGCGGGTTGTAGCCAGAGGTAGGATCGGATATTTCCTTGCCATTGTCCATTGCATAGTCGTCTATCAGTTCTTGTGTAGGACATTGTCCACCCCAGCTTGTTTGTGCTCCGCCTTTCGTAAAAGTAGTACCGATGGTTCCATCAATATTGCCGCCACGCACACGTGGAATGTAAGCCCTGTAGAATATGCTTTCCTTGCTTTCATCACCTTTGGTCAGGAAGAAGTCTCCGTAGTCGGGATGAAGCTCGTAGCCCAGATCGTCGATGATGCGTTTATTGGTCGCTGCCGCTGCTTCGTATTTATGAGCAAACAACTCGCACCATCCCTTCAGCGCCAGTGCTGCACCCTGCGAAGCCCTGCCCGGCTCTGCTCTTTCCGGCAGATCTGCAAAAGCAGCTTCACATTCATCGGTAATGAATTGTAGGGTTTCATCAAAACTATTTCTTGCTCTAAAGATGTCGTCGCCCTGTTCTGCTCTGTCTAACACTTCGGTAATGATTGGAACGCCACCATATGCCATCCACAATTGATGGTAGTAATACGCGCGCAGGAACCTGGTTTCGGCCAGTCTTAGTTTTTTAAACTCATCATCGAGCGCAGAGGCTGTAACCTTTTCGATAAACAGGTTGCATTTCCTGATGTTGGTATAACGAGAGCCCCATTCATACGCATTGCCTATATCGCCAAAGGTTAGGGTAGAAGGTGTGTATACCGCCTGTTGTGCGGATACCCGGGAGCTTGGCCAGGCAAATCCGCAAATGGAATTATCAGACCAGTTGTCAAAAGGGTCATACCACGTATTGCCGTCGGGCAATTGCAGGTATATGTCATTCAAAAAAAGATCGGTCGCGCCTTTATCGGTCCACACCGTGGCGTCGGAGAACCGGTCTCTCGGCACCACATCAATGGCCTCATCTTTATTACACGAACCTGAAACAATAGCCAGGAAACTTATATAAAACCAATATTTTAAATAATCTCTTTTTATCATAAAGTATGAGTTGGACATTTTAAAATGTAACATTCAAACCTACCGATACTACCCTTTGTTGCGGGTAGTAGTGACCGTTGCTTGCGCTTATTTCCGGATCAAAATTTTTGATCTTACTCCACGTTAAAATGTTTTGACCTGAAAGATAACAGCGGAGCGACTGGATCTTAATTCCTTTTAACACGCCTGCCGGGAGTGTATAGCCTAGCTCGCCGGTTTTTAACCTGAGGTACGACCCGGTATTGATCCACCACGACGACGTTTGCTCGTTGTTGTTAGTAGGCTGAGGAGTAATCCTGGGGTTGCGTGCATTTGGATTTTCAGGTGTCCAGTAATCCAGCGTTTCCCTTACGGCAGAGGCGGAGTTCACAAACGGGAAGGCTGCTTCGGACGCAATATAAAAATTCCTGTTGGTGGCTCCCTGGAAAAGCAGGCTGAAGTCGAAGTTTTTGTACCGGATGTTGGGTGCAAAACCATAAATGATTTCCGGCGTAGGTGCTTTACCGATAGGCACTATGTCGTCGGGCGTAATTTGATTGTCGCCGTTTACATCTTCATATTTCAGGTCGCCGGGGTGCAGCTCTCCAAATTGTGTAACAGCATATTCCTCGGCGTCTATAATGCCGTTGTTGTTCTTATCGTCTGCCACCTGGAAATACCCCAATGCCCTGTATCCAAACTGTGTTCCAAGCGCTCTGCCGGTCAATTTTCTGTTAGGATTGTTGAAGGTGGCACTGTTTTCAAAAATCTGTAGCAGTTTGTTTCGGGCAAAGGTGAAATTAGCTGTTAGACCAATGGTGAGGTCTTTCGAAGGACGGTAAGTAGACCCGGCCGTAAACTCAAAGCCCCGGTTGCTCATGGTGGCAGCGTTTTCCTGCGCTAACCCAATACCATATTCGCCGGGTACACTTACATTGGGTGCTACCAGCATGTTATTGCGTTTTTCAAAAAAGTAATCGGCTTCTAAAGTAAACAAGCCTTTGAATAAGGAGAACTCTGCGCCAATGTTTACTTTACGCGCTCTTTCCCAGGTAATGTTTGGATTGGCTTCCAGCGTTTCATTCAACCCCTGTGTGCCCGACCCGTTGATTACGGCAGAATTACCATACAGGCTATACGCACTTAAATATTGAAATGCGGCGAGCGATCCTTCAATGTAGGGCAAAGCACCGGATTCTCCGTAAGAGCCACGCAGTTTCAAATTATCTACCCAACTGATTTGCTGCATGAATTGCTCTTCCGACAGGCGCCATCCGGCAGATACTGCAGGAAAAAATCCATAGCGGTTACCCGGGCCAAACGCATAGTGCCCGTCGTATCTTCCCGATGCTTCAAAAAGATATTTGTTGTTGAAAGCATAGGTGACGCGCATGATGGCGGATTGCTGTTTGGCTTCTCCTGAAAACCCTGAATTGCTGATGTCTGTAGCATTGAAGCTGCCATTGTTCAATTCAGGAACGTTTACGTTGTAGTTGCTGCGCGATGCACCGAGGTTGGTAAACTTGCTGTTCCTTGCTTCCAGCACCACCATGCCGGTTACTGCATGCTTGCCAAATTCGTTGGCGTAATTAATGTATCCCTGGTAAGTGAATGCCTGGCTTTGCGCATAACTCACAGAATATATAGGTTTTGCCGGACCATCGTTGCCGGCCAGGTTATACGTGTAAGGTTGCGTAGAAGCGTCTACTACATAATATGGGATGGGCGTGCGCCATGTTTTGCTCAGCGTAATAGCAGGGTTGCTGCCACCGGGTTCGTTTAAGTCGTAGCTCACCGCTGCTTTTAAGCTCAAGCCTTTAATGAAAGGCAATTGCTGCTCAATGGAAAACTGGCTGAGCAATACATAACCTACTGTGTTGGTATACCCGCTGTTGAAAATATTTCCGTAAGCTGTTCTGCCAATATAGGGACCAGGCAATCCATTGCTGTACACCAAAGGTGCTGTGGGAGGTGTGCGGAAGGCCTGGTAAAAAATGCTGCCTGCGCTTACTCCGGGAAGGTTCCTGTCTTCAACACGACCATTCAAAGACAAGTTTACTTTGGTGGTGGCAGTTGCCTGCGCTTCAATATTGGAGGTAAGATTATAGCGTTTATAGTTGGTGGGCCCCCACATGCCCTTTTGACTTAAAAAGCCCAACCCTCCGTAATAGCGGAGTTTGTCTGTTCCACCCGATAATGAAATATTGTGTCCGGTCATTAAAGCGTTGGGAGTGATCAGCTCTTTTAATACATCGTGATCGGGATACAGATCGGGATCAGAACCATCTTTAAATTTTTGAAGCTCTTCTTCTGTATACACCGCAGGGCTGCCCACGTTGGCGTTGGCTGCGTTACGCATAGAGGCATATTCAAAAGCATTTACAAACCTGGTAAGCCTTGTCGGGTTCTGCCATCCTACATAACCATTATAATCAAGCGAAGGTGCGCCGCTTTTACCTCTTTTGGTGGTGATCAGTATTACACCATTTGCCCCGGCCATTCCGTATGGCGCTACTGCGGCAGCATCTTTTAAAATGGTGAGCGATGCAATGGAGTTGGGATCGAGCTGGTTAAAGCTGCGCGGAACACCATCTACTATTACCAACGGTTGCGTGTTGCCGGTGGTACTGGTGCCACGTATTAAAATGTTGGCGCCATCGTAACCCGGCTCGCCGGCATTTTGTGTGAATATTACACCCGCCACGCGACCGCCAATACTGTTGCTGAGGTTTGCTACCGGTTTAGCGGCTATATCACTTCCTTTAATAGTTGCAACGGCAGCCGTAACGGAAGCTCTTTTTTGCGTACCATAGCCTACCACTACTATCTGCTCCAATTGATTTTCGCCGGGTAGCAATGTTACGTTGACCGCTGTTTTATCGCCCACAGAAATTTCCTGCGTTTGATAACCTACGTATGTTACCACCAGAACAGCTTTCCTGTTAGGTACGTTGATGCTGAATTTTCCCTGTTCATCTGTTAGTGTGTTAATGGATGAATTTTTTACAGACACGGTAACACTGGATAACGGGGTACCCTGGTTGTCGGATACCGTTCCAGATATAGTAACACCAGTTTGTGCAATGCCTGTAAGAAACAAAAGGTGTAAGAAAAACAAGAGTGCTGTTTTTCTTAAATGCCTGGCAGAAATGCATCCAGGCAAATAATGGAGCGAAGGCAAAAGCTTTGGCTTTTTTCTCATTTTGGCAGTTTTCGATCGTTAAAAAAATAAAATTAGTTTAGACGTTCGCTGAAAACATGGACTTAATAATGATTATAATGGATTATATTACGACCTGAAAAACCGTGGAAAACATTTGATTATTGAAGTCAATAAATTCTGTTGCCAATTATTTTTTGAAAGATAGATTTCATGTCAGGTGTAATTAAAAAAAAGATCAAGAAAAAGGAGGGATTCCAGGGACAAAAAGTTATTGTAATTCCCCGCACGGTGCTTGTTTCTAACTGTTCTAAAGATGTGCTACTTCGCTCTATGCACATAACAGACATCGGGTATTATCCTAAAGCAAAATTTCACTACCGGAAACGAACGCACGGAGTAGACCAGCATATACTGATCTATTGCGTAAAAGGAAAAGGAACAGCCATAGTAAAGAAAAAAACGTACGAAATAGAACCGGGGAATTTTATCATTATCCCACGCCTGGTGGAGCATGAATATGCAGCGGATGAAATGAACCCGTGGACAATATATTGGGTACACTTTACCGGTACCACTTCCGACAGTATTGTTGATTACATCCGCACTTTATCGGGCGATATCAAAGGGTTTATCAACTACGATCAGCAGCAGATAGATTTGTTTAGCAGTATTTATGCAGAACTGGAAAGAGGTTATGGAATTGAAAATATGGTGTATGCCAATTTGTGCTTTCATCATTACCTGGCTACTTACATGCGTCCTGAAAATACGAATGAAGAAAGCAGCTCAACAGAAAATGATGTGATCAACCTGCTGATCAATTACATGAAAAAAAATATAGGTTCCGTCAGCACGTTGCAGCAAATGTCGCAGGAAGTGAATTTATCACCCTCTCATCTTTCTTTTCTGTTTAAGAAAAAAACAGGCTACCCGCCGGTAGAATATTTTAATCATTTAAAAGTGCAGCAGGCATGTCAGTATTTGCTTTTTACCAATCTCCGCATAAAAGAGATTGCAGATCTTTTAGGAATAGACGATCCTTATTACTTCTCCCGGTTTTTTAAAAAGCTCATGGGCGTTTCACCCAATATGTACAGGGAGCGTAAGAACCAGTAATTGGAGTAAAAAATCAAAAAACCAAAAAGCAAGAACCAAGAGACAAAACGTTTGGCGTTTATAGTTTGTTGTTTATGGGTTTGTTCGGCAAACTGTAAACAATAAACAACAAACCACAAACGCTCCTTGCTCTGCTAATTCAACTGCGGATCGGTAGGAAAATTGATCATCATTGAGTATTCACTGCCTAGCAGTTTCAGAGAGTCTTTCCAGATATCCGCCGGAGTTCGGTGAAACACTATATTTTTTTTAGCCTTTGTGGTTATCCAGCTCTTGCCTTTCATTTCATCGTCTAACTGGTGGCTGCCCCACCCGGAGTAGCCAATATAAAACCGGATGTCTCCCGGGTCGAGCTGGTTTTTTTGCAACAATAGTTTTACCAGTTCAAAATCGCCACCCCAGTAAATACCGTCTATTACCTCCACCCCACCAGGAATTTGATCAGGACAATTATGTAGAAAATGCAGCGTGTCTGCCTGCACCGGTCCGCCAACAAATACAGGTAGTTTAATACCCTCCAGTTCGGGAACCAGTTCGTCAACAGTATGCTTAAAGTCTTTGTTCAGCACAAAGCCAAAGCTGCCTTCGTCTTCGTGTTCGCACAATAAAATAACCGTTCTCATAAAGTGCGGATCTTTCAGGAACGGTTCTGCAATTAATAATGTACCGGCTGAGAGTTCATGCATGGTTGTAAGTTAATGTAGAAAATTCTGGCAGGCAATAATATCTGCAGTTTTTTGTATCATTGTTAGCTTTTAAACCTCCATCTTATGCAGCCTGACTTATGTATAAAACTTCGTTAAATAGCCACTGGTGCGGGTTCCAGCGGCAATATAAAAGTAATTTTGCATACGGATGAAGAAAATTTACTTACTGATCATCATACTCATCTCTCTTTCGCTTATCGGCATCG
Organism: Agriterribacter sp.; assembly: GCA_051955255.1. Taxonomy (GTDB): domain Bacteria; phylum Bacteroidota; class Bacteroidia; order Chitinophagales; family Chitinophagaceae; genus Agriterribacter. The sequence continues at coordinate 12,038 of JBQCGX010000063.1, read as the reverse complement.
TTATTGTACAAATTATGCTGATAAAGAATGCTATTCAACTCAAGTACGAAGACCTGGAGCAAAATATTCAGCTCGCCGTTGTGGAAGTAGGCTCGGAAATTGCAGAGCAAAAAGGCAAGCTCCCCACGGTAGGGTTTCCCAAGTTGTCGCCCGAGTGGCCGTCAGATCAGTTACTCACGCTGCCCAAGCCTCCAACAGTTGCCCAACGGTATAGCCCCACACAGATATATGAAAAGTTGAAAAAGTCCATGCAGAAATATGGGTTGAAAAACGCAGGTTTTGAATTTGCCATAGTCAACCGGCACAATATGGGCAATAACTACGAGATGCAAACAATAAACTTCAGCAAGATGATTGCCGATACTTTGCGCAACAGGGCCTTCTGGTTCCCGCTGTCTGCGCCGGGTGGCAGTATAGCCGAAGGATTGGTTGCGGAAGAAGAACTGTGGGTGCTGGTACCCAATGTAAAAACGATATTGCTTCCTTCTTTAAGCTGGATGATTGCCGGATCGGTTTTGTTTACCCTTATTATATCCACCGCTTTTTTTGTAACGGTCAATACAATGTTGCGGCAGAAAAAGCTCAGTGAAATAAAAAGCGATTTCATCAATAATATGACGCACGAATTTAAAACACCGCTGGCAACCATATCGCTGGCGGTAGATGCGTTGAAGAACGAAAAAGTATTGCAGAGCAAAGACAAGATGGAGTATTTCAGCGGTATTATTAAAGATGAAAACAAGCGGATGAACAAACAGGTGGAAACTATTTTGCAGGCTGCATTGCTCGACAAACGAGATGTGCAACTGAACATGAAAGCCCACCATGTGCACGACGTGATCAACGGGGTGATGGACAATTTTCAACTGCAACTGGAAGATAAAAAGGGCAAGGCCACTGTTTTGTTAAATGCACAGAACGATTTGATAGAAGCCGACGAAGTACATTTTACCAACCTGATAAGCAACCTGGTTGATAATGCCATTAAGTATTCGAAGGACAGCGGCTTACAGATACACATATCCACCACGAATGTGGGGAACAACATTCGCATCAGGATTGAAGACAATGGCATAGGAATGAGCCGCGAAACGGTAAACAGGATATTCGAAAAATTCTACAGGGCCCACACCGGTAATATTCACAACGTTAAAGGGTTTGGGTTGGGTTTGAGCTATGTAAAAGCAATGGTAGATGCGCAAAAAGGAAAGATAAAAGTAGACAGTGCGCTTGGCAAGGGGTCTATCTTTACATTGGAATTTCCGTTGTTGAAGTGAGCGGTCAGCTATCAGCATTCAGCCATGAGCATTCAGCGGCTTCCCCCTTCACGTCATGCCGACGCAGGAGGCATCTCCCACCGGCTATAAAGCGGCTCAATAATTTAACATCGCTCATAACCGGCAGGGGATGTGATAATGCGACATGTGGAGTATCAATTCACATCGATCACTGACGGCTGATGGTTGACTGCTCACCGCTAAACAACAAACACCCGTCTCCATAACTCAGAAACCGGAAATTATTCTCTAACGCATACGCGTACACTTTTTTCCAATCCTCTCCAATCAGTGCAGCAACCAACAGCAGTAGGGTAGATTGCGGCTGGTGGAAATTGGTAATAAGTCCCGCTATCATTTTTACTTTGCAACCCGGCGCTATTAATATCTGCGTTTGCGAGATCAATCTTTTCAGGTGCCGCGCTTTCATCCAATTCAGTAAAGATTCAAGCGCTGCCCTAACGTCTGTGTCTTGCGGCAGATCCTCATATACTTCCCATTGTTTAACGGGCAATCCTTCTGGTTGTATGGCTGGATGTTGAATGATTTTAACCCCCATCCAATACAGGCTTTCCAATGTGCGCAGGGAAGTGGTGCCCACGCAAAAAATATTTCCGTAAGCGTCGATCAATTGGTCAATCAATTCCTGGGTTACATCTATAAATTCTGTATGCATCAGGTGATCTTCCATCTGCTCCGCCTTTACCGGTTTAAAAGTTCCTGCACCCACGTGTAACGTTACAAAACCCGTGGCAATATTTTTTTCAGCCAGCGATCTGAAAATGTCTTCTGTAAAATGCAAGCCCGCTGTTGGAGCCGCTACCGATCCATCGTGTGCTGCATAAATGGTTTGGTATCTTTCCTTATCTGCTTCCTCCGCATTTCTTTTAATGTAGGGGGGCAGCGGCACCAATCCCGCAACGTGCAACACTTCTGCAAAGCTCAGTTGTGCAGGCTGCCAGCTCAGTTCAATGGTAAACGAATCAGCTTGTCTTTCTACGATAGTGGCTTTCAGTTGCAGATTGCCTGTTGCAGTCTCAATATTCTTTTCGAGGATGGCGCCATGTTTCCACTTGCCTGCGCCACCCACCAGGCAGTTCCACCAAACTTTTCCCTTTTGCAACATAGCAGAGGTAATATCCGCATATTGCGCATGCGGTTCCAGGCAAAATATTTCAATGGCACCACCTGTAGGTTTGCGAAAAATAATACGAGCTTCCACCACCTTCGTATTATTGAACACCAGCAGTGAGTTTGCAGGCAAATAGTGGCCGATATTACTATAGCTGTCTTCGTTAATTTGTCCCGCCCGGTATATCAGCAGCTTCGACGCATCTCTTTTTTCCAGTGGTCGCCACGCTATGCGATCTTCAGGAAGCTGGTAGGTAAAATCTTCTATTTTGAGCTTACGGACGTTCATCGGAGAATTTGTGATTTGAAATTTAAAATTTGAGATTGGGCTGTTGAATGTCTAAAAGGGTGCAAATTAGCAGTCATCGATGTATTTGAGGTAGTCACTTCTTACCTTTTTGGTTCTTATTTCTTCTTTCTTGTGGTTCTTGGTTTTTGTTTTTTCGATCTTGTTATTTGGTTCTTGCCTTTTTGTTTCTTATGCCCTGTTTCTATTAGCTTTTCCCCACTTATCCACAGTTATTCACATTAAACGCAGGCTGGTTCTCCCAAAAACATATAAAAATCTCTTGCAATCCTTTGCCAGTAAGGTTTTCGAAAAAAATATTGCTGTGGATAAAATATTTAAATCAAAAGGCTCGTTAAAGGTGGGAAAATGTGTTATTTTGTGTGAATTAATGGGAAAATGGTGTAACTCTTTATAAATGATACGGTTTTTAGGGGAATATGAAGCTACTCTGGACACAAAAGGTCGGTTTCTCCTTCCAACAGGGATTAAAAGGCAAATCCCGGAAGGGGAAACCGGTAGCTTCTTTATTAACAGGGGTTTTGAAAGTTGCCTCACCCTGTACCCGATGAAAAACTGGGAACCCATTTTTGAAGAAATTGGCAGAAAAAGTGATTTTGATCCGAAGGTAAGAGAATTCCGCCGCTACTATTTGAACGGAGCTACGTTGGAGTTGGACAGTGCAGGCAGATTATTGCTCCCCAAGAATTTAATGGATTATGCCGGGCTTGAAAAAGACATTTTGCTCGTTTCGGCATACGATAAAATTGAAATCTGGGATAAAAGTAAGTACCATCAGTTCTTTGACACTTTTTCACCCGAAGCATTCAGTAAACTGGCTCAGGAAGTTATGGCTAAGGATAGCAGTGCGAACGCATAAAATTGCAGCGCGCTGCAAAAGGAGAAAGTGCAAGGTGCTGGTACCTGCTTTCACCTTTTATAATAATGGAACAACAGGCGTATCATATTCCGGTTTTGTTGAACGAGGCGATCTCCGCATTGAATATCCGGAAAGACGGAGTGTATGTAGATTGCACCTTTGGCGGCGGCGGGCATAGCCGGGCAATATTGTCGGCACTCGGTCCCCAGGGCAAATTGTTTGTATTTGACCAGGACGATGATGCCAGGCGCAACCTGCCCGACGATCCACGCATCTTCTTCATTCCCCATAATTTTCGCCACCTCCATAAATTTTTACGACTGTATAAGTCAGGCGAAATAGATGGTGTGCTGGCAGATCTGGGCGTTTCAAGTCACCAGTTCGATGAAGCTGCACGTGGTTTTTCTACCCGGTTCGACGATGCTCCCATGGACATGCGGATGGATCAGCGGCAGGAACTAACGGCAGCGCATATCCTCCAGCAATACTCCGAGCACGACCTGCACAAACTGTTTGAGAAATACGGCGAAGTAACCAATGCCAAAACCTTGTCGAAAACAATCGTGCAGCAGCGGCAAACAGTATCTTTCAAAACCATCAGCAGTTTTAAACATGCTGTTGCTTCTGTGGTAAAAGGTAATCCCAACAAATACTTTGCCCAGGTATTCCAGGCGTTGCGCATTGAGGTGAATGATGAAATGGGGGCTTTACAGGAAATGCTGCAACAACTTCCCGCTCTTTTGAAGAAAGGTGGTCGTGCTGCCATCATTACTTTTCACAGCATAGAAGACAGGCTGGTAAAGAATTTTTTTCGCAATGGCAGTTTCGAAGAAGCAGAAGCCGATTCGCTGTACGGCACAAAACCTCAGAGCCCATTCAATATCATTACCAAAAAACCACTAACGCCTTCGGGTAAAGAAGTAAACGACAATCCGCGCAGCAGAAGTGCAAAACTTCGCGTAGCCGAAAAAAAATAGGCGAAACAAAAGTTTGCGGAAAAACGGGAACTGTAAAAGAGCTTACATCTTGCGGTGATATAGTTCAAAACCTAAAAGATTGTTTGATATGGAAGAGCAGGAACAAAAAAAAGAAACAATAAAGGAAACGATAAAAAAAGACGACACGTCGCGCATGGCGGGCATTAAGCGACTGCTGAGCTATGGATGGGTAGTAAAGAATATTTATTACTTCCTTTTCCTTGCGGTGCTGGCTGTGGTATATATATATAACGGGCATTATGCCGAAAACACTATTAAAGACATTAACAGGAGCGCAAAGGAATTGAGGGAATTGCAGTATGAATACAAAACCCTGAAAGGCGAACTGATGATGAGGGGCAAGCAAAGTGAATTGGCCAAAGCAGTAGAGCCTTTGGGATTGAAAGAGCTAAAAGAGCCTCCATTAAAAATTGAGGCAAAAAAATAAACGATGGGACGGTGAATTACACAACAGTGAAAGGATAAAATGATTGCATTTTTTCCTTTCACTTTTCTCGTAAAAAATCGTTTGGCATTGGCAACACAGTATAACCTTGGAAGTAAAAAAAGACATATTATGGCGCGTGTATCTCTCCTTCCTGGCAATTGTATTGCTGAGTCTGTTTGTAATTGGTAAAGCATTTTATATACAACAGGTGCAGGGAGCTTACTGGAAAGGGTTGAGCGACAGCCTGCATCTTGAATACAGAACGCTCGACGCTGACCGTGGAACGATATACAGTGAAGATGGCAGCATGTTAAGCACTTCTATTCCGTTCTTTGACATTCATATTGATTTTTTGGCAGATGGCTTGCGCGAAAAAGATGGTAAACGGTTCAATGAAAATATAGACTCGCTGGCTATAGGGCTGGCAGGATTGTTCAAGGATCAAAACGCTGCAGCTTATAAAAAACAATTGCAGGCAGGGTACAGGAAAAAAGACCGTTACTACTTGTTGAAAAAAAAGATCAGCTTTCAGCAATACCAGGCTTTGCGGCAATTGCCGCTGGTAAGGCAGGGCAGGAACAGGAGCGGTTTTATTGTAGAAGATATGGAAAAACGCCTTACACCTTTTGGGCTGCTGGCTAACAGAACCATTGGCTTGTCGCGCTCCTATACCGATGGCAACCGGCAGGTAGTTACACAAAACGTAGGGCTTGAAAGAACGTACGACAGCCTGCTCAAAGGTATTTCCGGCAAACGGTTGGTACGCAGGATTTCAGGCGGTGCATTTGTGCCGGTAGAGGGTTCGGAAATTGAGCCGGAAAATGGTAAAGACATTGTAACAACGCTTGATGTAAACATACAGGACATTGCGCAAACCGCCCTGATGCGGATGATGATCTCGAACGAAGCGCTGGAAGGATGTGCCATTGTAATGGAAGTAGCCACCGGCAAAATAAAAGCCATGGCCAACCTCGGTCGCATGCCCGATGGATCGTATTTCGAGCAGGACAATTATGCATTGAAAACCTCGGAGCCTGGTTCTACCATTAAGCTCATTACCCTTATGGCAGCGCTGGAAGACAACTATGTTACCACCACCGACATGATAGAAATCAACGGAGGCTCGTGGATGCTGAACGGACGGCACATCAGGGATGCAGAAAAATCGCCCAAGAGTTTAATGACGATCAAAGAATCGTTTGAGCATAGCAGTAATGTGGCAATGGCCAAGCTGGCGTATAATTATTATTCCAAAAACCCGGCTTCGTTCATCAAACATTACGAAACATTGCATCTTACCGGCCGCACAGGGGTTGATCTGAAAGAAGAGTTCCGGCCGATGGTAAAAAATCCCAAACGGAAAGACTGGCACATGCAAACCCTGCCGTCGATGGGTTTTGGATACGAAGTAATGCTGAGTCCCCTGCAAATGCTGATGGTGTATAATGGTGTTGCCAATAACGGGCGCTTAATGAAGCCCTACCTGGTAAACAAAGTGGAGAAAGATGGACTGGTGCTGCACGAATTTGAACCGCATATCCTCAGCGATAAAATATGCTCGGAAAAAACACTGCAGCAGTTACAGCAATGCCTGGCCGCAGTTTGCGTAGAAGGAACAGCGAAAGGAGTTTTTAAAGATGCGGTGTATAGCGCGGCCGGTAAAACCGGAACGGCCAAGGTGAACGACGGAAAGTTCAAATACAACGATGGGGTATATCAATCGTCGTTTGCGGGATATTTTCCTGCCGACAAACCAAAATACTCCTGCATAGTGGTCATCAAAAATAAACCGCATGTAGTAAAATATTTTGGAGGCGCGGTAGCCGCACCGGTTTTCAGGGAAATTGCCGACAAGTTATACGCATTGAATGCAGAAGAGCAGCAATTGTATACCGCCAAATCGCTGTTAGACAGCAGCCGCTTTTACTGGAGCGGTTATAGCAGCGACGTTAAAAAAGTGATGGACGAACTGGAGTTCAGATATGCCGATTCGCTGTCATCCGAAAAATGGGGATACGTGGCTGGCAACGCTGCTCAGCCGGTAATGAAACCGGTAGCCGTTGCAACACAAGTAGTGCCCGATGTAAAAGGAATGGGGTTAAAAGATGCATTGTACCTGCTGGAAAATATGAGTGTGAAAGTAGAAGTAAAAGGTAAAGGAAAAGTAATCAGCCAGTCTGTTGCCGCAGGAGCAGCAATAGGCAAGGGGCAGAAAATAATGTTGGAATTGAATTGAGGGGAAAGGTGTAGGGTGGAAGGTGTATGATAGAAGGTGTATGGTAGAAGGAAAAGGGTGAAAAGTAAAAGAAACAAATTATAAAGGCTGAAAGCTGATAGCTGACAGCCCATAGCTAAGATGCCAGTACTACAGGACATATTATACAAGGTGAACATCCGGTCGGTGTTGGGAAACCTGCGCCTCGATGTTAAGGATCTGCAGATAGATTCGCGCAAAGCAACTGCAGGCACCTGCTTTATTGCTGTAAAAGGGCATAACCAGGATGGGCATGTATATATAGACACTGCTATACAAAACGGCGCCAACGCTATTATAGCCGAAGTGCTGCCGCAAACCAGGCAGGAAAACATTACTTATGTGCAGGTAGAGAACAGCGCTGTAGCCGCAGGCTATATGTCCGATAATTTTTACGGGTCACCTTCCCGTAAAATGAAAGTGGTAGGCGTAACCGGTACCAATGGCAAAACAACCATTGCCACTTTATTGTTCAGGCTGTTTTCCGAGCTGGGTTACAAATGCGGTTTGTTTTCAACTGTTCAAAATCAAATTGGCACCGAAGTATTGTCTGCCACACACACAACACCCGATGCCATCAGCATCAATGCATTGATGAAAAAAATGTTGGAGCAGGGCTGCAGCCATGTGTTTATGGAATGCAGCAGTCATGCCATTCACCAGCACCGGATTACCGGCTTGCATTTTACCGGCGCTATTTTCAGCAACATTACGCACGACCACCTCGATTATCACAAAACATTTGATGAATACATACGGGTAAAAAAATCCTTTTTCGATAATCTCCCATCCGAGGCTTTTGCCATCAGCAATGCAGATGACAAAAGAGGCATTGTGATGTTGCAGAACACAAATGCATCCAAGCATTTATACAGCTTAAAAACCCTGGCGGAGTTTAAAGGAAAGATACTGGAGAATGCTTTAACCGGGTTGCTCATGAACATCAACGACCAGGAAGTACACTTCAGGCTGATTGGCGAATTTAATGCGTACAACCTGCTGGCAGTATATGGAGCGGCAATATGCATGGGAGAAGACAAGCAAAAGGTGTTGCAGGTAATGAGCAATTTAACCGGTGCCGAGGGAAGGTTTGATTATACGGTTTCGCCCGATCAAAGAATTATCGGCATCGTAGATTATGCGCATACCCCCGACGCATTGCTGAATGTGCTGGCCACCGTAAAAAAGCTCAGGCAGGGAAACGAACGCATCATTACCGTGGTGGGCTGCGGCGGCGATCGCGATAAAACAAAACGCCCCGTAATGGCAGAAGTAGCCTGCGAGCATAGTGATAAAGTTGTTTTTACATCCGACAATCCACGCAGCGAAGAGCCAGGCGATATATTGAAGGACATGGAAGCAGGTTTGCAACCATCCATGCGTCGTAAATACATAGCCATAGTAGATCGTAAAGAAGCAATCAAAACAGCGGTAACGCTGGCAGATAAAGAAGACATTTTATTGATAGCAGGAAAAGGACATGAAAAGTACCAGGAGATCAAAGGGGTAAAGCATCCTTTTGATGACAAACAGGTATTGCGCGAGATGTTTGTATTGTTAGGCAAATAACTATTGTATTTAAATAAAAAGCGAAATGCTGTATTATCTTTTTGAATGGCTAAAATCTGAAGGACTAAAATTTCCCGGCAGCGGGTTATTCCAGTTTATCACCTTCAGGGTGCTGCTCGCCGTGCTGCTGTCGCTTTTTATTTCAACTGTGTATGGAAAGCGGCTCATCAACCTGCTCAGGAAAAAACAGATAGGCGAAAGTGTGCGCGAGCTGGGGCTGGCAGGCGAGCAGCAAAAAAAGGGAACACCTACTATGGGCGGCATTATTATACTGCTGGCCATTTTAATTCCCACCCTGCTTTTTGCCGATCTTAATAAAGTATACATACGCCTGATGCTGTTGTGTACGGTATGGTTGGGCTTTATAGGTTTTATGGATGATTACCTGAAGCTCAAAGCCCGTAAAGCAGCACAGGCCAAAGGCGAGAGTTATAAAAAGAAAGACAGCGACGGGTTGGCAGGGCTTTCAAAGATCATCGGGCAAATAGGGCTTGGTATTATCATTGGCGCTACCTTATACTTTAACGAAAGAGTAGTAGTATGGCGTGAATATTACGACCCGCAGGGGACACAGATAAGCGCTATTTTAAAAAGTGGTGAAAAAAAGATAGGCGATACCATCGTTACAATGGAAGGCAAAGAACATCGCTATGCCATTGTAAAAACACCTATTACCACCATTCCTTTTGTAAAAAGCCATGAGTTCAACTACACCAGGCTCATCAGTTGGATAGGCGAAGGCGCAGAAAAATTCAGTTGGGTTATCTACATCATTGCAGTAACGCTTATTATAACCGCTGTTTCCAATGGAGCCAATCTTACCGATGGATTAGACGGGCTGGCAGCGGGAGTAAGCGCTTTGATAGGTGCATGCCTGGGCATATTTGTATATGTGAGCGGCAGTACCCGCTTTGCCGAATATCTCAACATTATGTATATACCCAACCTGGGAGAGTTGTCGGTTTTTGTGGGAGCATTCGTGGGAGGGTGCATTGGCTTTTTGTGGTACAATGCTTACCCCGCGCAAGTATTTATGGGCGATACCGGCAGCCTTGCGTTAGGCGGTATTATTGCCTCGCTGGCAATTATTGTGAGAAAAGAATTGTTGATCCCTATATTCTGTGGAGTGTTCCTGGTAGAGAACCTGAGTGTAATACTACAGGTGAGCTATTTTAAATATACCAAGCGAAAGTATGGCGAAGGCAGGAGGATATTCCTTATGAGTCCGCTGCATCATCACTACCAGAAGCTGGGGTATCATGAAAGCAAGATAGCAGTGCGTTTTTGGATTGTAACCATTTTGTGCGTGCTGTTTGCTGTAGCCACTTTGAAAATGAGGTAGATTATTATAAGAACCTGTAAGGTTGTAAAACGAGTTTAGAAAGAAGAATGGCAAAAAGAATGGTCATATTAGGAGCGGCCGAAAGCGGCGTGGGGGCGGCTATCCTTGCACGTAAGGAAGGGTATGATGTGTTTGTGTCGGATGCTGGCAATATTTTGGAACGATACAAAAACGATCTACAGCAGTTCAATATTGCATTTGAAGAAGGAAAACATTCGGAAGAAAAAATACTCAATGCCGATGAAGTAGTAAAGAGTCCTGGCATACCCGAAAAAAATGAGCTGGTTAAAAAAATAAGAGCTAAGGGAATAAAAATAATTAGTGAAATAGAGCTGGCATACAGGTACAAAGGCAATAGTAAAGTAATAGCTATTACAGGCAGCAATGGAAAAAGCACTACTACGTCCCTTACCTGGTTTATATGCAAAACAGGGGGAATTGATTGTGCAATGGTAGGAAACATCGGTTTTTCATTTGCCAGGCAGGTAGCCCTCGATCCCAAGCCATTGTATGTGGCAGAGATCAGCAGCTTCCAACTGGACGACATCGATACATTCAAACCTGATATAGCGGTGCTTTTGAACATTACAGAAGACCACCTGGACAGGTACGATTATAAGTTCGATAACTATATACAGTCCAAATTCAATATCATAAAAAATCAAACACGGGATGATGTCTTTATTTATTGTGAAGACGATCCCGTAATAAAGCAGTACCTCGGAAAAATATCATTACTACCAAACTCATTGCCTTTTACTATGCAGTACGAATTACCTAAAGGAGCTTATATAAGAGATAATACAATGACAATTCAAGTTGATTCAGAAAGGACATCTATGAGTGTGTTTGATTTCGCCGTAAAGGGAAAGCACAATCAGTACAACACAATGGCTGCAGGACTTGCCGGCACCACCGTGGGTATACGCAAAGAAAAGATCAGGGAAGCGGTTGAAAATTTTGAAAGCCTTGAGCACCGGATGGAAAAGGTGCTTACCGTAAAAGGCGTTGACTTTATCAACGACAGCAAAGCCACTAACGTGAACAGTACCTGGTATGCGCTCGAAAGTATGACGCAGCCCACCATCCTGATATTGGGAGGCATTGATAAAGGCAACGATTATTCCACCATGCTCGACCTGGTAAAAGAAAAAGTAAAAGCCATTGTATGCATGGGGTTAGACAACCGTAAAATTCATGAAGCATTTGGCAAACATGTAGAAGTAATGGTGAATACCAGCAGTGCAAAGGAAGCCGTGCAGGCAGCTTTTCACCTGGCAAACAAGGGCGATGTAGTGCTGCTGAGTCCCGCCTGCTCCAGCTTCGATCTGTTTAAAAATTACGAAGACAGGGGAAGGCAGTTTAAGGAAGCGGTAAGGGAGTTATAGTGGTAAGTGGTAGGTGGTAAGGAGTAGGGTATAAGGTATAGGGAAGAAGGCATAATATACTAATAACGATTTTGACTGCGGGATTTCAAATCTCAAATCAAAAATCAGAAATCAGAAATTTCGTGCAGGGTATTTTAAACAAAACGCGGGGCGACAAAGTGATCTGGGCAGCAGTAATACTGCTAACCCTGGTGAGCATGCTCGTGGTATACAGCAGCACGGGTACGCTTGCATACAGGTTGTCAAAAAGTGCAGAGTCTTACCTGTTCAAGCAGTTTGCTTTTACAGCCGTAGGGCTTATGATCATTTATTTTGCGCATCGCATCAATTACACCTTGTACTCCCGCGTGTCGCTGATTTTATTCCTGATCTCTATTCCTTTATTAATATACACCCTGTTTTTTGGAGCAGAGATCAATGAAGGAACGCGTTGGATCAAACTGCCTATCATCAATCTTACTTTCCAAACATCCGACCTGGCAAAGC
>JBQCGX010000062.1:0-17549 GCA_051955255.1 Agriterribacter sp. | reverse complement strand
ATCTTTATTACCATTGTAATGGCAGTGGTTTTTGGCATCATCTTCGCCAGCTACAGGGGGTTGCAGGAAAATGAAAAGCTCTCGCCCGAGGTAAGCCTGCGCAATATGTGGCTGCTGGTGGCTGGATTGGTAATTATGATCATTAGTTTTTTTGGCGCCAACGGAAGCGCTCAGAAAAATCCAGCCGGCTGGGGCGCTATGAAATACCCGCAACTGGTACTGGGTATGCTTGCCATATTTATGTATGTAGGCGTTGAAGTAACCATACAAAGCAACCTCGGTGAATTATTAAAAACCGAAGCCTTTGGCGGATACAGTGAAAACGACCTGGCTCCTTTTGTATCACTGTATTGGGGCAGCCTGATGATTGGTCGCTGGACGGGCGCCATTACTGTATTCAATCCCACAAAATCCATGCGCACCATTTTATGGATACTGGTGCCTTATATAGCTTTTGGTATTACCATTGGGGTGAATCTGATTGCAGGCAACGATTTTACGCCACTGTACGGTTATGCCGTTGTAATTGCATTCCAGATAGCGGGCTTCTTCCTGGGTAAAGAAAAGCCTACAGAAACCTTGCTGATATTTGGAGGAATGGGCATTATTGCCATGCTGATCGGGTTGTTTGCCACCGGTAAAATTGCCACTTATGCATTTTTAAGTGGTGGATTGTTCTGCTCCATCATGTGGCCCAGCATCTTCAGCCTTGCCATTGCGGGGCTGGGAAAATACACTGCACAAGGGTCGGCTTTCCTGATTATGATGATATTGGGTGGCGCCATTATTCCGCCATTGCAGGGCAAGCTGGCCGATTTGCCGGCCATAGGCATTCATCACTCTTACTGGATACCGGTATTGTGTTTTGCTTATCTTGCGTTTTACGCCCTCCGGGTAAAATCGGTTTTAAAATCGCAGGGCATTGATTTTAATGCGCTGGAAGGCGGCGGCGGACATTAACGTTATTTTTATCACGCAAAAAAAGAATCAAAACCAAACATAAAGTAACATACTATTATATGAAACAGGAATATGCAGTAGGTATAGATATTGGCGGAACAAATACGGTTTTTGGAATTGTTGACCACCGGGGAGACACTTTATACAGAGGAGCTATTTCGAGCAGGAAACACAAAAAAATTGAGGATTATATTGAAGAGTTATACAACGCTTTGCAACCGGCAATAGACCAGGTAGGGGGCATTGAGAGCATTAAGGGAATTGGCATTGGAGCCCCTAACGGAAATTATTACAGCGGCACTATAGAATATGCGCCAAACCTTATCTGGAAGGGCATTATTCCTTTGGCAGATATGGTAACCAAACGGTTTGGAGTACCCGCAGCATTAACCAACGATGCCAACGCGGCTGCAGTAGGCGAAATGATGTATGGGGCTGCAAAGGGCATGAAAGATTTTATTATGATTACCCTGGGCACGGGCGTAGGCAGCGGTATTGTTGCCAACGGGCACCTGATATACGGCCACGATGGCTTTGCGGGCGAACTGGGGCATATTACCATCATCCCCAACGGACGCACCCACCCGGGCACAGGCATGCAGGGATCGCTTGAAAGTTATGCATCTGCCACGGGCGTAGCCAATACTGCCAGGGAATTCCTGGAGCAACGGTCTGATAAGGACAGCCTGCTGAGAAATTTTCCAAAAGATGAAATTGATTCAAGAGTTGTATACGACTGCGCCATACAGGGCGATGAAATAGCAAAAGAGGTATATGAGTATACCGGCAAAGTGCTGGGGTTGGCTCTTGCCAACTTTGTAATGTTCTCTTCACCAGAGGCAATTATTTTGTTTGGCGGCATGACAAAAGCCGGCGACCTGATACTGAAGCCCACCAAGGAGCACATGGAAAAAAACCTCCTTCCTATTTTTCAGAATAAGGTGAAACTCATTTTCAGCGAACTAAAGGAAGCCGATGCAGCCATACTGGGCGCCAGCGCACTGGTGTGGGAGTTGAAAGGATAAAGGATTGCTGATTTTTGATTTGATGATTTCTGATTTGTGTGAATTAAATACGCTTTAAATCAAAAATCATCAAATCAGAAATCAAAAATTTCTTAGCTTCTCATATTCTCATACTGCAACGGAATACCCAGGTTCCAGCCTTTAGAAGCTTGTATAACCGTTTGAAGATCGTCGATTTTTTTGCCGGTTACGCGCACCAGGTCATCATTTATAGAGGCCTGCACTTTCAACCCGGCATCTTTGATATGTTTTACTATTTTTTTTGCATCGTCCTGCTTTAAGCCGTTCCGCACGGTTACTTCTTTCTTCCATACCTTACCACTCTGCTGTCCTTCTTTCGATACATCGAAAGCCTCAGGAGCAATGCCCTGTTTGTGCGCCCTGCTGATCAATACATCAATCAGTTGCCGCATCTGCATATCACCGTCGGTTTCAAGGTTGAGTTTAAATTCCTTTTTGTTCAGGTCAATTACCACATGTGTGTCTTTAAAATCGAACCGGTTGGTAATTTCCTTACGGGTAACATTCACAGCATTGTCCAACGCCTGCGGATCTACTTTGCTTACGATATCGAATGAAGGCATAGATTATATATTTCCCGACAAAAGTAAAGAAAAACAGTTTTTCAGCGGAGTTCAGTTTAAAAGGCAGAAGGCAGTAGCAAACAGACAGCTTATGCCTTATGCCTTAAACCCTATACCTTCTACCTTACACCTTATACCTCCGGACTATGATGCCTTGGGTTTCTGTTTTGTTTTCTCGAGATAGACTTGTAACTGTTCGAAGGTCATTCCTTTTATGTCTTTAGAAATTTTGTCTTTAATTTCCCTAAACGTTTTAACAGTATCGAACTCCTTCTCAACTTTATTCTTCGTTTTCATAATTCACAATTTCTTTTGGTGAATGGATTTCCAGTGTTCCAAATCCTAATCGTAAATTTATTGAATTATACCCACGAATCCGATAAACATTTACGATATGTTTAAAGTTCCAGCTTACCAGCATATCAACCTTGTTTAAAGTAGCAATTGCAATGTGAATGCAGTCATCTAAACTGGTTTCGCCCACAACTTTTTCCTTCACATAAGTTTGAGCGAGTATTAATGCTTCGGGAGTAACCAATACCTTTTCCTTAAACTGATCAGGTATGCCATCAAAAAAGTTTCTAATCTCGCTCAGGAGCATTTGCTATTTCACTTTCTGTTAGATTTGAATAAACACATTTAATTTGTCCCAACTTAATTTTTTCAAAAAGCAATGTGGTTTCTGCTTCAAACTCAGCATCAAAAATTCCGCCGAAAACAGATGTATCAAAATAAAAGCGTTGTATCATTAGTTAAAGTTAAAATTTTTCAGAAACTCTATTAGCTAAGCACCCAAAAAGGCAGAAGGCAGTAGTAGGCAGGCAGTTTATATCTTATGCCTTAAACCCTATACCCTACTCCCTACACCTTCTACCTTATCCCTTCTACCCCACACCTTCCACCTCATCCCTTCCCCTTTTTCCCTATCTTTATCCTCCCTTTCCCAACGTGGAATATTGATAGCCTGTTTTACCAATTAACCATTTAACTTATTTAACCATAAACTATCACCCGTTGTAAAATTTATTGTTATGAAATACTTGCCACAATTTGCTGTTTTCTTTTCGTTAATGCTGGTATTGGTTATACTGACATCCTTTAAAAGAGACCATGCTATTTCTCCGCTAAATGGTGCATGGACAGCCAACGACGGAAATACGGAACTGTTGCTGATTATTGCCGATGGCTACTGCATGCTTACCCGTTTTGATAAGAACGACAAAAAATTTGAAAGCTCCACCGGTGGATCGTTTACTGCAGCAAATAAAAAAATAGCGCTGAAAACAGAATTCAACAGTACAGATAAATCAACTGTGGGAAAAACCCGGGAAATTGATTACGATATTAAGGGCAACACGCTCACCAGCAATATAACAGGCTCAACGCTCAGCTTTACCCGCGCCGACGATGGCAAGAGCGAACTATCGGGCAACTGGCGCATTACACAGCGCAAGCAAGACGACAAAATGGTAGATATTCCCTTGCGTGCCAGGAGAACACTCAAACTGTTATCGGGCAAACATTTTCAATGGGCTGCCATTAATATAGAAACAGGTGAATTTTCGGGTACCGGTGGAGGTAAGTACACTTTTGAAAATGGCAAATACACCGAACACATCGAATTCTTTTCGAGAGACAATTCAAGAGTAGGTGCTTCGCTCTCCTTTGATGGCAAACTGGAAAATGGCAACTGGATCCACTCGGGGCTTAGTTCAAAAGGAGACCCGATATATGAAGTATGGTCGAGATTTAAGTGATTTGAAATTGAACCACGGAGACACGGAGACACAAAGGTGCACGAAGTGTATTTGCGATTGAAAAACCTGTAAGGTTTGCCGCACCAGCAAAGCAGCACGCAGATCTTATAGGTTTTAGACTATCATCAGCCTTTCTTACACCCTGCCTTACATTTTACACCCAGCGCCTTATACCTATACCCCATTCTTCCATTTCTCACATTCTTCACATTTTCAAATTTCCAGATTTTCAAATTTTCAAATTATTTCCTCATCGACGATTCCCTGATCTCCATGGTTGTTTTAAGCTCAATGGTTTTGTATTGATGCTGCAGGCTGTTGTTTTCAATCATTTCAATCAGCAATCGTGCAGCAGATTGCCCGATATCGAATGTAGGTTGATGTACCGCCGTTAATGCAGGATCGATAAAGCGGCTCACCGGGTTGTCGAAAAAACCAGCCATCGCCATATCGGCAGGAATGCGTTGCTTCATTTCTTTCAATACTTCCACACAACTCATTGCCAGTCTTTCACCCGATGCAAGAATAGCATCGGGCCGAGGCTTGGTCTTTAATAATTTCTCTACGGCTCTTTTCATATTCCCGTAGTCGAAATCGCAATGCACCACCCACTTTTTTTGTACTGCCAGCTTGTGTTTTTGCAATGCCCTGCTATAGCCCCGCATCCTGTTTTTAGTAACAGAAAGATGCGGCGCCATTGTTACATGTGCAATTCTTTTATATCCTTGCTCTATCAAATGACAGGTAGCATCGTATGCGCCTCTTGCATCGTCGGTTACTACCCGCGGCGTATCCACCTCGTCGCAAATCCGGTCAAACATCACTACCGGCACTCCCTTTTCAATCAGTTCCTTTAAATGATTCCCGTTTTTAGTTTCGTTCGATACAGAAATAATCAATCCATCTATCCGGCGCGAAGTAAGGAGCTTTACATTCATGATCTCCCGTTCGTATTTTTCATGACTTTGAAAAATTACAACATGATACCCCATGTTATACGCAATATCTTCAATACCCGCAATAACAGCCGAGCAAAAATAATTGGCGATCTCCGGCACAATCACTCCAATTACTTTGGTCTTTTTTTCCTTAAGCGATAATGCAATGGGGTTGGGCGTATAGTTCAATTCTTTCGCCAGGTCCTGCACCAGCTTTCTTGTAGCACCGTTTATTTCAGTACTGCCACGCAGCGCCCTCGATACAGTAGAAGCCGAAATACCGAGTTTACGGGCAATGTCTTTAATGGTAACCGGTTGTTCATGCTGCATGGCAGTAAAGATAATGGGTCTTTGCATTTTTCTCGCACAAACAGGGCACTCCAATAAATCTTTTCGAAATTATTATACGGATAGCTGAACAAAATTCAATGCAAACGTTGCCGGGAACGAGTGCAACATTTCCCTTCGTTACCCTGCAGTTTTTAGAGTTGGAATGAAGAGGGTATATCCCTATTTTTACCTGAACAGATTGCTTAGGGAAACAAAATATGAGAATGCTGAGAATACGATTAGCAATTCCGGTCACGATGCTTTTGTCTCTTTGTTTTTTTACGACCGATGCACAAATCATTGCCAGACTAACGCTTACTGCCAAAGGTGGCATGAGCGCTCCGGTGTCTGTAAACCTCGACGAATTGACTGCTTTACCAGCCAACCAGCTTTCGCTGAAAGAAATAAAAGGGTCAAACAAATACGATATTCCCTTCCAGGTCGAAAATGGCAACCACAGGTATATATGGTGGATGCTTCAGCAAAATGCTCCGGGTAAACATGTATTTGAGCTTTCGCAAAAAACTGCTGCTACCAAAAAAGAAGACAATACAATCAGTATTAGTACCGATAGCAGCAATCTTGTAATTGCTGCACAAGGCAAGCCTGTATTGCAGTATACTTTCGGAATGCATTATCCACCTCCGGGAGTAGATACATTTTTCAAGCGTAGCGGCTTTATCCACCCCTTATGGTCGCCTTCGGGCAATGTGCTTACGCGTATCAACGCACCCGATCACTACCACCACATGGGCTTGTGGAACCCGTGGACGCATGTGCAATTCATGGGCAAAGAAATTGATTTCTGGAACCTGGGCGATAAAAAAGGCACCGTACGCTTCAGCCATTTCATTGGCACCTATAGCGGCGCTGTGTTCGCAGGCTTTAAAGCATTGCAGCAGCATGTAGCCTTTAATATTCCTGTTGCCGGCAAAGAAACAACGGCGCTCAATGAAGTATGGAATATTAAAGTGTATAACAGCGGCGATAAAATATGGATATGTGATTTTACAAGTTCGCTGAACTGTGCAACCGACAGCACCGTGATATTAAAAGAGTATCGTTACGGAGGCTTTGGCTTTAGAGCCAGCGAAGCATGGAACAACCAAAACAGCAAAGTGCTTACTTCCGAAGGCAAGAACCGTAAAGAAGCCGATGCTTCTACCGCCCGCTGGTGCATGATAGACGGCGATATGGAAAAAGGAAGATCGGGTATTTTGTTTTTGAGTTATCCTGCAAACTACAACCATCCCGAACCCATGCGGGTATGGCCGGAAGATGCGAATAAAAGAGGCGATGTATTTTTCAGCTTCAGCCCTACGCGTAATAAAGATTGGGTGCTGGAGCCGGGCAAAGACCATGTGCTGCGATACAGGATGCTGATATACGATGGACAAATAACGGCTAAGCAGGCAGAAGAGGCATGGAACAGCTTTGCTCATCCGCCAACAATAACCATTCAAAAAATGTGATGTAACACCAGGGACACCAGTCCGGAAAATTTAATTAATTATGAACCTGATGATGAAAAAAGGAATTTTACTGGTAGCCACCTTGCTTTATTTCGGTACACTCGTGGCTCAAAAAGCAAACAAAGATCAACACAAAATAAACTGGAAAAAAGTGAGGGTGCTGGTATACACCAAAAACGGGAAGGGATTTGTGCACGACAATATTGCTACCGCATCCGGCGCTATTTTAAAGTTGGGCAAGGAGCATGGCTTTGCAGTAGATACTTCTTCCGATCCGAAAGTTTTTACAGAGGCAAATCTGAAAAAATATGCATTGCTCATCTTCAACAACACCAACAACGAAGTGTTTGATACAGACGATCAGAAAGTACAATTCATGCGCTATGTGCAGGCAGGCGGCGGTTTTGTGGGACTGCATTCTGCCACCGGAACCGAACGCCAGTGGCCCTGGTTCAAACGATTGATCGGTGCCAGCTTTTTAAGGCATGCCAAACATCAGCCCTTTACAGAAATCATCATCGATCGCAATCATCCCTCCACTTCTTTTTTGCCACAACGATGGGAAAGGGACGATGAATGTTATTTCTTTAAAGAATACAACCCTGATATTCATGTGTTAATGGTGCATGATCTTGCGCCGCTGGATGATAAGGACAAACCTACCTATTATGGCGGCACCTCTTCGCCATCTGTATGGTGCCATGAATTTGACGGCGGAAGACAATGGTATACCTCGCTCGGGCATGATGCTCCTATTTACGAAACCAAAGAATTTCAACAACATATTATGGGCGGCATTACATGGGTAATAGGTTCGCAAAAAAATCTTGATTATTCAAAGGCAAAAGCCAAAAGCCCCAATGATCCCCTACCCTATTAAAAACCTAACCATCATTCAATTTATTCATTGCAAAATAAAAGGTAATGGCAAAAAACAAAACAACCTCTACTCGCAGAAACTTTATACGAACCACCATTAAAGGCACAGCAGGTGCTGCCATGCTTGCTGGCGCCCCTACCATTGTTCCCGCTACCGTTTTTGGAAAATATGCACCCAGCAACCGCATTAACGTGGGGGCTATAGGTGCAGGCAGAATTGCGCGCGACTTGGATATACCCGGCACTATGAAATCGGAACATGCACGCGTATTGGCTGTGTGCGACCTTGACAGCAACAGGCTGCAGCTAGGTAAAAAACTTGTAGACGATTTTTATATTAAGAAAGGACAGGCGGGCTACAACAGCACCAAAACCTATGAGCATTACGAAGAGCTGATCAACGATAAAGATATTGACGCGGTAATTATTGCCACGCCCGACCATTGGCATGTGTTGCCCGCCATATATGCACTGAGAGCAGGGAAACATGTATATATGGAAAAGCCGGCATCGCTTTGCATTAGCGAAGGCAGAATTTTAAGTAATGAAGTACACAAGTCGGGACGTGTATTGCAGGTGGGTAGCCAGCAACGTTCCATGCCACAGTTTAAAAAAGCATGTGAGTTGGTGCGCAATGGCCGCATAGGTAAGATACATACCATTTACGTGGGTTTGCCTATAGACAAGCCCGAAGAAAGTACCGTGGAGAAAGAAATGCCTGTTCCCGCCAACCTTAATTACGAAAAATGGCTGGGTGCTACTCCTTGGGTACCTTACACCGAAAAGCTGGTGCATCCGCAAAAAGATTTTTCGCGTCCGGGTTGGTTGCGCTGCGAACAATTTGGCGCAGGTATGATTACCGGCTGGGGCTCACACCATTTTGACATTGTTAACTGGGCCATGAATACAGAGAATACCGGACCCATCGAAATTTCGGGCAAGTCAGACTGGCCTGCTAAAGAGGCGCTGTGGGATGTGCATGGCAACTACAAAACAGAAACCCTGTTTGCCAGTGGCGTTAAAGTGCTTGCCAGCAACGAATATCCCAATGGCGTTAAGTTTGTAGGCTCCGACGGATGGATATTTGTTACACGCGGCAACTATTCTGTAACGGCAAGCGATCCGGTGTCGAAAGGAGCCAATTCGAAAGCGCTCGATGCCAGCGATCCTAAAATTCTTACATCAGTGATAGGGGAAAATGAAATTCATTTGATCGACAGCAAGAACCATCACGAAAACTGGCTGCAAAGTATTATGACCGGCGAGCCCAATATTACTCCTATCGAAGCCGGGCACCGTGCCTGTTCCATATGCCTGCTGAACCATACAGCCATGAAGCTGGGGCGGAAATTACAGTGGGACCCGGTAACAGAAAGATTTATAAACGACGACGAAGCCAACAAAATGCTGAAACGTGCCGAAAGATGGCCCTACCAGATTGAGAAAGGATTTAATGTTACAACGAGGCTGTAAACAGATTTGGGATTTGAGATTTCTGATTTCCTGATTGCTGAAAGCTGATCGCTGACGGCTTCGTTTTGTTTCTTGTTTTTCGAATCTTGGATCTTGTTTTTTGTTTCTTGTCATTTGTTTCTTGGTTCTTGTTTTTTGTTTTTTGATATTTACCCAAAAAGGATATGATCAGATTGAAAAATTCATGGTTGCTTACAGGTTTGTTGCTGGCTGGCGCCTGCCAACAGCCTGCTGAAAAAAATACAGCTATGCAGCAAGATTCGGGCAAGGTACGATTGATGACACTTGATCCCGGGCATTTTCACGCTGCGCTTGTTCAAAAAACAAGCTATCCATCTATAGATACTACCGTATATGTGTACGCGCCTGATGGACCCGAGCTGCAGGCATACCTGAACCTGGTAAACCAGTACAATAGCAGAACCGACAATCCCACCAACTGGAACGAGCAGGTATACAAGGGACCGGATTTTGCAGAAAAGATGTTCCAGGAAAAAAAGGGAAACGTGGTGGTGCTATCGGGCAACAACAGGCTGAAAACGGATTACATCAGCCAGTCGGTGGCAGCAGGTTTGAACGTACTCGCAGACAAGCCTATGGCGATAGATACCACCAATTTTGCAAAGCTGGTAACAGCATTCGACGAGGCGGCAGCGAAAAAAGTATTGCTGTACGACATCATGACCGAGCGCTCCGAAATAACCAATATGCTCCAGAAAGAGCTGATGCATATACCCGAACTTTTTGGCGAACTGCAAAAAGGTACTGAAAAAGATCCGGCAATAATGATCGAAAGCATCCATTACTTTTCAAAAAATGTATCGGGTAAACAGCTCATTCGCCCCGACTGGTTTTTTGATCCTGCACAGCAAGGCGATGCTATTGCCGATGTTGGCACCCACCTGGTAGATATTGTGCAATGGCAATGCTTTCCCGATCAGGTGCTGGACTATAAAAAAGATATACAGATCAACGGATCGCGCATTTGGCCAACACCACTTACCTTATCGCAGTTTTCGGCCGTAACCGGCAAATCTTCTTATCCCGATTTTTTGAAACCGTATATCGTAAAAGATGCTGTTTTAAATACACATGCCAACGGCGAAATGAATTATACCCTTCGCGATATACATGTAAAGATCATTGCGCGCTGGGATTACAAGGCAGAAGAAGGTGGCGATTCGCACTATGCTGTAGTGAAAGGCTCAAAAGCCACATTGGAAATAAGGCAAACAAAAGCAGAAAACTTTAAGCCCGTTTTATACATTAAGCCGGCTAATGCAAAACAGGCTGCCGATTTTGACACTGCTGTTCAACAGGCAATTGCCAAAATAAACAACATTCACCCCGGCATTACAGTAGAAAAAAACAACAACGAATGGAAAGTGATCATACCCGCCAAATACGATGTTGGACACGAAGCACATTTTGGACAGGTAATGGAACGCTATCTTGATTATTTAAAGCAAGGGAAACTTCCTGACTGGGAAGTACCGGGTATGATTGCGAAATATTATACAACAACACAATCGCTGGCAAAAGCAAAAAAAGAATAAACAGGTTCAAAGCAGAGGCTTGGATCATCGGAGTTGGATTAAGTCTTTAAAAAGATTAGCCGCAGATTCGCAAATGTTTCGTTTCGTCGCCTGTCTGCCGGTGAGTGCTTTCACCCACCGGCATAGGGCATCATTTTCGATGGGTGGAGATGAAAATCCGCGGGAAAAAAATATAAAATCAATATCACAACATAACAGCTATGGCATTGGGTCATCATTTTGAATTATCAGGAAAGCGGGCCGTTATAACCGGTGGAAGCAAAGGACTGGGGTATGCAATTGCAAAGGCATTTGTTGAATATGGCGCTGAAGTAATTATTACCGGCAGAAATAAGAATGATATTGACAAAGCATGCCAGCAATTAGGCAGCAAATGCAAAGGCATGGTGTTCGACATGAACAATATGCAGGACATCCCGGCTTTTGTGAACGAAACCGAAGCAACCTATGGCGCGACAGACATCCTGGTAAACAATGCCGGCATTCACTTAAAGAAAGATGCCGTAGAAGTAAGTGATGCCGAATACGAAGCCATCATCCGCATCAATCAGCAGGCAGTATTTGCGCTGAGCCGCGAATGGGCAAAAAAAATGATCCCGCGCAAAAGCGGTGTCATACTCATGGTAAGCTCAATGGCATCGCAATACGGCATACCCAAAGTAATAGCATATACCGCGGCAAAATCTGCCGTGGAAGGCATGACACGCGCACTGGCAGTAGAACTCTCTCCACTCGGCATCAGGATAAACTGCATTGCCCCGGGATTTATAGAAACAGATATGTCGTCGAAAGCATTGAACAACGATCCCGAAAGAAAACAGAAAGTATTGTCAAGAACACCTATGAACAAATTGGGATCGCCCGTTGATGTAGCCATGGCCGCACTCTACCTGTGCTCGCCTGCCGCTGCATATATCACAGGCGTTGTGTTGCCCGTAGACGGAGGCAATTCAATTGGCTTTTAGTAACCTCGTTAACTCATGTAAACTCACCTTAACATCCCTTAGAGATAATCGCATAACTAATCAACACTTATCTCTTAAAAAGAGCAAGTATATAGTTCTCCCCTGCGCCCATACCATTGTTTACCTCCTGCTGTAAAGCATCAAAGGCAGAAGGCGATGGTTCTTATTGACATAAACTGTTTGATATATAAGCGCAACCTGTAGAACGCACCAACAAATTCTGTTTAATAACCAATAAAACTTGCTATTATGAAGAAGAAAGCTCTTCACAGGCTTCCTATGCTCATATGCGTCCTGCTCATGAGCTCATGGGGTTCAGCCTTTGCCCAGAACATTACCGTAAATGGAAAAGTAACCTCTAATGATCGCACCGATGGCTTAGCCGGCGTTTCGGTCATCATCAAAGGAACCAGCAACGGCACAACAACCGCCGAAGATGGAAGTTTCAGC
Source organism: Agriterribacter sp. (assembly GCA_051955255.1). Classification (GTDB taxonomy): domain Bacteria; phylum Bacteroidota; class Bacteroidia; order Chitinophagales; family Chitinophagaceae; genus Agriterribacter. The sequence goes on along the minus strand of JBQCGX010000062.1, from coordinate 5,160 downwards.
TTATCTAACGTGCCTCCAAAAGCGTCACTCGTATTTTCCGCAGTAGGTTTCAAAACCCAGACCGTTGCCTTGAACGGCAGGACATCAATCAACATTGTGCTGGAAATAGGCGAAGCTTCCTCCCTCGACCAGATTGTGGTGATTGGCTATGGCACAACTAAAAAGAAAGACCTGACCGGTGCCGTAGCTTCGGTAAACGCAACGCAACTGCAAAAGGAACACCCGGCATCCATACAGGATGTGCTGCGCGGCAACATCGCCGGGCTTAATGTTGGGTTCACCGCCTCTCCAAAAGGAGACGCCGGCTTGCAGGTGCGCGGCAAGAATACGCTTACAGCCAGCTCCAGTCCCTTGATTGTATTGGATGGCATCATCTATTATGGAGCGTTGGCAGATATTAACCCGAACGATATTGAAACAGTAGACGTATTAAAAGACGCAAGCTCTGCGGCCGTATATGGCTCAAAAGCAGCAAGCGGTGTCATCCAGATCACTACCAAAAAAGGCAAAGCCGGTAAGCCTACTATTAATGTAAACTCAAGCGTAGGAGTTGCTACCATGAGTGTAAATGAAAGCGTTTACAATGCGCAGGACTTTCTGAATGTATGGAGGAGGCAGGGCAAGTACAGCACTAACATCAATGCACAACCGTACAGGTTTGATGATCCCCGCACTTTACCATCCAATATACCTGTGGCAGACTGGCTGGCATACGACAACTCCAGCCCTACTGCCGATCCTGTGCGGGTATGGCTGCAACGATTGAACCTGCAGCCCGTTGAAATAGAAAATTACTTTAAAAATCAGTCCATCGATTGGTATGACATGATGTTCAGGAACGGGATAAGACAAGATTATAACGTAAGTCTGTCTGGCAGAAAAGAAGGTCTCAACTACTACTGGTCATTGGGATATATGAACAACGAAGGTATTGTTGACCTGGATGACTACAATGTTGTAAGAACAAGGCTTAACCTCGACGCTAAAATTACCGACTTTTTAAGCGTTGGTACCAACACACAATTCAGCATTCGCGATGAAAGTGCTGTGCCGGTAGACTGGTCTTTGATAACATCCAATTCGCCCTGGGGTTCTTATTACACCGACGATTCTACCAAATTGCGCTTCAATCCAAACGATGAAGCCAGCGGCGGAAAAAACCCATACGGCGTGCCCACCTACACCAACCGTTTGAAAAAGTATTACGAGCTGAATGCAAGCCTCTATGCAAAAGTGAGCCTGCCGTTCAACATAAAATACCAGGTAAATTTTACTCCGAGATTTCAATGGTATAATTACTTCAACGGCGAATCTTCTTTGTGGCAGGACTGGACCAATATAGGGGGAAGGGCAACACGGGAAAACAGGAATATCTATCACTGGCAGGTAGATAACCTGATCACATGGAGCCATCAATTCGGCAACGATCATCGCCTTGAATTTACAGGACTGATCAATGCGGAAAAATTCCAGGTGTGGAGAAGCAAGATGACGAACACCGGCTTTCAGCCAAGCGATATTTTAAGCTATCACAATATGGGAGGCGGCACCAATCCTGTAATTACCAACGTGGGCGACTTTAGCGACGAAACAGCCACTCTAGGCGATGAAAGAAGCAGTGCAGATGCTTTGATGGGAAGGCTTTACTATACTTTTAAAGACCGTTATATGCTTACCCTAACGGTTAGGCGAGACGGTTATTCCGCATTTGGTCAAAGCAATCCACGCGCTACATTTCCCTCTGCAGCATTGGGCTGGGTATTCAGCGACGAAAGTTTTTTGGAATCCTCCACCTGGCTTAATTATGGAAAGCTGCGTGTAAGTTATGGTTTGAATGGCAACCGCGACATCGGGCGCTACGTGGCACTTGCCGATCTTCAAACCGGTAAATACCTCCATGTGTTGCCTAACGGCACCATACAACAGGTGTCGCAATTGTATGTAAACAATATGCAGAATAAACTGTTGAAATGGGAAACAACAGCGGCGTTTAACCTCGGGCTCGATTTTTCCATACTTAAAAACCGCATAGACGGCAGCATTGATGTATACAAAAGTTCTACAAAAGATTTGCTGGTTAAACGCGTGTTGCCCGACGTAATAGGATTCGATTTTATTTACGATAATCTGGGGCAGGTAAATAATAAGGGACTTGAAATTTCGCTCAACTCCAAAAACATTGCCAACCCCAATTTAACATGGAATACCACGGCTAATTTTTCCCTCAACAGGAACAAGATCGTGAGCCTGTATGGCATAGAAGTAGATGTTAAAGATGCCAACGGCAACGTGATTGGAAAAAGAGAACCCGATGACAAAGTGAACAAATGGTTTATCGGTCAGCCGCTCGATGTGATCTGGGATCAACGGGTATTGGGTATATGGCAAACCAGCGACAAAGACCAGGCGGCTGAATACGGCGTTTACCCCGGCGATTTTAGAGTAAAAGATGTAAACGGCGACAAAAAATACACAGACGATGACAGGGAATTTTTAGGGTATACCGAACCTCGTTTCAGATGGACTTTACGAAATGAATTTACCTTTTATAAAAATTTCAGCTTTTCGTTTTTGGTATATTCTTACTGGGGAAATAAAACAGCATTTAACCAGGCAAAAAACCGGAGCAATGCATTTCCTGATCGCGTAAATTCCTATGCATTTCCTTTCTGGACGCCTGAAAACCCGATCAATGATTATGCACGCCTTGCCTCTAACGACGGAAGCGCCAGCTACAGCGTTTACAGGAACAGGTCGTTTATACGCCTCGATAATGTTTCACTTGCATACAATGTTCCGAAAGAAATATTGGAACGCATCAAACTGCAAACGCTCACCGTATATGCATCTGTAAAAAATGCAGCGGTATATGCACCCGATTGGGATTTCTGGGACCCTGAATGGGCTTCAGGTTCAAACCCGGGCCCCACACCACGAATGTATACAATAGGCATAAACCTGAATTTGTAACCGATAGCACAAAAGTGATGAATTGTATTGCTGACTTTCAAATTTTATTACAATGAAAAGTATTAATAAAACCAAACTGATATTACCAGCGGTAATGCTCATTTCAGTTTTTGCATCTTGTAAAAAAGATTTTCTCAAACCGGAGCCATTATCGTTCTATACGCCAGACGCTACATTTAACACGCCCCAGGGACTTAAAAGCACCATCATTGCATGCGAACGCAACCTGCGCTACGAGTGGTTTGGCGATGGCGCTCCCATCATTACGCAAAATATTTTTTCGGAAGTAGCCGTAGAGGGAACAACAGATAAATCGGGCCCCGCACAGGATCTGAATTTGCTGATCACTCCAACCACCCAGTTGAATCATGTAGATTTTAACCGCATAGGCTGGTATTGGTACGAAGGCTATAAAGGCGTTAAATATGCCAACACGGTTATTACCTTTATCGACCAGGCAAAATGGTCGTCTGAAGAAGAGCGGAATGCGGTATTGGGAGCAGGTTATTTCCACCGGGCATACAGGTATTATATGCTCACGCACGAGTTTGGCGATGTACCCGTGTCGATGAAGATCATTGATTATCCGAGGCTGGATTTTGCTACAGTAAAACGGGAAGTGATCCTGCAAAAGATGAAAGAAGATCTTGAATTTGCCGAGCAGTGGGTGCCCGCAACAGCAGCCGGAGGTGAAGTAAACAAAGGAGCCGTGAGTCATTTGCTCACAAAGGTAAATTTAGCGTTGGGCTTGTTTGATGATGCGATTGCTTCGGCTAGCCGTGTTATTGATGATGGCATACACTCGCTTATGACAAACCGTTTTGGAGTAGACGTGAACGATCCCACAAAAAATGTGATATGGGATCTGCACCGCCCCGCCAACAAAGCCATTGGCGCCAACAAAGAAGCATTGATGCTGGTGATAGACAGGGACGGCTTTATTGACAACGGCGACTTTTCGGGAGGTGGTTCCACCATGCGGCAGGCGGTGCCCTTCTGGTTTTCCAATATCAACACTCCTTCCGGGCTGAAGGGCACTTCAGACGCTTTGAAAAAAAATCAGCCAGCTATAGATTGGGACCAGGCTACCATGTTTGGCAGGGGAATAGGACGTTGCCGCGGCACCTGGTACAGCACTCATGCCATATGGGACGACCCGGGCGATTTGAGGCATGCACCCGGAAACTGGATGCGGATGGAAGACCTGGTGTATAATAACTACCAGATAAAAAGCGACGCCTATTACGGCAAAAACCTTCAGAAATACAACAGTTCGGGAGGACTTTTATGCGCCGATACCATTAGAAGCTGGTTCGACTGGCCGCACTATAAATTATATATTGAAGACAAACAAAATGCTACGCCCAGCGGTGGTCATACAGATTGGTATGTGTTTCGGTTGGCGGAAACCTATTTGCTGAGAGCCGAAGCACATTACTGGAAAGGAGAAATGCAGTTAGCCGCAGATGATTTGAATAAAGTGAGAACGAGGGCCGGCTGCCAGCCGCTTGATGCAGCGCAGGTAAACATCGGCACTATATTAGATGAACGCGCGAGGGAACTGTATTACGAAGAGCCCCGCAAAGTAGAGCTTACCCGAATTGCTTACATATTTGCGCAAACAGGGCAAACCGCGTACAATGGAAAATCCTACAATCTCCAGAACTTCTCCAACGACAATTTCTTTTACGACCGCATTATGGAAAAAACAGATTTTTATAACAAAGGAGTTACCACCAATCATGGCGACCGGTATACCATGAGCCCTTACCATGTGTTGTGGCCCATTCCCCAGGCAGCCATCAACAACAACGTGCAGGGAGTGATCAATCAAAACGAAGGATACGACGGATTCCAGAACAACGTGCCTCCTTTAACAACGATGCCGGAAGAATAAAGCGCACCAAGATTTTTTTATAACATAAAGAAGCTACTTCAAAATAAGGAGTAGCTTCTTTTTTCTTCGCATGGTTCGTGTCCTTCGCAGTGGTTCGTGCCTCACGAATCACACGAAAGTTCGCGAGACACGAACCTTGGCTGCCTTAAACCCCAAACTTCTAACCTCAAACTCAAAACTGGCGCAGGTCTGCAGCAGCGCGAATGCAGCATGGCCGACCTGTGTCGTCGTATCACTTGTCTTACAAAAAAACCGTTCGCCGTGGTTCGTGCCTCACGAATCACCCGAAGGTT
>JBQCGX010000061.1:0-83363 GCA_051955255.1 Agriterribacter sp. | reverse complement strand
CGGTGGAGACCAATTCTACCGTAAATGACGAAGTGCAGGTATTATAATACTGCGGCACGCGTATAATATGGTACGATCGGGCAATGCAATTACTTACATATTACTGGCAATTACTTTGCTGCTATCCTGCTCAAAAGAAAACAGCGAAGAAAGAGGGAATACTGATCTTCCGCTGGGAAACAACTGCAAAGTTTCCGCTATAGTGCCCACCGATTCGGTTACAGGCAGAGGCCACGGATCGTTTTATGTTACGTTTGACAGCGAGGGCAGACCATTAAAAACCGAGATGTTTGATAGTACCTCGGGCAGCAGCTATTACAACATAAATTTTTCTTACAAAGGCGATAGCATTGAAGTAGGTGAAAATGAATTCTTTTTACTGGACCAGGAAAAGAGGATCAGGGAATTTGACACCTATGAAGTTGCGGGAGATCCTGCATCAGACAAGTTCAGGTACACTTACCAGTATGACCAGGAGGGATTTTTGAAAAACAAAAACTGGTTTATCTATTCCTTGTCGCCCGACATTCCCTCTTTTGTATATACCTACACCTGGTTAAATGGCAACCTCGTAAAAGTAGAAGCAACCGAAGCAGGTGGAGCAAGAAGAGCGGCGCTTACTGCCGATCTGCAATACGATCTGTCGCAAGAAGTGAGTAATTTCATTTACAGCTTTCCCGAAGCCATAGAGCTGGCGCCATTTATACTTTCTATCAATGCAGGCAAAAAATCGAAGAATGTACTTACAAAGATCGTTGTAAAAACTTTCGATGCAGGTGGTAACGTAATCAACACCTATAATACCGACTATAAAGATTATAAATTTTCGTCGGATGGTTATGTCACCGAATTGCACGCCATCGGAGACTTGGTAGATGGCATGTTGGTAATAGACGGTCTTACAAAGTTTAAATATGAATGCAAATAACGGGGCAAAAAAAAGCCCTCCCGCCAGGGAGGGTTTTTTGTTTTGCACAAAGAGTCGCTGAGGCTGTGAATACCCAACATTCTTTGTTTTTGGGGGTATGGATTAAAGAGATCATTTTTACATGATCAGTGTATACTTCAAGTGGTTAAAAAAAAAATTGGACTCTTCATATCTCTTGTTACAAAAAAGAATTCGCCAACGTCCCAATTATTTTTCATAAACGGTGCAAGAGCATCGTGCTTTTAAACGAAACAGAAGTAGGGATTAGTCTATCAGGTGATCGTCTGTTGTCTAAAGGATTTTATTGCACTATTACTACGCAAAAAATAAGTGGCTCATAATGTTAATATTGTAAATGCTTTCTCTTAAAAAAGCAGCGCCTTATCAAATGGTAAATAGCATTTCTGCCTCTTAATACCAGTGGCAAACACTTAACTTTTAAGCATACGGGCAGACAACAAAAAAGACAGTCCGGGTCGGGAAAATTTATTTACAGCAAAAAAATAATATTAGTTAATAAGCGGCGTTTTATGCATACAAAGCATCAAAATATTTACCGGCTCAAAACTGGTTAGGATATAAACTTCGTCTTTTTTCTCATGTTGTAGTTGGTTTAAAGCAAAAGGCATCTTACGATGCCTTTTTGCTTTGTATAAAATCAGGAAGAACTGGTACCGGTATCCTTGCTTCCCAGTCCCCTGCTAATTTGTATTAGAAGTTCCTGCTGCACTGCACCAGACTTTTTTGGCAAACAGGTTGTGTTTGCTAAACAGTTTCGCTGGTTAGGGAATTTGCACTAATCTAAAGGAATGAAGATTGTTGGTATTGCTACCTACAGTGAAATTTTGTGTAGCATGCAAATACTTGTCCGCTATTTCTACCATTTCCCAATTGTCGGGTGATTTACCACTTCTGGTAAACTTGATCGACCGCTTGTCAGCAGAGGTAAATTGCCAGGTTATAGCATAGCTGTCATTATATTGGTCTACATATGTACCGGTTCCGTCAGCATTGAATGTATATCTAACGTTGTCGTAATCAACATCTGTGGTATTCGTTCCTCCATTTGAATACATGGCATATGAACCGTTAATCACGCTATGAAGCTGATCAACCCTCCAACTTTTAGCAACCAGAATTTGATCCTTTGTTAAAGTTGCTGTTTGCGCAGTGGTTTCTTTCTTACAACTTAGCTGAAAAATAACAAGTGAAATTGAAAATACAATCAGAGCCAGAGAGCTCATTAATAATTTCCTTATTCCCATAGATTTAAGTTTTAATGCCTACTCGTTTAATATCCAGTTTTCGGCTTCGCTGGGTTGGGTTAGAACGAATTTACAAAAGATATTAAAGTATAGTTGTCTTATTGTTATCGTGTATGGTTGTCCGCACAAATCACCCACAATATAGCTATTTACTCGGTCCTAACATTAACTTGCGAACGGGTTTTAAATTACAAAATTTATAAAAGAAAAAAGAACTTGACATTTGTTTTACCGGGAGGAACCAGGAAAGTCTTTAACAAAAAGAAGAGCGGGCCTCTGGTTGCAGCAAGGGTTCGCAACTTTACAGAGCGCTCCATTTGTTTCAAGCCCCTTATAAAGTCCCGAACCTTTACGCCTAACTGATAAAGCATTACGATAACTTTCCCACCATATTCCCTGGCTTCACCCATTCGTCAAACTGCTCAGGAGTTACATAACCCAGTTGCATCGCCATTTCTTTTAGGGTTGTTCCCTGTTTGTGAGCCTTCTGCGCAATTTCAGCGGCTTTGTAGTAACCAATTTTTGTATTAAGCGCTGTTACAAGCATTAAAGAGTTGTCAACATGCTTTTTAATGTTGGCTTCAATAGGCTCAATGCCAACAGCACATTTTTCATCAAAGCTTACGCAGCCATCGCCAATCAGCCTTGCACTGTGCAGGAAGTTATAGATCATTACAGGTTTAAACACATTCAGTTCAAAGTGCCCGGTGGCACCACCAATGTTAATGGTAACGTCGTTGCCCAATACCTGTGCAGCAATCATTGTAAGTGCTTCGCATTGTGTTGGGTTTACTTTTCCCGGCATGATGGAAGAACCCGGTTCATTGTCGGGTATAAATATTTCGCCAATACCGCTGCGTGGTCCGGAAGAAAGCATGCGGATATCGTTCGCAATTTTCATCAAACTTACGGCTACTGTTTTTAATGCTCCATGTGTTTCAACAATAGCGTCGTGCGCTGCAAGTGCTTCAAATTTATTGGCAGCAGTTACAAAAGGCAAACCGGTGAGGGATGCAATGTGCCTGGCTACATTTTCGGAATACCCTTCGGGTGTGTTAATTCCTGTACCTACAGCAGTTCCGCCCAATGCCAGCTCACTCAAATGCGGAAGTGTATTTTTTATTGCTCTTAATCCATGATCCAGTTGCGATACATAACCACTGAATTCCTGCCCCAACGTTAATGGTGTAGCATCCATAAAATGCGTTCTGCCTATCTTAACTACCTGCATGAACTGTTTGCTTTTTTCAGCAAGGGTATTGCGTAGTTTTTCAATCCCAGGAATGGTTGTTTCTATCAATATCTTATAGGCAGCTATATGCATGGCCGTAGGAAAGGTATCGTTGCTGGATTGCGATTTGTTTACATCATCGTTGGGATGCAAAAACTTTTCCTTGTCTTCCAGTTTGCCGCCGTTCAGCACATGTCCCCTGTAGGCCACTACTTCATTTACATTCATATTGCTTTGGGTACCGCTGCCCGTTTGCCATACTACGAGTGGGAAATAATCGTCCAGCTTTCCCTGCAATATCTCGTCGCACACTTTTCCTATCAGGTCCGATTTTTCTGCAGGCAATACCCCCGCTTCAAAATTGGTAATGGCAGCAGCTTTTTTTAAATAAGCAAAGGCACGGATAATTTCTTTAGGCATCCGGTTGATGTCCTGGGCAATTTTAAAATTATCTATACTCCTTTGCGTCTGGGCTCCGTAATATGCATTTGCGGGAACCTTCACTTCTCCCATCGTGTCTTTTTCAATCCTGTAATCCATAGCAATATCTAATTGTAAAATGGTGGTATGTGGTTAAAGATGCCAAAGATAAATTAGTTAGGCGTTAAGTGGATTAAATAGTTAAGTGGGCCGGGGGTTAAGTAAGTGAACGGTTGTATCCCTTATTAACTAAATCAACCCAATTAATTTACTTACCAATAAACGATGGTTTTCTTTTTTCCAAAAAGGCTGCCGCACCTTCCTTTGCGTCGGCTGTGCCAAACAGCTTTCCAAACGTGGCTATCTCCAGTTCATATCCGTTTTTGTATTCGCCAAATGCGGCGTTTACTGTACTTATGCAACCAGCTACCGCCAAAGGAGCTTTGGAGTTGATGAGTGCTGCTATTTCTGTAGTTTTTTTAAGCAGCTCTTCCTGTGGAAATATATAGTTGATGAGGCCGTATTGAAGTGCTTTTTCTGCGTTGATCATCGCCCCCGTCATCAACAGTTCCATTGCCCTGCCCTTGCCAATAAGATGGGGCAAACGTTGTGTTCCGCCATACCCCGGAATCAATCCCAGGTTTACCTCGGGTTGACCAAACTGAGCGTTTTCGCTTGCCAGCCTGAAATGACAAGCCATTGCCAGCTCGCAACCTCCGCCTAAAGCAAAACCATTTACCGCTGCGATAAATGGTTTGGGGGCGTTTTCAATTTTATCGAACACTATTTTTTGCGCATTTTCTGCCATTGCTTTGCCGCCAGCCTCGTCTAAAGCATTGAATTCGCCAATGTCGGCACCCGCAACAAATGCTTTTGGACCGCTGCCGGTAATAATTGCTGATTTTATGGATGGATTTGTATATACTTCTTCAATAACAGCCGCCAATTCAGCAATCACTGTTTTGTTAAGGGCATTTAATTTATCGGGGCGGTTAATGGTTATGATCAGTGTTCCCTGTTGATTGTCTGTAAGCAATGTGTGATGCATAAACCTTTGTTTCCAACAAATGTAAACGAAACAGTGTTTACCACATAGTAACATAGGAACATAAGAGCGTTTTGAGTTTGAGGTTTACGGTTTTCCCTATACCCCATACCTTAAACCTCACACTTAAGGAATATCAATCATTCTGATGGTAACCTTATTTTCAATTTTACCGTTTCCGAATTTATCTGTAAAAACTACGGTAACGGTATAGTTTTCTTCCCAGCGCATGGGTTGCCCAGTATTTACGGTACATTTTAGATAACTGATGCTGTCCTTTTCAAAAACATCATTTCCTTTAAAAAGATCGGGTTCAGAAAGCAATACAGTTCCGCTTTTGTCTGCAATAGTCAACGAACAACCAACAGAAACCTTATTATTTTTTACGGTGAGTCCCTTTACTGCTTCATTAACAATGATAAAGCTTTCTCCCAGCGGAATGTCTGTGTGTCCAAGCACTTCGTTGTTCATAATGATCTTCGAGTCTTCGGCCGATAACCCGCTATAGTTTGTAACCATTCCTGTGTTCAGATCCTTTTTTATACCCAGGGCATGGGCATTGCAGCCCGCTAAAAACCCTGCAATTACAATTACTGCCAGCAGTTGAGCCAGTTGCTGCTTGTATGGATTCAGTTGGAGTATCAGTTGTTTGCGATGGGTAACGATGTATGGAACCAATTGAAAGGCGGCTTTTGAAAGGGCAATGATCACCCAACTGGTAAGCACCAACTGCATCAGCACAGCCATTTCTTCCTTCCACTCAAATGGAATTTCGTGCAGCAATATTCTGACCCAAAGGTAAACGCTCCCTGCAAACAAGGCGCCGATGGCAAATGTTTGCCTGCAAAAGCGATAAAAGGAGTTGATAGAGATCTGTTTCATGATTGTTGTTTATTGTTGATTTTTAAAATGAAGACATGAGGGTAGCAGAGCATTAAGTTTAACGCCCATGATCATTGCTGCAGGGGTATAAAAATCCCCGCCGCAGCGGGGAAGCCCTGAAACCAAACATCCTTAAACCTGGATAATTATTTACTATTTAAGCTAGGCAGATACCTTGTAGTTCTTTTTTGTAGAGATGATCTGCAATCTTTCTTCTGCCGACATCAGCGTATCATCGCCGTCCATCCTGAATCCTGTAATTACAATTTGTTCGTCATCGTTGTGATAATTGCCGTCCGATATTTCCGGCATTGCATCAATGCCACTCGAAGCATGCTGCCATACTATTGCTTTATTGCTGCTCATACTTTTTCCTGTTTCCATTGTATACAATACGAAACCCGTAGCTACAGCCGTTTGCCCGGCATCCGACATGTTGGTCATAAAAAATAGTTTAAATGATTTTTATTGTCGGCTTTTTTCATAAGTATGACGGCTATCTTGCTCCCGCCCTTTCTTCGCATTCCGTTTGTTTAACAGTGCAAAGATGTAAAATGCTGCACGATCGCTATAATACAGCTAAGTGAACTGCGTATAAAATTGAGTGAAGTGCGAAAATGCATGTGTAAAATGTTGACATGACTTCTAAAAAAACTTAATTTGAATGTCAAAACCATCGCTATGCAAGCCGAGTTTGTAGATAGTTGCACCTTATTGCAGGTGTTTGACATGAATACTTCTTTAAAATTCTATTGCAACATACTGGGTTTTGCGATTCACGAAAAAGGTGGGCCGGAGAACGACATTGGATGGGTATGGCTTAAAAGAGGCAATATCGATCTTATGCTGAACACAGCTTACGAAACAGCAGATCGCCCGCCTGCGCCAGACGCTGCGAGGGTGGCGGCACACGATGATACCTGTATTTTCTTTTCCTGCCCGGAAGTTGACAAATATTATGAATATTTGCTGGCAATAGGGGTTACAACCAATAAGCCAGCTATTGCTCCATACGGCATGAAGCAAATGTATTTGCACGATCCCGATGGCTATCACCTATGCTTTCAATGGAAAGTAGGATAATGTAACCCGTTCTCCCTTGTCCTGTTGAATATTCAGCAACCAGAAAAACATCAATTATGTATCCACATGAGAATTTATTATTAAAAAACATCCAGGGAGAAAGATGGAAAGATATTGCGGGTTACGAGGGATATTACCAGGTTTCTAATAAAGGCAGGGTGAAATCGCTTGACCGTTTTATTCCCCACCCTAGACTTTACCAGCAATTTGTGAAGGGGCGTATACTGAAGCAAAAGGTGGTAAAAGATTTCAACAAAATTACCGATGATGCAATGATAAGTATGCAGGTAGCATTATCGCTTGAAAAGAACATGCATTATTACAATGTTCGCAGGTTGGTATACAATGCATTTAATCAGAAAATCGATTACGATAAAGACGGGTTGTATGTGATTAATAAGGATGGAGACGGGTTCAATAACAGCATTACTAACCTGCGACTTGTAACCAAAAGCTACAAGCAACGTCGTTCCATTGCAAGAGGGCGGCAGGATTTTGAGTACCTGCGGGTAATAGACCGGTCGGAATGGAAGAAAAACTATTCGCGCAGGATGGCGGTTAATCAGTATAACGCAGAGGGAAAGCTGATAAAAAAATACAAGAGTATAAAAGAAGCGCATTTGCTAACCGGGTTCGACTCAAAAGGAATCAGCCAGGCGGCAAAAGGTTTGTACAAAGGCTTTTGGTGCGGTTTTAAATGGGCCTTTGAAAATAAAAAAGACGAATTGAACCGGCAAAAACACTGCTCTCAGCGCCTGGCAATTAACCAGTACAATGCAAAGGATCAACTGGTAAGAAGATATGATAGCATTGCGGAAGCTCACCTGGCAACCGGGTTCGACCCTAAGGGTATAAGCCAGGCAGCCAAAGGCTTGCACAAAGGGCTTTGGCGTGGTTACAAATGGACGTTTGAAAATGCCAGGGTAACAACTGACGCATTGCAAAAAGCAAAGGCCGTTACCCAGTTTATTCCCACGAATGAATAGCGAGTATAGGGAGGTGGCTTTGATACGCGAGCTTTTTTGTATGGCTTTCGGAGAACAGGTTTTTAAGAAATGAATGTTTTCGTGGCACAGTTATAATAATGTCGGCATTGTATTCCCGCGAAAACCTTGCTATGGCGGTAGTAAAATCCTGCTCCAGCAAAAAATAGCAGGCTGGATTGTATTCTTTCAGCATCTCCGACAGTTTTTCCTTTTCCTTTTTATACTCATCCGGCACAGCAGCATGTTCGGTAGTAACATGCACGGCGTATAGCCTTGGATGAAAGGTATTGAGGAAGGACTTCAAAACCATTAATGGTGTTGACGCTTCTACGCGTTGCAGATCGGTTGCAAAAACTGCCGTTTCTATTTTCTTATAAGTTGCTGTTGCCGGAACAATCAATACCGGGCAAATGTCTTTATTGATTACGTTTAAAGTATTGCTGCCAATAATAAGCTGTTCAATTTTTGTGCTGCCTGTAATACCCATTACCACAACATCGACTGCATTCCGTTTTACATATTTTTCAAGATTGGTGGTTAAGCTGCCTTCTTCTGCTACCACTTCAACCGGCACAGAAGCGGTGGCTGCAATCCTTTGTTTCAAATGTTCGAGCGCGTTTAACGCTACCAATTTTCTTGCTTCTGTATCTACCAGCAAAGGAGTGCCATCGCTCCCCGCCGTAATACTTTCATACACATAATACAAGGTAAGAGAGCCTCCTGTAACAGTGCCGGCTAACTGCAGTGCATACAATGCGGCATTGTCTGAAGGCTCTGAAAAATCAACTGCGGCAAGAATTTTTTTCATTTGGATTGTTTTTAGGTGGTGCCGTTAGCAGCTAATTAATATGAAATTGGAAGCAACCTTACAATTACAGTAGTTGAAAATTTAAGCAATAATGAGGCCTTTATTTTATAGCAGCGCTAAAAACTGTTTTATCCTGTTAATGGTTTCCTGTTTTCCCAGCAATGCAGCAATGTCAAACACATGAGGACCAAACTTTCCTCCCACCAGCATAATCCTCAAAGGCAGCAGCACTTCGCCTGGTTTAAGCTGATTGGCGGCGGCTATCTCTTTAAAGTTATGCTCAAGCGCTGTTGCATCCCACACGGCAGCCAGTTCAAAATTCCTGATCACTTCGGCAAAAAACAATTTTTTCGCATCATTCCATTTAGGCTTTACTGCATCCAGGTCGTATACTCCGGGGGTCTTAAAAAAGAAAGATGCCTGCTCAACAAAATCAGTAAGCAAGTGGCAACGCTCTTTCACCAGTGCTATTACCTGGTCTAATAATTTGTCGTCCTGCACAGCAATATCTTTTGCCGCAAAAACCGCTTTCACCTGTTGCCGTATGCTGGCTGCATCTAACCGTTTTATCCATTCGTGGTTGAACCATTTCGCCTTTTCATAATCAAACTTTGCTCCGCCACTGTGCACTCTTTCCATCGAAAACTTTTCAACCAGCTCTTCTTTGCTAAACACTTCTTGTTCAGTCCCATCATTCCAACCCAACAACGCAAGCAGGTTAATAAATGCTTCGGGCAAAAATCCTTTCTCTTTAAATCCTTCTGTTAATTCATTGGTTTTAGGATCTGTCCAGTTCATAGCAAAAACAGGAAAACCATATTTAGCTCCATCCCGCTTACTAAGCTTACCATTGGGCCCCAGTATTAAGGGAAGATGCGCCCATTGAGGCATCTTGTCGGCTCCGAAAAGATATTTCCACAACAATACATGCACGGGTGCGCTGGGCAGCCATTCTTCTCCGCGAAAAGCATGTGTAATTTCCATCAGGTAGTCGTCTACCACTACCGCCAGGTGATAAGTAGGCATTCCGTCTGCCTTCAGTAGTACTTTATCGTCTACCAGCGAAGTATCAAAACTCACTTCTCCCCGTATCATATCGGTAAAGGATACCGTCTCTTCTTCCGGCATTTTTATCCTGATCACATAAGGCACTCCGCTATCCAGCAGTCGCTTTGTCTCTTCTGGCGAAAGCGTAAGGGAATTGCGCATTTTATTCCTTGTATTGCGGTCGTATTGCGGAGACGGGTTCAGGTCGGTTTTAAAATCAGTACGCATTTTCTCCAGTTCCTCCGGCGTGTCAAACGCATAGTAGGCATTACCGTTAGCAACAAGCTTATCGGCATATTGGCGGTATAAAGGTTTGCGTTCGCTCTGGCGATAGGGTCCGTATTGTCCTCCCTGCATCACACTTTCGTCGGGCTCCAGTCCTGCCCATTTTAAACAATTAAATATATACGCTTCGGCACCGGGCACAAAACGATTTTGATCCGTGTCTTCAATCCGCAATATAAAGTCGCCCTTGTGTTGTTTAGCAAACAGGTAATTATACAGTACCGTTCTTACACCTCCCAGGTGTAAACCGCCGGTGGGACTGGGAGCAAAACGTACCCGAACTTTTTTTGTAGTCATAGGCGGCAAAAGTAAGATGGTTTATTCAATGTTGAGAATGGCTTAACTTAGCGATCAGCTATCAGTGAGTGATAAGGGTGGCAGGCGATAAGGAATAAATTTTTGTGGGCTTGCTTTTATTATATATCTCAATACAGTTCGTTATTGAACCTGACCACCTCCGTACGCACAATTGCTGAAAGCTGATAGCTGACTGCTGAAAGCCCTCAGTTTAAAATCATCAACATGTTCTATTTTGTAAAAACACCCTGGGTGCTTAAAAAATTATACAGCAGTTGCATATGGCAAATGCCTGCTAACAATAAAGTGCTATATCTCACTTTTGACGATGGCCCTCACCCCGAAGCAACGCCTTTTGTATTAGACACACTAAAAAAATACAATGCGCTGGCTACTTTTTTTTGCATTGGAAAAAATGTAGTAGCCTACCCCGATATTTACCGTCGTATTTTAAACGAAGGACATAAAACGGGCAACCATACCCACAATCATTTGAATGGCTGGAAAACCGATGACAAACAATATTTTGAAAATCTTACAGAAGCAAAAAAGCACATCGATTCCAATCTTTTCAGGCCTCCTTATGGTAAGGCATCTGCCTTGCAGATAAAATACATAAAAGAAGCTTTTAACATGGAGGTGATTATGTGGACCGTTTTGAGTGCGGATTTTAATCCCCAACTTTCGCAGGAAAAATGTTTGCACAACGTTATCGGTTCATCAAAATCTGGCAGTATTATTGTTTTTCATGATAGTGAAAAAGCAATGCAAAAGTTAACCTATACGTTGCCGAGAGTATTGGATCATTTTTCGGCCAAAGGATACAGCTTTGACAAAATTAATTTGTAATGAATTTGTAATCAGTAGTGAAGCGAAAATTAAGACTCATGTTAAAATAAATTGGGCCTGGGTGGAAACCCTGGCCCGTTTTTAATCCGTACCCTATGAAAACTGAGACTAAATTACAACGTTTTTTTGTTTTTGCAAGAAATTTCCCCTCTAGAAGAATTTCTAGCACGGCTTTTGATGGTATTTTTACGGTATTTGTATTTTTTTAATGGGTAATTCTTCGTGGAGTTAATTACTCAACTCTCCAATATTGTAGTTGTTTCTTTACCAGACCTATTAAGATCGCACTATCAGGCCTCTCAAAATCTGCTGATTTTACTATCGCTGTTTGTCTTTTTACAGTTTTTTAGCAAGAAAGGAACTAATTATTAATCCTTGCGCGCATGGAGGATGAAACCGAATGTGGTACCTACATCTAACTTGCTACGAACATGAATGCTTTGGCCATGAGCTTCGATGATGTGTTTGCAAATGGCTAACCCCAGCCCGCTGCCACCTTCTTTGCGGCTGCGCGCAGCATCGGTACGGTAAAAGCGTTCGGAAATACGGGGCAAATGTTCTTCCGCAATGCCAATGCCGTCGTCGCTTACTTCTACCAACACATGCTTTTCATCGGTTATATATGCACTGGCTGTTACATTGCCGTTTGTTTTGCCGTATTTAATAGCATTGTCGGTAAGGTTGATCAACACCTGGCGTATTTTTTCCTTGTCGGCAAATACGGTAATAGGGAACTCGCAACCTTTTTTGATGCCGAGCCTGATGTCGCGCTTGCTGGCTAACACCGATAGAGAGTCGAACACTTCTTTAATAAGATCCTGGATAACAAAATTCTCCTTGTACAAAATCTGTTCGCCGCTTTCGAGCCTCGTTATTTCATCAAGATCGTTGAGAAGGTTTACCAGCCTAGAAATATTTTTTGAAGTATTGCTGAGAAAGCGGGTGCCAATCTCCGGGTTTTCCATTGCACCACCCAACAGGGTATCAATATATCCCTGGATGGCAAAAATGGGCGTTTTCAGTTCGTGCGAAAGGTTTTGCAGAAATTCCTTGCGGTAGGCTTCATTCGCTTTTAAAACCTCAATTTCTTTTTTCTTCTGTTCGGCCCATTTTTCAACATCGGCGCTTACCTCGTCCATGCTCTTTTGGGGCAGTAAATTCTTATAATAAAACTCTTCGCGTTTGCTTGCCTTAGTTTGATAAATGAATTTATAAATGAGCTTGATCTTACGATAAATAAACCGTTGAAGTGTATACAGTATCAACCCATAGCTTCCTAAAAACACAATTATCAGCGCAAGTACAAATACCCACCAAACCGGTTTCAGGAAAAAAATGCCCGCCGCCACGGGGAAGGCTATAAACAAAGAAGTAAAACCAGCTAGTTGCTGAGGAGACGTATTTTTTGTGCTGAGCATGCCGGCTTGTTATACGGGGTAATACAATTCATATAAAGATCAGTGATATTCTTCACATTACTCAGCAGTTGCAGGTTAAATATTATACAATCAAACTATACCGGAGTTTATACTACCATTTTGTATCCTACACCTTTTACCGTAGTGATGCAGTCTATACCAAGCTTCTGCCTGATTTTACGGATGTGTACATCAATCGTTCTGTCGCCCACAATTACTTCGGTGCCCCATATCTGGCTTAATATTTCGTTGCGCAAAAACACTCTGCCGGGTTTGGTTGCCAGCAAATGCAGCAACTCAAACTCTTTTTTAGCCAGCACAATTTCGTCGTCGCCAATGGTAACCACAAATTTCACCGGGTCGATGGTGATATTGCCTACCTGGATCACCTTATCGTTTTCAGGCTTCTGCACCCGCCTGAACAAAGCATTTACTTTGGTAACCAGTATTTTAGGACTAACGGGTTTGCTGATGTAATCGTCTGCCCCGTATTCAAGCCCTTTAACGTGAGATATCTCATCGTTCAGTGCAGTCAAAAAAATAATCAATGTGTCGTGATAGGAAGGTTGTGCCCTGAGCGTTTTGCAAACCTCCATGCCGTTTTTATTAGGCATCATCACGTCCAGCATAATCAGGTCGGGCTTAAACAATTTAGATTTGTGAAGCGCATCGTCGCCATCCTTAGCCGTAATGGTTTCGTATCCTTCTTTCCGCAGGTTATAGCTTACAATTTCAAGTATATCCGGTTCATCGTCTGCAATCAGTACCTTCTTTCCTTTGGAGTCCATATTAACAATATGTTTACGCAAAAATAACCTTGAGCGCCGTACCTACCCAAAACATCGGATTATGAAATTGTTAACCTGTTCTTTTACTTTTGGCACTAAATTAACCCATAAAGCGTTAGTGGTTAGCTAGCTGTAAGCGATCAGCCTTCAGCGGTCAGCTATCAGCAAACCGCAAAAGCCGGTGAACCATTTCAACAAACTGTGTTTCAGGAAGCAATAAGTAAGAAATAAACAGGTTACTTTATCCAAATCTGAAAGTTGACGGCAGAACGCTTATAGCTGACAGCTCATAGCTGACCACTGATCTTACAACTATTACATTAAATTTGCAGCATATTGACTATGCATAAATTCGTTGCACTTATATTATTGTTATGTGTTGGTGGCGGTAAGCTGAGGGCAGAGGTGGATACTTTGAAAAAAAAGGTAGACATTGCCCGTATACGTTATCATGAGAATATTGAAAAGGAACAGAAACACGCACTTCACTTTAATAACGGAGATGGACAAACCATCAAAATATCTTCTAACAGCGATATCAACCAGTTTATAACAGATGCGCTTTTAAAAGAAGTAGATGCTTTGAGGGATTCGATTGAAAACAATACGAAGCTCGATCACCGGCTAAAAGTAAAATACCTGAGCGGGCTCGAAAACCTGCTGAAGGGATTCAATACAGGGTGGCGCAACAGAACCTTTAACCCTGTGCTGGCGCAGGAGTTGCTGAAAAATTACAAAGCATTGATGGAGGCCGACATTAAGAAAGAAGACATTGGCCCCATTGTGCAGAGCGCCTCTTACGAGGTAGGCAATATCAATATTAATGGCAGCGGAAGCGCTATGTATGAAAATGCAGGCTTTGCCAATGCCAGGCAGATACTGTTCAGGAAATATTGCGAAAAAAATCCGGACAGGGTGCTCCTGATGCTGGAACAATATTCTGAAGTGCCTTTTGCAGACAGCCTGGTAAAAGCAGCCGCCCATCGCAATCCTAACCAGTTGTACGATTATGCCGCGGCTACGCGTACCAATGTAGGCAAGCTGATCAGGAGAAGCAATGATTCACTTGTAAAGGCAATTGTTTCTATAGCCAGCAGCAAAAGCGGTCAGCAATACTATCCTTTCCTCGACGAGCTGGTGGGTGGCAGGCTTACATTGGAAGATATATACAATGTAATGGACGACCACCTGAAGTATTATAAACTGCTGGTTCGCATACAAACCAGCTATACAGACAGGTTGATTAAAAGGGATACGCCTTTGGCATACGACAAACTGGTTGCCAAACTCCAGGACCGCGCAAAAAATGTTTTTATTGAACAGATCAATGCCTTGCATGATTCGCCAGACAATGTGAGATTTAAAATACTCGACCAGCTTACACCGCAGGAACTGTATTATTTGATTGTATTGGGCGAAGATGTTATTTACACCTCCAGCTATAAAGGTGTTTTTAACCGGATGATGCAACGCATGCCCACCCCGGCGGGAGATAGCTTACTCATGAGCGTTAGGTTCGACCGGTTTAAAAAATTCATTAAACTGGCGGCCGGTTACAACAAGCTGGATGAGTTTTTGCAAACCATGCCCGATAGCAGCTCCCAAAGGCTGATGATGGCATTTGTGCGCGGATTGGAAAAAACAGGCACATTGGAAGATGCCGTAGACGTGGCAGATTCGTACGGAAGTTTGAAAAATCCTTTGGTTACAAAGCTGATAGACCAGGAAATTGAAAAAAACCTTTTACAGGGAAAAGAAAAGGAAGAACGCAGAACAATTGTTATTTACGACATCCTGCAAACCATTTTCCAATCGTCGCAAGACAGCTCGATCGATATATCGGCAAGGTTAAAAATTCCGCCTGTTTACAAAGTTGATTATAAGGACCTGACGGATGACAGCGGCAGGGTAGTTCAACAGGTTTTCTTTTATGGCGACAAGGATGGAAAAGATTCCTACGCCAATTTTATGAGCATGTTCACCGGCAGCGAATGGAAAGTAACCAAAACGCCTGAATGGGTGGAGATAAAATCAACCAAAGGCAAGCCTGTTCTCATTTATGCCAACCTGCCGCTCGATTATGAAAAGGGACTTGATTCGGTAGCACAAACGCATTTGCAGCAGTTTATGGAAACCAGGTCATTAAAGCCTTCTATCACCATTCACCGCGGGCACAGCTATTGGGTGGGATCTACCATTCGCAACCTGGCGCCTTCTTCTAAAATTGTGATACTGGGCTCCTGTGGTGGCTTTCACAATCTCGACGATGTGTTGAGAACCTGCCCGGATGCACATATCATTTCATCAAAGGAAGTAGGTACGCGGTTGATCAATGAGCCGATTCTCAAAGAAATAAACGACGATATTAAGGAAGGAAAGAATGTAGAATGGTTAACCATCTGGAAAGACCTCTCTTCCCGTTTTACCATAGGCGACGCCAAGGAAAGATTCGACAACTACGTTCCTCCGCACAAAAACCTCGGCGCATTGTTTATAAAGGCGTATACGCGGCAGATGGGAAGTATGGAATAATTTCTGATTTGTGATTGGTTGATTGCTGATTTCAGAACCGGGATTGGAATTTGAAATTTGAGGCTTTAGGCTTTATTTCAGGAATGGATTGTTCTTTTTTTCAAATCCTATAGTAGTAGGTTCTCCGTGGCCGGGATATACGGTTACGTTATCCGCCAATGTAAATAGTTTGGTTCGGATGCTGTTAAGCAACACATCAAAGTTTCCGCCCGGAAGGTCTGTCCTGCCAATACTCATGCGAAAAAGCACATCGCCTCCTATAACGAATTGCTGTTTTTTACAATAAAAGACGATACTACCCGGAGAGTGCCCGGGTGTAAACCTTACTTCCAGCTCATCATCACCCAACTTTACAATGTCATTTTCCCGTAGATAAATAAGGTCTCCCTGGTAATTGTCAAATGGTAAATTCCACATCAGCCCCGATGCAGGAGCATAATCCAGTACCGGCTTTTCCTTCTCGTGAAGATGAAGTTTTAACCCGTACGTTTCTGCTACCCACCGGGCACCAAATACATGATCCAGGTGGCAATGTGTATTCAACAACAACTGCGGCGTTAGTCCATTGGCTTCTATAAAAGATGCAAGCGCTTCGCGCTCTTCATCAAAGTAACAGCCAGGGTCTATAATTGCGCAGTTTTTTTGTTCATTGTATAGTACGTATGTATTCTCTTGTATAGGGCTAAATATGAAAACTTTAACAGCGAACATAATAGTTTTTTGTACCTTAAAAACGCTAATTTTATTATTAGAATGCACGAAATTATGGGAATCTCACAGATCAGGCTGCGCTATTACCTAGGAAACTTAGCGATGATTGCTCTTCTCTTTTCACTGAATAATAAAATTCATGCCCAGGTAAATGCAGTGGAGTTTGGGAAAAACAGGGTGCAATACGAAAAGTTCAAATGGCGGTATTACCAAACAAAAAATTTCAACGTTTACTTTAGTCAAAATGGCTTGGCGTTGGGTAAATATGCTTCTCAATTAGCCGAAAAAGAATTGCCGGAACTGGAAGATTTTGTTGAATATGGCTCGCAACGGCGAATCAATATCGTTGTATACAACACTTTTAATGATCTGCAGCAGTCGAATATAGGCATGAACATCGACTGGCAAAACACAGGTGGGGTTACCAAGTTTGTGAATAATAAAATGATCGTATACTTCAACGGCGATCATGAAAACCTTAAAAAACAGATCAGGCAGGGTATTGCCAAAACCCTGCTGGACAACCTGCTGTTTGGCGATGATCTGGGGGAGTTTGCCAGCAACCAGGCATTGCTGGATTTGCCCAAATGGCTTACAGACGGATATGTTATGTATGCTGCGGAAAACTGGAGCCCGGAACTGGATGATAAATTGAAATCTGCGCTATTGTCGGGCGACTACAAAAACTTTTACCAGTTTGCTTTTGCCAAACCGGAACTGGCGGGACATGCTTTTTGGCGCTATGTGGCAGATAATTATCGTAAAGATAATGTTACTTACTTTTTATACCTCGCGCGTATTTACAAAAGCCTGAATTCGGCCAGTCAGAAAGTGGCCAAGCAAAAATTCAAATCGTTGCTTGCCGAGTTTATGGAAAGAGAAGCAGATAAATATTATAAAGATCTGCGAGGAAGAAGAAATGCACCTAAAGGAAGCGTAGTGGCGTTGGAAGAAGTAAACAATCATCTTGATTATTACAGGTTCCAGGCAAACCCTAATCCGCGAAACAGCACTTATGCGGTGGTGCGTTTTAAAAAAGGCATTTATCGCATCGAACTTGAAGACTTTGGTTTCAAAAGAAAGATACTGCTTAAAGCGGGCGTGCTCGACAACCAGAACGAGATCAATCCTAATTATCCTCAATTGGCTTGGGACCCAAAGGGGTCGCGACTGGTAGTGATATATATGGTTAAGAACAAATTGCGCATGTTTGTTTACGACCTCGTAAAAAGACTTAAAACATCCAAGCAAGGCCTGCCAGACGAACTGGACCAGATCACAGATGTAAAATACATGCTCGACCAAAATACACTCTTGCTGAGTGCAGTTAAAAACGGGCACACCGATATATTCGTGTATAAAATACAGGAGCAGGAATTGCAGCAGATAACAAATGACGTATATGATGATCTTGATCCGTCGTTTGTAGCTTTTCCTGGTAAAACAGGCATCCTGTTTTCATCCAACCGGCCTTCGGGCACAGCCGTAAGCAGCGATACTGCACTGCCTTCCAACAACAAGTACAATATTTTCATGGTTGATAACTGGAACAAAAGCGAATACCGCCAGATATCTCAGCTCACCCATGTAAAATATGGCAATGCACGCTTTCCCATGCAATACAATGTCAATCACTTCACATTCGTGAACGACGAAATGGGTATTGCCAACCGATATGCCGGCTTTTTTACCACGCGCAGGGCAGGAGTAGATACAGTGTATAAAGTAGGCGATGAACTTTTGCGTAACCCCGATCCTAAAGATCTTGACTCCACCCTGCAGGTATGGAATAAAACAGAACCCGATTCTATAGCATACATGGCGGTAACAACGGATTCGGCTTATGCTTTTCCCATTACCAACTACCAGAGTGGTTTGCAGGAAACCAGGATTGCGGGCGACAGGGGACAGGTTTCAGAAGTAAGACAGGAGGGCGACCTTAAAATGCTGTATAAGCTGAGGGTAAACGAAGATGCTTTGAAGAAGAGAAATATCAATGTTCGCCCGACCGAATATATGAAGAAGGTGATTGACAAGGACAGGGCAGAACGCGGAGCCGCAACTATTTACCAGCCGGTGGTGGTAGATACTACGCAAAAGGAAGACAATCTTTTTCAGAGCGAGTTTGAAGATGATACTACTTCGGTTGGAAAAGTGGTAGTAACTGAATCGCCTGTTACGGAAGAAACCACGCTTTCGCAGGCAAAGCTGTACGATTATCGTTTGAAGTTTTCTACCGAATATTCTGTATCGGGCTTTAACAACTCGGTACTAATGACGCGCTGGCAACCCTATGCCGGTGGAAATGGTCCTATTTATATGACCAATGGAAATTCAAACCTGAATGGTATTATCCGCATTGGTGTTACAGATCTGTTTGAAGACATTAAATTTATCGGCGGTTTCAGGCTGGGTCTCAACCTCGACGATAAGGATGTGATGTTCAGTTTTTACAACCTTCGCAAAAGGCTCGATTGGGGATTGACCTATTACCGGTCTACCATTACCAACTTTTTGCCCGTAACAAATGAAACTCCTCTCAATAAATTATTCACCAATATGTACCAGGTTAATCTTACCTATCCGTGGGATAAAGTGAGAAGCCTGAGAGCCAACATTGCATTGCGTACAGACAGGGTGGTATACAAAGGAGATATTTTTGTACAGAACCCCTGGGGAGCGCTTGCACAAAAAGACAGCGTATTCAGGTCAATTCTTACCCATCTTGAATACGTGCATGATAATACCATCAATCCTGCTTTGAATTTATGGCATGGGTTGCGTTATAAAATATATACCGATATCAATACCGACTTAACCAAGGCCAAGCAAGGCAAACTAACGTTTAACGTGGGTGCCGACATTCGCTATTACTACCCCATTTACCGCAACTTCATTTGGGCAGGAAGGGGAGCTGCAGACTTTTCGTGGGGCAGCCAAAAAATGATCTACTATCTTGGCGGAGCCGACGGATGGATATCGCCCAAGTTCAATAGCGAAAATAGACCTGCGCCTGATCAAAGCTATACTTATCAAACACTGGCAGTTAATATGAGGGGCTACCGCCAGAATGCAGCCAATGGTAACAATGCAATTGTATTGAACAGTGAGTTCAGGTTGCCGGTATTTACTACGCTGCTGAGCAGGCCGATCAATAACGCGTTTATCCGCAACTTCCAGGTAGTGCAGTTCATTGACCTGGGAACAGCCTGGAATGGCGCCTATGATGGAATGAAACGTCCTACTGTAACTTACCCATACCGCAATGTAACTGTAAGCTTCAAAAGCCCGGGCATCGGACCTTTCGTTGGTGGATATGGCTTTGGCGTGAGAAGCACACTGCTGGGTTATTTCCTGAAGCTGGATGCCGGTTGGCCTATGAGTGGCTTCTTTAATGGAAAACCTATCTGGTATTTCTCACTTGGCCTTGATTTTTAGTAGTACATCATTAGCTGATAATATAAAAGCCCGAAGTTGATCATCGCTTCGGGCTTTTGTTTTGTGCTAACGTCTATGATTCTTTCCAGTATCTGCGATCAATTGGCGAAGATCTGCGGGAAAAAGAAACTTTCCGGTGGGTGAAAACACGCCACCAGTAAAAGAAGAAGTTCCTCTTTGTATTATGCTTTTGTGTATTGCTGCAAGCTCTTCAATGTTTTGTAGCATACAATCATCAGCAGCGAAAAGAAAAAGGTTACTCCCCATGTGCGCAGGTTGTCTTCGGGATTAAGCGCAATGAATTTTACATCGTTTACAATGTCGTGCGGATTGGCTACCACATCCCAACTGTTCCAGCGAAGGTAACGCCCCGCGTATACGCCAAAAGCACAGAGTATGATGAAAACGTAAACAGACATGTTTACCCATTTGCGGGGATACCGGTTTGACAAAGAACGTTCCACATTCATGAGCGAAATAAAACCCAGTATACATCCATTCCACGAAGCCCAGAAAAGGATGAGCAGATCGTACCAGTAAGGCACTGGTGAGCGGGGCTCGAGGTGAAAGAAATCGGTGATGATGTAGGGGGCGTTAGGAAAGAAGAGCAACCACACTGCCAGTACCAGGTAATAAAGCCATCGCCTTTTATACGTTTTGTTTAAAAGCAGGCTGAAAGCAAAAGGCAGCCAGGCTAAAAACAGATTCCACATCAAATAGAGTCCGTAAGATTCACCGGTATATACCATTC
Source organism: Agriterribacter sp. (assembly GCA_051955255.1). Taxonomy (GTDB): domain Bacteria; phylum Bacteroidota; class Bacteroidia; order Chitinophagales; family Chitinophagaceae; genus Agriterribacter. The sequence continues at coordinate 62,599 of JBQCGX010000061.1, read as the reverse complement.
TTGCTCCTATCATGAGCAAGGTAAAGGCTAGCGAAAGATATATAAATGACTGGTTGAGTTTTTTATGTTTCATAACTGAATATTAAAAAGTAATAGCACCCTTGGTAAAAAAATAATGAATCCAATAATAAGGCTGGCAACGGCTGACAACAAAACGGCTCCTGCCGAAACATCTTTAATAACCTTAATGGCAGGATGATAATCGGGTTGAATAAGATTGCAAAGTTTTTCTATTGCAGTGTTGATCATTTCAAGCGAAAGAACAGCGGCCATACAAAGCAAAACAGCTATCCACTCGCTGCGGGTAATGTGCAGCCACAACCCCAACGCCACCGCTATTGCCGCTGCAATTAACTGCAACTGCCCGTTGCGTTCGTAACGGAAAAATAGATACACTCCTGCTATAGCGTACTTAAATGATCGTATTGTTTTCATAAACTGCTATTTTATTTCCCAATTGAGGCGCCAATGGCATGAACGATGATTGTAGCTGCTGTGCCGCTTTCGCCTGCTGTATGTTGAGGTCCGGCTTTTGATTGCGCACCTTCGACAATATAGATTCAAGCAATGGCAACATTTTATTCAACCCCCGGGTTTTTATCATAAAGTTCCACAAAGGTTCAAATTTTTTCCAGCCTGCCGCATACGCAAAGTGTTTTGCCATGTGTTTAAAATGGTTGTGCTGCAAGCTTGCTTTAAAAATATTGCTCCATGAGTAAAACGACCTGTAGGCCTCATCATATCCACGTTTAAGTGTGTCGGCATCCAATCCTTTTGTTTGATACACTACATGCCTGGTATCGTATAAATCCCAATTGCTGTGCAGCAGGCGTCCTTCCTGCTTCATGGTTTGATACAATCCTGTTCCGGGATAGGGCGTGAGTATGTGAAAGGTACAGGTTGTTAAGGCATTTTTTACTGCCCAGTCAACTGTTCTTTTAAAAACATCTTTATCATCTTCATCCAGCCCAAATACAAAACTTCCGTTTATCATAATTCCAAGGTCATGCAGCCGCTTAATGGCATCGGTATAGCTTTTACCTAAATTTTGTTTTTTATTGCTTTGCACCAGGTTGCCATTGCTCAATGTTTCAAAACCGACAAATACACTTCGCATGCCTGCCTCGGCAGCTTTTTCAATTAAATCTCCTCTCAAAATTGCGTCGATGGTAGAAGCGCCCTGGAAAACCCTGTTCATCCCCTTCATGCCTTCGAATAAAGATGCTGCAAATTTTTGATTGCCCAGTAAGTGATCGTCGAGGAAATACAAATGCCTACCCGGCAATCTGTCAATCTCCGATAATGCTGCATCCGTTTTTTGTGTGTAAAATGATTTACCACCTTCAAAAAAAGCATCCTTATAGCAAAAGTTGCAATGATGAGGGCAACCCCTCGTTACTACAATGGAGTTGGGAACAAGATATAAATACCGCTTGATGAGATCTCGTCTTACAGGCGGAATGTTTTCGATAGATCTTTCAAAAGAAAGATACCTTTTCTTAGCACAGCCTCGCCTGAAATCATTTAAAAACTGCGGAAAGGTGGCTTCACCCGGCCCAATAAAAATACTGTCTGCATGTGGCATCGCTTCGTCGGGCAGCGAAGAAACATGCAATCCACCCAAACATACATAACAGCCTTTGCTCCTGTAGTGATCTGCAAGTTTGTAAGAACGGAAAGCATTGGTTATGTACACCTGTATAATTACAAGATCGGGCGTATCATGAATATTTAGCTCTTCCACATGTTCGTCCTGCAAATCAATTTCGTCCAGGTCGCTGCAATAAGCTGCCAGGGTTGTCAATCCCAAAGGCGGAAACAAAGAATATTTAATTGGTCGCCAAAACGGGCTTTTTGCCTCGGTAAGCGCTGGTAAAATCATTTTTATTTTCATGAGTTTTAGTTGAGTGAGCTGAGTGGTTGAGCAGGCAGAGTAAGTTTAGTTGATTCATCCAATTAACTTATTTTACTCATGTAACCTACTCAACTATTTAACCTGATTTTTAGATGGCTGTGTTAAGGTCTTTACTACCCGTGCCATACCATTCTATCTTCCTGGAATAGTACATAATGATGGCCAGCACCACAAACAGTCCAATGCTGCCGAACAGCAATGCCTTATCCTGCAATTGTATAAGCACGAAAATGAAGCTGTACAATAAAGTAAGCAGCGAGCCAAACAGCAACGCCACCTTCCATTTTTCAAACAGGCTTTTGGTATACAGTGTAATGAGCACAATTGTAGCAGACGATGCAATAGCATAAGCGTTGTTAAAGCCCAGGTATTCCGAAATAGAAAGCAGCAACGTATAAAATATGCAAAGTGCCAATCCTACCAGTACATATTGTATGGGATGCACTTTCTTTTTCTGTGTTATTTCCACAAAAAAATACAATGCGAAAGTGAGGGCAACGAAGAGCACGGCATATTTAATAGAGCGTTTTGTTTGCGCGTAGGAGTCTACAGGCTGCAATAATTTTGTTTCAATCGTTGATTCTTTGATATTATACCGGGTATCTTTCCAGCTTTGCGGATAGCTGCGGTTTAAATGCTGCACTTTCCAGTTGGCTTTAAAACCCGAATCCGTTTCGGTGTGAGTAACCGGCAAAAAGTTGCCATTATAGGATGGGTGTGGCCAGGAAGAAGACATTGTTATATTCGTGGTTTTTCCTACCGGCGTAAAGCCAATGTCCTGAGAACCCTTTAAACTGATTTTTAGTTCAAAGTTTACCGGGCGGCCAAGCGCATCCGGAGTGATCGCAACGGGTGTGCTGAGTCCTTCTTTCAGCACTTCATTATCTGGTATTCCGGCGTTGAATACTGTATTTGCACCATTCCATTCCAATACCAGTTGATCTTCAATACCGCGGAAATCGCTGATGCCTATACACAAACGTGCTTCGTTCAATAGTAAGGCTGCCGGGTCCACTCCCGGTAATTCGTTCACTAAGGCCGCAAAGTTTCCTTTCAGGTTTATATGGCTCCGGTACAAAATAGCACTGAAGATAGTTCTGCTCCTTCCTTCAGGATCAATTTTTCCGTTTACGTTTAGCTGCTCCGGCAAAAAGTAGGCAAGCTTTCTTACCGGCTTCGCATTTTCAATTTCTGTTTTGGGTGTTTCGTTGTAAGGAATGATGAGCAGCGGGCCTACAATTTTTTGGGCAGCAGCCCACTTGCTGGTCGTTTCCCGAATCACTTCTTCCTTTCGCTGCGCCCTTTCTTCTACCAGGGCCAGGATGAACAAAGTAGGAATAAGCAGCGCCAGCACAAGAAAGCCTACCAGCATGCCTTTCACAGTAAATTTGTTTTGCGACCAAAAACCTCCTGATTGTAAAGTGTCCATATTATTAATTTAAAAGTGCTTTGAATTTCAAAGTGTAAATACAAAAAAAATTATTCTAATGATCTGATCATTTGTTCCAATGCATCCAGGTGAGCTTTAAATGCTTTTTCGCCCGACTTGGTTACAGAATAAGTAGTATTTGTTTTTCGCCCGATAAACCCCTTTTGTACTTTAATGTAGCCGTTCTCTTCCAATGTTTTTAAGTGAGAGGCAAGGTTGCCATCTGTAACCTCTACAATTTCCTTCAACTGATTGAAATTCACCTCCTCGTTCACAATAAGCGAACTCATTATGCCCAGCCGGATGCGGCTGTCAAACACTTTATTCAAATTTTCAATCGGATTCTTCATTCCTTTTTAGTTATCAGCCGTCAGCCTTTAGCTTTCAGCCGTTTGTTGTTTGGGGTTTGAAGTTTATTGTTTGTAGTTTGAGGTTCCAATAACGCTAAACCATAAACGCCAAACCTCAAACTTTCTCCCCTCTTTCATACTTCCACCACATTACAGCTCCGTATATAATATGCAGTATGCCAAATCCCAGCGTCCAGAAAAACAAACCGGAACCTAGGAACCAGCAACTGATCACTCCCAATAATATTTGCCCGTATCCAAGATATCTTACTTCTCCCAAAGTATACTTACTGGCATTTACAAGCGAAATGCCATAAAAAATCAGGCAGCCGGGTGCAATCATACCAAAATACCCCAGTGCTATCATGCGCAGTAAAAATACGCCTCCCGCAAATAACGGTATGGAAAAGTTAATGACCAACCTCCTGGAAGCACTTCCCCACAGAGGCACGTTGTTCTTTTTGCTGTTGAGCCAGGTAAAAAAGAAAGCTACTATAATTGCCGAAACCAGTGTATACAACGCAATGGTAAAAAGCCTGTAGCCCATAAATTCCCGTATGGTAACACTTTGGTAGTCGTAGCCACGCACATTCATATCCCCGTTTCCGCCAATTACCTGGTAAGCAAACCAGCTTCCCACCAAAGCGCATATCCCGGCCCCAATACCGCTCAGTCCGCTTAAACTAATGAACCGGCTGCTGCGTTCCATCATTTGTTTAATGTCTTTAAGGGTTTCGAGCCCGGCAATTTTCTCCTTCATAAAAGTGCTTTGAAATCCAAAGTAAACATGAAAAAGCCATTCCTGCAAATTTTTCGTCTAAAAAATCTTCTTAACACATGCTTAAATAATAGCAGGTTGTATGTTAATATGCTGCCGGGGTAGTTATTTTTGCATTTATGGCTTGGAAATCACTGTGTATCATTGGGATACTCTTCACCATTTTTACCTTACCTAACAATGCCTGGAGCCAGGTTCGTAAAGTAACGGGTTATGTGCAGGACGCTCATAGTGAAGAGCGTATTCCCTTTGCTTCAGTTCAATTTAAAAATACCACCGTTGGCACACTTACCGATTCAGCGGGAAATTTTTCGTTTACACTTGACCGATGGCCTTCCGATACGCTGGAAGTTACCTATGTGGGATTTGAAGATTTTTACCTGCGGATAGATAGCACGATCGAAGAAATGGAAGTAGTGATTAACCTGGAGCGGGGCAAAAAAAATACCGAAGTAATTATAAAAAGCAAGATCGGCAAGGGTATGATTCTGTGGCGGAAGATCGTTAAAAACAAACCTTACAACGACCGCTCCCGGTTCGACAATTTTTCGTACGAATTATACAATAAGCTGGAAGCTGATTTGAATGACGCCGCTAACAACAAGCTCATTAAACTAAAAATTTTAAAGCCTTTTAAAGAAGTAATTAACCAGAATATTGACAGCGCATCGGAAACAAAACCTATACTCCCTTTGTATCTTACAGAATCGCTGTCTGATTACTATTACCAAAAAAAGCCTAAAACCACTCGTGAGGTTATAAAAGCCATTAAAACGATTGGCTTCAATAACCAGAGCATCACCAAAATGCTGGGCGGCATGTACCAGAACATCAATGTATACAAAAACTTTATCCCGGTTTTTGATAAGGATTTTGTAAGCCCCATCAGCGACAACGGCTCGGCATACTACCACTACAGGGTACCCGACACGCAATATATTGGCGGACGCCGATTCTTTCACTTTGTATTTACGCCCAAACATAAAGGGGAAAGTGTTTTTACCGGCGATGCGTGGATTGCAGACTCATCGTACGCGGTAATGAAAATGAATCTTCGCGTATCGGAAACTGCCAACCTCAACTTTGTAGAAAAGCTTGACCTGGTACAGGAGTTTCAACTGGTGAACGATTCGGTGTGGTTCCTTTCGAAAGACAAGTTTGTTGCCGACTTTATTTTCATGGATAAAAAACGGCTGAATTTTATTGGAAGAAAAACAAGCACTTACCGCGATGTTGTAATTAACGATAGTTCGGTATTTACCCAACTGGAAAAAAACAAATTGCGGGAAGAAGTGGTGGTAGCTGATTCAGCCAATAAGAAAACAGATGCGTTCTGGCAGGAAGCGCGGCATGAGCAGTTGACAAAAACAGAAAAGGGCATTTACCAGATGATTGATACACTGATGGGAATGCCCAGCTTTAAGCGGTTTACCGATCTTATTTACTTTTTGGGCACAGGATATAAAAACGTGGGCAATTATGAAATTGGTCCCTGGTACAACTGGTTTACGGTAAACGCCTACGAAGGAGCGAGGGTGCGGTTTGATTTGGGAACCAACACCGGCTTTAACAAAAAAGTGTATTTCACCACCTACCTGGCCTACGGCTTTGGAGACAAAAAACTGAAGGGAAGATTTCAAACCCTGTACCTGATCAACAAATCGCCCCGGTCTACCTTGTTTGCTTCGTACCTTAACGATATTGACAACGGGCAGGTATACTACGACGAGGTGGGCAGCGATAATCTCTTCGCCATTGCCTTGCGAAAACCGAATGTGCCGCTGCGTTATATGAAAATAGAACAGATAAAGCTGGAATATTTTAAAGAGTGGAGCAACGGCTTTTCTGTTACACTCACGGGGCAGCGCAGGCGCTTTTCGCCACTCACCAACCTGCCTTTAAAAGAAAACTTTCCGCCAGAAAACGGTGGCGAGCCACTCAACAGTTTTGAGGGAGGTATAAAACTACGTTTTGCTTACCTGGAAAAATTTCTCGATGGAAATTTTTACCGCATGAGCCTTGGAAGCGACTACCCGATTGTAGAGGTGCATTATTCTAAAGGCATCAGCGGGATATTTAACAGCGGTTATAACTTTCACAGGATTGGCGGCAGTATTTCCGATTACAAAAAAATATCTCCCTTTGGCAGCATTTACTACAACCTGTATGCTGGCAAGGTAACGGGCACATTGCCTTATACCCTGCTCGAAATTCCACCGGGCAATAACATCTGGTACTATAATAAATACGCCTTTAACATGATGACGCGATACGAATATCTTGCTGACTGGTATTCCGGCATTAATGTTGAACATAATATCGGCAACGGTGTATTCAGGTATATTCCATTAACGCGCATTCTTAAATTCCGGCAGTTCTGGGGCGCTAAAATTTTATGGAGCGGGCTAAGCGATGCAAACGAAGCGTATAACTCAGATAATAATGGACATGCATTCAAAAACCTCCGTGGTAAACCGTATCTTGAAGTAGGAACGGGAGTTGACAATATATTTAAAATATTCAGGGTAGACTTTATATGGCGGGTATTGCCACGCCCCTTGCCTGAAAAAACATTTGACCGCTTCGGCATTTTTGGAAGTTTCAGGGTGGTGTTTTAACCATTTGAGATTTTGGATTTGAAAATTTGAAATTGAAAACATTATGGAACTAACTATTGAACAGGCGCAGCAGCAGGTAGATTTATGGATACAAACCGTGGGCGTAAGATATTTTAGTGAGCTTACCAACCTGGGTATACTAATGGAGGAGGTAGGTGAATTATCGCGGCTGATGGTGAGAACATACGGGGAGCAATCTTTTAAAGAATCGGACAAAGGCAAAGAGCTGGCAGATGAAATGGCGGATGTATTGTGGGTGCTGATTTGCCTTGCCAATCAAACCGGGGTAAATCTTACCGAAGCGCTGCACAAAAATTTTGAGAAGAAGAATATAAGGGATATTGAAAGACACGCGTCCAACGAAAAGCTGAAGAACAAATAGACGTATCAATTTCATGCTGCTGCTTATTTCGTAACCATTGCTTCAACTATTGCATATGAAAAAAATTTTCCTTCCTGCTATAACGCTGTTATTTGTCCTGATCGCCTGCAACGACAAATCGCCTGCAGCCGGTAATAATGAGCAGCCGGACGACAGCACAAAAACCAAAGTGGAGGTATGGCTTACAGATCCTGATGCCGCTGTTCTTTTTAAAAAGCAACAGGCCGCTGCATTCTCGGCAACAACAGGCAACAATGCAGGCATTGCGGTTAACGATGGACAAAGCTTCCAGGAAATGGATGGGTTCGGCTATACGTTAACGGGAGGAAGCGCTTTTCATCTCAGCAAAATGAGCACGGCAGCCAGAGCAGCCATCCTTAAAGAAATGTTTGCCACCGATTCAAACAATATTGGCACCAGCTATTTAAGAGTGAGCATTGGTGCATCGGACCTGGATGAAAAAGTATTTTCGTACAACGATTTGCCCGATGGGCAAACCGATGTAAACATGGAGCAATTCAGCCTGGCGCCCGACAAGGCCTTTCTTATACCCATTTTAAAAGAAATTCTCGCCATTAACCCTGCTATTAAAATATTAGGGTCACCCTGGTCGCCACCGGTGTGGATGAAAACAAATAAAAATTCAGTGGGCGGAAGTTTAAAGCCTGAATACTATGAAGCGTATGCAAAATATTTTGTGAAATACATCCAGGGTATGAAAGCAGAAGGAATAACAATCGACGCTATCACCATCCAGAATGAACCCTTGCATCCCGGCAACAACCCAAGCCTGCTTATGCAGCCGCTTGAGCAGGCTGCATTTGTAAAGCAAAGCCTTGGTCCTGCATTTAAAGCAGCCGGTCTTTCAACTAAAATTATTTTATACGATCACAATGCCGATCGTCCCGATTACCCCATCACTATATTGAACGATCCGGAAGCCGCGAAATATGTTGACGGTTCTGCGTTTCATTTGTATGCAGGTGATGTAAGCGCCATATCGCAGGTGCATGATGCTCATCCTGATAAAAACCTTTACTTCACGGAACAGTGGACAGGTGCTCCCGGCAATTTGAAGGGCGACATGGGCTGGCACGTAAAAAACATTATTATAGGAACTGCACGCAACTGGTGCAAGGTGGCACTGGAATGGAACTTAGCAGCCAATGCAAAACTGGAGCCGCATACAGACGGTGGCTGTACCCAATGTTTGGGCGCGCTCACCATTGAAGGGGACAATATAACCCGCAATCCTGCATACTATGTAATTGCACATGCTGCAAAATTTGTACGTCCCGGCAGTGTGAGAATAGAATCAGGAAACAATTTGCCGCTGCCCAATGTAGCGTTCAAAACACCTGACAATAAAATCGTGCTGATTGTGCTGAACGATGGCAACAGCAAACGTACGTTCAATATCAGCTACCGCAATAAAACAATGAGCACTTCCTTGAATGCCGGTGCGGTAGCTACTTATATATGGTAGTTGTAAGATTGCCTGCTGCTGTAGATCATACATTCAAATTGTTTCATCGATTCTAAAATAGAAATATCACGATGATCAAATAGACATACGACTACCTCTTTTTGTTAATAACAATAAAGCCTGCATTACAAGCAACATTTTTTTATTATCGCAACACGATCTATATAAAGTTTTGCTACCTTTAACTGGTACTTATTTTTTACACCAAAACCAATGAGCGTATGCTAACGTTATTGAAAGACTTTGCTAATTTGTTTGCTGCCACAACTCACTTCACAAACCTGCAGCATTCTCCTACAAGTTTATTTCAATCTGCTACATGAATGTATCATGGCTTTTTCCAGGCGTTGAAAAGAAGGCCTACATATGTCCGTTCAAGCCTGTAAGACCGTGTGTCCGTTCATGACCGAAATGTTCCCTGCAACCTTCCATGCAGGATAAGTGTAACGCATTTCGGAAAAAGTCGAACTGAAGGATAAATGCTTTATCCTTCAGGTATTTGCTTCATTAAAAAAGTAAACACATGCAGCATTTGTAAACCATTCTGCTAACAACATTTCAGCTAGTTCTCTCTATTACGTACTAAACTAAAATTCATCTATTTATGACAAGATTCAACCTGCTACTGCTATTCATGTTAATAGCTACCGTGGTGTCGGCACAAACCCGCCAATTAACAGGGGTTGTAACCGATGCGCAACAAAACGCCATCCCCGCGGCTACAATAAAAGTGAAGGGAAAAAATGTTCAGGCACTCACCGATGCGGAGGGGAAGTTTTCTTTTTCGGTTCCTTCGGGAAATATTGTTCTTGTTATTTCTTCCGTTGGATTTGAAACAAAAGAGGTTTCAGTAACTGCAACTGATAACAATGTTTCTGTTGTAATGAGCACTTCCGCTACAGATATGGAAGAGGTTGTAGTAACAGCTTTGGGTATTAAGCGAGAGAAAAAGGCCTTGACTTTTGCCGCGCAAACAGTAGGTGGCGACGAGCTCAGGAAGGCATCGAATATTAACTTCATGGACGCTTTAAGCGGTAAGGCTGCAGGTATAGATATTGCCAGTAGTAATTCCGGGGCAGGCGGTTCTACCAAAGCTGTATTAAGAGGAAATAAGTCACTCACCGGCCTTAGTGAACCGTTATACGTAATAGACGGTATTCCTATGGTAAATAATAAGGGTGCACAACCCGGTTCATATGGCGGTACAGACCAAGGGGATGGACTTTCAAGCGTAAATCCTGCTGATATTGAAAGCATGACTGTGCTCAGGGGTGCCAACGCCTCTATCCTATACGGAAGCCTTGGCGCTAATGGTGTAGTATTAATTACCACCAAAAAAGGCAAAGAGGGAAAAGTTTCTATCAACTTTAGCTCCAGTACTGTTTTTGATCAGGTTACCAGCTTACCTGACTTTCAATTCAAGTATGGGGCAAGAAACGGTGCAGACTATAATTGGGATACCATTCCAGGAAATTATCAAAGTGGCTACATAAATGATTTCTTCCAAACCGGGATGAATACCACCAATTCGGTATCAGTAGCTGGCGGCAACGACAAAACCACAGCATATTTTTCATATGCTAATACCTATGCTACCGGAGTAATGCCCACCAACACGTACAATAGGAACAATATTACGCTCAATCAATCTACCAAGCTTTTCAACAATAAAGTAACCTTGAGCTCCAATGTAATGTTCAGCAGCGAGCTATCGCGCAACCGGCCCGGTGCAGGTTACTATAATAACCCACTTACCGGACTGTATTTGTTTGCCCGAGAGCGCGACTTTGAATATTATAAAGAAAACTACCAGGTATATGACAGCACAAGGAATTTGTACAGGATGAATTGGTATTCTACAGAGGAAAAACAGAATAATCCTTACTGGGAGATCAACAAAAATTCTAAGCTGTTCAAAACCAATCGTGTAATTGCCAGCATAAAGGCCGCTTACGATATTACCAGCCATCTCAAATTTGAGACCCGGGCAAACATTGACTATGCAAACAAACTATTCGATAATCGGTATGCTGCGGCAGGCAACTCGGTAAGCGTTAGTCCTAACGGAACCTGGGGATATGCTAAATATACTGACCAATCGCTGTATACAGATGGGATTCTCAGCTACAACAATCTGATTGGTAATTTCAGCATTTCAGCACTGGTGGGCGCCAGCTACCAGAAAACTATCTATAACGATGGAATGAATGTAAATAATGGTACTGTAGCATTGCAATATCCTAACTTTTTCAGTTTCGCCAATATTCCTTACAACGTAGTATTTAACCAAACCATTAATCGGGGTATAAAACAAGGGCTGTTTGCTAATGCGACGATTGGCTATAAAGATATGGTGTTTGTTGACTTAGCAGGTCGTAACGACTGGGCTTCTACCCTGGCACTTACCGGTAACGGGTCTTATTTCTATCCTTCTGTGGGTCTTACCGCCATTGTAAGCGAAATGGTTGCAATGCCGGAATTCATTTCTTTTCTGAAACTCAGGGCATCGCGCACACAAACCGGTAATGAAGTACCATTTAATGTGGTTAATCCTTACAACTCGATAAACGGCGCTGGCGGACCAACAGGAATCGGAGGTATTGCTAGAAATACACAAGTGCCCTTTACAAACTTAAAACCCGAAAAGTTAGTTAGCAATGAATATGGTATTGAGATGAGGCTTTTCAGAAGCAGATTGGGAATTGATTTTACTTACTACAATGGCGTAAGTACCAACCAGTTCCTTAGCCTCGAAGCTCCCTCAGGTTCAGGCTACACACGATATTATGTAAACGCCGGGAAAATTACCAATAAAGGTTTTGAGCTCACGGTAAATGGTGATGTAATAAAAAGCTCCAGCCTATCATGGAGAACAACTGTCAATGTTTCGCGCAACAGAAACAAGATAGTGGAACTGATAGCATCTAATCCCAATTATCAGGTGGGCGGAGATAGCGAAGGTTTTGCGGCCATCATCAAAGCAGGCGGATCATTCAACGATTTATACATCTTTAAATTCAGTAGAAATGAAGCAGGACAGATCATCCTTGATGACAAGGGGAAACCCACCAGAGGCGCTAAACAAGAAAAAGTAGGTAACGTGAATCCTGATTTTCTCCTGGGCTGGAACAACAATGTCAATTACAAAAATTTCTTCTTGAGTGTATTAGTGAATGGCAAATTTGGTGGAAAAGCATTTTCCAAAACAGAAGCTTTCCTTGATTCTTATGGCGCCAGCAAAAGAACAGCCGATGCTAGAGACGCTGGCAGCATACCCATCAACGCCATACAGGGAACCACTAAGGTAACTTCTATTAAGCCTGAGACTTATTATTCTGCTGTAGGAGATAGAAATGGAATCATGGAGCCGTATGTGTTTTCAAGGACCAATGTAAGATTAGCACAATTTGTAGTTGGCTATAACTTTCCAATCAAAAATCGCAATGGAGTAATTAAGGATGCATCGGTTTCATTGATCGCCAGGAATTTGTTTTTCTTCTATAAGGATGCGCCTTATGATCCTGAGCAATCTATGAGTACCAATAATGCAATGCAATCGAACGACGTTTTCAGTTTGCCACCAACAAAGTCATATGGCATCAACTTTAAACTTACTTTTTAACATTCCGGAATAATGAGTGGAAATGAGTATAAAGTTTCAAGCAACTCGCGCCAAGGCGATGAAAGTTTTTATGTAATATTTCTAGCCCTGTTCGATCAAGCGGGGATGTGACCATTAAAAAATAAAAAATCGACACATGAAAAAAATAATTAGTGCACTATTGCTGATAAGCATTTCTACCTCGTGCACGAAAAATTTCGAGGAGTTCAACCAGAACCCCTATCAGATTTCAGATGAAATGCTTAAACAGGATTTTAACCTGGTAGGTTCTCCATTTTCGGGTTTATTGTTCAATCTTTTTGGGCATCAGATAGAGGAAGATTTGTGTTACGATTCATGGATGGGATATATGAATACACCCACTCCTTTTACAAGCAATGTAAATAACACAACATATTATATACGTTGGAACTCTTATTGGAATCGTGTATATGGCAGTGTAATGTCTCCGTCTAAACAAGTAATAGAATTAGCAGAATCGGCTAATTTGCCTCTTTTTGTAACCTGGGCCAAGCTGGTTAGAATTCTTTCAATATCCAAACTAACCGCAATTCATGGCCCTGTGATTTATTCTAATTACGGCTCCTCAGAAAACACAATTCTCTACGATAAGGAATCTGATCTGTATAATAGCTTCTTTACAGAACTGGATGCCATTCAAGCTGATTTTGCCGCAAACAAAGAAAGCACCGCTTTTAAAAAATTCGATCCATCCTATCAGGGAAACATTGGTATGTGGATGAAGGTGGTAAATTCGTTGCGGTTACGTTTAGCCATGCGCATTTCGAAAGTTGCCCCCGATATCGCCAAAGCCCAGGGCGAAAAGGCAATGAGTGACCCCGCGGGTTTAATAGAAGCCAACAACGAAAACTTCAATGTTTCTTTAATGGGCAATAAAATGCCAGTGGCAGTAATTAGCTTTGAATGGGATGATACAAGAATGGGAGCCGTAATGGAATCGTTTTTGGGTGGTCTCAAAGACAATAGGGTCACTAAATTCTATTCTGCTATCCCCGCCAGCAACAGCAGCCTTTATGCCGATCATCCCTCGTTCCCTTATAAAGGTATTCGGAATGGCGCATACCTGGATGCCAAAATAGACAGGGTAGGGTTTTCAAAAGTGTCGGAAGATTTCCAATCTGTACAAACCAGAAGAGCATTTACCGCCTCTGAGGTAAAATTTCTCAAAGCTGAAGCTGGCCTTCGGGGATGGGCAGGAGCCGGCGATCCTAAAACAAATTATGAAGAAGGTGTAAAACTTTCATTCGAGAACTGGGGCGCAAGTGGAGCTGAGGCTTATCTTTTAGACAACACAAGTAAGCCTTGGGATTATGTGGATCCAATTGATTCGAGAAACAATTTTACATCACTTTCAACCATAACTGTTGCATGGAATGATGGAGACAGTAAAGAACTGAAATTGGAAAAGATCATTACACAGAAATGGATCAGCAATTTTACCAACACACTCGAATCTTGGGTAGACTTCAGGAGAACAGGGTATCCTAAAATACCGCATGTTGCCAAAAACGACAGCAGTCCTGATTGGGGTGTTATTCCAGACGATCAGTGGATCAAAAGAATGCCATTTCTTAATAGTGAGCGGACAGGGAACGCTGCAGGAGTGGCGGATGCTGTATCAAAAATGGGAACGGGTGCGAAGGATGATATAGCTACCCGGCTGTGGTGGGATACCGGTGGGCCGAATTTCTAGTTTCTTCTTATGAAGTAAGTACTATAACTCCCTCTGATATCAGAGGGAGTTTTTTGTCGAAACTTGTATGTGTCGGAAATATGGAAGAGAAAACACTGATCATATTCTTGAACTATTTAGATTCTAACACAACTCAAAAGGTTACCTATCTTAAAAAAAATTTTAGATCAAACGATAAACAAATCATAACTTCACAACAGTTAAATATGATTAGCATTAATTCAATTAATTAGTTTACGCAAAGTTTCCTTTCCTTGTTCTCACATCGACCTTATCCGGTTTCCAGCCATACCCTACGTGTTATAAATGCTTTCAATAAGTAGTACCTATCGAGATAGATTCCATTCGTTTCCTTACTGCAATTTTTAATCCTGTTCGCCCTTTTTCTCTTTTTCTAAAATTCTTTTTTATCCCCGTCATTAATTCTAGTGCACAGCACCGTTATAGTGACAGAGAAAGATTGACTTGAGTTTAGAGAACATTTATTTTTTAATCTCTAAAATATAACCAAATGAAAAGTACAATCCCGCAGCTAACGCTTGCCTTGTCATGCTTCTTCTCTCTCTTCATTTTTAATAGCTGCAAAAAAGCTGATTTAAGCAGCAGCGACCTGACAGAGAACTACAAATCAATTTTACTGGCACAAGGCTTTGACACTACAGGAATAATAGATCTTGGAGATTATCTTATTGTAGAAGGGGATATTGGTATACTAAAATCATCTCTGCGAACATCAGAAAGACAGGCAGCAATATCTTCCACCGCGCCTATTTCCGAGTCTAATCAAACAGATATCACTATTTTCGTCAACGGCACAATACCATCTACAGGAACTGATAACTGGAGAAATGAATTGGCAACGGCAGTAGGTGCTTACAATAACCTCACAAACTCAAACATCCGGTTTCGGATTGTTACTGCTTCACCCGCAGATATAATTATACAGTCTGATAATGGTACGCTTAACAATAACGTTTTAGGTCGAGGTTCTTGGCCAACGAGTGGGAAGGCAGGTAGTTCGATTTCCATTAATTTGGATTTTGATAACGATGTTACTGTTACAACGAGTCGAAAAGTCTGGACCCTTGTGCATGAATTAGGTCACAATATAGGCTTCAGGCATACCAACTGGTTTGGGCTTGGAGAATCAAATGGAATCAGGGTGGGAAATTCACCTAATGGAACTAATAATCCAGATCCAGGATCGGTGATGAACGGAGGCAATATAAACAATTGGGCCGGCTTCAGTAGTTGGGATGTTTACGCCATACAAACCTTATATCCCCGGCCGCAGCCCTTTACCGTCCAGATATATGGAGGAGTTCCCGATAGTGAATACCTGTCTCCTGGCCAATATATAACAGTATCTGCATCGGCATCAGCCGCAGGTTCTACATATTCTTGGTCTGTAACCGGGGGATCGCCATCTGGCAGCACTACTGGATCCAGTTTCACCGCGATTGTTGGCAATCCTTACACATTTAGTATAGGGGTAACCGCAACAAGCCCGTCTGGAGCCACAGCTTATGATGCTGAGTTGTCATGGGATTAATAATAAAAGAATGCTACTCTATTAGTACGGCTTCGATACTGGATTTTTGAAAAAACTGCCAGAAGAATTTCATTGGCCGTAACAAGAACCTATTAGGTTCAACGAAGCAAAAGAGGATTTGGCGTGCCGTAAAATTTTAACAGGCAATAATGATTGATTGAAATGCGATTATTTCTATTTGCTATTTTCATCTGTGTAAACACTTGTTATTCGCAAACAGATGCCCCCAAGAAGTGCAAAATTAAAATATCCCCCTTCCTGGGGATCATGAATTCGAACGTACAATATTCCATATCAGGAAATGTAAACGGCCAAAATCCGAATATCTTGTCAGAGTTGATTTGGAAAGACCTCAAGAGCGCTTCATATGGAATAAGGGCCTCAATAGTAAAAAAGCGATTCAACATAGAAAGCAGCTATCATCTTTCCCACCCTTACAAAGGAAAAGCATCCGATTTAGATTATTCGGAAGATAATCGAACAGGTATTTTTTCTGAACAATATTTTGCCTCTAACAAAGGCTTTCAGAAATCACTAAGTTTTTCGGTTGGCTATAATTTGAAAAAGTCTGGAAATATTGAAATTATTCCCTCTCTTAATTACCTGCAGATTTCCCAAAGGAATTATCTATTAAACGGAGACGAAGGCGTGAAAATTAATAATCAATATGTTTATGTTGATGGACTAAATTCATATTATTCTTCCCGTTGGAATGCTGTGGGGTTGGGTATCACTGTAAGGTGGTGCCTTTTAAAGAAGTTTGAATTTAAAAATGCGCTTATTTATCATTATGGAATATATGATGGTTACGGAAGGTGGAATTTAAGACAAGAATTCAGGCAACCAATCAGTTATACACATAAAGGCCGTGGCAATATTTTTTCAGCAGCCTTAGGATTAAGCTACGGTTTGAATAAAAGGATTGGGATAAATCTTCAAGTCCCAGCTATTCTTTCAAAAGCAAAAAATGGAATCGATGAGCTATATTATGCAAATGGGAACAGCGTGAAGACAAAGCTTAATGAAGTAGTTATAAAATCGATCGCTTTGAACTTTGGTTGCTCGTATGCCTTTTGAAAATTGCAATACTTATCAGCGGTAAGCTGTTCCAATATCAATTTAAAGATGTTATCCTGAGTCTTGATATTATTTTTATTAAAGAAAAAAAGACAAAACCTACTTCAGCTGCACGTGAATTCCGGCAGCGAAACCTTAGCACTTCATCCACACATAAAAATGCCCCTTCGCAAAGGGGCATTTTGCATTTGAAGCCTCAAGCTTTAAAACACGTCGTAATAAATCCGGCCCGGGCTTAGTAAGGTTCAAAATTTTAATTCATTGAAAAGCTGGCAGTGCCACACGTTAGATCAACGTTACTCCATAGCACGTCTGATCCACTTCCGCTATAGTATACGGCGCAAGACGAACCTGAAAAACTATAACTTGAATAGGAACCGCCTGCCGGTGCTATACCAACCGTATACTTCCCATTTGGAATGGAGATGGTTGAGCTTCCATTCGAGGGCATTGGGAATTGCTGGTCGTAGCCGGATTTGCTGAAAATAATGCGATAAGAAGTTCCGGAATAGTTACCCGAGAGCGTAACAGAAACAGTTGTTAAAGGTGCAGACTGGACAACATGTGTTTTAGCATCATTTTTTACAAAGGCCATGGTCAGACATGCGCAGACTAAAATGCTGCAAGCAATCAGTGTTTTCTTCATATAGAAAGTTTATAAGTTAACAATGTATTGAAGTTAACAAAAATTAGTGACCATTTACATTTATTGAGGCTCCGATATGATGCTCTATGCCACATTGCGCACGTATAGTCCCCTTTATAAGGCCACGATGAAGCAGAAATATTATGATTATATGGTCGCATTCATTCAATGAATGTGATTGAAATAGCGTTTCGGGGGAACCGTAGGGGAATTGATTGTGCTCAAACTCAAAAAAGAAGTAATCGACATTGTAAGGCGCAAACAATTGCCTTGTTTTGTTTAAAAGTCTATCGTGAATCGGATGCCGATAGTTGTTTCCGCCTTTCAAACCAAATTCCGGACATTTTTTTAATGCAAAAAAAATCCTAAAATTTGTAAAACTTTTTAAATTGATTTATTAAGTTTGTGAAACATCGTAAAACGATAGAGAATGTTAGTCCGATAGATAGTACCTTAAAGTACCTGGTTTTCCGGGAGCTGTACTATAAGCAAACTTTATCGTGTGCTGAACTGAGTGAAATATCCGGGAAAAGCATCCCGGTAGTAACCAAGGTGATTGACCAGCTAACAGAAGCCGGGCTGGTAACCGAAACCGGCTATGCCCCGTCGAGCGGCGGGCGACGACCTCAAACCTATTCTCTTGAAGCCGGCAAAATGTATATAGTGTCGGTGGCCATGGATCAGTTCTTTACCAAAATAGTGGTAACCGATCTCAGGCAAAAACAAATTGCACCTATCGAAACATTCGCTTTAACCCTTGTAGAAAATAAGGATACAACCCAAAAGCTTGTTGATATTATTAATACTGCTATCCTGAATGCTGGTATTGATCGGAATTTGATAATTGGCGTGGGTATTGGTATGCCTGGTTTTGTTAACACGACACAGGGGATCAACTATACTTATTTACCGGTAGAAGACAACAGCGTAAACCTGCGGATGCATTTGCAACAGATCCTGGATTTACCTGTAGAAATAGACAATGATTCAAGTGTAATAGCATTGGCCGAATTGCGCTTTGGGCTTGCGAAAGAAGTAAAAGATGTAATGGTGGTGAATATTGGCTGGGGCATTGGGCTGGGCATGATCATTAAAGGCGAAATATTCAGAGGATTTGCAGGATACGCCGGAGAGCTTAGCCACATACCCGTAAGCGACAATGATAACCTGTGCGACTGTGGCAAAAGGGGTTGCCTGGAAACAGAAGCAACATTAAGAGTAATTGTAGACAAGGCGCTGAAAGAAATCAAAGGCAAAAAAGCATCCCGCATCAACTTTGAAGGCAACCGGGAGCAGATAAGCGAATCCGTTATGACAGCAGCTAACCAGGGCGACCCTGAAGCGATTGATCTTTTAACGGATATGGCTTATAAAATAGGAAAGGCAATAGCTATACTCATTCATCTCGTAAACCCGGAATTAATTGTATTAAGTGGCAGGGGAATGCATTCGGGCAGATTGTTGATGGCGCCGATTGAACAGGCGCTGAACCGCTTTTGTATACCACGACTGATTGAATACACCAAAGTAAAAACATCCATGCTGGGGCCGGAAGCATCGCTAAAAGGTGCTGCCGCATTGGTAATAGACCATTTCCAGCTTTCCCGCAAATAGACTAACGTTAGATACGACATTTGAATAACCGAAGTTAAACGCCGCTGTTTACCTGTAACCAATTAAACTATAATAAAATGGGTTTATTCTTCGATCAGGTTTATCCGTTAGTTGTACAAACATAATTTTGTACCATTAAAATTTTAAACAACTGTTCGTGCATTTTTAAATGAAATGCAAAAACTTTTGCTTAAATTTAGTGTGTACATTACTGTTACTCCAAAACCAACATGCATATGTTCAAGTCAAAAACTTCACAGGGCCTTCGGCCATTCGCCTATTCGCGAACGTTATTATTTTCCTCCACTTAAGGCAATTACCACTACTGTTATTGTTTGATTCAATAGCACAGAAGTAGTCTGCTACCAATACGCTTTAAGAGGATCTCTCAAACTACCGTCCACTTCGAAAAAAAGTAAGGGGCTACTACCCTATTTGTTTCATCTAACCAGTTGAAATGTACGGGTGGTAATGCTATGCAACCTATCTAAGGCACAAATCTGCATTTTTTATTGTCTAATCAAGCCTTTCTTACCTAAAACTAAATTGATTCTTATGTGCAAATTCAAATTACTGCTGCTATTCATGCTAATAGCTAACGTAGTGTTGGCACAAACCCGCCAACTGAGTGGGACTGTGGCTGATGCTGAAAAAAATCCAATACCTGCCGCTACTGTAAAAGTAAAGGGTAAAAATATTTCAACGCTTACCGATAACGATGGAAATTTCACACTGGCAGTTCCCTCAGGAGCCATTGTACTTGAAATCAGCTCCGTAGGCTTTGCAATTAAAGAAGTTCCCGTATCGGCAACTGATAACAATGTGTCTATACAAATGTCTATCAGCTCAACAGATATGAGTGAAGTGGTTGTAACAGCATTGGGCATCAGGCGCGAAAAAAAGGCGCTCACCTACGCTGCTCAAACTGTAGGCGGTGAAGAAATGAGAAAAGCTGCCAATATTAATTTTATGGATGCCATCAGCGGGAAAGTTGCTGGTGTAAACATAGCAACGAGCAGCTCTGGAGCCGGAGGTTCTACCAAAACAGTTTTAAGGGGTAACAGATCGTTGGTTGGGCTCAGCGAACCATTGTATGTTATTGACGGTGTTCCGATGGTAAATAACAAAGGAGCGCAGCCAGGCTCATACGGTGGAAATGACCAGGGTGACGGGCTTTCTACCGTTAACCCGGAAGACATTGAAAGCATGACCATCCTCAGGGGTGCCAATGCTTCCATATTGTACGGCAGCCAGGGTGCTAATGGTGTAGTTTTAATAACAACAAAAAAAGGAAAGTCAGGAAAAGTAGGCATCAACTTTAGCTCCAGTACTGTTTTTGACCGGGTGACCAGCCTTCCTGATTTTCAGTACGAATACGGTGCAGACAATGGATCTGACTACAACTGGTCTGCTACCAAAGGCAATTATCAAAGCGGCTATATAGAAGACTTTTTTCAAACAGGGGTTAATGCTACAAATTCGGTTTCCGTATCCGGAGGCACAGATAAGACCACGGTATATTTTTCATATGCCAATACTTATGCCAAAGGCGTAATGCCAACAAATACGTATAACAGGAACAACGTTTCTTTCAATCAGTCTACCAAACTGCTGAATGATAAATTAACGATCAGCTCTACGGTATTGTTAGCAAGCGAACTATCGCGCAACAGGCCCGGCGCAGGCTATTATAACAATCCCCTTACAGGCTTATACCTGTTTGCCCGCGAAAGAGATTTTAATTCTTACAAAAACAATTACCAGGTATTTGACAGCACCCGGAATTTGTATAAAATGAACTGGTATTCTACCGAAGAAAAACAAAACAATCCTTTCTGGGAACTCAACAACAATTCCAAGTTAGCCAAAACAAATCGCCTTATTGCAACAGCCAAAGCATCTTACGAAATTACCAATCATCTTAGGTTTGAAGCCAGGGGAAATATAGATTATGCCAACAAACTTTTTGATAACCGGTGGGCTGCTGCAGGCAACTCGGTAAGCGTTAGCCCCAACGGATCATGGGCATATTCAAAATATACAGATCAGTCGCTTTATACAGATGCGATATTGAACTACACCAATACACATGGCCCGCTCAGCGTTGCAGCCATTTTAGGAACCAGCTATCAACGCATGACCTTTTTCGACGGTATGAATGTGAGCAATGGAACAGTAGCTTTGCAGTATCCTAACTTCTTCTCCTTCTCCAACATGCCGTTCAATGTAATGTTTAACCAAACACTGAGCAGGGTTATTAAACAGGGGGTATTTGCGAACGCAACCCTAGGATTTAAAGATATGATTTACCTGGACCTTGCCGGTCGTAACGATTGGGCTTCAACGCTCGCGCTTACTGGCAACCAGTCTTATTTTTACCCATCTGTAGGGCTCTCTGCTATCATTAGCGAAATGGTTAACATGCCTACCGGTATCTCCTTCTTAAAATTAAGAGGTTCGCATACAACTGCTGCCAACGAAGTGCCTTTTAACGTAGTATCGCCCAACAACACCATCGGCGGTGCCGGTACTCCCGATGGAATAGGCGGTATCAACCGTAATACACAAGTACCTTTTACTACATTAAAACCTGAAAAGCTCAGGAGCGATGAGTATGGAATTGAAATGAGATTTTTCAATAACAGGCTTGGATTCGACTTCACCTACTATAGCAGTGTAAGCACCAACCAGTTTCTCAGCCTGGCTGCGCCATCAGGTTCTGGTTATACGAGATACTATGTAAACGCGGGAAAAATTACCAACAAAGGATTTGAGGCGACTGTGAACGCCGATATCGTTTCCAATTCGAATTTGCTTTGGAGAACAGCTGTGAACCTTTCACAAAACAGAAACAAAATCGTTGAGCTGATAGCAGACAATCCTGATTACCAGGTAGGCGGCGATGATGAAGGTTTTGCTTCTATTATTAAAGCCGGGGGTTCTTTTAACGATGTTTATATCTACAAATTCAACAGGAACGATGCAGGAGAAATTATTCTTGATGACCAGGGAAAACCAACAAGAGCCGCCAAACAGGTAAAAGTAGGCAATGTAAACCCTGATTTCCTTTTAGGATTTAACAACACGTTCGACTATAAGAACTTTGCACTGAGCATACTTGTTAACGGTAAGTTTGGAGGCGTTGCATTTTCAAAAACAGAAGCATTTCTTGATTCCTATGGTGCTAGCCAACGAACAGCAGATGCAAGAGATGCAGGCACTATACCCATTGCTGCCGTAAAGGGAACAGACAAAGTAACTTCCATTGATCCTAAAATTTATTATGACGCCGTTGGTGATAGAAACAGGATCATGGAACCATATGTTTTTTCAAGAACAAACGTAAGGCTGGCTCAGATTGTTTTGAGTTATAATGTACCTGTTAAAAATCCCAATGCTGTAATTAAAGGCGCTTCCATTTCGTTGATCGGAAGAAATTTATTCTTCTTCTACAAAAAAGCACCGTACGATCCGGAACAGGCAATGAGTACAGGAAATTCAATGCAGTCTAACGACGTATTCAGCGTTCCGCCTACAAGGTCATATGGATTCAACTTTAAACTTACCTTCTAATATTCTCTAAAATAATTCGTATGAAAAAAATAATAAGTGCAATATTGGTACTGAGCATCTTCGGAGCCTGTACCAAGAATTTTGAAGCGATTAATACGGACCCTAACCAGATTTCAGATAAATTGCTTGAGCAGGATTTCAACCTTATAGGCTCTCCATTTTCGGGTTTGTTGGCCAATCTTTTTGGTCACCAGATCGAAGAAGATTTGTGCCACGATTCCTGGATGGGGCATATGCAGGCACCTACTCCTTTTGTAGGCAATGTAAACAATACCACCTATTACATTCAGTGGAATGTGTATTGGGATCGTGTATACGGTAGCGTGATGTCTCCCTCCAAACAGGTAATAGAATTAGCGGAAGAAAAAGGACAACCGCTCTTTGCAACATGGGCAAGGCTGATAAGAGTAATGTCATTATCTAAACTAACAGCCTATCACGGGCCGGTAATTTACTCTGAGTATGGTTCAAGCAGTGCAAGTGTAAAATACGATAGCGAGTCTGACTTGTACAACAAGTTTTTTTCTGAGTTGGACGAAATTCAGGCAGACTTTGCAGCAAATGTAACCGATAAGCGGTTTAGCAAATTCGATGCTTCCAGTTACAAAGGCAATATTGCTCAATGGATAAAGCTGATTAATTCTTTGAGGCTACGCTTGGCCATGCGTTTATCAAAAGTTTCCCCCGAGTTGGCCAAAACGCAGGGAGAAAAAGCATTGAATGACCCGGGAGGATTGATAGAAGCCAATGCAGACAATTTTACCATTGGGCTGCAAGGTCAAAAATTACCGATGGCAGTTATTTGTTTTGAATGGGATGATACACGAATGGGAGCAGTTATGGAATCTTTTTTGGGTGGATTGAAAGATGGAAGAGTGGAAAAATTCTTCCAACCCGCTACCAATCCCGCTCACTACGCCGATCATCCTTCTTTCCCTTACAAAGGCATACGCAACGGCGCATACCTCGCTGCTAAAATTGACCGTGTGCCATTCTCTAAAATTTCTGAAGATTTTAAGAGCGTAACGTCGAGAAGAGCTTTCACAGCGGCTGAAGTAAAGTTCCTGAAGGCAGAGGCAGCACTCAGAAACTGGGTAGGCGCCGGCGATGCACAGGAGAATTATGAAAATGGTGTGAAGCTGTCTTTTGCAGATTGGGGCGCGGGTGGCGTTGATGCCTACCTTGCCGACAACACCAGCAAACCCTGGAACTATGTTGATCCCCTGGACGCAAGAAATAATTTCACATCACTGTCTACGATCACCGTTGCCTGGAATAATGCCGATAACAACGAGTTGAAACTGGAGAAGATCATTACACAAAAGTGGATCAACAATTACACCAACTCACTCGAAGCATGGGTTGATTTCAGGAGAACAGGTTACCCCAAAATTCCGCATGTTGCCAAAAACGACAGCAGTCCCGATTGGGGCGTTATTCCTGCCGACCAATGGATCAAAAGAATGCCTTTTGTAACTGCTGAGAGAAACGGAAATGCAGCGGGGGTTGCCGATGCAGTAACTAAAATGGGAGCAGGAGCGAAAGACGATATTGCTACCCGTTTATGGTGGGACACAGGTGGTCCGAATTTCTAATTGCTTTTTAGTTTTAGTCACCAATAAAAAAATCCCTTCGCGAAATTTGCGAAGGGAATTTTTTTTCCACAATCCCTATCAGTAAATACGAGTCGTCTAAAGAGTAACACTTATTGATAAGCGATAAGGCCATCAGCATTCAGCCGTCAGCTATCGGTGAGATTTTTGGCAGGTGATATGTGATAAGTCGTAAGAAGTAAGTTTTTAATTGGTTCTTGTACCTTGATTATTGTTTTGTCCTGAAAGCTGATCGCTCGTCCGGCTAGCGTTAGCCGGTCGGGCTGACAGCTACTTCCTCCTATTCACAAATAAGAGATAGATTATATAAAAAATAATTTGCACTCACATAACCGCGCTTTCTCCTTACACCTTTCTCTCTACACCTTATACCTTTCCCCGGGTTGGTAACACAATGCTAATGTAAAAAATTGCAGCAGAAATGTATTGTTTACTAATATTGCCAAACGATTACAGCAATTTTTATGCGCCCACATACACTAAAATCTTTTACGAATTGCTGACCGCTTGCTTACATAGCGAAAAAAAATTGTTGAGCCGTATCGCCAATGGCGATGCGAATGCCTTTACAATTTTCTTTCATCAGTATAAAAATAAAATTTATTCGATAGCGCTGAAGGTATCCGGATCTGAATTTATTGCAGAGGAAGCAGTACAGGATATTTTTATGAAAGTATGGATGAAACGTGCTGAGCTTTTGCACGTAAACAACCTTCCTGCATGGCTCAATACAGTAACGTGCAACTATATGTTTACGTTATTAAAACGCAGGGGCAACAAAGAGCTGAGAGAAATTGCTTTGGAGCAGGTTGAAATTGCAGATCAGGGAATGACAGATACCAACAGGATGGTATTGAGCAGGGAAACTGCTACCATTCTGAAAAAGGCGGTTAACACATTGCCATCGCAGCAAGGCAAAGTATACCGGTTGGTTAAGGAACATGGTCTTAAAAAAGAAGAAGTTGCATCGCAGTTAAACCTTTCAAAAGAAACAGTAAAAGTACACTTGGCAAAAGCCATCAAAAATATCCGTACTTATTGCATTAACCATATGGATGTAATACTGCTGTTAATGATGTTGTGCCATCATTAATTTTTTTTCTTTCAGGATAACCCTTTTTCCTTTTTAAATAGTCATATTACAAGCAGCCCGGCTTTTACCAAAACATTGCGTATGCCCACGTCAAGGTTAAAGTATTTATTCAGAAAATATATACAAAACGAATGTTCATTACAGGAACGTCATGAATTTTTGCAGTTACTGCATGAAAATAAAAATGATCACGAACTAAAAATTTTATTGACCGAACTGGCTGCCGATACCACTCCTCCCCACGCTGTATTGCCCGACGCATCAGGAGATGCTATTCTCCAGGCAATATTAGGCGCTGAGTTTACAGACGAACAGCCATCTGTGCAGCATCAGGTAAAAATTAAACCTTTCACCCAACGCACAAAAATCAAATGGGTGGCAGTAGCAGCCTCGGTTGCATTGGTACTATCCATCAGCTACATGTTAAAATCTTCGGGCAAAAAAAATATTACTGTCGGAGCCAATGCCCTGGCAGCAACAAAAACGGTAGTCAATACCCGTACAGGCGAAAGCAAAACGGTGCAACTCTCCGACGGAACAAAAATATGGCTCAGCCCTTCAAGTTCACTTGAGTATCCATCCGTTTTCAACGACAAAATAAGAGAAGTACAATTGTCGGGCGAAGCTTTTTTTGAAGTAGCGCATAATCCCCGGCAGCCCTTTATTATCCACAGCGGCAAGCTGCAAACAAGGGTTTTGGGTACTTCCTTCAACATACAGGCGTACGACAGCCAGGAAAATATTGCCGTAACGGTTGTAACGGGGAAAGTAAAAGTGAGCAACGAAAAAGAAGTAGCAGTGGCAGACATTGAACTGCTGCCCAACCAACGGGCTGTGTTCGACAAAAGAACCGATAAGCTGATAAAGGAGAACACGGATTCAACCAAAGCACCGGAAATGCTGAAAAGGAAGGAAGGCACATTTGTGTATCGCGACGAACCGCTGTATAAAATAGCAAAAGATATTGAAACTTATTTTGGAGTTACCATACAAATCCCTGACGCAATAAAACAGTGCAGGGTAGGTGCCACTGTTGAAATTACAGATGACAGTCCTCAGTCAACACTCAATGCAATGGCAATATCTATAAATGCAACATTGCAGGTCGACCATAAAAATTTCACCATTCATGGCGGCTCCTGTCCCGAATAAAAACTTTTATCTAATAAAAATTGCAATTAATGTTTAAGACCAAATCAAAACTGCATCCCACCTGAAGCATAAAAAAACCGGATACTGCGAATATCCGGAATATTATATGCTCGGACAACGTAGCGCCGTGAGTTTTCGACCGCTAACGGCAGCTACTTTCATAATCATATAACATTTCAAAACTATGCAAATTTTTTGTAAGAGCAGGACTGTTCTAATACTAAAGCTTATGCGTTTATCCCTGCTGTCTTTAATTGTAGTGTGCAGCTCTGTGATGTCCCTCTTCGCCAAAAATGTAAAAGGGCAGGAAATACTGAATAAAAAAATCACCATCTCCTTTAAAAACGAATCTCTGTTTGATGCCCTTGAACGCATCAGGCGACTGTCGGGCGTGCAATTCTTTTATGCCACCAACATCATCAATCCCAAAGACAAAGTAAATGTTCCGGCAAAAACCTTTACTGTAAAAGAGCTGCTGTCGGAAATCCTGGATCCGCATCAACTCGGCTATGTATTGGCCGACGATAACAAAGTTGTGATCAGGAAAGAGCGGATAAAACTCAACATTGCTGTTGATGATGAAGGTATTTCGGCTCCCGTAGAAGAAACAGAAAAAAAGGCCATTGAAGTAAGCGGTCGCGTAATAGGCGAAACCGGCGATCCCCTATCTGGCGTTACCGTGCAGGTGAAGGGCGGCGGCGCGGCGGCCAAAACAGATGAAAGCGGTTTCTTCAGATTGTCTGTTCCCGACAATGCAACGCTTGTGTTTTCGTATGTAGGTTACCAAAACCAGGAAATTCCGGTAGATGGTCGCAGCTCTATCGAAGTTACCCTTCAGCCGGTTGATTCAAAGCTGGAAGAAGTAGTAGTGGTAGGATACGGCACACAGAAAAAAGTAAACTTAACAGGCGCGGTAGACCAGGTAACGCCTGAAACGCTCAAAAACAGGCCGGTTACCAATATTGCCCAGGCACTGGTAGGCGCCTCACCTAATCTGAACATTCAAATGCTGGATGGAAAGCCTACGCAATCGCCGGCATTCAATGTAAGGGGAACAACCTCTATTGGGCAGGGCGGCAATGCACTGGTATTGATCGATAACGTGGAAGGCGATCCGCGCATGCTCAACCCTAACGATATAGAAAGTATTTCTATCCTGAAAGATGCATCTTCTGCTTCCATATACGGTGCACGTGCGGCTTTTGGTGTGGTATTGATCACCACCAAATCTGCAGCCAAAGGCAGAACTTCTCTCAACTATTTAACGAACGTATCTGTAAAGAGTCCCACTACGGTGCCAGACAACATTACCGAATCCTATCCCTGGGCGCAAGGCTTCAGCGATGCATGGTCGAGGTGGAACGATAATGGCAACACGCCTACCGCCATCAACAAAACCCTTCCTTTTTCGCAAGCCTACCTGGCAGAAATAAAAAGGCGTTGGGAAGATCCTTCGCTGCCACGCATTGAAGTAAATCCTTCTACCGGCGAATATCAATACTATTACAGCACCGATTGGTACAGGGAGCTGTATAAATATCGTTTCTATGCGCAGGATCACAACCTCAGTGTGTCAGGCGGCAACGATAAAGCCACGTATTACATAAGCGGGCGCTATAACGGACAAGACGGGCTCTTCCGTTACAACCCCGACAAATATGGCATGTACAACCTGCGTGCAAAAGGAAGCATTCGCCTTACCGAATGGCTACAGATAGAAAACAATACCGACTTCTCGAAAATGAAATATCATCAGCCCCTGAATGTGGGCGAAGGAAGCGGCATATGGAGGAATATGGCCGATGAAGGACATCCGCTGGCACCATTAACAAACCCAGACGGAAGCTTGTCTTTTCCTGCGGCTTATACCGTTGGTGATTATTATATAGGCAAAAACGCCATCGATAACGGACAACGTTTCCTCAAAAACAGGGTGTCGGCAAAAGCAGAGTTTTTTGATAAAAGCCTTACACTCCGCAGCGACCTTACTTTCCAGATTATGGATTTAGGCGCCACACAAAAACGGGTGCAGGTACCTTATAGCCGCTACCAGGGTGTTACCGGGTATACAGGCAGCAACACCAATGATATACGTGAAACCAGCCAAACAACTGAATACCTGGCTACCAACGTATATGCCGATTACGTTAAATCTATTGGCGAAGCGCACAACTTCCATGTGCTGGTGGGTTACAACTACGAACAATCTGTATACAAAAGCCTGGCTGCACAGCGCAATGGTATTGTATATGCAGATGCAAACAACATTAACCTGACCTTTGGACAAAGCGTTCAAATACCGGGCGACTACCGGAAATGGGCAATCGCCGGAGGCTTTTTCCGCGTGAATTACGATTTTAAAAATCGCTACCTGCTGGAAGTAAACGGACGTTACGATGGTTCTTCCAAATTCCCGTCTAACCAGCAATGGGGCTTCTTCCCTTCTGCATCGGTAGGCTGGCGTATTTCCGACGAACCCTTCTGGAAGGTAAGCGAAAAAGTACTGTCGAATGTAAAACTCCGTGCTTCCTTTGGGTCATTGGGTAACGGCAATATCTCTCCCTACTCATTCACCGAAAACTTTGTCATAGGCCAGTCTGGCCGCATACTGGGTGGCATTCGCCCGCAAAGAACCGGCCAGCCCAACGTTGTTCCCGACGGACTCACCTGGGAAACCTCTACCACCGGCAACATTGGTCTCGATTTTTCAAGCCTCGATAACAGGCTGCAGTTTACCGGAGATTTTTATCGCCGCTGGACGAAAAACATGTTCACCAAAGGACCTACCGTTCCCGCTATTTATGGTACCACTGTTCCGTTTGGTAACTACGCAGACCTGAGAACAACAGGCTGGGAAATATCTGTTAAGTGGGGAGACGAATTCACTGTGGCAGAAAAACCTTTCAGCTACGACGCCAGGTTCATACTCTCGGACTATACGGCTGTTATTACAAAGTATAACAACCCCGATAAAAATCTGAACGATTATTATGAAGGGCAACGCCTCGGAGAAATATGGGGTTACCGCGTAGAAGGACTGTTTCGTACCGAAGACGAGATTGCCAAATCTCCCACGCAGCAAAACATTCCCAATACCAATACAAGAAAGAACTATGTGGGCGACCTGAAGTTTAAAAACCTGGATGGCGATAACCAGATCTACCAAGGCTTGAACAGGGTGGGTAACTCAGGCGATAAAACCATTATTGGCAACTCACAGCCGCGGTTTGTATATGGCTTTAGTTTGAACGCCGACTGGAACGGATTTTTTGTATCGGCCTTTTTGCAGGGAGTAATGAAGCAGGATTGGTACCCATCTGGCGAATCCAGGTTCTGGGGTCAATACAATCGCCCCTACAACCAGTACCCCGCCTGGCAGCAAAACAATATGTTCAGGGAAGAGTTGCAGAACTTCGACGCTTACCTGCCGCGCCTGGTAGGCTATATTGCACAGGGCACCGGCCGTGCATTGAATGTGGCAAACGACCGTTACCTGCAAAATGCTTCATACATCCGTTTAAGAAACCTGCAGGTTGGATACTCGCTTCCGCAACAATGGGTATCCAGGATTCATGCAAGAGACCTGAGAGTATATTTTTCGGCTGAAAATCTGTGGACATGGTCGCCGATGTATAAATGGACAAAGGACACTGATGTAACAAATATTTACGGATCGGACCGCGACCTGAGCGGTGGAACGAGCGGCGATGGATACAATTATCCCATGCTCAAAGCGCTCTCACTTGGACTGTCCTTAAGCTTCTAATCTTAGAGAATAAACTATTATGAAATGCAGCATAAAAATTTTCAGGCATCATTCATTTGTGTACCGTAAAAATTTTTATGCGCAATTCTATGTGGCCAAAATCAATAAAAAATTACGCATGAACAAATTATCTTATTACCTGTTAATAGCATTTGCGCTGCTATCGTTTGCAGCTTGCGATCTGGAAGAATTGCCTGTTGCTACTGCTACCAAACCGGCCATCTTTGGGTCGAAAGACGGGATGGAACTATATGCCAATTCTTTTTATGATCTTTTACCATCTACCGATGTAGGAGTTTTCCAGGGCGACGATGCCTCTGACCTGGTGGCTCGCAATGGCGTAGACGATTACCTGGCGGTGGGCGTATTGAGCCCCGTAACCAGTTCTGGCTGGAGCTGGAGCAACCTGCGCAACATCAACTACTTTATTGAAAATGCTGAGCAAAGCACAGTGCCTGAAAAAAATCATTACATTGGCATTGCACGCTTTTTCCGCGCCTATTTTTATTTCGATAAAGTGCAGCGCTTTGGCGATGTGCCCTGGGTTGACAAAACAATTGAGGTGAGCGATAGCGCAACATTAAAAGCTCCGCGCAACAGCCGGCTTGAAGTAATGGATAAAGTGCTTGAAGACCTGAACTATGCCATCGAAAACATAACCATGACTTCGGACCCGACTTCTACCCGCATTACCAAAAATGTGGCAAGGGCATATAAAACACGTATATGCCTTTACGAAGCATCGATCAGGAAATACCATACCACCTACAATATGCAGGGAACTGCCAACACCTGGTACCAGGAGGTAGTGAATGCGGCGAACGATATAACAGGGTTTACACTGCACAAAGCAGCCACTGCCGATCGTTCGTACCGCGAACTGTTCATCACCAAAAACCCTTATGCCGATGAAACCATCCTGGCAGTTTCATTGGATGCAAATTTGCAAGTGTTCAGTTCAGCCAATCGCCGTTTTATAAGTCCCACTTATGGAAACCGGCCAAGCTTAACCCGTCATTTTGTAAATACTTATCTCAAATTAGACGGTACACCTTTCACCAGCAATCCAAACTACGAAACCACCCCCTTTGTACAGGAAGTACAAAACCGCGATCTGAGATTAAAGCAAACCATACGCCTTGGCGATTATCGCAGAACCGAGAACGGCGTTCCCGTTGCAGCACCGCCTAATTTCAATCAAACGTTCACTGGCTACCAACCCATTAAATGGTGTTATGATGAAAGGTTTCCTTACGATGACGAAAGCCGTAACGACAATGCGCACATCATTATGCGTTGGGCAGAAGTGTTGTTGAACAAAGCGGAGGCATTGGCGGAGCTGGGAACGATGACCGATGGAGACTGGGCTGCCACCATTGGCAAATTGCGCGAACGTGCGGGCATTACCGGACCAACACTCACTACCATGCCTACCGCAGCCGACCCGTATTTGATAGATTTTTATAACGGTAAATTCACCAACGCTGTTCTATTGGAAGTAATGCGTGAACGCGCGGTAGAGCTTATTTTTGAAGGACTGCGCCCCGACGATTTAAGAAGATGGCATATTGGTGAACTGTTTGAAGATGCCCCGATGGATGGCATGTATGTGCCCGCGCTGGGCGAGTACGACCTGAACAGCGACGGGGTGATGGACGTTGTATTTTACCAGGGAACAAAACCCACGCCGTCTAACCCTGCCATTGCTTTTGTAGATGTAAGCACTTCTTCCGCAGTAGGTCGCATCCAGCTTTCCAATGGCACTTCAGGCAAAGTGATCTGGAACCCCGGCGCAAGGGAATGGCTGGATAAAAAATACCTGTACCCTATTCCGGAAAACGACAGGATCATGAATCCTGCACTGGGCCAAAACCCCGGATGGGAATAACTACGATCATTATTATGCCACAGATGCGCAGATAAACATTCATTTTCAGTTGCGCATCTGTGCGCTATTATTACCAGTGCAATTTTAACCAGTTAACTAATATTAGTGGTATGAATAAAATAATATCCATCCTATTGCTCTGCCTGCTCGCCCAATCCCTCACAGCTCAAAAAAATAAAGAGCTTGTTGTAGCAACGTACAATGTGCGATACAACAACCCCGGCGATAGTTTAAACTCCTGGCCCAACAGGAAAGAAAATGTAAAAGCATTGATCCGCTTTCACGAATTCGACATTTTTGGCATACAGGAGGGTTTAATAGACCAGGTAAAAGGATTGGCTGAGCTAAACGAATTTGCTTACTACGGCAAAGGCCGGGATGATGGAAAAGAAGGCGGAGAACACTCAGCAATATTCTATAAAAAAGACCGGTTCAAGCTGCTGAAGTCGGGCGATTTTTGGTTGAGCGAAACGCCCGATAAGCCGGGCAAGGGCTGGGATGCTACCTGCTGCAACCGCATATGTTCGTGGGTACAATTGAAAGACCAGGTGAGTGGTAAAACATTTTATTTCTTTAATGTACACTTCGATCACAGGGGTGTGGAAGCACGCAAGCAATCGGGAAAACTGATGGCAAAAAAAATAAAAGAGATCGCAAAAAACAGCACCACCTTCTGCACGGGCGATTTCAATTCAATACCCGAAACGGAACAAATTGCCGAAATGCAAACGGTGTTAAACGACTCTTATAAAATTACCGAAGCGCCGCCTTATGGACCCGAAGGCACTTCCAATGGTTTCAGGTTTACTGCCCCTATGAAAAAAAGGATCGATTACATTTTTGTAAGCAACGACATCAAAGTGTTGAAATACGGTGTGTTAACCGACGCAAAAGACCAACGGTATCCGTCCGACCATCAGCCGGTAGTTATTAAGGCGGTGTTTAAGTAGACTGAGTTAATTGGTTAAATAAGTTGAGTTATTGCCAGGTTTCGGCTTACCTCCAGGGTTTCCAACTTTCGGAAAGTTGGAAACCCTGCTGACTAGCCGGCGGTTCCTCCAACAACAATTATAAAATCAAACCCGCCTTGGATATTTTAACTCTTTTCTTTTAAATCGTCCACGATCAAACCCGGTAATCCTCCTTTTACAGCTGCAGTACCAGTAACCGTAACTTTTTCGCCGGCGTGTGCTTTCAGCTTATCGTATGCTTCCTTTTTGCTATGATTCTCAACCAGCAAATACACTTTACCGTCGCTGGTAAGCAATCCCATGGGAGCGCCGCCTTTTATGCAGCCCGCAGCGCATTGTTTATGTTTATCACCTTGTGCGTCATTAGCCATATAACAAACCATATCCAGCACTTCGCCGGTTATGGTTTTGGTTTCAGTCTTTTGAGCTTGCGCTTTAACAGCGAACAAGCAAAAACTAAACGCAGACAAAGCAATTGCTTTGCGGAGATGCTGAACAGTTTGCATAAATCGGTATTTTGTTATTAGGAATAGAAAGTAGAAAGTGAATGTAATAAATTTTTTATAGAGTCTGGGGATAATCGGCAATTTTATTCTGTTAATGCTCAAGCTATTGTGCTTCACGGCGCATATCATTAGCCGTAAGTATTCCGTGTCTTAAAACCAGGGACATTAGCGGTCTCACTTTATTATGCAGACTTCAACCCACCAATAAAAACGTGCCACTCTCCTCCAGGTCAGGCTGGCCTGAGCTTACCATTTTCATCAACCCTGTAAGCCGGTTTCCAACTATAGTTATCACAGGTTCAAATTCCGTAAATACTCTTCTTAATGCAGAAGATATTCTTTAGCTTTGGATTAGTTGCATAACTAACTATATGCCAAACAACCAATTCAAACGAGGCGAATTATACAGTTTTATAACAGGCGTAGCATCCACAGCTATTGCAAGGCGGCTGCAAAAGAAATTTAAACAGCACGGCTTTGATATTACTATTGAGCAATGGAGCGTTCTATACCATCTGTGGAAGAACGATGGGTTAAGCCAGCAGGAGCTATGCACCGCTACCTTTCGCGATAAACCAAGCATTACCCGCCTGGTAGACAATCTTGAAAAGCTGAAGCTCGTAAAAAGGGTTGCTTCAAAAGAAGACAGGCGCATTAACATGATATATCTCAGCGAAACAGCACTTTCCCTTCGCGATCAAACAATGGAAATAGCCAACCAAACTTTAAATGAAGCGCTGGTTGGCGTAAGTGCGCAGGAGGTGGAGATGTGTAAATCGGTTTTGCAAAGAGTATACGATAACCTGAAATAACAATTGCTAAACATATAAATCACTATTTATGAGTACCGCAGCAGCAACATCGCCAACCATAAAAGGAGGGGAATGGCTGATAAAAGAAAGCCGTCCTGAAAACATATTTACTCCGGAGGATTACAACGAGGAGCAGAAAATGATCATGGAGATGTGTACATCGTTTTTGCAAAACGAAGTACTGCCACAAATTGAGCGGATAGACAAACTGGAGCCGGGCTTAATGCCTTCGCTCCTGGACAAAGCAGGTGAGCAGGGATTACTGGGCGCTTCTATTCCCGAAGAGTTCGGCGGCTTGGGTAAAGATTTTGTAACCTCAACACTTATCAATGAGGGCTTGGGTGGCGGTTTTTCTTTTTCCGTGGCCCTGGCAGCCCATACAGGCATCGGTACGTTGCCGATTCTCTATTTTGGAACACCCGAACAAAAAGCCAGGTATATTCCTAAACTCGCCACGGGGGAATGGAAAGGTTCGTACGGACTAACGGAGCCGAATAGTGGCAGCGACGCATTGAGCGCTAAAACAACGGCTACGCTCAGCAGCGATGGAAAATATTACCTGCTGAACGGACAAAAATGCTGGATCACCAATGGAGGTTTTGCAGATGTATATACCGTATTTGCCAAAGTAGACGGAGATAAATTCACAGCGTTTATAGTTGACCGTAATACCGAAGGATTTACGCAGGGGCAGGAAGAACACAAGATGGGCATCAAAGGTTCTTCTACAGTGCAGTTGTACTTCCAGGATGCGAAAGTGCCGGCGGAAAATGTGCTGGGTGAAATTGGGCGCGGACACATCATTGCATTCAACATTCTCAACATCGGCCGTTTAAAGTTATGTGCGGCTGCATTGGGTGGTGCTAAAGGAGCAGCCACTATTTCCATACAATACGCCAACACCCGCGAGCAATTCAAGCAACCTATTTCCAACTTTGGCGCCATGAAGCACAAAATAGCGGAAATGGCCATTCGCATGTGGGTAGCCGAAAGTGCATTGTACCGTACCGCCAAATGGGTGGACGAAAAGGAACAGGAACTGCTGCAGGCGGGAAAGCCTTTCAATGAAGCTTTGCTGGGCGCTGCAGAAGAATATGCTATAGAGTGTGCCATGCTGAAAGTGTTTGGCAGCGAAGTGCTGGATTTTGTAGTGGATGAAGGCGTGCAGATACACGGTGGCAATGGGTTTAGTGCTGAATATATTATTTCGAGAGCTTACCGCGATAGCCGAATCAATCGCATATTTGAAGGCACCAACGAAATCAATCGCTTACTCACAGTAGACATGGTGTTAAAGCGTGCCATGAAAGGCAAGCTCGACCTGATGGGTCCGGCCATGGCTGTCCAGAAAGAGCTGATGAGCATTCCTGATTTCGGCAGCGGCGACGATGCACCGTTCTCGAAAGAAATGAAACTGATCGCCAACATGAAAAAAGCAATTTTAATGGTGGCTGGCGCAGCGGTGCAAAAGCTGATGATGAAAATTGAAAGCGAACAGGAAATACTGATGAACATTGCAGATATGGCCATCAATGTGTTTCATGCGGAGAGCGCCTTGCTGCGGGCCATAAAAATGACAGAAGCGAAAGGCGAAGCTGCATCGGCCTTATATGTTGATATGGCACGCACTTATTTATACGATACAGCAGACCGTGTTAACAAAAGCGGCAGAGACGCGATCAACGCCTTTGCAGAAGGCGATGAACAACGCATGATGCTGTTGGGCGTTAAACGGTTTACCAAGGCAGAACCGTTTAATGTTAAAGACGCAAGGAGAAGAATAGCAGATAAGCTGATTGCAGACAATAAATATTCTTTGTAAGAAATTATTGAATAAAAAAAACCGGTATCGTTGATACCGGTTTTTTTTATGAGTGTAGTTGTTATCTTAGTCATCCACCATCAAGTTGCAGCCCTTAAACAGACGCTTCGTCCCTTTGCGTGACAAACAGAAGAACATGGCTGATTATTTGTACTACAACCGAACTTTCATTCCACTGCTTGTCATTCTGACGAAAGAAGAATCCATCTTCGCTACGATCACTCAGTGTGGTCTTATAAAATAGACGCTTCGTGTCTCAGCGTGACAAGGAGGGGGAGGGTATTGCATAATGTAGTATAAACAAAAAAGCCGGCGATAAGCGCCGGCTTTTCCATTTATATTTTTCCGTTCTTTATCTCATCCACAACTCCCGGGTCAAGCAGGGTAGAAGTATCGCCCAGCTTGTCCATTTCACCTTCAGCTATTTTGCGTAGAATGCGGCGCATGATTTTACCGCTCCTTGTTTTGGGCAATCCGTTTACAAACTGTATGCGGTCGGGCTTGGCTATAGGCCCAATAATACGCGATACGGTTTGGATAATATCTTTTCTCGTATGCTCTTCATCACCGCGCAATCCGTTTACAATTACATACGCATAAATGCCCTGCCCTTTTATTTCGTGCGGAAAGCCTACTACAGCACTTTCTACAACGCTTGCATGCATATTAATCGCATTTTCAACTTCGGCTGTTCCAATCCTGTGACCGCTTACATTCAATACATCATCCACGCGGCCGGTAATACGATAAAAGCCTTCGTCGTTCCTTAAAGCCCCATCACCGGTAAAATAAAGATTTTCGTAGGTGGCGAAATAATTGGTCCGGCATCTTTCATGATCGCCGTAGGTAGTGCGCAAAATACCGGGCCATGGTGCTTTTATGCAAAGATTGCCTTTATACAAACCTTCTTCATCTTTCTCTGTAATTTCCTTGCCCCTGTCATCTACCAGTATGGGCTGCACACCCGGCATTGGCAATGTAGCCCACGATGGCTTGGCTGGCGTTACTCCTGCAAGGTTGGTAATCAACACTCCGCCCGTTTCCGTTTGCCACCTGGTATCAACAATGGGACATTTCTTTTTACCTACATTTTCATCATACCAATGCCAGGCTTCTTCGTTAATCGGTTCACCCACTGTACCTAATACCTTCAGCGAAGAAAGGTCTTTTCCTTTCAGAGGCTCCACTCCGTAGCTCATCAGGCTGCGGATAGCCGTGGGTGCAGTATAAAGTATATTGACTTTGTATTTGTCTACTATGTCCCAAAAACGCCCGGCATCGGGCCAGGTAGGAACGCCTTCAAACATAAGGCTGGTGGCGCCTGCGCTCAATGGGCCGTAAATGATATAGCTGTGCCCGGTAATCCATCCAATATCTGCCGTGCAAAAATGTACCTGCCCGGGTTGATACTGAAAAGCATTTACAAAAGTGTAATTGGTCCATATCATATATCCTGCACAGGTATGCACTACGCCTTTCGGCTTTCCGGTGCTGCCGGAGGTATACAGAATAAACAGCGGATCTTCGGCATCCATTTCTTCTGCTTCGCCAAAGCCTTCTACCGGTAAGGTATCTGTAACCTTCAGCATTTCATCTTCCCACCATACATCCCGTCCTTTTATCATACTAACGGGAACGCGTGTGCGAGTATATACAATCACTCTTTTTACTACCTTATTGCCAACCAGCGCATCATCAATAATGCTTTTCAGCGGAATATCTTTTCCGCCGCGATAAGCACCATCGCAGGTAACAATAAATTCAGCTTTGGCATCTTCAAGCCTGTCGGCAATACTTTGTGCAGAGAAGCCACCAAATATAACACTGTGTATGGCGCCAATCCTGGCGCATGCAAGCACTGCATAAGCCAGTTCAGGAACCATGCCCATATAAATACAAACCCTGTCGCCTTTTTTTACACCATTGTTTTTTAACACCTGTGCAAACTGGCACACCCGCTTATGCAATCGCTCGTACGTAACAATTCTTACTCTTTCTTCGGGATTATTAGGCTCCCAGATGATAGCGGGCTTATCGCCGAGCGTGGCAAGATGCCTGTCGAGGCAATTTTCGGTGATGTTCAATTTTGCCCCGGCAAACCACTCTATCTTCGGTTCTGTAAAATTCCAGTTCAACACCTTATCCCATTTTTTCCTCCATTGGAAATTTTCCGCTATTTCTCCCCAGAAACCTTCGGGGTTATCTACGCTTTTTTGATAGGCAGCCTTGTAAGCATCCAAACTTTTTAACTGGTAAGGGTATGACATAATCGTTGTGTAAGTTTTGATTTTTTAAGAGCCTTAAAATTAGCCACATTCAGTGGAATACCGTGCAATATTTGCAATTAATGCGCACTCGTTTGTGTAAAGTAAGCTGTCAGCAATCAGCGGTCAGCTTTCAGTGTCTTGTGTCTTGTCCTGAAAAAAGTAGACACTATCATTAATGAATGCATTTTGCTTTCTTTCATTTAGCCAGGCAAGTCAGTCCGCCCCGGTATCCGCTCACGCAGCTCGACCAGGACATGACACCTGTGGCTGATTGCTGATCGCTGATCGCTCATGGCTGAAGGCTGATCACTCACTGCTGACCGCTCCTATATCGGCACCACATTGGCCGCTTTGTTCTTCTTGATTTTTTCAGGTATGGCTGCTACAATTTCCTGTTTCAACGCGTCTATCAGGCGTTTTTTTACAAAATCGCGCTGCACCACCACGCTTACTTCTCTAACCGGCGCAGGGTTTTTAAACTGCCGTATCAACTGGAGTTGTTTTGCAGGCATATCCACCGTTGCCAGCTCGGGTAAAATGGTAATGCCATCGTTCAGATCCACCATCCTTCGCAATGTTTCAATACTGCCGGTTTCGTAGTCAAAATGACTGCCAACGGTACTCATCTTCCGTAGCTCACAAAGATTTTCTATCTGGCTTCGGAAACAATGCCCTTCTTCCAGCAACCACAACTTGTCGGGATCAATATCTTTCGCCAGCACATACTGCTTTTTATACAGCGCATTTTTGCGAGACACATATACCATCAGCTCTTCATAAAACAACACATGTTCTTTAATGCCTTTGTGCTGCAGGGGTGTAATGAGAATTCCGGCGTCAATGCTGCCATCCTGCAAGTGCCGGATGATCATCTCGGTTGTCATTTCACTCACTACCAGTTTTACCTGTGCGTATTTACCCGCAAACTGTTGAATGAACAACGGAAGCAGGTAAGGCGCCAGCGTAGGGATGATTCCAATTCTCAGTTCTCCTGTTAAAATTCCTTTTTTCTGTTGTATCAGATCCTGGAGCGCATCTCTTTGCTTTACTATACTCCGGGCCTGTGTCAGCACTTCCAGCCCCGTTTCCGTGGGCACTACCGGTTGTTTGCTGCGATCAAATATGGGCAGTCCTAATTCTTCCTCCAACTTTTGTATCTGCATACTAAGCGTAGGCTGGGTTACATGACAATGATCTGCAGCGAGTGTAAAATGACGATGAGTGTCCAGCGCAATGATATACTCCAGTTGGGTGAAAGTCATTAATAGATTTTATTGATTGGGCGATAAAATTAATCAATTTGATCAATAAAACCGGATCCGTCACCTTTGCAGTACACGCCTCTACATAAGAGCGCTTATGATACAAATGCCGTTAGATCGATGAGAATAGTACCTTGAAAAACCAACAACGAGGGTAGTCTGTCAATAACACAACTACCTCTTGCCATTTTAAAATAAGGTGTCGCTTTTTGCGACACCTTATTTTTTAAACATTATCGAATTGTAAGTTGATATATCTAAATCCTCTTAAACACCTATCATATATCTTACCCTTTACTCGGGAAAAATAATAGGTATAGTTACCCAGATAGGAACATTTCGCCCGTTTTGAGTTGCAGGCAACCAGTCGGGCATTTTCTTAATAAGGTTCAACACACATTCATTATACTCTTTGTTTATTCCTTCTTCAATTTCTCCATAAGCAATCTTACCGCTCTTGTCAATCACAACGCGTGCAGTTACTGTTTTTGCACGCGACTGTGCAGGTTTACCGGAAGGTACCACAAGGTTTTCGGCAACAAAACTGTAAAATGCTTTTACACCGCCGGGAAATGTAGGTGCTGTTTCTGCAAGTGAAAAGATGGGTTGCTCCGTAACAGATTTATCTCCGATGGTTTGCGCGTGTGAAACAATTGCAGTTGCAACCAGCATAATAATGAGGCATGAGCTTCGTAACATACAAGAACGAGATTAGGTTGTAAACAAAAACGTAAAATAAATGCTTTTATGAAGCCGGTACAATTAAGTTGTGCAATGTTTATCCAGGAGTAAATGCATAAAAAAACCCGGCACTAGAAAATGCCGGGCATCTTGTGTAGATTTTTTCTATACCCTTTATCTATTTAATGCCCCAAAGCTAATAAATGTCTTGTTAAGGATTCCAAAAAAGGCAGGTCAAATTGATTTTTTTTATCGTAGGTTTCTCCTGCTTCTTCTGTGCAGGGCACATTATCCGAACCCTTTAAATCGTTGCCGCGCCGTACAGAATAACTGAAAATCAATAAACTCAATACAATAAAGGCAGAAACAACTGCAGCAGAATGGATTTTCTTTTTCATAAACCCGGCGAAATTAAATTTCAAATTATTTATTTCTTAAATACTTTAGACAAATAACTGTTAAACCGGATAATTAGACGCTCTGCCAGATAAAATGTTACAACTATCCTTATATTTTTAAAAACCACGTAGGTTTGTGCCGCTAAATGCAAGTATATGAATGAAAAATTCACTGAAAGAATACGACTGGAACTGGAAGACATTCGTAACAATGGACTTTATAAAACAGAACGCATCATCGAGAGTCCGCAGGGTGCAGACATCGAAGTGGAGATTCCTGGAGAAAAAGGAGTAAAAAAAGTCATCAACTTGTGTGCTAACAATTACCTGGGGCTATCCTCTCATCCCAAAGTAATTGAAGCCGCCAAAAAATACATCGATCTGCGTGGATATGGGCTGAGCAGCGTTCGTTTTATATGCGGCACGCAGGACATTCACAAAGAGCTTGAAAAAAAAATCTCCGCATTTTTAGGAACGGAGGACACTATACTGTATGCTGCGGCATTTGATGCCAACGGGGGCGTTTTTGAACCTTTGTTCACCGAGCAGGATGCTATCATATCCGATGCGCTTAATCACGCTTCTATTATCGACGGTGTACGCCTTTGCAAAGCACAACGCTTCCGGTATGAGCACAACAACATGAACGACCTGGAAGCAAAGCTGAAAGAAGCACAATCGGCGCGCAGCCGCATTATTGTAACCGATGGCTCATTCAGCATGGACGGCACTATTGCCCAGTTGGATAAAATAGTAGCATTGGCAGAACAATACGACGCCGCTATTATGATTGATGAATGCCATTCCAGCGGTTTTTTGGGTAAAACAGGCAGAGGCACGCATGAATACCGAGGAGTAATGGGTAAAATAGATATTATTACCGGCACACTTGGTAAAGCTTTGGGCGGCGCATCGGGTGGTTTTACAAGCGGGCGTAAGGAAATT
Organism: Agriterribacter sp.; assembly: GCA_051955255.1. Taxonomy (GTDB): domain Bacteria; phylum Bacteroidota; class Bacteroidia; order Chitinophagales; family Chitinophagaceae; genus Agriterribacter. Next base: position 20,667 of record JBQCGX010000061.1, on the reverse strand, counting down.
ATTGAAATGCTCCGGCAACGCTCGCGCCCTTATTTGTTCTCCAACACAGTAGCGCCCAGCATTGTAGGGGCTTCCATTGCTGTGTTAGACATGTTAAGCGAAACAACCACCCTGCGTGATAAGCTGGAATGGAATACCAAATACTTCCGCACTAAAATGACGCAAGCCGGCTTCGATATAAAACCCGGCGATCATCCTATTGTACCTATCATGTTATACGACGCAGTTTTGGCTCAAAAAATGGCAGCAGCGTTATTAAACGAAGGCATTTATGTAATAGGATTTTTCTTCCCCGTGGTGCCCAAAGGTCAGGCCCGTATTCGCGTGCAGTTAAGCGCAGCACACGAACAGCATCATCTCGACAAAGCCATTGCAGCCTTTACCAAAGTGGGTAAAGAACTGGGTATTTTAAAATAATGTTTACTGCTCTAAACCTGAGTTTTAATTTTTTACATTACTAATGAAAATCAATAACTCTTATTTTTTTGTACTGATTGCGGGAATGTTCTTGTTAAGCTCCTGCTCCTCGAACGACAATATTAAGCAGGACGACTCGCTGAAACAATATTTTGATGAATATAAGGTGGATGGATCATTTGCTTTGTACGACAATGGAAGAGGTGAAGTAAAAGTGTACAATCTTAAAAAAGACACGGCGCGAACTGTTCCCGCCTCCACGTTTAAAATTGTAAATGCGCTGATAGCGCTGCAAACGGGGCACGTTATTAACGACAGTGCCGTTATTAAATGGGATGGTGTTGAACGCAGCAATAAAAACTGGAACCAGGACCTGAGTCTGGCACAGGCTTTCAAATATTCTGCTGTACCTCATTTCCAGGAAATTGCGAGAAGTATTGGCAGAGACACAATGCAGAAATGGATCGATTCGCTGAAATATGGTAATATGAAAATTGGCCCGGCTATAGATTCATTCTGGCTGGATAACTCTTTATTGATCTCGCCCGATGAACAATTGGGATTGGTAAAGCAGTTGTATTTTGATAAGCTGCCGTTTACCAAAACAGCACAACAGTCTGTAAGGAATATGATGCTGCAGGAAGACAATAGCAACTATAAACTAAGCTATAAAACCGGTTTGGGAATCAACAAAGAAAACCATGCTATTGGCTGGATAGTGGGCTGGATTGAAGAGAACAGGCATCCGTATTTTTTTGTGCTGACTATTGACAGCGCAGACCCTAACGTTGAAATTACTAGCATGAGGAGCGACATGCTTAAAAAAATCCTTACGCACCTGGGCTTTTTCGAGGGAAAGATGTAGCAGGAGTGGTAAGTGGTAGGTGGTAAGTGATGTATGGTAAGTGATAGCGGAGCGATATTTGCATTATATTCCTATTTTATTGCAACAAAAGCATGTTTCGGTTTGAACATATAGAACATTTGCTGTTGTTATTATTGGTGCCAATAATAATACTGTTGTTTAATGCCATGCTTAAATGGAAAAGAACTACGGTAAAAAAGATTGGCGATGAAAAGCTGGTTAAACAACTCACCAACAACTTTTCGCCTAAAAAGCATTTGATCCGTTTTGTAACTGTTACCGCAGCATTGATATTGTTGATTGTTGGAGCTGCCAACCTGCAATCGGCTACTCAAATAGAAAGCGTTAACAGGCAGGGCATTGATATTATGATAGCCCTTGACGTTAGCAAGAGCATGATAGCGGAAGACATTAAGCCCAGCAGGCTGGAAAGAGCCAAACAACTGGTGAATAAGCTGCTGGATCAACTGAGCAACGACAGGATAGGGTTGGTAATTTTTGCAGGAAGAGCCTATATGCAAATGCCGTTAACCTCCGACCATACAGCGGCCAAGTTATATGTAAACAATGCAAATCCCGATGCAGTACCTACCCAGGGAACCGTTATAAGCGACGCACTGAGATTATGCAACACTGGCTTCAACAACAAAGAAAAAAAATATAAATCGATCTTGTTGATCACAGATGGGGAAGACCACGATGAAAATGCTATTAAAACGTCGAAAACACTGGCAGAAAACGGAGTGATTATCAATACTGTGGGCGTTGGCACCACACAAGGTTCACCTATCCTCAATCCCATAACGCACGAAAGCAAGCGTGATCTTCAGGGAAACATCATTCTCTCTAAGCTGAATGAACAAGGGTTGATAGATATCTCGCACGAAACAGAAGGCATATACCAGCAATTGAATGACATTGACGCTGTAGTTGACAAATTGGTGAGTCAATATGCGGCAATGGAGCAAAAAACCATACGAGACAATAGCCTGCTGAACTTCAGAAGCTTTTTTCAATGGTTCCTCGTATTGGCGCTGATAGGGCTGGCAGGAGAAATGTTTATATCAGATAAAAGAAAAGTGTGGTCATGAAGAATATCTTGCTTTTAATATTGCTAATGACCGCCGGTTTATGCCAGGCGCAGCAGGTAAACAGCCTGATCAATAAAGGAAACGAAGCCTATAAACAGCAGCAATACGAAAAGGCTGCGGAGGCTTACAGGGAAGCACTGCAGGCAGATCCCGATAATGTAACAGCCGCTTTTAACCTGGGCAATGCTTTGTTTAAAAGCAAAAAGTTTGATGAGGCGATTAAGCAGTTTGATGAATTAAAACAGAAAACCGCCGACAAGCCGTTGCAATCTCAGTCATTTTACAATAAAGGTGTTTCACTTACCCAGCAAAAAAAACTCGAAGAAAGCATACAGGCATATAAGCAATCGCTGCGCTTAAACCCCACCGATAGTTTTGCACGGGAAAACCTGCAACGGGCACTGAATGAGAAAAAACAGCAACAACAGCAGCAGCAACAGGAACAAAAAAAGCAGCAGGATAAAGAAAACCAGCCTAAGCCCAAACAAAACAAACTGAACCAGCAGCAGGTGCAGCAGTTATTAAAAGCATTGGAAGAACAGGAGAAAAAACTCCAGGAAAAAATGATGAAGAAAGCACCGGTGCCGGGTCAGCCGGATAAGGATTGGTAGCGGGTAAGGTATAGGGCGGTAGGGTATACAATAAGAATAAGCACCAAAAAAACAAGAAACAAGATACAAGGGCTGAAAGCTGATAGCCCATAACTGAAAGCCACTATTGAAGTACGTGCATCATGCTTAAGCCAGCAGTTCCTGGCACTCCTGTAAAAGCTTTTCTTTATTAATAGCAGCGGTTCCTACTTCTTCGCAAACAAGTCCCCCGGCTATATTAGCCGCTTTGGCCATTAGCTGCACATCGCGTGTAGCTGCATATACCAGTGCTGCTACAGCAATTACGGTATCGCCCGCGCCGCTTACGTCGGCAATATTGCGAATATGCGAAGGAACGATTGACGATACTTCACCCTGTTGATAAAAAACCCCTTTTTCAGACAAAGTAATGAAAGATATATGGTGCTGCAGCTTTTCCTGCAACGCAGCATGTATATCGCGCAATAATGGCTCGTCTACCTGTGTATAAAGAATATTCAATCCCTCTGTTGCTTCTTTCAAATTGGGTTTAAATATGTCTACATTTTTATAGGCAAAGAAATTTTTGCGCTTCGGATCAACGGCTGTAACAATATTGTGATGTTTGCAAAGCTCTGTTACCTTTTGTATTACCAGTTCAGTCAGCACGCCTTTATTGTAATCTTCCAGTATGATTACCTGCGGTTTCTCCTGCGCTATATAATGCTGAACGGCTAAAATCAGCCGGTTCTCATCTTCATAACCCAGGTCGGAGGTAAGCTCATTGTCAAGCCGCATCATTTGCTGGTTGCGGGCAATTACACGGATTTTATTGGTAGTAATGCGCTTTGAACTTTGCAGCAGGAATGCCGTGTCGATCCCATGCCGATCAAACATTTTTTTCAGTTCAGCACCATCATCATCATTACCGGTTACAGAAATAATAGAAGCCTTTGCTCCCATTGCGCAAATATTCAACGCAACATTACCTGCCCCACCAATGCGCAGCTCTTTTTGATGCACTGCCACTACCGGCACGGGGGCTTCCGGCGAAATACGGTCAACCTTGCCCCACATATAGGTATCTAGCATTACATCGCCAATAATACCAACTTTGATGTGTTGAAATGAGTCGAATAGTTGCGTTATGTTCATCGGCTGTCAGCTATCGGCTGTCAGCTATGAGCTTTCAGCCTTTGTTGGATCTTGTTTTTTGGATCTTGTTTTTTGGATCTTCTCTTCTCCTTTCACCTTCCACCTTATGTCCTATACCTTCTTCTACCTTCTCCTATTTCTTTTCATCAGTTTTTTTATACATTCCATTTAATCCTGTAATCACTTCGTCGGTTATATTAAACACGGGATCCTGGTATAAAAAGATGCTGCCATTACGGGAGTAGGAAAAAATATACGTATATCCTTTCTCCTTGCTGTAGCCAGTAAGATATTCATTGATCTTTTTGAAAATATCGTCTCTCATAATCATTGCCTCCTGCTGCACTTCCTGCTCGGTTTTCCTGCGCCTGTTTTCAAGCTCCTGCAATTGCTGGTCGTATTCTCTTTTAAACGATTCTGCTTCAGCCTGTGTAATGCTGTTTCCTTTTTTAAGAAACTCAATGCGGCGGTTGTCCAGTTGCTGGTACGCGCCATTCAATTGCCTGTCAAGTCCATCCTTTCTTTTTTCAAAGGCATCCATTTTTGATTTATAAAAATCAAATTTCGCTTCAATCGAGTCCAGGTCTACATAGGCAATACGCAGTGGCTTTGCATGAGAGGTATCGCTGGCACGCAACTCAGACACAGAAGGCTTTGCACCGCTGGTATGCGAACGCTGCTGATAAAACAAAACACCTACCAGTATTAATGCAACAATGCTGAGAACAAGAGACAAATACTTCATGAATTTTTTTTTGCAAATTATGGAAATATGTACAAGAGGAAACCCTTTTAGAAAACACTTAACAGGGCGGGGAGTTAGTTAAGTGGGAATTAAGTAATTGGTTGAGTGAGGACTCGCAACCCCGATTTACTAATCAAATTTTCCAATCCTTCTCACACCCCTATCACTTACTCAACTAATTACCCAATTAACTTATTTAACCTATTTAACAACTTCCCCCGCTTAAAGCTACAATAAAAAAGGAGCAGAAGTTTTCTAACCTCTACTCCTTTTATGATACTTTATTCAACTATTCTTCGTCGTCGAAGCTCATTGCTTCGCGGGTTGTTTGCAACAATTCATATTCTTCCTTGCTGCCCACTACCATATTCTCAAACTCACGCAAGCCAGTTCCTGCAGGTATCGGGTGACCGGTGATCACGTTCTCTTTCAAGCCGAGCATATCATCCGTTTTACCCTGTATTGCCGCAGAACTGAGTACTTTGGTGGTTTCCTGGAACGAAGCCGCCGATATCCAGCTATGTGTACCCAACGAAGCTTTGGTAATACCCAGCAACACCGGTTTGGAGGTTGCGGGATTGGCGTCGCGGTATTCTGCCAGCTTTTTATCGCTTCTTCTAAGGATAGAGTTCTCTTCGCGCAGCTCACGCAAACTAACGATCTGCCCTGCACGAAGTTTAGTCGATTCGCCCGGATCGGTAACAACTTTCTTGTCAAATATCCAGTCGTTCTCTTCAATAAACTCAAACCTGTCTTCCAGGTCTTCTTCGAGGAATTTGGTATCGCCCGGCTCAACAATTTCAACTTTTTTCATCATCTGCCTTACGATCACCTCAATGTGCTTATCGTTGATACGCACACCCTGCAAACGATATACTTCCTGGATTTCGTTCACCACGTATTCCTGCACTGCATAAGGCCCTTTGATATTCAGGATGTCTGCAGGTGCAGTCTGTCCGTCAGACAATGAAGTTCCTGCTCTTACAAAGTCACCATCCTGAACGAGGATCTGTCTTGTAAGGGGAACGAGGTATTTCTTAACTACACCGTCTTTTGCTTCAATGATGATTTCGCGGTTACCACGTTTTACTACACCAAAGGTTACCACACCATCAATTTCAGAAACGATAGCGGGGTTGCCTGGGTTACGTGCTTCGAACAATTCCGTTACACGTGGCAAACCACCCGTAATATCGCGGAGCTTACCTAACACACGCGGAATTTTAACCAACACCTGTCCTGCTCTTACTTCTTCTGCTTCGTCTACCACAATGTGTGAGCCTACAGGAAGGTTGTAGTTTTTAATCTCCTTACCTTCCACCAGCATCATCGGGATCTTGGTCTTATCTTTTGTTTCGATAACCACTTTTTCGCGGTGAGCTGTTTGTTCATCAGCTTCTTCGCGGAAAGTAATGCCTTCAATCACATTTTCAAATTTCACATTACCCATCTGCTCAGAAACGATTACGTTGTTGAACGGATCCCATGTACAAATCACATCGCCTTTATTGATCTGCTGTCCGTCTTTCACCATCAATGTAGCACCGTAAGGAATGTTATTGGTGATCAGCAAGCGATCGTTTTTAACATCAATGATCCTCAACTCACCTGTACGACCAATAACGATCTGTATCTTTTCGCCTAAGTTATTTTCTGCAGTAACAGTACGCAATCCGTCAAATTGAACTGTGCCGTCGAACTTAGCAGCCAATTGCGAATCAACAGTTGCAGAACCAGCCACACCACCCACGTGGAAGGTACGCAGTGTTAACTGTGTACCAGGCTCACCGATTGACTGAGCAGCTATAATACCTACTGCATCGCCTTTTTGAGCAAGGTAACCTGTAGCAAGGTTCAATCCGTAACATTTCACACACACACCGCGTTTGCTTTCGCAGGTCAATACAGAACGGATCTCTACCGTTTCAATACCACTGTCTTCTATTCTTCTTGCAATGTCTTCGTCAATATGTTCGCCACCTGCTACGATCAGCTCATCGGTTTGAGGATCGTATACGTCGTGTACAGAGGTACGTCCCTGGATACGATCGTACAATGGCTCAACCACATCTTCATTGTCTTTCAATGCGCTGATGGCAATACCGCGAAGTGTACCGCAATCTTCTTCATTGATTACAACGTCCTGCGCCACATCCACCAAACGACGGGTAAGGTAACCGGCATCGGCTGTTTTCAACGCCGTATCGGCAAGACCTTTACGCGCACCGTGTGTAGAAATAAAGTATTCCAATACGTTCAATCCATCCTTAAAGTTGGAGAGGATCGGGTTTTCGATAATTTCTGATCCGGTAGAACCACTTTTACGAGGCTTAGCCATCAATCCCCTGATACCAGCCAACTGTTTTACCTGCTGCTTACTACCACGGGCTCCGGAATCAAGCATCATATAAACAGAGTTGAACCCTTGTTTATCAGTTGCCATTTCACGGATGAGGGTTTCCGTAACACGGGTATCCACACGGCTCCAGATGTCAATAATCTGGTTGTAACGCTCGTTGTTGGTAATCAATCCCATGTTGTAGTTTTCCCAAACTTCTTTTACTTCTTCAGAAGCAGAGTCAACCAGTTCCTGTTTGATTTCTGGTATAACAAGGTCGTTGATGTTAAACGACAATCCACCACGGAAGGCTGTACGGAAACCTAACTGCTTAATATCATCGAGGAACTTGGCAGTTTTAGGAACGTTTGTGATTTTGATAATATCGCCAATGATTTCTCTCAGCGATTTTTTTGTAAGCAATGCATTCACAAAACCAACTTCCTCAGGTACGTGCTGGTTAAAAATCACACGCCCAACTGTTGTTTCAATCAGCTTTCTTTCAATCGTGCCATTGTCTTTACGAACATTGGCTTTTACCTTAATAGGCGCGTGCAAATCAACTTTACCCTCGTTATAGGCAATGATCACTTCTTCAGAATTGTAAAAGGCTTTTCCTTCGCCTTTTATTTTCTCTGTTTCGGTCGATTTCTTTCCTTTTGAAATATAGTACAGTCCCAATACCATGTCCTGCGAAGGCAGGGTGATGGGCGTACCATTTTGCGGGTTCAGAATGTTGTGAGAAGAAAGCATCAATAATTGAGCTTCCAATATAGCTGCGCTGCTTAAAGGCACGTGAACCGCCATCTGGTCACCGTCGAAGTCGGCGTTGAACGCAGAACATACCAGCGGGTGCAATTGTATCGCCTTACCTTCTACCAAACGGGGCTGGAAAGCCTGGATAGACAAACGGTGCAGCGTTGGGGCGCGGTTTAACATTACCGGGTGCCCTTTCAATATATTTTCAAGAATATCCCAAACTACGGCTTCTTTGCGGTCTACCAGTTTCCTGGCGCTTTTCACCGTTTTTACGATACCTCTTTCAATCAGTTTGCGAATGATGAATGGCTTGAACAATTCCGCAGCCATATCTTTCGGTAATCCGCACTCGTGCAATTTCAGTTCAGGACCTACCACGATAACCGAACGACCAGAATAGTCAACACGTTTACCCAACAGGTTCTGACGGAAACGACCTTGTTTACCTTTCAACACATCACTCAGTGATTTCAACGCACGTCCACCTTCTGCTTTTACAGCGTTCGATTTACGCGAGTTGTCGAACAAGGAGTCTATCGCTTCCTGCAGCATGCGTTTTTCGTTACGCAAAATCACTTCAGGCGCTTTAATTTCCAACAAACGTTTTAAACGGTTGTTGCGGATGATTACGCGACGATACAGATCGTTGAGATCTGAAGACGCGAAACGACCGCCATCCAAAGGAACCAGCGGACGCAGTTCCGGTGGAATAACGGGGATGTATTGCATTACCATCCACTCGGGACGGTTTTCAATTCTGCCATTGGCGTCGCGGAACGATTCTACCACGCTCAACCTTTTCAAGGCGTCTGCCTTACGTTGCTGAGAAGTTTCAGTAGCGGCAGCATTGCGCAGGTCGTAGCTCAACTGGTCAAGGTCTACGCGGGCAAGCATTGCCTGGATGGCTTCTGCTCCCATTTTAGCAATGAATTTCTGCGGGTCATCGTCCGGCAGGTATTGATTGTCTTTAGGAAGATTTTCCAGTATTTCAAGGTACTCTTCTTCAGTAATCAGGTCACCCATTTTCAGGTTGCGGTCTTCGCGCACACCTGCTTGTATTACTACATAACGTTCGTAGTATACAATGCTCTCCATTTTTTTGGAGCTGATGCCCAGCAGGTAACCAATTTTATTGGGAAGGCTTTTGAAATACCATATGTGAACTACCGGTACAACCAATTTAATATGCCCCATGCGCTCGCGACGTACTTTCTTCTCGGTTACTTCCACACCGCAACGGTCGCACACAATACCTTTATAACGGATGCGCTTATACTTTCCGCAAGCACATTCGTAATCTTTTACAGGTCCAAAAATCCTCTCGCAAAACAAACCATCTCTTTCAGGTTTGTAAGTACGATAGTTAATGGTTTCAGGCTTCAAAACCTCACCATAAGATCTTTCCAAAATAGCATCAGGCGACGCCAGGCTGATGGTGATCTTTGAGAAATTTGATTTTGGGCGATTGTCTTTTTTGATAGCCATAATCTTATTTAAGATTTGTTATTTGAGATTTGAAATTTCTCCCCGCGTGACGGAGAGAAATTTCAATTAATTTTTGTTTACCAGCCTTCTGCTTTCTTAGCTTTTCCTTTGGTCCCAATCTTTATCGGGAGGGGGAGGCTATTCAAACTTCAGCTCTAAGCCCAGGCCTCTCAACTCGTGCACCAATACGTTGAACGATTCAGGAATACCTGCTCTTGGAATATTGTCGCCCTTAACGATAGACTCATATGTCTTCGCGCGGCCAATAATATCGTCCGATTTAAGCGTGAGCAATTCCTGGAGGATGTTGGACGCACCGTATGCTTCCAGCGCCCACACTTCCATTTCACCAAAACGCTGACCACCAAACTGTGCTTTACCACCCAGCGGCTGCTGCGTAATAAGGCTGTAGGGCCCGATTGAACGTGCGTGCATTTTATCGTCGACCATGTGGTGCAGTTTAATCATATAAATGATGCCCACCGTAGCTTTCTGGTCAAAGCGCTCACCGGTTTCTCCATCGTAGAGATGGGTGTGACCGAATGAAGGCAATCCTGCCTTGCCAATGAACTCAGCTATTTCTTCGGTAGAAGCTCCATCGAAAATCGGGGTTGCGAATTTCACACCCAGTTTTTCAGCAGCCCAACCTAATACGGTTTCGTAAATCTGCCCCAGGTTCATACGGCTTGGTACCCCCAGCGGATTCAGTACAATGTCAACAGGTGTTCCGTCTTCGAGGAACGGCATGTCTTCTGCACGAACAATTTTGGCAACAATACCTTTGTTTCCGTGGCGACCCGCCATTTTATCACCCACTTTCAACTTGCGTTTTACCGCCAGGTATACTTTAGCGAGCTTCAACACACCAGCAGGCAACTCATCACCTATCGAAATATTGAACTTCTCTCTCTTATACCTTCCCAGCTCTTCGTTGAATTTGATGTTGTAGTTGTGCAGCAGGATGTTGATCTGGTTGTCTACCTGAGCATCGCCTGTCCAGCCCAATGGGTTTACATTCTGGTAATCGAGGGCTGCCAGGTTTTTAGCATTGAACTTAGAGCTTTTGCCAATCTGCATTTCACCAAAGTTGTTGGTTACACCTGCAGAAGATTTGTCTTTCAACAATACCTGCAACTTGCTGATCAATACATCCAGCAGGTCTTTTTCATTCTGCTCGTGTACTTTTTCCAGCTTGTCTATCGCTGCTTTCTCACGCACTTTAGCATTCTTGTCTTTCTTAGCGCGCTGGAAAAGTTTTTTGTCTATCACCACACCTTCGGTTCCGCTTGGTGCCTTTAAAGAGGCATCTTTTGCATCGCCTGCCTTGTCGCCAAAGATGGCGCGCAACAGTTTTTCTTCCGGTGTAGGATCGCTTTCACCTTTAGGCGTAATTTTTCCTATAATGATGTCGCCTTCCTTTACCTGGGCTCCAATGCGGATGATGCCGTTCTGGTCGAGGTCTTTGGTGGCTTCTTCAGATACGTTTGGAATATCCGGGGTCAGTTCTTCTTCACCCAGTTTGGTATCGCGCACTTCCAGTTCATATTCAGAAATATGAATAGAAGTAAACAGATCTTCTTTCGCTACTTTTTCGCTAATCACGATCGCATCCTCAAAGTTGTATCCTTTCCATGGCATGAACGCCACTTTCAGGTTACGACCCAATGCCAGTTCACCATCTTTTGTAGCATATCCTTCTGTAAGGAAGTCGCCGTTTTTCACTCTTTGTCCTTTTTTAACAGCAGGACGGAGGTTTATACAGGTTTCCTGGTTGGTTTTCATAAACTTGGTGAGCCTGTAGATCTTCAGATCATCTTCAAAGCTTACCAGTTTTTGTGCTTCGTCTCTTTCGTAGCGTACATGTATTTCGTTGGCGTCTACAAATTCTACCACACCGTCGCCGTCTGCGTGTATCTGGATACGTGCATCACGTGCCGCTTTACCTTCCAGACCGGTACCAACAAAAGGCGCTTGTGGAACGATCAACGGAACTGCCTGGCGTTGCATGTTTGATCCCATCAGCGCACGGTTGGCGTCATCATGCTCCAGGAACGGAATCAGTGATGCGCTCAATCCCACGATCTGGTTGGGGGCAACGTCCATGTATTCTACTTCTGTTTTTTCCAGGATGGGGAAATCACCTGTCTGACGTGATTTTACCAACTCTTCTACAAACAATCCACTTTGATCGAGCGGCGCGTTTGCCTGCGCAATCTTTGCTTCATCTTCTTCTTCGGCGCTCAGGTAAGTCAGTTGCTTCATGTCTACTTTACCGTCGTTCACCTTGTGGTAAGGTGTTTCAATAAAGCCCATTTCGTTGATCTTGGCGTGTACGCAAAGTGTAGAGATCAAACCAATGTTTGGACCTTCCGGTGTTTCGATGGTACACAAACGACCGTAGTGCGAATAGTGTACGTCGCGCACCTCAAAGCCTGCACGCTCACGGCTCAAACCTCCGGGCCCGAGCGCCGAAATACGACGTTTGTGCGTGATTTCGCTCAGCGGGTTGGTTTGGTCGAGGAACTGAGACAACTGCGAAGTACCAAAGAAGGAGTTGATCACAGAAGACAACGTTCTGGCGTTGATAAGGTCAACAGGTGTAAATACCTCGTTATCACGCACGTTCATTCTTTCGCGGATGGTTCTTGCCATACGGGCTAAACCAACACCAAACTGTGCAAACAACTGCTCGCCTACAGTACGCACACGACGGTTGCTGAGGTGATCGATGTCATCAATTTCTGCTTTAGCGTTGGTTAAACGCACCAGGTATTTGATGATTTCGATGATATCTTCTTTTGTAAGCGTTTTCTGATCCAGTGGCTGGTGCAGGTTGAGCTTACGGTTGATTTTATAGCGTCCTACTTCTCCCAAATCGTAACGTTTGTCGGAGAAGAAGAGTTTGTCAATAATGCCGCGGGCTGTTTCGTTATCCGGCGCATCGGCACCGCGCAACTGGCGGTAGATGTGCTGAACGGCTTCCAGCTCGGAGTTGGCGCTATCTTTATTAAGCGTGTTGTAAATGATTGCGTAGTCGCCGCTCACTTCTTCCTTCTGGATGAAAACGCCTTTTACATCCATATCTACAATCAGGTCTACCGCCTGCTCGTCGAGTACGGTATCGCGTTCCAGCACTACTTCGTTACGCTCGATAGATACAACCTCACCGGTATCTTCATCCACAAAGTCTTCCACCCATGTTCTTAATACGCGGGCGGCAAGGCGTTTGCCAATATAAGGAGTAAGGGCTTTTTTATCGGCTTTCACTTCATCAGCCATACCAAACAATTCCAGGATATCCTTATCGGTTTCGTAACCAATAGAACGCAACAGGGTTGTTACCGGGAATTTTTTCTTACGGTCGATGTATGCATACATCACATTGTTAATGTCTGTAGCAAACTCCATCCAAGCGCCCTTGAAAGGAATAACCCTGGCTGAATATATTTTTGTTCCGTTGGGGTGAAGCGATTGACCGAAGAATACGCCGGGTGAACGGTGCAACTGAGATACCACCACCCTTTCAGCTCCGTTGATCACGAAAGTGCCTCTTGGAGTCATGTAAGGAATGTTACCCAGGAACACGTCCTGCACAATTGTCTGGAAGTCTACGTGCTCTTCGTCGTTACAGCTCAAACGCAGTTTTGCTTTTAAGGGAACGGCGTAAGTTAATCCGCGCTCCATACACTCCTCTATGCTATAGCGGGGCGGATCGATAAAATAATCTAAGAACTCAAGCACGAAAATGTTACGGGTGTCCGTAATAGGAAAGTTTTCCTTAAACACTTTAAATAATCCTTCAATGTTTCTTTTGTCGGGAGTGGTCTCTAACTGAAAGAACTCTTTGAAAGACTGAATCTGGATCTCCAGAAGATCAGGAGTTTCGGCCAAATGTTTAATTTTTCCGAAATCAATCCTGCTGTTTGCAGCAACTTTTGTAGAAGACATAGTATAAAAAGCGCTTTTATTGTGTTAATGACAAAAATGCCCTATTGGTCTTGTTTTTGTTTAAAACAAAACACATTAGAGATCAGTCACTTATAAATTCAATTGAAAAGTCAAATTGTATCAGGCCCAATTTAAGGAGTGCAAAGGTAAAGAATATAGAGATTCCAGCAATGTTTTTTAAAAATTTTGACAACTTCTTGCAAACAACTCAAAAAATGTTATCCACATTTCGTGGAGAAAAATATCCCATTGCATTTTAAATTAAGGTGGAGCCGGTCGGCACGCCCTGAATAGGCGATGTGACCAGGTGGGGCCATCTGACCGATGATGCGGGGTTGTCAACCTTTCCCCAAAAGCAATGTAGCCCTGGTAGATAGACGCTTCGTGCCTCAGCGTAACAAGCAGTGATGCGTGGTTGAGCATAGATAATATAGTCCCATCTTATTCCACTGCTTGTCATTCCCCACGCAGGAGGAATCTCCCCTTCGCATCAATCCACTTTTTGATGTAAGGTTTCTAGCCTAGTGTCCGACTAACCAGGTTAAGCGGTTGAAGCTCAGCGTATCGCCTCACCCAGCCCTCTCCTCGCGGAGAGGGAGCAAAATCCGCTACAGCAAAGGGCTTCAGATTTTTTAAAATTTTAACCGGACAACAAAGGTTTCTAACCGTTGAAAGGTTGGAAACCTTTTTCATAACCTTCGGAAATTAAATATAGCAGCGTCTTATTACATTTTTTATTAATTACTGCAACGCTTTCGATGCCATTTTCATACTATCAATCGCGGCTTCTGCATCGGCTATAGTATAAGCCGGACATGCTCCATGATGAGTTGCTACAAAAGCTCCCATACCGCAACCAAACTCGAGGGCGGTTTCAAGGGCTACCGATTTTATGTACTGAGACAGGAAGCCAGCTAAAAAAGCGTCCCCACTTCCAATGGTATCTGCTACTTTTACTTTAAACCCGCTATGCTCTGCAAACCGATCTCCATCCAGTACGCTGGCACCTTTGTCGCCCCGGGTATTTACAATGGTATGCAAGTGAAATTTTTGCTGTAACGCCTGCATCTTTTCCTTTTCGGATCCGGTTATACCATACCAATCGCTTAAAAGCACCAGCTCATCGCTGTTTAGTTTTAACAGATCGGCATGCTGCATCAGGTATTCCAGCGTTCGCTTTTCGTAATGGGGTTTGCGGAGATTGATATCGAGCACCTTGTGCGAAGCGGTTTCCAACAGTTCAAACAGGGTTTGCCGGGAGGTTTCGTTGCGTGCCACCAGGCTGCCATAAATAAAATAGGGCGTAGCGGCTACCAGTTTCTGCAATTGTATGTTATACTGGATAAAATCCCAGGCAACCGGTTTAATAATATCGTAAGTAACATGATTGCCGTCTACTTTGGCGAGCACCCGGCTGGTATCGTGACTGTCGTCTTTTTGTATGAAATCGCCTGGCACCTTTTTCGTAATAAAATAATCAAACAGCTCCCTGCCTAGTTCATCATTTCCAATCCTGCTGATCATCGCGGTGGGAACATTCAAACCGTTGAGATGGTAAGCAACGTTCATGGGCGCCCCGCCGGGCAACTTGGCATCGGGCAAAATATCCCATAGCACTTCGCCAAAGCATACGGCGGTGTAATCGTTTGTTGTATTCATGCAATTAAATTATGGAAATATTTCGAGTATCGAGGCTAATGCTTTTTATTTTAGCCGGTTACACAGCCCGGTATTTTGCGTCTTTGGCTGGTGCGGAAGGTGGCTTCGCCCCGCTAAGGCGGCGGCTCGCCAAGACGGGAAGAGGTTGATACCTTTGCGACTTGGTTCAGAGCAGCCTGGTTTTCTCAAGAGGCAATCAAAAACATATGCCACTTGCATCGTATCTGCGAGACGCCAGCAGGTTTCTTGCATTAAGTGAAACTTATGGCGGCGAAGCAGTCCGCCTGCGTGGTTAACCTATTATCTATAAAACTGTTCCGGTGCGAACTTCAAATAGCCCCTATTGAGATTTAGCTTTCTGATTAAGGTTTTCCAGCTGTTCGCGGCGTCCCTGACTGCCGTCAGGCAGGCTCGTCGCGAACGTTTTTGTTATCGCCTCCGGGCGACTCATGCTTATCCTCTTAAATGATATGCTTTCGGCTGAACAAAGGCCCTGATGCCGTGATAGGACAAGGTTGCTCCTAACCCGGAGTTTTTGCGTCCCGACCAGGGAAGTGCCGCACTCACCCTGTCGCAACAGTTCCAATATACCGTTCCGGTATCCATTTGTTTCATCACTTTTTCTGCCCTGTCGTAGCTTTTGGAATAAACAGCCGCGGTTAAACCGTAAGGCGTATCTTTCATTAATTCCACAGCTTCTGCATCGTCCTTTACTTTTTGAATGCCGATCACCGGTCCAAACGATTCATCGGTCATTAGCTTCATAGCGTGACTGGCGTTTACCACTACGGTTGGTGCAAAAAAATAACCTTTGCCTTCCAGCGGACCACCTCCGGACACTACATTGCCACCTTTGGCTTTGGCATCTTCCACTTGTTCTTTTAAAAATGCTATCTGCTCTTTCCTGCTAACCGGACCAATACCAGTGGCTTTTTCAAGCGGATTGCCGGTAACCAGTTTTTTGGCCTCAGCTACAAATACGTCGATGAACCGATCATAAATTTTTTCATGCACGTATATACGCTCCACGGCACAGCAACTTTGCCCGGTATTATACACGGCGCCATCGAGCGCTGCGGCTGCTACTGCGCTTACATCTTCTACATCGTCCATTACATACAGCGGATCTTTACCGCCCAGTTCCAACTGCACGGGAACGAGTTTGCCGGCTGTTTGCTGGGCAATGTATTTGCCGGTGCGATAGCTTCCTGTAAAGAAATAGCCGTCTAAAGGCAGATCGAGCAGGGCCTGCCCGGCCGGCCCTTTACCTAACACGACCTGGAAAACATTTTCGGGTATGCCTGCCCGGTACAACAGCCGTTGTATGTGCAACCCGGTTATAGTAGCATATTCAGAGGGTTTGTATAATACACCGTTGCCGCCTATCAGCGCAGGTACAAAAACATTTACGCCTACCAGGTAGGGATAGTTCCAGGCAGATATATTGGCTATGATTCCGAGGGGCTCATACACAATTTTTTCCCGGGTGGCATCTTCTTCTGTTATCCATTCTTCAGCCAGCCATTTGGCAGAGTTCTTAATAAAGTATTCAATTCTTTTCCGCGCACCATTCAACTCATTGTACGATTGTTGCAAAGGCTTTCCTACTTCTTTGGTAAGATCTACTGCAAGAATATCTTTTTCTTCATCCAGGTAATTATAAAACTTTTCTATGGCAGCAATCCGCTTTTCCAACGGAACGGCTTTCCATGAAGCCTGCCCTTCCTGCACAAGCTCATATTTTTTTTGGATGGAGTCTGATGTGTCTTCTGCTACTTCCTGTATTACTTCTTCGGTGGCGGGATTAATGATCTGCATATGTTTGATATTAGGTGTGAGGTGCAGGGTGTAAGGTATAAGGTGAAAGCCGGGGCCGTACACCTTATACCTTTTGCCTTACACCTTCTTCCGGCATTCTTCTACAAACGCCTTTCTTACATTTTTTACAAAATTACTGTTCTGGTCTTTCATTCTTTCGGGGTGCCATTGTACCAGGCAAAGAAAAGCACCGGCTGCCGCGTCTTTCCGCTCTATTGCTTCTATTACGCCTTCGGGCGAAAAAGCCGAAACCACTAAACCTTTTCCAATCTGGTCTGCACTTTGGTGATGATTGCTGTTAACAGAACCTGTTTCTTCGCCAATAATACTGTACAACCACGACGCGGGGTCTACTGCTATTTTATGATACCGGTCGCTATCGTCGGGCATTTTTGAATGATTGTATTTACCCCAGGTTGGAATGTCTGGTATTAATGTGCCGCCAAAAAAAGCATTGGCAATCTGCAATCCCCTGCAAATACCCAACACGGGTATGTGATTGGCTTCTGTATACTCTAATACTTTCCATTCAAATTCATCGCGCGCCTCACTCACGTCATCTTTATAACAATACTCATAAAAATCGGGACGCCCGTAAAACCTGGGATGAACGTCTTCGCCACCAGTAAGCACTACACCATCGCAGTTCCTGATCTCCTCCAGGTTGGAAGGACGCCAGGTCAGTTTTTTTACCTGCACCCCTTGCCCGTAGGCTAATATCCAGTTGGCATAGTTTGCGTACTTACTGCAATCCGTAACACCTATAATCATTTCCGCTATACTGTTTATAATGCTTTTAAATAAAGTTGTTTAAAATCTTCTCTTGAAACCGGTTTGGGATTATTCGGGTGTGCAAAATCTGCAAAAGCCAGGTCTGCCAACGGTTCAATATGCTCCATTTTCACTCCTATTTCCCGCAAATGATGTGGTATATGTACTTTGGTGTTCAAATCGAAGAGATATTGCACCACGCCTTCTCCATTCTGCTGTTTCAGATCAAACACCTGGGCCATGCGACGAAACTTGTCTTCAAAACCGGCAATATTAAACTGCATTCCATAGGGAATGTTTACAGCATTTGCCAAACCGTGATGCGTATCGAGCAACTGCGATAAGGGATGCGCCAGCGAGTGTACCACGCCCAACCCTTTCTGAAACGCAATGGCGCCCATCATGGAACCCAGCAACATTTTGCTGCGCGAATCAACATCGGGTTTGTTCGTTGCAGTTTCCAGCGATTCGTGAATGAGCCGCATGCCTTCCAATGCAATGCCATCGCAAATGGGATGATAGTTTTTGGCCAGGTAGGCTTCCATGTTGTGTGTTAACGCATCCATGCCCGTTGCCGCGGTAATGGGCGCAGGAATGTCCATCGTTAACATCGGATCGGCAAAAACGATTTTAGCCAGCAACTTGGGGGAGAACAATATTTTTTTCTGATGTGTTTCATCGTCGGCAATAATTGCGCTTCGTCCTACTTCGCTGCCTGTGCCGGAAGTTGTTGGTACTGTTATAAAATGGGGAACATCGTTGGTAACATATACATCGCCGCCAATCAGGTCGTCGTATTTAAAAAGATCTTCGCGATGATTGATGCGCAGCAAAATGGCGCGCGCCACATCCAGCCCCGCGCCGCCGCCTATGCCTATTACGCTGTCTCTGCCGGTGTTGTCCCAGGCATCCACCCCCTTGTACACGTCCGACTTTACAGGGTTTTTATGAATGTCAGAAAACACTTCGGTTGAAATGCCGTTTGCATTGAGATCGGCAATAATATTTTTGAAAAAGGGCAATTGTGCCACATTGGGATCGGTAACTACCAGCGGCGCTTTCAAACCGTTTGCCTTGAGGTAAGCAGGTAATTCTTTTATAACATTTGCTCCAAAACGGATAGTGGTTGGAAAATTAAACTGATGGGCCATGTGAGATTTATGATTTGAAATTTATGATTTGAAATTTTTACCACATAGGAGGATAGAAACATAGAAAAATTTTAAATTCCTGATTCAGTGATAGCTGAACGCTGACGGCTGATTGCTGCCCTATATGATTTCCAGGTAGCGTTTCAGCTCCCAATCTGTCACTACTTTCGAGAACTGTCTCCATTCCCATTCCCTGGTGCCTGTAAAGTGATCTACAAAATGATCGCCGAACAGCTCTCTCGCTATATCCGATCCTTTCATTGCCTGGGTAGCCTGCCAGAGGTTTGCGGGAAGCACTCCATTCTCTTTATTCAGGTAACCATTGCCGATAGTAGCTGCTACTTTCAGCTTCAGTTTCTTTCGAACACCGTATAAGCCAGCCGCCAGGCAGGCAGCTATGGCCAGATATGGGTTCGAATCTGAGCCTACTACTCTTGTTTCGAGCCTTGCCGATTTTTCTCCACCCGGCAATGCCCTCAGCGCCACCGTGCGATTGTCTACCGCCCAGGTTAGTGTAGTAGGAGCCCATGCCCCTTCTACCAGTCTTTTATAACTGTTAACCGTAGGTGCAAACATGGGCAATATGAATGGAAGGCAATGCAACTGACCAGCTATATAACTTTCCATTAACGGGCTGATATTGTTCTTCGCCTTTTTATCGAAAAAAAGATTTTTCTTTCCATCGTCCGACCAAAGACTTTGATGCACATGACCACTGCAACCGGGAAGGTTTTCGTTGAACTTTGCCATAAAGGTAGGCAGCACGCCATGCCTGTAACCAATTTCCTTTACGCTGCTCTTAAATAATACAGCACGATCCGCGGCCTCCAGTGCATCGGAGTACATAATAGCTGCTTCGTATACTCCCGGTCCGGTTTCGGTATGAATGCCTTCAATGGGTATGTTGAATTTTTTAAGCAGATCGAAGAGGTCGTTAAAGAAAGCGCTTTTTTGCGATGCGCGCAGCACCGAATAGCCGAACATGCCGTTCGTCATCGGTTTTAAATCCCGGAACTTGCCGGCATACAATTCGTCTGAATTGTCTACCAGGTTAAACCACTCAAACTCCTGCGAGCAAAAAGCGAGAAATCCTTCTTTCTTTGCCTGCACTTCTATCTTTTTTAATAAACTGCGTGGGCAAACCTGCGCACAGTCACCACTTTGCCTGCTGAAGTCTGCCAGGAAAAAAGGGATATTATTATCCCAGGGAACGCGTCTGAAGGTAGTGACGTCTACATTTGCAACTGCATCGGGGTAGCCGGTATGCCATCCCGTTACTTTGGCGTTGTCGTAAGCAACATCGCCCGCATCCCAGCCAAATACCACATCGCAAAAACCAAATCCGCTTTCTGCTATAGATTTGAATTTATCGAAGCTGATCACCTTACCTCTCAATACACCATCAATATCGGTAATAGCCAATTTTATTTTTTGGGTATTGAGTTCAGTGAGTTGTTGAATAATTGTAGCGACTGTTGTTTTAGGAGGCATGTGCTGATTGTTTTACAAAAAAATGAAACCATATATAGCTTGCAAGCAAAATTCCAAAATATACAAGGGCTACTGCAATGTTAAGTGTGGTTATGGCAACCAGCGAAATTATGGCAATAATCAATGCTGTAAAAGGGAAATATGGATACAGCGGCACCCGGAACGGACGCTCCAGCGAAGGTTGTTTTTTGCGAAGCACAATAACAGTTACCATCGAAAAAATATACAGGCTTAATGCTCCAAAACAGGCAATGGTAATAATTTGCCCGGTTTTACCGGTAAGCAATGCTATGATGCCGATTACCATGTTGAAGAGCAACGCGTTTGCAGGCGTTTTAAACCTGGGATGTACTTTTCCGAAAACCTCGGGAATATATTTTACCCTTCCAAACTCAAAAGTAGCCC
>JBQCGX010000060.1:0-143005 GCA_051955255.1 Agriterribacter sp. | reverse complement strand
TTGCTTCCGGTTTTTTGATTTTTTGGTCCATATGGTTTTTACCATAAAGCCAATCGCGACATTGATTAAAAACCACGACTCGACTTTTAAGGAAAAAGCAAAACTTTTGACAGATTTGTTCACCGACAAATTTCCAATCAGTGCAGTAATTGAAATAGAGATAACAAAAGTGGATAAAATAGAAGCACCCAGCTATTTTCTATATCCTGACACCACAGAACAATCTCAAATAGAAAATGCTATGCGAACCTACAAAGTAAAACCTATTGAATAGAAAGGAGCTGCTTTGGCTGCCAACCGCATGACAGGTGGCGCAGGTAGCTTTTCCCAAAAACAATCGCCTTCCTTCTTCCAGCGACTCGTTTACTACCAGGCTTTCACATCCATGCAATTTTATCAATTTTTCGTCATGCACTTCAAATTTAGATGAGAAACTCGCGTAGAGGAGTTTCACGCAGAGCGCGCAACGGAGCAAAGAGCGCAACGGGAAACTGCAAATCGCAAATCAGAAATCTCAAATCAGAAATTTCCCTACCAATCATTCAACTCTTCCATACTGAATGTACTCTGACGCCCCTTGAATTGCTGCCTGATCTTAATAACTTCTTCTTTTGAAACGCTGCCGGCATTGTTGTTCCAGCTTTTGCGGATATAGCTTAATACCTGGGCAATGTCTTCGTCTGTAAACTCTTTATTGGATGCAAGCCCGGGCATATCGCCGTTGATCTCGGGAGCCTTGTACACTTTATTATGCACTTTTACAGGACCAGAGAGCCCGAAGAGCACAATAGCGATCAGTTTGTTTTTATTGCCGGTTACCCACTCTGAGTTATTGAGCGGCGGCGCAAGGGAAGTAATACCATTTCCGTCTGCTCCATGGCAGGTTTGGCAAACGGTTTGAAACAGTTGTACTCCCTGTGGAAATTGCGCTTTCAGTTGTTTGCTGTTGGCAGCAACTTTATTGTTTTCAATATCTTTTATGATCTTTTTAAATCGTTTGTGAATGGCGAGGCTGGTGTCGCCAATATTTTTCTCAATGCGTTCTTTGTAAAAGATTTCTTCTTTGTTTTCAAGATTGCTGATAATGGCATCTGCCACAAACGGGTTGTCGGGAAACTGCTTTACCAGCGCCATCAAAATATCGTCCGCAGTTTTTGCATGCAAGGATTTTATTTTATTCGCAATAAAGCCAATATAAGGTGCTGTCATGCTGTCTTTCTGCTCTATCATTTGCAGCAACACAGGTGTGTAGCGCAGGTAGTTGTTTTGATCGAGCACCGATGAAAGCACCGTAATACCATGCGATCGCAATGCAGGATCAGCATCTTTTAGCAATGGCATGATGTCTTCTTCGCTTAGTGCGTTCAATCCTTCCAGCGTCCACAAAGAGTGAATGACTGTAACCTGCGAGGGTTTTGATCTTATATTTTCTTTCAGCAATGGAACAGCCTGGGAAAATTTTCCATCCACCAGCATTTCTTGTGCTTTGTCTCTTATCCATCCGTTGGGCGACTGAAGCAATGCCACCAGCGAAACGGGATCGTTGGACAATGTGAGCATCTTACCGGGCTTGCCCGTGGGCACAACTTTGTAAATGCGCCCACAGCTCAGTGGTGCAGTGAGCGATCTTTTATTGATCTCATTTTTAAGATAAGGAGTAAGATAGGTTTTATGCTGGATGATGCCCCTATACATGTCTGTTATATACAAAGCACCATCAGGCCCATTGTACAAGCTTACAGGCCTGAAACGTTCATCAACGCTCGTTAAAAATTCTTTTCCTTTATATGCCTGGTTGCCTGTTATGATATAACCATTTTGTGTGAGTATGTCTCTTTTAATAAGATTGGCGGAGGGCTCTGCCACAAATGCATTTCCATAATACTCTTTTCCAAAAAGATCGCCCCTGTAAATAACCGGTCCCGAAGCTGCCGTAAAGTTTACCAGGCGCAAGCTATCGTCGAGTATATTTTCCATATACCCCCTGTTTACGCCGGGCGTGGGCCGTGCAGGATAAACGCGGTTGTCTTCTACGATATCTGTATCAAACCCTAAAACTTTCTTTTGATTTTTATTGGTACGGCCGAGACCTGGCAGAAAATAATCGCCGATAAGATTTTGTGAATTGTTGTTGTAAAAAAGTCTTCCAAAGTCATCCTGCGAAATGCCCCATTGCCCCCTGAAATGGGTGCGCTCTATCAACCATTGATCGCCTTTCTTACGATAACGCTTAGTGGCTTTGGCATTGTATATCCAGTTGTCCAGCGCCCGCAATAAGCCATTGGGTTGATGTTCTACATTACCCCCTTCCGTATAAGCGGTATCTACTATTGTTCTTTTGCCCGCTTTGTCGCCATCTATCTGCACATACCAGAGTCGTGGTGGCTCAGCTACCAGCAAGCCGCCTTCTATCAAACAAATAGCGCGAGGCAATACCAGCGAATCCATAAATACTTTGCGGGTATCGTATTCGCCATTACCATCCTTGTCTTCCAGAATCACAATTTTGCCAGTTGCTGCCTCTTCGCCAGTGCCGACAGTATCGGGCATATAGCCGATCATTTCTACTGCCCATATCCTTCCTTTTTCATCAAAGCTCATGGCAACAGGCGAACTGATCAGAGGCTCGGCGCAAACCAACTTCACGTCAAACCCTTCTTCCAACTGCATGTGTTTTAGAGATGCTTGGGCAGATAACACAGGAGCTTGTGTAATGATCTCCTCTCTTGTATAATCATCCGCCTGGTCTTTATCATTTTTGCAGGAAACAATGCTCACTGTTGCCAGGGCGGCCAATGTGTATAAACGCCAGAACATTTTTTTATTCATTGCACTCAACTCCTTTTCAGGTTGAAACAAAATCCATTTTATTGTACCAGGATCGCAGCCTTACAAAGCCACTCCTACTTGTAAAAAAAGAGAATATGTTACCATTTGACCGGTATTACATATTCTCTGGTTATTATTTTCTTTTATAAAATAAAATAACACGCGTTTTTTTCATAGAGCCTCAATGCTATACCTGGTCGGGTACGATATAGGGAGGACGATACTCACGGGTAAGCATAGCGTCTGCTTCAACATCGTTCACAAATTTTTCCCTGTCGCGGTCGCCACCCATAAATTTCAACTCACGGTTAAGCCTGTATGAAATATTGGCCAGCAAGGGTAATGTGGTAGAATAGAACCCGGTGTTGATGTCGCAGTTCAACACATCGTCACTGCCCGCACGCACGGCGTCAATAAAATTGGCGTAGTGTTCTGTTCCCCCGGGCGGTGTGCGTGGATCTACCGGTTTGGCAACGGCAGCTTTTGAGCCGGCAAAGGGATCTTTTTCCCGCTTGCGGAAAGCTTTCCAGGTTTGCCCGTCCAGTTCCAAATAGCCTTCTGTACCAAAAAAGATATTTCCTATACGGGTTTCAAGACTTGATTCAGCATTGGAATAGCCGCCTCTTGTTTCAAATTCCAGCATTTTACCATCCTGGTATTTGAACAAAGAAGTTTGCGTGGTAGGGGTTTCCTGCGCACATTCTTTGGGGTTGAACCCATAAATACCGCCTGTTGAATATACCGATACAGGATGTTCATTTTTGTTCAATCCCCAGCGGGCAATATCAAACTGGTGCGGTCCCTGGTTGCCGGTGTCGCCGTTGCCGGTATCCCAGAACCAGTGCCAGTTATAGTGACCTTTCTTTTCGTTGTAAGGCCGGTAGGTTGCCGGGCCCAGCCAGCGGTCGTAGTGCAATGTTGCGGGAGGCGCACTGTCTTTTGCAATGCCAAACGGATCGCGTGGTTTTATGCAAAGTCCTCTTGCCATATACACATCTCCAATTCCGCCTTCATGCAAAAACTTCATGGCTTCTATTACATTGGCAAAGGAGCGGTTTTGAAAACCTACCTGCACGCGCCGGTTGTATTTGCGGGCAGCTTCAATCATTTTGCGTCCTTCCCAAACGTCGTGCGAAGCAGGTTTTTCTACATATACATGCTTCCCGGCCTGGCAGGCCCAGATAGTGCCTAATGCATGCCAGTGGTTGGGCGTGGCAAAAGAAACAGCATCAATTTCCTTGTCGTCAAATACTTTGCGCATGTCCCACTCGGTACCAGGTTTTTCGCCTGTTTTTTCGGCAACTGTTTTTGCCCGCGCTTCAAACCATTGTTCGTCTGTATCGCAAAGCGTTTTTAACCTAACATTTTTGCTGGTTTTTAATCCGCACCAGCTATCGATGTGTGTTTTTCCCTGACCATGAATGCCGATAACGGCCATGGTGATGCGTTCGTTGGCGCCGGGAATGGCCGCATAGGATTTTGCAGTAAAGCCCATGCCTCCAATAGTAAGACCGGCTCCTGCCATAGCAGTTTTTTTAATAAAATCCCTTCTTGAATTTCCAGGGTTATTTAGTTCCTCCATGTTCGAATATGTGTTTTGTTATGAGCAAATCGTTGTAAAGGTGAAAGGTCAAAGGTGAGAGGTGAAAGGTAAATCAGCCTGTTTAACCTACTTAACTTATTTAACCTACTCAACTCAATCACCACACAAATAAATGCTATTTTCTTTTTGCATTCTTAACCATCTGGTTAAATATTGTTAATTGCTGTTTCATAGCAGCTACCCTGTCTGCCGGTTCTGTTCTGGCTTCCAGCAATATCCAACCTTTGTATTTCATGGCTGTAAAAAGATTCATCAGCTTCTGGTAGGGATAATCGGGCGAATCCATTTCGCGCACATGCACCGTATCGCCAAACCATTTCTTAACCGAATCAAAATTCTTTTCCAACCCCGGAGGCAACAGGTCTTCGGGATTGCAGTTCCAGCATATTTTTACATTAGGCTCTGTTACCTGGTCAAATATTGCTTTCATGTTGGGCAACTCCTGTGTGTGCTTGCCATGCACTTCTACTCTCACCAATTGACCGAGCCCTGCAGCAAATTTTCCCACTTCGTTGAAAGAGGCAGCTATCTGGGCAATTGTTTTTTCTTTGGGAACACTGGCGGGCAGATCGTTGGGCTTCACTTTGATGCCGGTAGCACCAATGTCTTTACACAGTTGAATATATAATTTTGTATCCTCAATGTTTTTTTTCACCACTGCGGGATCGGGGCTGTGATATTCGAAATTAGAGCCGTAACCAATGCAGGTAATGGGACTGTCGGCAAACATTTTCTTCACTTCTGCCCTTTGTGCGGCAGAGAGATTGATTTCTACTTTATGCGCATGTTGGGTGCGCAGTTCTATGCCGGTGAGTCCCGATTTCTGGCAATTAGCAAGCAGGGTAGGCAAATCCCAGTCGCGCCCCCATTGGTAGGTAACCAGTCCGAATTTCATTGCCGGGGCCACTATATCAAAACTGTTAAAAGCGCCAAGCGCCGCCATTCCTAATCCCGCAACAGAAGTTTGTTGTAAAAAAGTACGCCTGGTAATCGTTTTCATTTCGTGGTGCATGTTTTAGAATATGGTATTGAACCACTGCCCTAATGCATCTGTTTGCGCTAACACGAGAGGAAGGGCTAACTGGCTAAAGTTACAAAAGTTGATGAGATGACCTAATAAATTTCGAATGCTTAGTTCATCGTTGTATTTATTCAAAGAGGAATTTCAGCATACAAAATACTCAGCCGCAGCCTGGCGGGTTGAGCAAACAAAAACCCGCATTGTTAAGGCACAATGCGGGTTCATCACATGTATATCTATCTGTTATTGCTGATGCTGGTGGGGCTCGTGCTGCTTTTTATCTTTTTTCATTTCATCTTTTATCGATTCATACTTGGTAAACTGTTCGGGCGTAAGTACTCCCTTTAATGCTTTGGCATGTTCTTCTTTAAGTGGTTTCATCTTTTCGCCCCAGGCTGCTTTATCAGTGCCTTCCTGCTTAATGGCAGATGCCTTGGTGGCAAAATCGAGATTGATAGCTTGCACTTTCGTATACTGCTCGTCTGTTAGCGTAAGCTCCGTTTTCATTTTATCCGACATCATTTTTGCCTTTTCCTCGGGGTTTTTGTGTTGTTTGTCCTGTGCAAATACGGCTACAGAACACATCATTAAAAACGAAAAACACGTTGTAGCTATTACTGATTTCAGGTTCATAAGTTTCATAAAAAATAGTTTTATATGAGGAATATGATTTGATACCGATACTATAGCCAAAAGTTTACCATCGTGCCCGGCAAGGCGTTAAAAAAATGTTATTGGTGTATGAAGCGTTGGATTGAAGGTTATCCGGCGTGTTAAAATGTCATAGCCGTCACCTTAAAGATTTTTATGTTTTTTCGGACGGATTGAAATCCGTCCTTACAATATGCGACCGAGCCGATGGCTCTTGTTGTTTTTTTACACTATTGTGAGTGTTCAACTAACCGTAAATATATTGCTTCAGAAAGGCAGCCCGTTTGTAAAAAGCCAGCCCCTTAACACTTAACCATTACTATTTTCTTAAGTTGGCGGCTATGGTTAAAATAGCAGCCCGGCAGAAGGCATTATGTTTGATGCACAGGAAAATGAGGCAGTAAAAATGAGCTTGCGCGATACCAATAATAGCAGCATTAAAATAGGAACCAGTAATATTGTTTTACCGGGTCCTAAAACTACTTTTCCGGAACCGTTTAAACTGACAACCCGGCTCACATACTATGCCTCTTTGTTCAATACTGTTGAGTTAAACAGTCCTTTCTATAAAATACCTAAAGCGAGTACGTTTGAAAAATGGTCGCACGAGGTACCAGATGATTTTGAATTTACGGTGAAGCTTTGGCGCGGCATTACGCATACGGCTGAATGGAAAAATGAAGACGTTGATTTTTTTATGCAAACGATCAAGGTAACAAGGAATAAGAAAGGATGTTTATTGGTACAGTTCCCTGCCAGTATTAAAGCGACTTACATAAAGCAAGTTGAAAAAATTTTAAACCGGATCAGCAGGTGGAACCGCGACTGGCAATGGAAACTTGCAGTGGAATTTCGCGATAGTGGATGGTATACACAAAATGTATACGACCTGCTGGATCATTATCATGCCGCTGTTGTGTTGCACGATATGCCTGCCTCTGGCACACTTGAGTTGAACAAAAATGCATCGTTTGTTTACCTGCGTTTTCATGGCGAAAAGGGAGATTACAAGGGAAGTTATTCGCGGCAGTTGCTGCAACAAACAGCGCAACGAATACAGCAATGGAAACAGCAGGGTAAACAGGTGTATGTGTACTTTAACAACACCATTGGCAAGGCTTTTGAAAATGCGAGAACGTTGCAGGAGTTGTGCGCCGATGATTTCAAACTCTTAAAAAGTCTGAAACCTTAGTGCTATTTCACATCTATCGTTCTATAAGCCTTTAATGCCGCCATCTCCCCTTCTTTACCCGGGTTTTTAATACGATGCTCCAGCCCTATAAATCCGCGGTAGCCTTTATTGTATACATGCTGCAATACGAACGGATAATTGATCTCGCCGGTGGTGGGTTCGTTTCTGCCGGGCGTATCTCCAATTTGAATGTAGGCTATCTGGTCCCAGGCATAGTCGAGCACGGGTAAAAGATTGCCTTCTTCTATCTGCACATGATAAAAATCGTAGAGGATTTTAATGGGGGCGCGGTTTACCATTTTCGCCAGCGTGTATACCTGGGGGATAGTATGCAGGAACATGCCTCCGTGATCTATTTTATGATTCATGGTTTCCATTACCATGGTAATGCCATGCGGTTCATAAATGTCTGCCACGCGTTTGAGCAAATCCGCAGCGTTGAGCAGTTGAAATTCGTAAGGAAGTCCATTGTCTGCCAATCCCAATACGTTATGAATGAATTTGGCGTTCATTCGCTTGGCTATTTCAACCGATTCTTTTACTTCTTTCAGCACCTGGTCGCGCAACGCAGTATTTTTCCCGGCATAGGTTACTTCGCTAAAAGACATGCTGCCAACAAACTGGCCAAACTCCATTCCTAGTTGCTGTATAGTTTTGCTGATGCGCTCCTGCTCTTCTTTAGGGCGTTCTCTTAACATCGTGTTTTCCCATGCCCTGAACCCCTGGTCGTATCCCCATTTTACCTGGTCAACAGGGTCTTTGCCACCCAGTTCTTTAAAAATGCCAAAGTCGGGAGAGAATTTCAATTTGAATGCAGGCTCCTTTGCGGTGTTATTAACTGTTGAAAAACGATCTGCCGGCATATTTGCAGCTCCGGTAGTTAAAGCAGCACCTGAAAGAAAACTATTTTTTATAAAAGACCTCCGTTGCATAAAAAAGTGTCTGGAATTTGTTGAAGAATAAATTTCTGGAAATAAACTGGCAATAGCAAAGCAGCAGAAGCAAAGCAGTTGGTTTGCGACAAAAATTGCAAAATAACCGACAAAAATGCCCATCTCTGGTTGTGGCATAGTTTTATGGCAATCATTGGTACTATGGAAACAGCTAAAAAGAAAACCCTGATACTGGGTGCTTCTGACGATCCATCGCGTTATGCATACCTGGCACTGAATCAGCTTAGGGCTAAGGGACATCCTGTACAGGCGATTGGCAAGAAAAAAGCCACTGTGCTTGATGTAGATATTGAGACAGAAAAAAGAGCGGTGGATGACATAGACACGGTAACGTTATACCTGAATCGCTATAACCAAAAGGAATATTACGATTACATTGTTTCTCTGCATCCCAAACGGATTATTTTTAACCCAGGCACAGAGAATGAAGAGCTGGAAAAACTAGCCAAAGACAATGGAATTGTACCGATGCAGGCCTGTACGCTGGTACTGCTGAGCACAGGGCAATACTGACGCCCCTAACATAATAATAACCTGGTGGATACGGTTACGTATAAAAAAATACGTATATTCGGAAAACCTGTTATTATATGCTATGGAGAAAATTTAACGGAGAAAGGATTCAAATCCCCATCAAGGAAGAGGTAAAACATGCCATTGTTCGCGAAACCCAAAAAGGCTTTCACCTGAAAGTTTGCATTGGTACCGACTCGCAGGTAAAAGGTCCCGAAACTGAATTTGCTACTGTTATTGTATTTCTACGTGAAGGTCATGGAGGTTTCATGTTCATTCACAACGAAAAAACAAGAAAGCAGTATTCCATCAAAGAGCGCATGCTGGTGGAAGTAGCAAAGAGCATAGAAATTGCCTACGAATTGTGCGACCTGTTTACGCAGTATGATGTAGACATGGAAGTGCACGCGGACATTAACACCAACCCTCACTTTAAGAGCAACGAAGCTTTGAGAGAGGCAATGGGTTATATCCTGGGAATGGGCTTTGCCTTTAAAGCCAAACCCGAAGCCTTTGCCAGCAGCAGTTGCGCCAATAAAGTGGTGAACTAGTAAGCTGTCAGCAATTAGCTATCAGCTATCAGTGCTTAAGTGGTGCGGATCGCACCGCTAAAGGAATTATCTCCCCTATATTTCACGATCCTCCTTCTTCTTCAAAGCTTTTATTCCATTCTTCAATTGCTGAAAGTATCTTATCGCGCCCCATTTTTTTGATGGTGCTGGTAACAAAATGCTGCGGTAAAAACTGCCAGGTTTTTCGCATTTCTCCCAGGAAGTTTTTGATGTTGCGGCTTACTTCCAACTGCGTTGTTTTGTCTGCTTTGGTAAATACAATGCAAAAAGGAACCTGCCATTCGCCCAAGCGGTTTACAAATTCAAGATCGGGCTTTTGCGGAGAATGGCGACTGTCTACCAGCACAAAAACATTTGCCAGGCTTTCGCGCTTGCGAAAATAATCTTCCATCATTTTTTCCCATTGCCTGCGCTGCTGCTGCGATACTTTGGCAAAGCCGTAGCCGGGTAAGTCCACTATATACCACTGATCGCGTTCTTTGGCTTTGGAAGCGCTTTCGATGCTAAAATGATTGATCATTTGCGTTTTGCCGGGAGTAGCCGAAGTTTTAGCCAGCTTTTGATTGTTGCACAACATATTGATGAGCGAAGATTTGCCCACGTTGCTGCGCCCGATAAAAGCGTATTCCGGTCTGTCTGGCTTTGGACAATGCTTATAATCCGGACTGCTTACCAGGTATGTGGCAGAAGTAATAACCATGCTGCAAGATAGGGAAAGCAGGCAGAAGTAAGCAGGCAGCTATCAGCGGTCAGTGATCAGCTTTCAGCTATCAGTTCCATCAGGCCACTTGGGCCTGCCCGAATGCTCGTGCAGACCGATGGGAAAACCGGTCGGCCCGCCACGATTGGGCTACGCGGGCAGGATGCCGGGACGGTCTGACCGATGAGGAAACGGGAAAAGAAAAAGTATTAATGATAGTGTCTACCTTCCAGGACATAACATGACTATCAGCCGTTTGTTGTATTTGTTCTTTTTAAAACGCCCAAAAAAAGATTGATTACAAAAATTGGCTGAGCCAGCAACAACAGTACAACCGAAGCACCAACAATGTAAACCTGCCTGGAATATTTGAACGCCTCCCATTTATCAATCTCATCAAATTTTACCGGGTCACTTACTGGCTGAAATTCAATAAAACTACTGGCAATGAATATTACAGCCAGCATGCCCAGTGTAATCAGCACATGTAGCCAAATGAGCACACTAGAAAACAATATCCTGATGGTAAAAAAATAAAGCATCCATTCCAGCATCAAAAACATTGCAAGTGCGCGAAAAACAAAGGCAATGTCAAGCACCATATATGTATCATGCACATGCATATCAACAGTGCTTTTAAATGGTATGAAAGAAAGCAATACCAATACGAAAGCAGAAATACCAAACAGATGATACGGCTTTTTCAAAAAAACGTTTTGTATACGAAGTAAAGCCATAGTGGCAACAAAACAAAAAACCCTGTAATGCATTGCTGCAAAACAGGGTTGTATCTAAAGTAACTTACTACTTATCTCTTACCACTTACCACTGGCCCTACGCTGTTACCTTTCCTTTCACCTTAGCTATCACTTCTTCAGCGATGTTGTTAGGTGCAGGATTGTAATGGCTGAACTCCATGGTAGAGGTAGCGCGACCTGAAGTTAATGAACGTAACTGTGTAACATAGCCGAACATTTCGCTCAAAGGTACTTTTGCTTTAATAACCTGGAGGTTATTACGGGAATCCATACCCTCAAGAATACCACGACGACGGTTGATATCGCCAGTTACATCACCCATGTACTGATCGGGCGTTAATACTTCCACTTTCATGATAGGTTCCAGCAATACTGGTTTTGCTTTGCGGCCTGCTTCGCGGAAACCGCTTTTTGCACAAAGCTCAAACGACATTGCGTCAGAATCCACATCGTGGTAGCTACCGTCGAATACGCGAATTTTCATGCTCACCAACGGATAGTTAGCCAACACACCATTACCCATAGAAGTTTCAAAACCTTTCTGGATAGCTGGCACGAATTCACGTGGAATAGATCCTCCGAAAATATCATTCACAAACTGGAATGATTTACCCGGATTTTCTTTCAGCCACTCTTCGTCTGCAGGTCCTATTTCAAAAATAATGTCCGCAAACTTACCACGACCACCGGTTTGTTTTTTCAACACTTCGCGGTGTTCAACGTTTTGTGTGAACGCCTCTTTATAAGCCACCTGGGGAGCGCCCTGGTTTACTTCTACCTTAAATTCGCGACGCATACGGTCGATGATGATTTCCAGGTGCAATTCACCCATTCCGCGAAGGATGGTCTGTCCTGTTTCTTCATCAGTATTTACACGCAAAGTAGGATCTTCTTCTACCAGCTTCCCAATAGCCATACCCATTTTATCAACGTCTGCCTGTGTTTTAGGCTCTACCGCGATGGCGATAACCGGTTCTGGAATGAACATGTTTTCCAGTGTGATCGGATGCGCTTCGTCGCACAATGTATCACCCGTTTTAATTTCCTTGAAACCTACAGCAGCGCCAATGTCGCCAGCTTCGATGAAATCGATAGGATTCTGTTTGTTGGCGAACATCTTCATGATACGGCTAATACGCTCTTTTTTACCGCTTCTTACGTTCAATACATAAGAGCCCGCATCAAGATGCCCTGAATATACCCGGAAGAACGCCAGGCGACCCACAAAAGGATCGGTCATGATCTTGAAAGCCAATGCTGCGAAAGGCTCTTTGGGATCTGGTTTACGTATAACGGTTTCGCCAGTATCAGGATTTACACCTTCTACAGCATCAATATCAACGGGCGCGGGCAGGTAACGGCAAACAGCATCCAGCGCAGTTTGCACGCCTTTATTTTTGAAAGAAGAACCGCACATCATAGGCACGATGCTCAGATCAACGGTAGCTTTGCGGATCGCTTCATGCATTTCCTCTTCGGTAATCGAATTCGGATCATCAAAGAACTTCTCCATCAGCTTGTCGTCATACTCAGCTACAGCTTCCACCAGGCTTGCTCTCCATTCGTTCACGTCATCAACCATGTCGGCAGGCACATCTATTTCTTTAAAAGTCATGCCTTCGGTCTCCATATCCCAAATGATACCCTTCATTTTAATAAGGTCTACCACACCTTTAAAATCATCTTCTGCGCCTATAGGTAACTGTAAGGGAACGGCTTTTGCACCCAGCATTTCTTTTACCTGTCTTACCACCATCAAAAAGTCAGCACCGGCACGGTCCATTTTGTTAACGAAACCAATACGGGGAACTTTATAACGGTTTGCCTGGCGCCAAACGGTTTCAGACTGAGGTTCTACACCATCCACAGCGCTGAACAAAGCGATCAGTCCATCGAGTACACGCATAGAGCGTTCTACTTCCACAGTAAAGTCCACGTGACCCGGAGTATCGATGATATTGAAATAATAACTTTTTGTATTTGCGTCAGCAACACCTTTATTAGTAGGGAATTTCCACTGGCAGCTTACAGCAGCAGAGGTAATGGTAATACCACGTTCCTTTTCCTGTTCCATCCAGTCTGTGGTCGCAGCACCATCATGCACCTCACCTATTTTATGAATCATACCCGTATAGCGCAAAATACGCTCCGTAGTAGTGGTTTTTCCGGCATCGATATGCGCCGCAATACCAAAGTTTCTTTGAAATTTTAAGTCTGCCATAAATTATGATTTGGAATAAATTTTTATAAACAAATGAAAGTGTAAAAATTTCCTTTTAACAGGAAATCAGTAGCGATTTATATGGTAGGAAGTACTCTCATATTGCGCCAAATACCAGGTAGAAATATCACAAAAATCTCATCTGTCTACCCTTTTTGGCGGCGCAAAAGTAAGCATAAAAATTAATCTGACAAATAAGGTTGCATTACATTATCATATTCTTTCATATGCGATACCGTTGGATGTGATGCTGCGTACATATCTCATGTTAAGGTAGAGTGTGCCTTTCCATAACTACCTTTGCAACGGCTTTGTGAAAAAGGATGATCTAAAAATTATTAATCTATGGCAAAAAAAATTGTGATCATTGGCGGAGGTTTTGCGGGCGTTAACGTGGCCAAATATGCATGTGGCAGTGGCGATAATGATTTTCTTATCACTTTAGTAGATAAAAACAATTATACTTTTTTTCCGCCGCTGCTTTACCAGGTAGCCACAGGCTTCCTCGAAGCTTCTAACATCAGTTACCCTTTTCGTAAAATGTTCCAGGATAAAAAAAACCTGAGCTTCAGAATGGGCGAGTTACTGAAAGTAATTCCTGAGCAGAATAAAGTAGTCCTTTCTACAGGAGAGCTGGAATATGATTACCTCGTATTTGCTACCGGCACGGAAAGCAATTATTTCGGACTGGAAAATGTGCGTAAAAGCGCTATTCCCATGAAAACGGTAAACGATGCTATTGAAATGCGGAATTACCTGCTGCAGCAAATGGAAAAAGCCACCATTACCGTGGATAAAAAAGAACTGGGCAAACTGCTTACCATTGTGGTAACAGGCGGAGGGCCAACCGGCGTGGAGGTATCGGGCATGCTGGCAGAAATGAAAACATCAGTTATAAGAAAAGACTATCCTGAACTGAGGGGAATGGGGGATGTAAGCCATATATACCTGGTTGACGGTGGCAATGAACTGCTTTCGCCCATGAGTGTAAAATCGCAACAGGATACCTACAGTGCATTGAAGAAGCTGGGTGTTGAAGTGATATTAAACACGCATGTTACCGACTATGTAGATGACAAAGTGATATTGGACAATGGCACTACTATAGAAACGAAAAACCTGATATGGGCTGCAGGTGTAACTTCAAAAGTTTTTGATGGCATTCCGGCAACCAGTTACGGCCGCGGCCGGCGTATGATGGTAGATGCCTATAATAAAGTAGAAGGCACCACTAATATATACGCGGTGGGTGATACCTGCATCCAGGTAACGGACCCCAACTTTAGCGGGGGACATCCGCAGGTGGCACAGGTGGCGTTGCAGCAGGGTGAGCTGCTGGGCAAAAATTTCGTGCGTATGGCTAAGCAAAAAGCACTTATTCCTTTCCGTTATAAGGACAAAGGATCGCTGGCGATCATTGGTCGTAACAAAGCCGTTGCCGATCTGCCGCCCAAATTGCATTTCAAAGGGTTTATAGCCTGGTTCATCTGGGTATTTATTCACCTGATTTCACTGGTAAATTACCGCAACAAACTAACCACCTTGTTTAACTGGATGATCGCTTATTTTACAAAGGATCAGGCGTTAAGAATGATCATTCGTCCGGCAAAGAAGGTTTGAGGTTTGGGGTTTATTGTTTGAGGTTTGAAGGGTTCGGGCCGTAGATACGAGATATGCCTTGTATCCCACATAAAATATAGCTATAAGGTAAAAAAGAAAGCAGCCGGCTCAACCCCATTGCCAAACTGTAAATAACAAACCCCAAACCCTGATGGCTGATAGCTGACACCTGACAGCCCCCAAAAAAAATCCCCCGCCAATCGGCAAGGGACCTCGTGCAAACAGATAGCAGTGGCTACAACATTGTAAAAGTTTCGAGGAACTTGGTGGTAAAGTTGCCTTTGCGGAAATCCTCGTTACGCATAAGCTGCTGATGAAATGGGATAGTGGTTTTCACACCTTCTACCACATACTCGCTCAAAGCACGGCTCATGGTATTAATGGCTTCTTCGCGCGTGCGCGCTATTGAAATAATTTTTGCGATCATTGAATCGTAATACGGCGGAATAACATAACCCGCATAAGTATGCGAATCTATCCTCACCCCATGCCCGCCAGGTTGGTGCAACACCGTTATTTTGCCGGGAGACGGACGAAAATCGTTGTAAGGATCTTCTGCATTAATGCGGCATTCTATTGCATGCATTTCAGGATAGTAGTTCCTGCCGGAAATAGATTCGCCCGAAGCAATTTTTATTTGCTCTTTTATCAGGTCGAAATTGGTTACTTCTTCTGTAACGCAATGCTCCACCTGTATACGGGTATTCATTTCCATAAAATAAAAATTCCTGTGTTTGTCTACCAGGAATTCTATCGTGCCTACACTTTCATAGTTGATTGCAGATGCTGCCTTAACCGCCGCCTCGCCCATTTTTTCCCTCAGATCATTGGTCATAAAAGGTGAGGGCGATTCTTCCACCAGCTTTTGGTGCCTGCGCTGAATGGAACAGTCTCTTTCGCTCATATGGCAAACTTTGCCATAACGGTCGCCTGCAATTTGTATTTCAATGTGACGGGGCTCTTCTACAAACTTTTCCATGTATATGCCATCGTTCTTAAACGATGCAGCAGCTTCCAGCTTTGCAGTAGTAAAAGCTTTTTCCAGTTCACGTTCTTCCCATACCACCCGCATGCCTTTGCCACCGCCGCCGGCAGTAGCTTTCAGTATTACAGGGTAGCCAATTTCTTTCGCCAGTCCTTTGGCATGGTCAACACTTTCCAGCAACCCGCCGCCGCCGGGCACTACCGGCACGCCGGCTTTGATCATGGTTTCCTTAGCGGTGATCTTATCGCCCATGGCGGTGATCATTTCCGGCTTGGGACCAATGAACTTAATGCCATGCTCGCCGCAAATTTGCGCAAACCTTGCGTTTTCTGCTAAAAAACCATAACCGGGGTGTATAGCGTCTGCATTGGTAATTTCAGCAGCAGCCATCAGGTGCGGTATATTCAAATAGGAGTCGCTGCTTTGAGGGCGCCCGATGCACACCGCTTCGTCGGCAAACTTTACATGAAGACTATCCTTATCTGCGGTGGAATAAACAGCAACCGTTTTGATTCCCATTTCCCTGCAGGTGCGAATAACGCGCAATGCAATTTCACCACGATTTGCGATCAGTATTTTTTTGAACATGTATTCAATTTGAAAATTCGGAAATTTGAGAATTTGAAAATTATTTACGTCAATAAAAATGAGATTCACTCATTTTCAAATTAACTCATTTTCAAATTTTTCAAATTAATTAGGTTCCACCAAAAAAAGCGGCTGGTCGTATTCTACAGGGCTGGCATCTTCTACGAGGATCTTTACGATCTTTCCGCTGATCTCACTTTCTATTTCGTTAAACAGCTTCATTGCCTCAATAATGCAAACTACTTTGCCCGGATTAACGTCGTCGCCTACTTCTACAAACAATGGCTTATCTGGCGAAGCCCTGCGGTAAAAAGTACCGATCATGGGGCTTTTAATCGCAACCAGGTTATCTGCCTTAGGCTCAGCAGCCTTGGTTTTTTGCTGTCCACCATCAGTAATTTGCTGAATTGGAGCAGCAATCTGAGCAGGTGGTGGAGCATATGTTTGAATGGGAGTTTGTGGAGCAGAAACGATCTGCGTGATGTGTTCTTCTTTCTGCCGTATTGTAATTTTAAATTCTTTTTCTTCTATACTTATTTCACCGATATTAGACTTGTTGATAAGTTTTATCAACTCCTGAATCTGTTTAAAATCCATGTGTGTCTGTTTAGTTTAAATTGGCCGCAATTCGTCTGAACCGGCGGCTAAGATAGGAATTCAGGATAAATATACCCAAAAATCAGTTTTTTACGCGTTCTACGTATTCGCCTGATTTGGTATTAATTCTGATCAACTCGCCTTCGTTTACAAACAAAGGAACCATTACGGTAGCCCCTGTTTCAACGGTGGCAGCTTTTAAAGTACGGGTAGCTGTATCGCCTTTAACACCCGGTTCGCTGTAAGTTACCTGTAATACAATTTTATCGGGCAGTTCAACATTCATGGGCTGTTCGGTTTCTGTATTCACCAATACCGATACTTCCTGTCCGTCTTTTAAAAACTGCGGAGCATCTACCATGTGTTCTTCCAGCGCAATTTGTTCAAAGGTTTCTGTGTCCATAAAGTTATAACCCGAATCATCTTTATACAGGAACTGAAAAGTTTTGCGCTCAACCCTAACCGGGTAAATCGTATCGCCCGAGTTCCAGGTTTTTTCAATGCTGCGGTTGTTGTCTACCCCCTTCAGCTTTGCCCAAACTTTAGCCGCAGCCCTGGCTGTTTTATTTTCTCCAAATTCAACAACACTGTACAAGCTGCCATCTAATTTCAGGATTAAACCTCTGCTGATATCTGCCGTATTTGCCATATTGCAATTTTAAAAAGTGGCGCAAAGATAAGCGGATTTTCTATTACACAAAACTCACTCGCACTACGCAACTCACCTTTTTTCCCCGACTGGAATAAGAGGTGATCAATTAAATATTTTTCGGGTACATTTGCCAGTATGGAGCACATCATTTCCAACGATATTTTATCTGAAGAAAAACTTTCGTTCGAACGCTTCCGCGCAGAAGTGCTCAACGATTACCGCCTCGCCTGCGAAAGCAGGGAAGCCAGTTTACTGGGGCGGAAAGAAGTGCTTACCGGCAAGGCTAAGTTCGGCATTTTTGGCGATGGAAAAGAATTACCGCAGGTTGCTTTGGCCAAGTTTTTTAAACCAGGCGATTTTTATGCCGGCTACTATCGCGATCAAACCATTGCCTTTGCTACTGGCACAGCAACCATTGAAGAATTTTTTTCGCAGCTATACGCCAATCCCAACGAAAATGAAGAGCCGCACAGCGGGGGCAGACAAATGAATGCTCATTTTGCTTCTGCTTTTATGGACAAGAATGGCGAGTTTCTCGACCTGGTAAATCATAAAAACATTACCAGCGGCATTGCGCCAACAGCAGGACAAATGCCACGTGCCCTGGGGCTGGCTTTTGCGTCGAAAGCCTTCAGGGAAGTGGAACAGTTGCACCAGTTTAAAGACCTTTCTGATAATGGCAACGAGGTTTGCTTTTGTACCATTGGCGATGCATCGGTTTCTGAGGGGCATTTCTGGGAAGCGATCAATGCGGCGGGTGTGCTGCAGGTTCCACTGGCAATTTTTATATGGGATGACGGATACGGCATTTCTGTTCCGTCTGCCGAACAAATTGTAAAAGGCTCCGTTTCCGATGCTTTAAAAGGATTTCAAAAAAAGAACAATACCAACGGTATTGATATATATAAGGTGAAGTGCTGGGACTATGCGGGCATGTGCGAAATATTCGAGCATGGCATCCAGAAAATACGCGAAACGCATATTCCCGCAGTATTTCATGTGGAAGAGGTAACGCAACCGCAGGGGCATTCTACTTCGGGTAGCCATGAACGGTACAAAAGTGCTGAACGGCTTGAATGGGAAAGGGAATGGGATTGCAACAAGAAAATGAAAGAGTGGATTATTGCAAATGCCCTTGCCGACGAGGAAGAACTAAACCAGATAGAAAGCAATGCCAAGGTTTACATTCGCGAAAGCCGCCAGAAGGCCTGGGAAAAATATGCCGCTCCACTAAGGGAACTGGTAAAGAAAAGCATTGGCTTGCTGCAAACCGTTACCAACAACAGTCCGCAGGTTGAAAAAGCGATCAGACTTTTACAAAACAACCGCGAACCTTCGCGCAAAGACATATTAAAGGCGCTGGCAACAGGTGTTAACTTTGGCAACTCTGCCGAACTCAATCAATACTACGAAACATTATACGCAACCGAAGGAGCAGCCTACCATACGCATTTGTACAACGAGGGCACCAAAAGCCTTCAACATGTACAGCCTTCAAAAGCTGAATACGCCGACAACGCTCCTTTTTTGAATGGCTACCAGGTACTGAACCGGTATTTCGACGAGCTGTTTGCACACAATCCCAAAGTACTGGCATTTGG
Organism: Agriterribacter sp.; assembly: GCA_051955255.1. Lineage (GTDB taxonomy): Bacteria > Bacteroidota > Bacteroidia > Chitinophagales > Chitinophagaceae > Agriterribacter. Next base: position 123,949 of record JBQCGX010000060.1, on the reverse strand, counting down.
CGAAGACCTGGGGTTGATTGGCGATGTAAACCAGGGATTTGCGGGATTGCAGGCAAAGCATGGAGATAAAAGGATTTTTGATACCGGCATTCGCGAACTCACCATTATGGGCCAGGGCATTGGACTTGCTATGCGCGGTCTTCGTCCAATAGCAGAAATACAATACGTAGACTATGTATTGTATGGATTGGAGCCGTTGAGCGATGACGTGGCCTCCCTGCACTATCGCACCAAAGGACGCCAAAGCTGCCCTATTATCGTTCGCACACGCGGGCACCGCCTGGAGGGAATATGGCACAGCGGCTCACCCATGGGTATGATCATCAACGCGCTCCGCGGCTTTCATGTGTGTGTGCCCCGCAACATGGTGCAGGCGGTGGGCATGTACAATACATTACTGGAAGTAAACGACCCGGCTATTATGATAGAATGCCTGAACGCCTACCGGTTGAAGGAAAAACTTCCTTCTAATCTCTTAGGGTACAGGGTAGCGTTAGGCGAGCCGGAAATAGTGCGCGAAGGAACAGATATTACCATTGTATCTTACGGTGCAACCTTACGGATAGCTTTTGAAGCGGCTACCATATTAAGCGAGATGGGCATAGAGTGCGAACTGATAGATGTGCAAACCCTTCTGCCTTTCGACATCAACCATACGATTGTGGAATCGCTGAAAAAAACCAGCAGGATCATTTTTGCAGATGAAGACATGCCGGGCGGCGCTGCTGGTTATATGTTCAATAAAGTAATGGAAGAACAGGGCGGTTATAAATGGCTGGATGTTGCTCCCCGCACCATTACAGCACATGCGCACCGGCCGGCCTATGCATCCGACGGAGATTATTTCAGCAAACCTAATACAGAAGATTTTATAAGGGTGGTAAAAGAAATGATGAAGGAATAGCAGCCTGTTGCCCGCCCTGTTTCGCGTCTTAGTGGAACGAATGGTTTTGTCATCTCAAAAGACGAAAGATAAATCTGAAATTATTTTTAGAAAATGGTTACCAAAGAAGAGTTACGTTTTGTAGAGTTCTGGAAGGAACAAAGAGAGGGATCAAAATTTAAATACTACCTGCTTTATACCATCAGTTGGGGAATGCTGATTGTTTTTCTTGCATTTTTTATCATTATGTTCCTCGGCGGCATCAGCATCATACCTATTGCGCAAGACAATTACAAGGTGGGTTTGATTGTTATTACCGGACTATTGCTTGGGCTGATCATTGCTGTCATCAGCCGTAGCAGAAATGAAAAGCGGTACCAGAAGATATTGCAGAAGGCAAGGAATAATATGAATTAGTGGCGGTGAAAAGTGAAAAGAAAAAGGTGAAAGATAAGGCTAAGCTGCTGTACGAAGTTTCTGACTTCGTTACTCCTATGTTATCTGCTGTACGAAGTCTCTGACTTCGTGACTCCTTATGTTCTTCCGGGACTTTGTCCCGGTAAAGCTGCTCTAGGAAAGGAACCTTTCCTTCAATTCCGGCGTTGGCAGCATACAGCTCTCTCTTTTACCAAACCAACGGTAACGATTAACCGCAATAAAACTGTATATCGCATCGCGTATAAAAGGCGGCACAATAATAAACGCGTATAATAATTTCCACCAGCCGCCCAGCATTTTCAACAATTTTAAAACAGCGGTGCTTTTAGTGTATACCCGTTCATCTTTTACTAAAATAAAAGAGTTGAAATGGCTCGTAGACAGGTGAAATTTTTTAAGTAGCGCCTGGCCTGTTTCTCCTTGTAAGGATGCGAAATAAAACTGATTGCTTTTATCTTTTTTAATGATGAACTGAACGCTGCTGTTGCAGAGATTGCAAACTCCATCAAAAAGTACCACAGGGTGCCTCGTGTTCATGAGGCACAAAGTTAATGAGTTTGGAGATTGGGAAGTGGGTGAATCGCTTGATTAGTTAGGCAGGTCGATTAATAATTCACATCCGTAATGCCTAAAGATCATAATTGGCAGGCGATAAATCATAGTCCATCTTATTATAAAAAACAATTTTGTAAATTAGCACAAACAAGGATTTAAGTTTGCAAAAACAACGATTATATATTGATACTTCAGTGTTCGGTGGGTTTTACGATATTGAGTTTGCAGAGTTTACAATTCCACTTTTTGAAAGGCTAAAACAAGGAGAATTTACACTAACTATTTTCAACTGTAACTCAGGACGAACTTGAAAAATGCACCAGAAAATGTGCAAAGCCTGGTTAAAAAAATAAAAGCAGATAACACAGAGTTTCTAGAAATAACCGATGAAGTTGTTGGCTTAGCAACGACATACATAGAAGAAAAGGTTGTGGGGCAAACAAGCTATGCAGACTGTTTACATATGGCTTGCGACTGTAAACAGAGCTGACTACCTGATAAGCTGGAACTTTAAGCACATCGTAAATGTTCAAAGAATAAGAGGCTATAATGCCATAAATCTGAAAAATGGGTATCAATTATTAGAAATACGTTCACCAAGAGATTTTGTAGAATATGAAGACAATGACTGAAAAAGAGTTTGATGCAGTAAAATTTATGCGTCAGCAGCGAGCGAAGTTGAGCGAAAAATTGGCAAAAATGACGAAGGCTGAAATTGTAGAATATTTTAAAAAGAGAAAGCTGGAGGCCAAAACAAAACCCTGTGCCTAGATTGTTTCAGTTTTCGTTTGACGCCGCCCCTTCAAAACTTTTCAATTCCTTACTTACTTCAGCCAGCAACTGCTGCTCGGTTGGCAGGTAGAGCTTGTACTGACTGGCAATGATTTGTTTCTGCCCTTCCGGCAAAGTAAATTTTACTACTGCATCATTTTTGCTGGCGCAAAGCAATATGCCAATAGTGGGATTTTCGCGTGCCAGCCGCTCCACACGGTCGTAGTAGTTAACATACATTTGCAGTTGCCCGATATCCTGATGGGTGAGTCTGGTGGTTTTGATCTCAACAATTACAAAGCATTGCAGCAACCGGTTATACAGTACCAGATCCGCAGAAAATTCCTCACCGTCAATATGAATTCTTTTCTGCCTTGCCACAAACGAAAACCCATTTCCTAATTCCAGTAAAAATTCCTGCAGATGGGTTATGATAGCGCTTTCTAAATCCTTCTCATAATAGGATGCCTCTCTTTTCAGCCCCAGAAACTCCAGAAACATCGGATCTTTTATGATCTCTTTGGCATCGGAAGGCAACTTCTCATTTTTAGCTACTGCCAATACGCTTTGTTTGTCATTGCTCATCAAAAGACGTTCGTACAAATTGCTGTATATCTGTCTTTCCAACTGCCGGACTGTCCAATTATTTTTTACAGTTTCAGCGATATAAAATTGTCTTTGGTCCTGGCTGTCAAGCCTTATTAGCAATTTATATTGGGTCCAGTTCAATTGCGAATGCAGTGCGTTCGCAATTGGAAATACACGATAAAACTGTCTGAACAGCTCAATTTGTCTTTTGGAAAAGCCACTGCCAAACTCTGGCTCCAATTCGCTGGCAATATGCTCGGTGAGATATCTGCCATAATCTGCCCGCTCCTTCCCCGCTTGTTCTTCTTCAAAAATTCGCTTACCAATGTGCCAGTACATCAGCGTACGCTGGTGATCAACTGCGCGGATGGCATTGTCTTTTGATTGCGCAATAATGACTTTAAGATCGTTAATGATAGATGAGCGGATGAGCATTTTTCAAGGTTAACATCTGTAAGATAAGCAAAATAAACAAGGCATAAGGTGTAGGGTATAAGGCAACGGATGTAGGAAGTAAGGTATTTATAATTTTTTCAAAAAAAAATAATACCAGGAGTGGGACTTTCCCAAAAACGAAGGTCTTTATAAATGAGAACAACCAAAGGCACACATGGACAAGCAATACTTTATTGAGCTGCTGCAAAAACATCAACAGGGAGCCATAACGAACGAGGAAAGGCAATTTCTCGAATGCTATTATAACCTGTTCAACGAGGAGCCGGATGTATTGGCTATGTTGCCGGCAGGGGAAAAAAAGAAGCTGCAGGATGAAATACGGCAGGGCATGTTAAAAGACATGTCTGCACAAAACCATGCAACCAAAGTGGTTTGGTACAAAAGAAACCTTTTTTTAAAAATTTCGGTTAGCGCTGCAGCGCTCATCATAGTATTCACAGGCTTGTTTTACACCTATAATGCTTCATCTAAAAAAGAACTTGCACAACAGCCTGTAGTACACAATCAGACCAATAAAAATAACCAGTTGGAAACACCAGCCGGCGAACCAGAAAATCGCATGATCTTTTTACCCGATGGCAGCAAGGTTGTTTTGAGCGCAGGCAGCAAGTTGAACTACCCGTCTTCGTTTGACGGCATGCCCAAACGCGAAGTGTTTTTAGATGGACAGGCTTTTTTTGATATTAAACACAACCCCAGCCGTCCCTTTATAGTGCACACCGGCAATGTAAAAACCGTTGTATTGGGTACTGCCTTTAACGTAAAAGCTATTTCGGGCGAGAAGGACATTGTTGTAACCGTAAAAAGAGGGAAAGTAAAAGTGAGCGACGACAAGAGAGTACTGGGTGTAATCACTCCCAACCAGCAAATTGCTTATGACAAGCAACATATAGCTTCGGTGCTTACTAACATAAAAGATGAAAACTATCTTGAATGGCAACAGCGAGACATGATCATCGACAACCTTACAATGTCTGAAGCAGCCAGGCTGATGGAAGAAAAATATGGAGTAAAGATTATCATCAGCGATCCGGAAGTGGAATCGCTCAGGTTTACTACTACGTTTGGCAAAGATGCAACGCTGGAGCAAATGCTCAGCAGCATTTGTGTTTTTAATGCCTTACAATATGATTACGACAAAAAGAAGACAACGCTAACGATTACCCGTAAATAGTAAACAATAACCAATAATAAAACTGCGATTATGACAACACAGAAAAGCACTTCACCTCCCAACCACCTATTTATTAAGCTCGAATAGAGCTTGCAAAACCTTTGAACCAGGTGTTCAAAGGCAGTTTTGTATTTACCGACTGCAATCGGTACATGCGGCTGTTTGTTTAAAACGCCCGTAAAGGGTTCCTTATTAACTTAAAATACTTTGTTTATGAATTTCTCTTCTCTAAACGAGGAGGCTCATAATTTTTTTCAGGCGATCAGGAAAAAATTACGACCCGAAAAGTCAATTTTAAAACACATTATGCGAATTGGAATAGTAACAGCAGCCTTACTACTTACTACATCCGTCCAATTACTTTGCGCATCTCCCTCCAAAAGCCAGTCAATCAGCGAGGTGAAGGTTAGGCTTGTGCTCAATAATGAAACCCTTGTAGAAGCATTTCAAAAAATTGAAGCTGCCACCAGGTATCATTTCATGTATAGAAAAGATGAAGTAAAAAAAATCCGTGACCTTAATCTGAATTACTCAGCCATAAGTGTAGAAGATTTTTTAAAGGCCGCTTTAACTGGCACTCAGTTAACCTACCGCCAGGTTGGCGACCAGATATTGATCATGAAATCGAAGAATGCCAATCCCGCAACCAGCGCCGACCTTGATAAAATAAGCCATGCAGTGGCAGACCACCTGGTGAAAGGAAAAGTAAGCGATGGCATGGGCAACGGGTTAGCCGGTGTAAGTGTTACCGTAAAAGGTTCGGGTATGGGAACTTCTACCGACAAAGAAGGCAATTACAGCATTAACGTACCTGAAAATGGCGTGCTCCTGTTTTCAATTGTGGGATACATTAGCCAGGAAGTGCCGGTAAACAATCTTACCTCAATAAATGTTGATCTTGTAAAAGAAGAAAAGGAACTGGATGAAGTGGTAGTAACTGCCCTGGGCGTAAAAAAGAACAAACGGGGATTGGTATACGCTACCGCCGAAGTAAAAGGCTCTGAGTTTACGGAAGCCCGCGAAATAAATGTAGCAAGTGCATTAACCGGTAAAATTGCAGGAGTAGATGCCACCCAGATCGCTTCAGGGCCGGGCGGCTCCAGCCGTATTGTTATTCGCGGCGTGGGCGCTATTAATCCTAACGCCAACAACCAACCGCTGTATGTAGTAAATGGTTCTCCCATCTACAACGGCAACAGCGGCGCATCTGCCAGCAGCACGGGTTTTAACTACGATGGTGGTGATGGTATTTCAAGCATCAACCCCGACGATATTGAGTCGATTACCGTATTAAAAAGCGGTGCAGCCGCAGCACTCTATGGCAGCCAGGCGGCCAATGGCGTTATTCTAATCACAACCAAATCAGGCAAAGTACAAAAAGGCATTGGTGTTGACTTGAACTCCAATATTGTATTTGGTACACCGTCCACCTTTCCCAAATATCAATATGAATACGGCTCGGGCAACGATGGTGTAAAACCTGCTACACAGGCTGCTGCTTTGAGCGCAGGTCGTTTGTCGTACGGCGCAAAAATGGATGGCTCCATGGTAGTACAGTTCGATGGCGTTGAACGTCCTTACTCTCCCGTAAACGTAAAAGACAACATTAAAAACTTTTATCGCCCCAGCAGGAACTTCACCAACACAGTGGCATTTTATGGTGGTATCCGCGAAATCAATTTCCGTTTATCACTTTCCGATCTGGATGCACAGGCGCAAACACCCAACTCTTCGTTCAACAGGAAAACCACCAACCTCAGCGTTACCTCACGCCTTGGTAAAAACGATTTTATTATTATTGAGGGCAACGCGCAATACAACTACGAAAAAGGCGTAAACCGCCCGAATGTAGGATACGCCGAACTCAATCCCAGTTGGGCCACTTACCTGTTGGGTAATACAGTAGACATCCGTTCTCTGGCTCCGGGTTATAACGATGCAGGAAAAGAAATTGAGTGGAATCCTGTTCCGGCCGCGCCCAATCCCTGGTTCGTGGTAAACAAAATAGGCAACAATGATAAAAAGAATCGCTTTATCGGGTCTGCCAGCGTGCAGGTAAACCTCCTCAAAAATCTTTTTGTAAAAGGAGTAGTATCAAAAGACTTTGTATATACAGACCGGTACAATTTTGTACCCATCGGTTCTGCGTTTACACCTAAGGGATATTTCAATTCTTACATCAGCCAATACGACCTTCTTAACAGCCGTGTAACCATCAATTATAACACCGAATTTCTTCGCGACTTTAACATCAGTGCTTTTGCAGGGGTGAACCGCGAAAGAAACAATGCCGTTGTTGATAGTATTACAGGCCGGGATTTTATTTTACCCGGCTTCATTAGTTACACCAATCTCTCCACCCTTAATCCGCCCAAACAGGCCCGGACGCGCTTTGGAACAAATTCCATATTTGCTTCTGTCGATCTTGATTTCAAGCGGATCGTGTATTTGTCATTTACTGCACGCAAGGACTGGTTCTCCACGCTCAATGCAGGCAACAACGCTATTTTCTATCCATCCATAGGTGGCGGGCTCATCCTTTCAGATGCAGTAAAACTGCCGTCTTTCATTAGTTTCCTCAAACTACGTGGATCATGGGCACAGGTTGGAAACGCCTCTGTTGATCCTTATTCCATCAACAAAACTTATATGCTTACCGCCGGCGGCTTTAACGGGTTACCGGTGCTGAATGGTCCGCAAAGACTGCTCAACCCCGATCTGCGCCCGCTTACTGTAACCACGTCCGAAGGTGGATTTGAGGTGCAGTTCTTCAACAACAGATTGGGATTAGACGCCACTTACTACGACAGGAAAACCACCAACAATATTCTTCAGCCCGATATATCTACCACAACAGGCTACCTACCCGGCAATCAAAATGTGGGCACATTAAGAAACAGGGGTGTGGAATTTTTGTTGACTGCTACCCCGGTGATATCGCCCAACTTCAGGTGGAATGTGAGCTACAACATGGCCTGGAATAAAAACGAAATATTGAGTCTGGCGCCGGGTTTAACTACGCTTACAGTGGGCGCCGGCATTTCCAACGGCGTAACCGTAATATCGCAGGTAGGCATGCCATACGCTACTTTACAAGGACTGGTGTTTTTAAAAGATGCAAAGGGACAGCAGGTATACAATGCCACGACGGGATACGAAGCCAGCGTGCGCCAGAATTTAGGCGTTGCGAATCCGCCTTCTATTATGGGCCTTACCAACGAGTTTCGCTATAAACGCTTTTCACTCAACATTCTGGTAGATGCAAAATTTGGAGCCGTTGGTTACAGCAATCTCTGGCAATATGCATCGAGGTTTGGCTTAACCAAAGAAACACTGCCAGGACGCGAAAGCGGGCTTCAGCTGGACGGTGTTGATCAGAATGGAAATGCTTTCAGCAAACTGTGGACGGTAGACCTGCTGGATACTTATTACAACAATCGCGGCAACAACTATTCGGGCAGTGTAAATGTGTTTAAAACCGACTTTGTAAAACTGCGCAGCCTCATATTGAGCTACAGTCTTCCTGTAGACAAACTGAAGCTGGTGAAATTACAGGGCGCTTCCATTGCAATTGTGTCACGCAACCTGTTGATATTATACAGAGATAAAAGGGTAAGAGAAGCGGGATTAGATCCGGAGTTTGGACAAACGGTGAGCAATACCACAGGAACTTCAGGAACAGGCGAACCAAGAACCCGTGAAATAGGATTGAACCTGAGCATTAAATTTTAATTGTTAACACACGAATGAAGAAGTTATGCAAATAAAATATTCAAAATCGTTTTACAGCAGTCTGCTCATTGCAGGCATCATGCTGGTTTCCTGTAACAAAAAAAGTCTTACAGATCTTAATATAGACCCCGACGCAACACAAAACGCCGAGCCAAACTATTTGTTCACGGGCGCTGCATTGGCTTTACCTGCATACAGCTACTCGGTGCTGGCGCAGGGAATGCAGTATTATTCCACCTATAAAGAAGTACCGGCCATAGGAGATAAGTTTTACAGCTTTAACGGTACCATTGCCGATTTTACCGCCTATTACACCAACAGGTTGAACCGGCTGATACAAATAGAACCTTATGTGCAGGCACCCGAAGACGTGAATAAAAAATCGATGGTTCGTATTTTGAAAGTGTATGTATTCAACCAGCTTACCGACATTGCTGGCGATATACCTTACTCCGAAGCATTAGACGGACAAGCAAACCTTACTCCCAAATACGATACTCAAAAAGATATTTACCTGGATTTGTTTAAGGAGCTGGATGAGGCAGCGCAGGCGCTGGATGATACCAAAGCCTCATTTGGAACAGCAGACATTATTTTTAAAGGCAACATTACCAAATGGAGGAAGTTCGCCTATTCGTTGATGTTACGTTTAGGCATGCGGCTCACCAAGGTAGATCCCGACCTGGCAAAAACCTGGGTAGAAAAAGCCATCAGCGGCGGCGTAATGAGTGCGAACGATGATGTGGCAAGAATAGAATATGCCGACGCAGCCAACAGTATGAATCCGCAGGTGCTGGACCTGCGCAATGGCAACTACATCAGCCCCGGCGGCGACAATGTGGAAGGCGGCAAATATGCAGCCACTTTCATCGATCATCTTAAAGCAACCAAAGATCCCCGCCTTTCCATCATATCTGTAGTTTGGACACCCACGTCTCCCGGCGCTACCACCTATGTTGCAGATACTTCGTTTGCCAAACAACGGGGCATGGTAAGCGGCAGTCTTAATACCAAACCGCTTGACTTTGATACCTATTCAGAACCTTCGCCCCTGGTGCTGAATGTGGCGGCTCCTATTATTTTATTCAGCCCCTCCGAAGCTTACCTGCTACTGGCAGAAGCAGCGTTGAGGGGATGGTATACCGGCAGCACGGCAGAAGAAGCATATGAAGCGGGTGTAAGAGCCGGCATGAAACAATGGCTGCTTTTCCCAGCCGTTGCAACCAATACAAACACAGTTACCGACGAGCAGACAGACAATTACCTGCAACAAAATCCCTACCCCGCAGCAGGAAGTTTTGAAGCGCAACTGGAAGCAATATCTGTTCAAAAATGGCTTACCTTGTTTGGAAACGATTTTGAAATGTATGCAAACTGGCGCCGCACAGGCTACCCTGAATTAGCGCCCGTAAATTATCCGGGAAATGTTACCGGTGGTAAAATGTTCAGGCGTTTTTCATTACCTGAATCAGAAAATTTTACCAACCAGGATAATTACCGCGAAGCATTGACCCGGCAGGGGTTTGCAGAGCTGAACCAAGACAACCTGTTAACAAGGGTTTGGTGGGATAAGTAGTGGAGAGCTGTCAGCGATCAGCTTTCAGCAATCAGAGAAAAAACAAGATACAAGAACCAAGAAGCAAAAAACGAAAAACCAAGAACCAAGAACCAAGAACCAAAACAACGAACCGGAATCCGTTCCGCCATCAGCGTTGCAAAGCAGGCCTGAGCGCTGTCCCTTCCCCTGTGGAAGGTTAGGATGGGCTTCAAGAAACAGAAAACGACAAACAGAAAACAACCAAATATGAACCGCAGATCAATCGTTAAAGGCATCAGCTTTCTGCCATTAGGTGGTACCTTTTTAGGAAGCACTTTTTTAGCGAAAACTGTTTCGGCATCACCCCAAAAAAATGTGAAAAGGAATTTGCTGAAAGAGCTGGGTGTTCGTACATTCATAAACGCTGCGGGCACCTATACTGCAATGACAGCATCGCTGATGCACGACGAGGTACTGGAAGCAATTGCACAAAGCGCTAAAGAGTTTTGCATGCTCAACGAGGTGCAGGACAAAGTGGGCGAAAAAATAGCGCAACTGGTACGTGCCGAAAGCGCTATGGTTACTTCGGGTGCCTTCTCTGCGTTAACACTTGGTTTGGCAGGCATTCTTACCGGAACAGATAAAAACAAGATACAACGAATACCACACGGGCTTGAAGAAGCAGGCATGAAATCGGAAGTGCTGCTTCAAAAAAGTCACTATATCGGATACGAGCAGGCTTTGTACAATACCGGCGTAAAGCTGATACCGGTAGAAACGGCGGAAGATGTAGATCGCGCTGTGAATGAAAAAACAGCCGCCATGCATTTTATGAACTGCAATGCTCTGGATGGGAAAATATTGCAGGAAGAATGGCTGCAACTGGCAAATAAACACAACATTCCTGCAACGATTGATATAGCCGCCGACGTGCCGCCTGTGTCTAACCTCTGGAAGTTTAATGAAATGGGATACAGCTTTGCTGCTATTTCTGGCGGAAAAGCTTTGCGCGGTCCGCAGAGCGCCGGCATACTGATGGGCAAGAAGGATATTATTGCAGCCGCCAGGCTAAACCATTCTCCCAACGGCAAAACCATTGGACGCGGAATGAAAGTGAACAAAGAAGAAATGCTGGGCATGTACGCAGCTTTGGAAAAATACATTCATACGGATCACGAAAAGGAATGGAAAATGTGGGAAGCGAGGGTAGAGGTAATTAACAAGGCTATTAAGAACATTGACGGCGTTACTACGTCTGTTTTTGTGCCACCCGTTGCTAACCACACCCCTACCCTGCACATTGTTTGGGATAAGGAAAAAATTAAGCTCACCAACGAGGAACTGCTGGACAGGTTAAGAAAAGGTTCACCTTCCATAGAAATGGTGGCGAATAAAGACGGCGGTTGCAACGCCACCGTTTTTATGCTGAACGCAGGCGAGGAAAAAATAGTAGCCAAGCGTGTAAAAGAAGAACTTGAAAAAGGAATATAACTTTTAACTCAAAAAACAGACACATGAAAACAGAAAGAAGATCAGTTCTCAGGAAATTGTTTACGTCTGCTGCGGCCTTTGTGGGCTTAGGCGCAGTTGCCAAAGCCAGCACCCCTGCCGAACCTGCCCTTGAAAAAGAAGCCGGTAACATTACCGATTTCCAGGACACACCGCTTTTTGCCGGGCATACAAAATTGGGCAACATGGTGTTCATTGCAGGAAAGGGTGCGCATACCGAACCTTTTGAAATAAAAGCCCATACCGAAATAGTGCTGAAAGAACTGGAAGCAGAGCTGATAAAAGCAGGCTCCTCCATGGAGAAAGTATTAAAAGTATCAGTGTTCTTAAACGACATTGCCGACTATAAAGCCATGAACGAAGTGTACAAAGGCCGCTTTGGCAAAAAGCCTCCTGTGCGCACTACCGTAGCCGTTGCTAAAGGTGGCGTTCCCGGCGACTCGCTGGTTGAAATGGATTGCATCGCCTATATCTAAACCATTCAAAAGCGCAACAGCGCTTCAAAACAACTGTTTATGAATCGCAGAGAGATCATAAAAAATATCGGGTTACTTTCTGTTTCCGGAGGTGTGGCCGCTACTGTTGTTCCAGGCAAAGCGCTGGCCGCCCCTCTTCCTCCCAAACGTGATTTTTTTCAGGAGTTGGGCGTAACAAGAGTAATCAACGCCAGTGTAACAATGACCTTCCTGTCCGGGTCGCTCATGCTGCCCGAAGTGCTGGAAGCCATTCACTCCACCGCGCACGATTTTGCCAATATGCATGAGTTGCAGGACAAGGTGGGCGAAAAGATAGCAGCCATGCTGCAATGCGAAGCAGCCATGGTTACATCCGGTGCCGCCTGCGCCATGCTGTTAGGCACGGCGGCGGCCATTACCGGCACCGACCAGCAAAAAATAAAAATGCTGCCCAACCTGCCCGGTCCGCGCCCCGAAGTGATCATGCAAAAAACGCATCGCTATTTGTTCGATCAGGCAATCAGCACCACAGGCGCGCTGATTGTGGAAGTAGAAGGACCGGAGCAAATGGAAAAGGCTTTTAACAGCAATACAGTGATGACCCTGTTTTTTAATGCCGCAGGAACATCAAGCATTCCGCACGAAATGTTTGTTGCGCTCTCCAAAAAACACAACATTCCTTGTTTCATTGATGCCGCCGCCGATGTGCCACCCGTAGAAAATCTCTTCAAATTCCAGAAAATGGGATTTGACCTGGTAACTTTTTCAGGTGGCAAAATGATCCGCGGACCGCAAAGTGCAGGATTGCTTTTTGGAAGAAAGGATTTGATTGAAGCAGCAAAGCTCAATCACAGTCCGCACGAAGCGCCTATAGGACGCCCGATGAAAGTAAACAAGGAGGAAATGTTCGGCATGTATGCAGCGTTGAAAGCATATCTCGAAAAAGATCATGAAAAAGAATGGAAAGAATGGTTGCAACGCACGCAGCGCATTAAAACAATTGTAGAAACAGTGCCCGGTGTAACTGCTGCCACCTATATCGATCCCGGGCCCGCCAACGCTTTTCCAAGCCTGGATGTAAGCTGGGACGAACAAAAGGTGAAACGCACACCTAAAGAAGTGCAGCAAATGCTTAAAAGTGGTAGCCCCAGTATTGTAGCCGGGGCGGGCAACAGGGATGGCAAACCCGTATTGCGGGTAGGCGTGGTATTGCTGAAACCGGAACAGGTTGACTATGTGGCTAATAAGGTAAAGGAGCTTTTGAAAGCACCAGCATAAAATAACGACAGAAAGGAACTGTATGTGATGAATGATATAGATGGATGCAAAAAAAGTGGTGAAAACAAACATCTTTTTAGTTTAAAATTTGATTACATTTTGGTAACTTCCTGTTTAATGAACTCGTCTGAAAATTCTTTAGCTGATGCACTGCTACTTCAGCAAATAGAGCTTGGAAGTGAGCATGCATTCAACCTGCTATTCGAAACCTATTGGGAAAAAGTATATTCCGATGCATACAAGCGTTTGAAAGACAGCGATGATGCAAAGGATGTTGTACAAGACATCTTCGCGAGTATATGGACCAACAGACAGTCGTTGAACATACAGAACCTCTCTGCCTACCTGCACATTGCTGTGCGAAACAGGGCAATAAAAATTTTAGCTAAAAAGAAACCCGTTCATCCATTTTTCAGCAAGCTCGACAGTGTGCCCGAAAAAACATTCCTTGCCGACGCCAATTTATTGTGGAAAGAATTGTTCAAGGCTTACGAAGCATTGCTGCAAACGCTGCCGCCTAAACGACAAATTATTTTTAAGATGCGGTACCAGGAAGGGTTATCCACAAAAGACATAGCAGCACAACTGGGCATTAAAAGAAAAACAATTCAGAACCAATTAGGCAAAGCCGTAGATACACTTAAAGTATCATTGCCGCGCTTGTTTATAGTGAGCTTTGCATTTTTATTTTGATTGGGGAATAAGTTAAGTAGGTGGAGTAAGTGGAGTAGGGCAAGTAAGTTAAATAAGTTAGGGCAATAGGTTGCATAACCTTAAATCTTATACCTTATACCTTATACCTCACACCTTACACCTTATGCCTTACACCTTATGCCCTCCACCCTATTCCCCAACAAAAAACCCCTGAAAAATTCAGAGGTCTTGCTTTGTCTCGACTGCAATCGGTACAAAACTGTTTTAAATTTTTACCCCGTATTAGCGGGATTCCTTATTAACTTAAAACGTATCAAATCTATGAATCTTTATCGAATTTTCAGTTAACTCATTCTATCGCTGTTAATCAGCAGCAGTTCCATGTTTTTATTGTGCCAGACGCTAACATTCAGGCAGGGCCTCTCTTTTTAAGACTGGCTTAGTGAATGATCTTCAACAATATTGATACTAACGCTCATAAATATTCTCAACAATGTTACATCATACCACTTTTCTCACCTTGCTCCTGTTGCTGCGATGCAGTACGCCGGCAACAAACCAGGATGAGCTGTTCAAATCTGCTGTATTTACTGCTAAAAACAGTTTTACAAGCGGCGTGGAAGGACCGTCTGTAGACAAACAGGGAAATGTCTACGCCGTAAACTTTGCTGAACAAGGCACCATTGGAAAAGTAACTCCCGACGGGAAAGCCGGAATTTTTATTCGGCTGCCTGCAGGAAGCATTGCCAATGGATCGCGTTTCAACAACAAGGGCAATATGATTATTGCAGATTACACAGGTCATAATATTTTCGAGCTGAATATACAATCGCAAAAGCTGGAGCTGGTTGCCCACGCCCCGCAAATGACGCAACCCAACGATGTGGCAGTAGACAGCAAGGGACATATTTATGCAAGCGATCCCGATTTTAAAGCTGGCAAAGGCCGCCTATGGCTGATTCAAAACGGGCAGGCATCGTTGCTCGATAGTCTTCAAAGCCCTGCTAACGGTATTGAGGTAAGCGCAGATGAGCGCACATTGTATGTAGGTGCTGCCCGCTCCGTTTGGGCCTACGACCTGTTACATGATGGCACCGTAAACAACAAACGACTGCTGGTAACATTTCCCGATTTTGGCACCGACGGCATGCGTTGCGATATAGAAGGCAACCTGTATGTAGCCCGCATAGGCAAAGGCGTTGTGGCAAAAATATCGCCACAGGGAACAATCATTAAAGAAATACAACTGATTGGCCAAAAGCCCACCAACGTGGCATTTGGCGGAAAAGACGGACGCACCGTATACGTTACGCTGATGGACCAGGGAAATATCGAATCGTTCAGAACCGATGTTGCCGGGCGCGAATGGCAAATGCAAAAACATTAATACCGATTGCTTTTTACCAACTGCTATATGAAACTCATTATTTTGACATTGATCTGCTTAACATCATTTGTATACCTCACCAACTGTAAGGTGCGTAAAGGATTGCCAACAGGAGATAAAGACAATGGCGGACTGATACTGCCCGGCGGCTTTGAAGCCGTGGTTGTCATTGACAGCGTGCAGGGTGCAGCAAGACACATTGCAGTAAATGACAACGGTGATATATACGTTAAACTCAGGTTTCCGACCGCCGAAGCAGGCAACGCTGCCATACGAGACGAAGACAACGATGGCAAGGCCGACGTAGTAAAATATTTTGGCAGCTACCTCGACAAAAGCAGCTACGGAACAGCCATGCGCGTTCATAACGGTTACCTGTACTTCAGCTCGGTTACGAGAGTATTCAGGCAAAAACTGACAGACGACCTGGTGCCGCAAAGCCAGATAGAGCTGCTGCTTACAGATACGCAACCGCCACGCCAGCACGATACCAAGCCAATTGCCTTTGATAAAAAGGGCAATATGTACGTGCCCTTTGGAGCACCTTCGGACTGTTGCCAGCAGAGCGACCGGGCACCTTTTTCGCCTGGCATAGATCCCTGCCCGATACTGGAACACCGCGCCGGCATATGGAAGTTTGATGCCAGCAAACGAAACCAGTTCCAGTGGGATGGCCAGAAATATGCCACCGGCTTAAGAAGCATTGTAGCGCTGGAATGGAACAATGAAGACGACAACCTGTTTACGGTTATGCATGGGCGTGATTACCTGCATTCAACCTGGCCGCAACATTACTCGGAGTGGGAAGGTGCCGTTTTGCCCTCAGAAGAATTTTTAAGACTGGAAGAAGGCGCCAATGCAGGCTGGCCATACTATTACTATGATCCCATACAGGGTAAAAAAGTATTGAGCCCTGAATATGGCGGAGATGGAATAAAACAGGGAAAAGGCGATTCGATGGCGCAACCTGTAATTGGTTTCCCTGCACATTTTGCACCGAACGACCTGCTGTTTTACCAGGGCAGTCAATTTCCCGCCCGGTATAAGAACGGTGCTTTTATTGCTTTTCATGGTTCCACCAGCAGCGCTCCCTATCCGCAGGTAGGCTATTTTATAGCGTTTGTTCCTTTCGATAAAGGCAAACCCTCCGGCCCCTGGGAAGTATTTGCAGATGGATTTGCCGGCAGAGATACTATCATCAACGTAAGTGAAGCTGCCTATCGCCCGATGGGATTATCGGTAGGGCCAGATGGTTCGTTGTATGTGTCGGAAACTGAACAAGGCAAAATATGGCGCATTATGTACAAAGGCGATGCAAGCCAGTTTGGTGCGAAAGAACTCGCGGCTATGAATCAACGAAAAGAGGAAGCCCTCAATATAAGAGTACCGCGGGAAACAAAAGACAACCTGGATATTGAAAACTCAACCAAAGAAGCGGCAGCCTACAATGTATACTGCGCCGTTTGCCATCAACGGGATGGGAAGGGCGATGGACGCTTTCCCCCATTGGTAAATTCTGAATGGGTGACCGGCGATCCCATTGTACCTATCAACATTATACTCAATGGACTGGAAGGAAACATAACAG
The DNA here is from genome assembly GCA_051955255.1 of Agriterribacter sp. Lineage (GTDB taxonomy): Bacteria > Bacteroidota > Bacteroidia > Chitinophagales > Chitinophagaceae > Agriterribacter. The sequence continues at coordinate 106,944 of JBQCGX010000060.1, read as the reverse complement.
TGAACGGAAAATCTTATAACAACAGGATGCCCAAGCTCTCGTTGCTGAGTGATGCAGACATTGCGCAGGTTGTTACCTATATACGACAGCATTTTAACAACGCCGGCCCCGTTTCTGAAAGCGATGTGGCGAAGGCAAGGAAGGCAATGGCTAATAGCGAATGACGAAATATTAAAAACGAAAACGCAGCTATACGAAGTCTCTGACTTCGTATAGCATATGTTCCCCGGAGATTTTGATCTCCGCCAAATCGGTCAGACCGCCCCGCTATTCTGCCCACGCAGCTCAACCGGGGCATGCCGACCGTGGAGGCAGCTCCATCGGCCCGCCGGAGGCGGTCTGATGGAACACAAGTGAATGAAAATTAACAACGCTAAAAAATAGGAACAGCTATACGAAGTCTCTGACTTCGTATAGCATATGTTCTCCGGAGACTTGGTCTCCGCCAAAGAAAACAGACTGAACAAAAACCATACGGATGAATAAAAATCGTTTACTATTTGCCGTGATACTGATCTTTATCACCGCATTCGCAGCCGCACAACCGTCTTACAATATTGTTATCAAGGGCGGACATGTAATTGATCCTAAAAACGGTATAGACGAATTGATGGATGTAGCCATCAACGATGGCAAAATTGCTATGGTGGCGAAAAACATTGATGGTGGCAATGCCACGCAGGTTGTAAATGCCAAAGGAATGTATGTATGCCCCGGGCTGATTGATATACACACCCATGTGTTTTGGGGCGTGGAACCCAATCACCAATACGCCAATGGCAACCTCGCCGTTCAGCCAGATGGTTTCACCTTCCGCAATGGCGTTACAACCATTGTTGACGCCGGCAGTTCGGGCTGGAAAAATTTTTCCAGCTTTAAAGAACAAACCATCGACAATGCCAAAACGCGGGTGCTTGCTTTTTTAAACATCGTAGGTGAGGGGATGCGTGGCGGTTATGAACAGAACGGCAACGATATGGACTCCAAAATGGCAGCTATGGTTGCCAAACAAAACAAAAATTATATTGTAGGATTTAAACTGGCACATTATGAAGGTCACGAATGGGCACCAACAGAAAAGGTGGTAGAAGCAGGGCGTTTAGCAGGCAACCTGCCTGTGATGATTGACTTCGGCGGAAGCAATCCACCATTGTCTTTGCAGGAATTGTTTTTAGAAAAACTCAGGCCGGGCGATATTTTCACACATTGCTTTGCTCAACTCAATACGCGGGAATATGTATACGATCTTGAAGCAAAAAAAGTGAAGCCTTTTGTTTGGACAGCGCTAAAGAAAGGAATCAAATTCGATGTAGGCTATGGCGGCATCAGCTTTTCCTATTCGCAGGCAATTCCCTGTATAAAAGATGGTTTCTACCCCCACTCCATCAGCACCGATCTGCATGTTGGCAGCATGAATGCGGCAATGAAAGATATGCTTACTACCATGTCTAAATTTATTGCTATGGGCATGGATTTAAAAAGTGTGATCGCGGCCAGCACCTGGAACCCCGCAACAGAAATACAACGCTACGAGTTAGGACATCTGTCGGTTGGAGCAGTGGCGGATGTAGCTGTGTTGAACCTGCGCAAAGGCAATTTTGGGTTGTTTGATTATACAGGTTACAAACTGGAAAGCAACCAGAAGCTGGAATGCGAGGCAACCATCCGCGATGGAAAAATAGTATACGACCTCAATGGAATTACCAACCCGGTAGTGGTTACTTCAACACAAAGAAATATGCGCAATTCAGGAAACTTCGATAGTTTGTACAAATCCTTTCCCTCCAAAAACAAACTCAACCTTACACCGCACAGCAGCATTAACCAGCAGGAGTTTTTCAGGCAGTATGAAAAGCATCCCGACTGGTGGAACAAAGCATTTGCGTTCCTGAACAACACCGATTGGGCAGCATTAAAACCCGGCGATTATGTAATTGACTCCGGCAATGTGATTGCGCTTGTATTTGAAGGTTTGGCCAAAGACATAAAAGATATTAAATGGGAAGCGCACCACGACTTTAACGATTTGCAATACATTATTAAAGGCAAAGCAACCATGGGCGTTGCTTCGGTGGATGATCCCGCGGCAACAGTGCTTGTTCCTTATACTTCCAAAACAGATGTAATGCACTTTACCAACGAAGGCGGAATGTATTACGAAGCAGTTCCCAATGTTTTCTTTATCTTTTCTCCGCAGGAAATGCACCGGCCCGCTATCAAGGCAGATGCAAAAGGTGCTATTAAAAAAGTGGTGATTAAAGTGCGTGTACCATAATAATTCGTTATACTTCATTTAACTAACCAGAATAGACATGATAAAAAACAATTTATTGATTCTTGCCTTTTTTGTTTGTTTTTGTTTGAGCCATACAGTATTGAATGCCCAAACCATTCCCAAAGACGAACTCATTTTTTTAACTTCTTTATGGAAAGGAGAACGCTTTGCAGATGGGCGCCCTAAAATTCCGGAAGACTTGTTGAAGCGTGCCGCAAAAATTGGCATTGACGATGCATGGACGGCGCTCAAAAATGCCGGCTACACCAATCAGTTTGAAGGTGGCTGGAAACTGGTAAACGATACGGTGCCTGTTATTGGAAGGGCGTTGACGGCAATGTTCATGCCTTCAAGACCAGACATTGAAAAGAATATTAAAGACCGCGGCCAGCAGCAAGGCAAAAAAGGTAACACCAACGCATGGCCGATAGACATGCTCAGCAAAGGAGATGTGTATGTAGCCGATGGCTTTGGTAAGATAGACGGCGGCACGCTGATTGGCAGCACACTGGGTAATTCTATTTACAGCAAGTCGGGATGCGGCGTTGTATTTAACGGAGCTGCCAGGGACCTGAGCGGACTATCGGAGATCAAAGGATTTAATGCGATGGTAAGAGATTTTCATCCATCATTTTTGGAACAAATGGTATTGATGGGACTGAATACGCCTATACGTATAGGTGAGGCAATTGTGCTGCCGGGAGATCTTGTAATTGGCGATAAAGAAGGCGTGCTTTTTATTCCCGCGCATTTGGCGGAGCTGGTAGTAAGCACAGCAGAATTTGTAACACTGAAAGACAAATTTGGTTTTGAAATGGTGAAGACGGGTAGATATACGACCGGGCAAATAGACAGCCAGTGGACAGAAGAGATCAAAACACATTTTCTGAAATGGCTGGAGCAGCACCCGGAACTGGGCAAGATGACCAAAGCGAGCCTCGACGAAATCATGAGCAAAAGAACCTGGTGAGGGAGGATGAAAAGTGAAAGGTGAAAAGTCAAAAATCAAAAATCAGATGCCACCTTTCCCCTTTGACCTTCTACCTTTCACCTCTCACCTTTGACCTCTCACCTTTCACCTTTCACCTTTATTAACCTTTCACCATTATGACCTCCACCATTGCTAAACAACGCTGGATACGATTAATCCCCATTGCCTTTATTACCTACAGCCTGGCTTACCTCGACAGGGCGAATTTTGGATTTGCAGCCGCCGGGGGAATGGCTAAAGACCTCAATATCACTCCGGCCATGTCGTCTTTATTGAGCTCGCTGTTTTTTCTCGGTTATTTTTTCTTTCAAATACCAGGCACGCTGTACGCTGCCAATAAGAGTGCAAAAAAATTAATTTTCTGGTCGCTCATTTTGTGGGGAGGACTGGCAGCAGCAACAGGTATGATCAGCAACGTAAACGTGTTGATCGTAATACGCTTTGCGTTGGGAGTGGTAGAGAGTGCCGTAATGCCGGCCATGATCATTTTTTTGAGTCGCTGGTTTACCAAATCCGAAAGATCGAGGGCCAATACTTTTTTAATACTCGGCAACCCGGTCACCATATTGTGGATGTCTATTTTATCAGGATACCTGATAGAATCAGTTGGATGGCGCTGGATGTTTATCATCGAGGGCATTCCCGCGGTAATATGGGCTTTCTTTTGGTGGAGGCTGGTGGAAGACAAACCTAAAGACGCCAAATGGCTTACTGCCGAAGAAAAAAATGCGCTGGAAGAGCAACTGAACCAGGAGCAACAAGGCATCAAACCCATGAGAAATTATGGCGAAGCTTTCAAGTCGAAAACCGTTGTACTGCTTTGCCTGCAATATGCACTGTGGAGCATTGGCGTGTATGGTTTTGTAATGTGGTTGCCATCTATCCTCAATGCTGCTCCCGATGCTAATATTGTTACCACAGGATGGCTGTCGTCTGTACCTTTTTTACTGGCAGCCATTGCCATGCTTGCCGCATCCTATTTCTCCGATAAAAAGCTCACCCGCAAAATTTTCGTTTGGCCGTTCCTGTTAATCGGCGCCATTGCTTTCTATGCATCTTACCTGGTAGGTGCAGGTAATTTCTGGTTGTCGTTTATGTTGCTGGTAATAGCAGGCGGCGCTATGTATGCACCCTATGGCCCATTCTTCGCGGCCATTACCGAAACACTTCCGAAAAATGTAACAGCAGGTGCAGTAGCGCTTATCAATAGTTTTGGCGCACTTGGATCATTTGCCGGGGCTTACCTGGTTGGATATCTGAATGGCACCACAGGAGGTTTTGGTGCCTCGTATATATTTATGGCAGGTTCATTGCTGTTATCGGCATTGATTACGATGATAGCATTGAAGAAGGTGTAAAGAAAGGGGTAAGGTATAAGGTGTAGGGTGTAAGGCCTTCCACCTTATACCTTCTGCCTTCTGCCTTCCGCCCTACCCCTCATACCTTACTTTCATATTCTTCACAATCCAGTTACTGCCATGTGTGTTGAGCCCGATCTTTGTGGGCAATGTGTTCTTGGGCTGATAAGGAAATTTGCTGTAGTCGGTTTCAAAACGCAAACGTATACCCGAAGGATCGCTCCAGGTAAAGGTTACCCATTTAGGAGCCGTTTGCCCGTTTATTCTTTTGTTCACCTCTATTTTAAAATGATTGACGGCAGGCGCCATCAATGCACCGGTTCCGGTGTGCGACGGCAGCATTTCTGTAAACCGGCCGCTTTCGTATTGTTTGGCATCTTCATTCCAGATGCTGTCTGCAAAACCCATTTCCTTAACGGTGTATTTTCCTGTTGCACGGTCGTGAATGTCGAGGTTCAGCGACCATGAGTTCAGCATACTATCGCGGCTCATGCCTTTTTGCACATTGAAATTGACACAAAAAGAATTGACGCCAGAAACAAAAGTGGAATCTATTATAAAATCGCATTCTATCAAATAGGGTCTTGAAGGATCTATTGTTTTATCGTACCGCACCACGTGCTGGTTATTACCCTCGGGCGGGCAATCGCCATAACCGCCATCTACCAGCATTTTGCCTTCGTTTTTATTGGCAACAAAATGCCAGTTGTTCCAATTGCAGGAGGGAAAATATTCCCAGCCATACTGCTTTCGCCAATCGCCCGGATCGGAAACGCCGTCAAAGCAGGAAAAGATAATGTTGTCGCTTTGCGTATTGCTTTTACCCGTTGAATAACATTGCACAAGCAATACACTGGTGCAGAGAATTGTAAACTGTTTGTAATTAAATTTCATCATGAGAGGAAATATCTCTGAAACATCTTATAAAAATCGGATGTTCTTCAACGGCATCAACTGAACCGTAATATAACGAATTCGCGAAAGCAATGTATCTTCACGCGCAGGCGTTTGCATGAAGGTTTCCAACCTTTGAAAGGTTGGAAGCCTTCTGCTCCGGTCGGTGAAAACGTTTTAAAACATTTTGTTGTGTAAGTAATTGGTTGAACAGCTATGAAAATTTTACAAACGGCAGAAAGAGTATCGCAAAAAGATCACTCAGATAATTATGTATACCAGCGCTCTTTGCTCGCCTACCTGGAGGCAGCGAAAATAATATCGGGCAAGGTGCTTGAAATAGGCACGGGCAGCGGCTATGGTGTGGACATTATTGCGCCGCATGCATCGGAATTTATTACGATAGATAAATATCAAACAGAAACATTAAGCAGCAAGCCGGCTAATGTTACCTTTTTGCAGATGAACATTCCTCCGCTGAAAGACATTCCGTCTGACACCTTCGATTACGTCATTACTTTCCAGGTAATAGAACATATACCCAAGGACGATCTGTTCCTGAAAGAAATTTACAGGGTGCTTAAAAACGGGGGAAAGCTGATTGTTACCACTCCCAATAAAAAAATGTCCATTACCCGCAACCCCTGGCATGTAAGGGAATATACCGTGAAAGAGCTGGAGCAACTGATGCTGCGCTTTTTTCAGCGGGTGGAAGCAAAAGGGGTATTTGGCAACCAGCGCATCATGGATTATTACGAAAAGAACAAAGCCTCTGTGAGAAGGATAACGCGTTTCGACATCTTCAACCTGCAATACCGGTTGCCGAGGCAACTGCTGCAAATACCTTACGACATCCTCAATCGCATCAATCGCAAAAAACTGCTCAACAGCAACACCGACCTTGTAACAGGCATTACACACGAAGATTATTTTATAAAGGAGGCAGATGATCATTGCTTCGACCTGTTTTATATAGGGCAGAAAGTAATGGCATAAGATTAAATTCAAATTGTCGTTTAGTTTGCTCATATACCATCCATCAGACCGCCCTTTGGGCGGGCCGATGGAACAGCCGGTCGGCCCGCCAGGAACAGGCATTAGCGCAAGCTGGCGGTCTGACCGACCGTACAACCCGCATAAAAAAAGAGAGGCATTGACGCCTCTCTTTTTCATTTGTCAAACTGTATTTCTTAATAACCCGGGTTCTGTTCCAGGGCATTGTTGCTTCTTCTTATTTCATCATTCGGTATAGGGAACAGGTAATAGTGATCGCCCGGCCAGGGTTTTCTATCTTCAGCTTCCTCTATTTTTCCATAAGTGTAAGACAGTTTGCCCAGCAAATCTCCGGCTTGCGCACCAGTCCAGTCCATCTTTACGCTGGTAAGCCCGCGAACAATAATATCAACCATTCCAGGTGCAGCTTTCCAACGCATAATGTCGAAAAAGCGCTGATCTTCCAGGTGCAGCTCTATTGCTCTTTCGTTGCGGTAATCGCGAACCAGATCGGCACCACTGCTGGTAATATCAGGCATATTGGTAGAAGGTCTGCTCCTGATCATATTAATATACTGGCGCGCCTTGCTCTCATCGCCCAATGCAATTTGTATTTCGGCATAGTTCAAAATAAACTCGGTAAGCCGCATGAACACCGTAACCTGGTTGTAGTTGAAATCAAAACTTGCACGAGGTCCGTCAAAATCAAGCAGCCTTCTGAACGTATAACCGGTTTGCACTCTCCAATGGAAAGGCGTTAATCCTTTCACCCAATATGTTTTGGAATCTCTTCCAAAGTCAAAAAGGGTTTGACCATTTTCAGGATCTTTCTTATTGGGATTGGCATAAGGCGCCACGTTGTCCGGGTTCGGATTTGCATCTTCCCAGTATTCGTACAACCGGTGCGTTGTTTTAGATCCGTCCTGTATAAACACAGGTCCTGCTCCGGGATACAAAATAGAAGTATAGTAACGGGGATCCCTGTTGACGTTTGGCTTCTGCGGATCGTAGCCCGATGCGGGGTTTACTGTTACGCCATCTGCCTGGTAAGGATACTGGCCATTGGTCATCTGGAACATGTTCACAAATGTTTGTGTAGGCATCAACCGTTGCCTGGCATCGAAACCACTTGGCCAATAGTCGTAGTTATATCCCCAGTCAGGTATTCTTGTACCAGGTGTATACGATTTACCGAAAATGGTTTCATCGTTTTTCAGCGGCTTGGTAAACAGGTCCGACGTTGTTTCGTGCAGTTCATAGCCAGCATCGAGCACGGCTTTGGTAGCGGCTTCGGCTGCTTCCCATTTAGCCCTGTCGTTGGTAGGATTGTTTAGCGGGCTGGCTGCATACAACAGCACTCTTGCTTTTAAGGCCAATGCTGCATTTTTACTGATCTTTCCTTCGTTAACCGGCACACCATCTAAAAAGCTGATAGCATTGTCGCACTCATCAAGAATAAAGTCTACACATTCATCATAAGTATTACGCGATACATCAAAGCTTTCATCATCGAGCTTAAAGCTGTTTGTAATGATGGGCACTCCACCATAAGTACGTATCAGCTCAAAATACATCCAGGCTCTTAAAAAATGCATCTCTCCTTTCATCGGATCCAGCTTGTCTGCCGGTATATCTGATGCTTCTGTTTTTTCAAAAAAGATGTTCGCCTTTCTTATATACCCGTATTCATCATTCCACAGGTTGGTAAGCCCGGTAATGTTATCAGGTGTAATGATTCCCTCAATATAATTGCGTATCCCGGCAGCCCTGTCATGTGTTTCCGGTTGAGATACGGCTATATCAGTCAGCGTTTCAAACCCGCCACTGCCGGGGCTCCATGGTGGCTTAATGCCGTTGTATACGTTGTATACATAGTTTTGAAGGAAGGTAGCGTCGCTAAAAACCGCATCTTCCGATATCGCGTTCAAAGGTGTTTTATTCAACAGGTCGCGGTTACAGGAAACACCCGCCAGCGTTCCTGCCAACATCACCACCGCAACCTTTTTTATTGTTTTATCGAGCAAAATATTTTTCATACAACAAGTATTAAAAAGTAATGTTAAGACCAGCACTAACAGTTCTCATAATCGGGTATACGCCTCCGTTACCTGTTTGAGGAGCAGTTTCCGGATCGCCGGCGCCGTATTTCTTCAGATTATTAAGTATCATGAACAGGTTATCGCCCGAAACATATACGCGCAGTGCGGATATTTTAAACTTAGTTAAAAGATTTCTCGGCAATGTATACCCTAACTGAGCTGTTTTAAGCCGCAGCCAGGTGGCTTTGTGATAATAGAAGTCGCTGTTCTCGGCAGCAAAACCAGTAGGAGATATCATCGGCAGTTCTGCATTTGTATTCTCCAGGTTAAAGCTGTTGAGCGCTACATACCTCAATCCATTACCGTTGGCGCCAGAGTTAAATCCGTTTGCCAGTCTCCATTTTGCCCCACTTTGGCCAGCAGCGAGGATCGACAGATCAAAGTTTTTATAGTCCAGTCCAATATTGATACCGAACATCATTGGAACCAGCAGTGCACCATTGTTCAACGTTGTATTATACATATAACGGTCCAGGCTTGTAATTTCACCGTCTCCATTTAAGTCCGCAAAAATTAACCCGCCAATACCGGCCCCGGGATAATTTACGTTTTTATCCAGGTCGTCCTGGCTCCTGTAAATACCAATAGCCTTATATAACAGTCCCGAACCAAGTGGCTGGCCTTCCAATTTTTGGTAAGGTTCTGATTGGGGCACTTCGTCAAAATAAACGATCTTGTTTTTGGTATACGCAAAGTTGGCATTCACTCTCACGTTTACATTGCCTACCATTCTCCTGTACCCGGCTTGTATTTCAAAACCTTTGTTGTCCATCCTGCCTATGTTTTCATCAGGCAATACCAGCCCTGTATATCCTGGGATGGAAGACTGCCTTCTTCCAAGGATGTTAGATGTTTTATTCTTATAAAGATCAAGCTCAAACGTAAGATCGTTTTGCAAAAAACCCAGCTCTATACCGAGGTCTGTAGTTTCGGTTACTTCCCACGTAATGTTTGGGTTTTTTTCCACAATCTGCGTTAATCCTCTTGCATCAGTACCATTAACGACCCAGCCTGCGCCATATCCGAATACGGTTAGGTATTGAAATGGATTCACTCTATCGTTACCCAACCGGCCCCATGAAGCCCTGATCTTAAAGTTGCTGAATATATTTTGCGGCATGAAAGATTCATTGCTCAACACCCATGCTGCCGATGCCTGGGGAAAGAAGCCATACCGTCTTTCTTCAGGGAAAATGGTAGATCCGTCGTACCGGGCACTAAAGCCCAGCATGTATTTTCCTTTATAGTCGTAGCTTATTCTTCCAAAATAATTGCGCCTTGCATTTTCAGCCGGATAACCATTTCCGTCCCAATTATTACGGTTAGGGCTACCCGCAAAAAGTTCATCCAGCAAAGGCGAGTCGTATCCCAGGCGCTGATACCAAAGCGTATCGGCCCTGTAGTCCATATCTTCATAAGCTACAAAAATGCCGATCTTATGATTGCCGAATGTATTATTGTACGAAAGCTTGATATTGTTTGTAAGGCGCTGGCTTTGATAATAATCTTCTCTTAACCCAATATCTTCTACTGTTCTTGACAGTTTCTCTACCACTTCTCCGGTGCTCGGGTCTCTTTCATAATAAGGCCAAACGTAGTTGAATACTTTACGGAACTCGTATGTTTTAACCAATGAGGTAAACCCATCGAGCGTTAACCCTTTTATGTAAGGAATATTCCATTTAAAACGAAGTGTACCGGTTAATACATCGGCTTTATATCTTCTGTATCCGGGGCTCAATAACCTTGCAACAGGATTTAAGTGCGACCATCCTTCGCCGGGATAACGATAATCACCTCCGATATATGCTTCCTGCAAAGGACTTACCGATGCAAAAGCGCCCACATCGCCACCAGGTCCGCTCTGCGGAAGTTCAGTTTGTTTTTCACGACCAGAAAGATCAAAGCCCAGTTCAAAATTGCTGGTCACCGAAACATCCACATTGCTTCGGATATTGTATTGCTTTACTTTGGTTTTATCATCCCCGCGCATAATACCGCCCTGGTAGGCTGTACCCAACGAAAGGAAGTACCTTACCTTATCGGTACCGCCACGCATGGTTAACGACTGCCGGTTTTGTCCAACGGGAGGATCTACCAGTGCAGCGTACCAGTCTTCAGCTCTTCTTGTACCATTTTTGAAGGCATCAATCACTTCCTGTGGAAAATCGGCCGGTTTGTTTTCCAGTTCTCTCCTCTTGTTCAGTACATCAATGTATTCAAATACGTTTGCAGATTTTACTTTGGCTGCAGGCGATTGCCAGGAAAAAGTGCTGGAAAAGTCGAACGCTGCTTTTCCGGATTTACCGCGTTTGGTAGTAACCAGTATTACACCGCCGGCTGACTGCGCACCGTAAATAGCGGCAGATGCATCTTTCAACACCGAAATAGATTCAATGTCGTTGGGATCAAGCCTGTTCAACCCATCTGGGTCGGCGTTGGCTACACCATCAATTACAATCAGTGCAGAAGTGTTCCTGTATGTTTTGGCGCCTCTTACTGTAATCTGGGCATCGTCAAAGCCGGGTGCTGCACTTTGCTGGGCCACAAATAAACCGGGCAATCGTCCGGCAAGGGAGTTAGAGACCGAGAGGTTGGTTGATTTTTTTATTTCTGTACCTGTCGTTTGTACTACAGCGTTAGTAAGCTCCGATCTTTTTTGTGTACCGTACCCTACCACCACCACATCTTCGAGGCTTTTTGAAAGCGACTCGAGCCTTACGTTGGCGGCAGAACCGGAAGATGCCGAAACCTCAACGTTGGTATGTCCCACAAAAGAGATTACCAATACACTGCTCCTGCTTTTTACTCTTAGCGAATAGTTTCCCTTTTCGTCTGTGAGTGTACCGTTAGTAGTACCTTTTTCAAGCACGTTGGCGCCGGAAATACCTTCACCGTTTTCGTCGGTTACCCTGCCGCTAACGGTTGTATCCTGGAACAGGCGGTTATTAAAATCAGGAAGTTTGTTGTTTTCAGAAGGTTTGGAGAGGGGCGGGTTGTTATTTGCCCATACTGCAGAAAAGAAAACAAAGGGGAGCACAAAACCCAATAGTGCACACGCAGACCTTATCCACGCGGATGGCAGCAGTTTTGATTTCATGACAAGCGGTTAATAATGAATAATGTTTGTTTTGGAAATCTTTAAGTATATATTACATACTGGCTTGGAGGTCACCTTACATGAGGAGATCTCATAATTACGAACTGTTTGTTCCCATGTATAAACTCTGTTTTAATTGGTTAATGACGTATAATTAAATAAACTAGCTTCTTTTAAGCCGCCTCACACCACTATAACAGTATTCTTTCATAGTAACAGATTGCAACCACTCATTTATATACCAAGCAGGAAATTACTTTTTGGAAACACCATCCTGTACTGTCCTTTAACAAGTACCTATGTATTTACATTCATACATTAACCAAATATAGTCAAAAAATACAATTAACATATTTTTTATTTACTTTTAGTGCGTTCTCCAATTAACTGCATATGAAAGTTCGCGTTTACGGTTATGCCCTTCTGCCGGTATTCTTTTTCCTCTTCTCCTGCAAACAAAACACAGCTCTGTTTCAAATGGTTGGATCGGGACATTCGGGTATCCATTTCAGTAATACCATACAGGAAACCGATTCAATTAACCCGATTGATGTTACCAATATTTATAACGGTGGTGGTGTGGGTATCGGCGACTTTAACGGCGACGGTTTGCAAGACCTGTATTTTACGGGCAACATGGTATCGAACAAATTATACATGAACCGCGGAGCACTGAAATTTGATGACATTACGGACGAAGCGGGAGTAACCGGAAATGGCAGGTGGTGCCGGGGCGTGGCAGTAACAGATATTAATGGCGACGGCAAACAGGACATGTATGTATGTGCTTCTATGGATCGCGATCCGGAAAAAAGAAGGAACCTGCTTTACGTTAACCAGGGTAACAACGAAAAAGGCATCCCGGTTTTTAAGGAAATGGCAAAAGCATACGGGCTGGATGACAGCACGCACTCTACCATGGCGGCTTTTTTTGATTACGACAACGATGGCGACCTGGATATGTACCTCCTGGTAAACCAGATATTGCCGTCGGTAAACCCTTCGGTATTTAAAGAGAAAGTAACGGACGGCTCTTTTCCCAGCACCGGTCGGCTCTACCGCAACGACAGGGACAGTGCTTCGGGAGCGGTGTTTTTTACCAACGTTACCCAACAGGCGGGCGTTACGCTGGAGGGATACGGGCATGGGGTGAACATAGCCGATATTAACAGGGATGGCTGGAAAGATATTTTTGTAACCAACGATTTTATTGCGAATGATCTTTTATACATCAACAACCACGATGGCACATTTACCGACAAAGCGGCTTTGTATATGAAGCATACTTCGGCAAACGGTATGGGACAGGATGTGATTGACATTAACAATGATGGACTGGCAGACATTGTGGAACTGGACATGAACCCGGAAGACAATTACCGCAAAAAGATGATGCTGAACCCGGGCAATTACCGCATCTTTCAACTGAATGATTTTTATAAATATCAATACCAGTATGTACGGAATACGTTGCAACTGAACATGGGCCCGCGGATCAATGCGGGCGATTCAATAGGCGATCCTGTGTTCAGCGACATCGGTTATTTTTCGGGCATTGCTGAAACCGACTGGAGCTGGACACCGTTAGTAGCCGATTTTGACAATGACGGCTACCGGGATATGATTGTAACCAACGGATTTCCTAAAGACGTTACCGATCACGATTTCCTGGCCTACAGGGAGCAGCCTACTCCCATTGCCGACAAGGCTTATTTATTGTCGCAAATACCGCAGGTAAAGCTGCACAACTATGCGTTCCGCAACAATGGCAATTGTACTTTCAGCGATGTGTCGCACAATTGGGGCTTTACCACCACTTCGTATGCTAACGGTGCTGCCTATGCGGATCTTGACAATGATGGCGATCTTGATGTGGTGATCAATAATATTAACGAGGAAGCTTCTTTATACGAAAACACCCGCGCTAATGAAAAGACAGCAGGGCATAACTACCTGTCGGTTCACCTTACCGGCAATGTTCCCAATACGAACGGGCTGGGAACTTTTGTTGAATTGTATTATGGCGACAGCCTGCAGGTATACGAGCAAACACCCTACCGGGGCTATCTTTCCACTATACAAATGGATCCGTATTTTGGATTGGGCAGCGTTGTGGCAATAGACTCTGTTGTTATAAAATGGCCCGGCAATACCAGGCAGGTTATCAGGAATGTGGCAGTTAATCAAACGCTCAAAGTAGATCAAAAAAATGCTGCTGAAATTTACAACTGGCAAACACCGTTGTTGGCACAAAACAATTTGTTTAAAGATGTTACCACCGATCTTGGCATCCGTTACAATCACTTTCAGAAAGATGTGATCGATTTCAACCTGCAAAAGCTGCTGCATCATAAATTCTCCGAGTATGGGCCATCGTTAGCTGCCGGCGATATTAACGGCGATGGTTTGGATGATATGATTGCAGGAGGAAATTCTACTTTTGGCACCAACGCTTTCATTCAGCAACCAAACGGAACATTCCAGCAAAAAACCATTCTTCAACCGGTAGAAATGCCTGATATTACTTACCAGGACATGGGCATGATTTTGCTGGATGCAGATGGCGACGGCGACCAGGATTTATACATTGCACGGGGCGGATACGAAAGCAAAACCAATTCGGCAGCCTACCAGGATGTTTTTTTAACCAACGATGGTAAAGGCAACTTTACCCCCGATTCAACGGCTATACCAGCCAACCGTACCAGCAAATCGTGCGTAAGGGCTGTTGATTACGACAAGGATGGCGACCTCGATCTTTTTGTTGCAGGCAGGATAGATCCGTGGAATTTTCCCAAAGCAGTGTCGAGCTTTATTTTCCGGAACGATTCAAAAAATGGGCGCATACAGTTTACAGATGTAACCAGCACCGTGGCAAAGGAACTCAATAATATAGGGTTGGTTTGCGATGCGCTTTTCACAGATTTTGACAATGATGGCTGGACTGATCTTGTATTAACGGGCGAATGGATGCCGGTAACATTCTTTCAAAACCAGCAAGGTGTTTTCAAAAATATTTCGCATACTACCGGTATCAGCAACCAGGTGGGCTGGTGGACAAGCATTGTGCCTGGGGATTTTGACAACGATGGAGACATCGATTATGTAATCGGCAACCTGGGCAGCAATACCTTTTACAAAGGCAATGAACAATACCCGGTATCGGTATATGCAAAAGATTTTGATAACACCAATACTTACGATATGTTCCTGTCGCTGTACCTGCCGGCGAGCCAGGAGGATACCGTGAAAAAAGAATTTTCGGCTCATTTGCGCGATGATATGATCCGGCAAATGGTAGCAATGCGGGGGAAGTTTAAAGACTATAAATCGTATGCGCTTGCTACCATGGATAAAGTTTTCACTCCCGAGCAATTGCAGGATGCGCTGGTGCTGAAAGCAAACAATTTCAATTCGAGCTATTGCCGCAACGATGGCAATGGCAAATTCACACTCGTTCCGTTGCCTATGCAGGCGCAGTGGTCGGCCTTGAATGGAATGGTGGCAGATGACTTTGATGGCGACGGTAATCTCGACATCGTGATCAACACCAACGATTACGGCAACGAAGTAATGGTGGGCAGATACGATGCTATGAACGGACTGCTGCTGAAAGGCGATGGCAAGGGCAGCTTTTTACCACAATCCATATTACAAAGCGGCATATACATTCCTGCTAACGGCAAGGCATTGGTAGCCCTTCGGGGCAACAACAAATACCTGCTGGCTGCGGCACAAAACCGTGGCCCGTTAAAAGTATTTGAGCTTAAAAAAGAAAGCAATACAATTGCATTATCTCCCGACGACAAAAGTGTGGAACTAACACTGCCGGATGGAAGAAAACAAAAACGGGAATGTTATTATGGTTCGTCTTTTCTTTCGCAATCTGCCCGCTCTTTGCATATTTCACCAACAGTTAAATCTGTAGTCATCACAAAAAATAACGGGGCAACAAGAAAGATGGAGTTTTAGATTATGGCGTTGCTTTATCGGAACATACGTCAATGCCGTTTCATTAAGATTAACGCCTTTCATCGGTCAGACCGCCGGCTGCACCGCATACCCCTTTGGGCGGGCCGACCGGCTTTCCCATCGGCACGCCCGAAGGGCGGTCTGATGGATGGATGCAGTTCCATTTTTTTAAAGTTCAGAATTATTACGCCTCGCCCGATAAGTAAACACGTTGTCTTTCATCGGTCAGACCGCCGGCTGCGCCGCATACTCATTCGGGCGGGCCGACCGGCTTTCCCATCGGCACGCCCAAAGGGCGGTCTGATGGAGGATACAGTTCCATTTTCTTAAAGTTCAGAATTATTACGCCTCGCCCGATAAGTAAAAACGTTCGCCTTTTATCGGTCAGACCGCCGGCTGCGCCACATACCCATTCAGGCGGGCCGACCGGCTTTCCCATCGGCACGCCCGAAGGTCGGTCTGATGGATGGATGATGTTGGAATACAACTGAATTACCGGATCACTTCTTCAAACATCCGGATGGCAGTATATAATACACCCGCTTCACCACGGAATGTGCCAGAGCCTCTTGGTTTATTATCAACCGAATACCATTCGTAAAAACCGTTGTTATCTTTCACACGTTTTACCATTGGCTGAACCTGTTCGTATGCCTCTTTTACAAAGCCATATTTAATTAACTGCTGTATCATTCTTCCGCCAAACCATGTCCAATCGCCTCCGTTCTGATAACTGTATTCAGGGTTCATGATCTTGTTGGCAAAAAAGCCTGCAGGATAAGGAGGATAAATTGTTAATCCGATAGAAGGAGCGCCTGCCTGTTTTACCCGGCTGATCATTTCATCCAACGAAACCTTAATTTCTTTTTTGCTCAGCAAACCGGCTTCTATCGCAATGGCAGTACCACCAAAGTAGTAAATCGCTCTTTCGTCAAAACCGGCAGGAAACGGTGATCCCTTCAGGTAAATATGCGGTATGAATTTCTGCGCCTTTGCGTCCCATAAATGTTGCCGGCAGTTGTCAGCAATGCGCTTCTTAATGGGTTGCCATTTGCTTTTCGTGTTGGGCAATAGCTCCATCATATTGTCCAGCGCTATCAGCAACATAGCGTTGTCGTAAATATCAATTGCAGGATGAGTGTTCGCATCAAGATCCACACCCCAGCCATGTTCAGGTTGCACATCGCCCCAGTCGGCTGTGGTGGCGCCAATAATGAGTCCGTATTTTTCGTTGTAGCGGTGCTTCATCAAAAAATCCATGCTCCATTCAACGCGATCGCTTACCAGCTTATCTCCCACTTTTTCACTCAGGATTGTTTTATCGCCCGTAAGCTGTATGTATTTGTACAATGTCTGCACCAAAGATGTCTCCTGGTCGGTTTCTACCGTATTTTTATGACCGGCATAGCGCGGCTCCAGTTTTGAATAGGAAAAGTCGGTCTCGCCTTTGCCTATTTTTTCAGCAGGGGTAAATCCATCAATGATGTTGCCATCGTCTCCCTGCATCCTGAAAAAAACCAGCAGGTTCTCCTTCAATACTTCTTTGGGATTGACCGCAGCAGCCAGTTCAATAAAAGTGTTATAATCTCTTATCCATACCTCACGGTAACCATCACCTGCATTAAAACCCGTTTTCATTACCTCCAATGCTTTTTCTTTTACAAACGGGAAGTACGCATCGGATTGAATGCGGGCTTTCAGACCGGCGTCAACCGGTTGCGACGGTTGCGCCAGAGATGTTAAGCTCTGTAAAACAAATGCGATCAACAGGCAGTATTTATACATAACGATGTTTTAATGGATTGAAGATAAAATCACTTTCTCACATTATATGTATAAATGTATGAACATTTTACTTGACAGTGGAGTAAAAAATTGGGGAAGACTAATCTTCCCCAACAATACAGTATGCGATCAGCCCGGACGCGGCGACGACTCAAAACAAATTAAAATGGATTTTCTGTGGACAGGTTTCTAACGCCTGCTCTCTATAGTATACACGAAGCTATCTGCCCTGTAAAAACCAAGATTGTACTCAATAGGCCGCTCGCCCTGGTCAAACACAAAGCGTTTTCTGCAAAGAATGGGACTGCCTACATCCAGGTTCAACTTGCCGGCTATAAATTTATCGGCGGCCCGCGCAGTAATTTCTTCTTTCGAAAGATTGGCGGCTACCATATAATCTTTTTCGAGGATTTCGTACAGGGGGCGAAGAAAATCTTCTTTGCCTGTTAAGCCTATGCGTGGGTGGAAGTAAGAAACAAAATATACAAAGGGGCCTTCGGGACGCCCTCTCAGCCTTTCCATTTTCAGTATCTTCTTGTTGGCCCTTATTTCGAAAAAGTTAGACACCGTTTCTTCGGGCTTTACCCAGCTAAGCTTCAGTTCAAAATTCTTGATAGGTATTTTGCGAGCCTCCATTTCCTGCGAAAAGCTCAGCCAGTTTACTGATTTGGAGCTTACTACGCTGTTGCTCACTTTGGTTCCCACGCCTTTTTTTCTTACCAGCAATCCCTCATATACCAGCTTGTTAATAGCGAGCCGCAGGGTTGTTCTTGAAATGGCCAGTTGCTTGGCAAGCTCTACCTCGTTGGGCAACAATTTGCCCTTGGAGTATTGCGGATTTTTGATGATTTTCCGTAGCAATTCCTCCGCCTGAATATGGAGGGGGACATGATTTTTATGATCAATAGAAAAGTTCATGTTGAAAATATTGGTGCAATATTACATTTTTTTGCATAACCAAATGATGCATTGGCAACGGCTATAACGCGTAACCCTGACAGTTAAGACGTAAGAAACAACGCCCGCCCGACTGAAAGACTGTAGACTAGATTAGTTTTTGGATAAATAGACAGTTATGAGTTGCTGGTTGGGAAAGGTTTACAATATTATTAAATGGCTTTGTTGCTATAGTTGGGGTAGCCTAAAACTCATTTCTGTATTACTTTTTTTAAATCTTGTCAAATAGCCTGGCAGGATGTATCGTTATCTCAACTAGTCTTCTTTTAACAGGTTCCCATTTATATTTTCCATCCAGCATATCAACAGGTTCGTCGAAATTGATGTCATCCTGGTAGCCTAATGACTTTATTACCATGCTAGGGTAGCGCAAGAGCGGTTCCACCTACAAGGAAGAGATCTTTCAACCACTCCTCTTCCATTAATGTTTTCAGGAGCTCCAGCGTAGATCGGCTGACTGTTTCTTTTTGTAACATTTCATAGAGGTTAAGGGAATATCAAACTGATAGCTGACGAAATGCATGTTTTTATCGTTCAGGTAAGTAATCTCTTTAACAGCAGACTTTACCCCATCAATTCGTATTTATTTAATATAAAATACTAATTTTCGGGCCATCCCCGTTCAATCACCCGCTGTACTACAACATTACGCATTCCACTATAGTCAAAATTGGAGAGATTATATTCTCATAACAATTGTGGATTTAGTGTTGCTCCAGGAAATTTTTTAAAGTTGTCGAAATACATATCCCAACTGTTGATACTATTGTAAAAATACAAGATTTCAGGATAAGATATGGCAGACTCGTGTAAGGAGGGTTAGAATATCAAAAGCATATCAACACGTCCTTTCCTGATTTAGATTTATATTACACCGAAGATTATCCTCAATGAAAATTGCAAAGACCATCCTCGGACTATTTCTATTATACGGAACAGCTTCGGAATATTTATCAGCAAGCCGTCAGTTTGGATCCTTTATTAACCCTGGAATTATCATTATAACGTTAGCAATAATTGGCGTTTGCACATGGCTGATCGGCAGTGGTATGTCTCAGCAAAAACTGACGATAAAATCTCTTCCGTTTCTAAAATACCTATGCATCAGCGTTGGATTATTTATTTTCTTCGGCATTATGAGTGTTCCCCGCTACTTACCTACCAAAGAAATTATTGAAATAAATGGTCTGCGTGTGGATATTGGCAAATGCATGAGGGGGAATGAGGCGACTTTGCCTGACGAAAATCAAAGACGTCAATTCTGTATTTGTACCCTTACAAAATTGACTGCAGATAAGGAGCTTGTAAAACAACATAAATATGAACTTGAATCCAGCAGTTATGCTGAATTATTGAAAGAAATTTCAAAAGGGCCGGACGTAGAAAAATATGCTTTCAATGAATGCTATAATGGTATAACAAATATTAAATGGACGCCAGCCTTTGAAAAAGGTGTGCGCTCGAATATCATGAAAAGTTTAAATGAAGCACAAATATCTTCGTCAAATAATATTGACAAGTATTGCGATTGTCTCATCGAAGAATATAAAAAAATACCAGTGCCCCTACTTTCAAGCCCGGGTTTTGCTGATTCAGAGAAGGGTCTTTTGATTGATTCATTGTGTAATGCAAAAAGTAGGATAAAATAATTCACATGAAGAGCCGATTAAAACAGTTTTCACTTCAGTCTATGTGTCTGTCTGGTAGAATCCATGCTGGAATAAAATATCAGTTCAATGTATAAATCATGATTTCTGAAGAAGAATTAAAAGACAAATACCGGTCCGCATCTATCGACGAGTTGTTGAATATTCTCGATCACGCGGGTGAATACTTTCCGGAAGCCATTAAAGCAGCTCAAGCCGAACTGACCCGGAGAAGACTGGATGATGAAGATATTAAAAACTACAGGGCCCAAATGATTACCGAACGCCAGGAAAGGGAACTGTATTCGGCAGCCATGGAACTATCTTTTAGACACAAGGCGTTCTTTTACTTTTGTTGGTTCCTGCCCACTTTTCTGGACCACGCGCTCATTCAAAACTTTAAAGAAGACGAAGCAAAACTAAAATTGCGGCAGGCATCTTTTTTTAAATGGGCTGGAATTATTATCCTCTTTGGGACGGTAATATTTAGTATATGGTTTGATCTTCACACTATCGCCACTGCAGTGATCTGGGCAACTGGCTTTTTTCTTTCCATTGGCATTGATAAAAAATTGAATGTGCAAAGCTAGTGTAAGTTGATACTATATCTGTGTGCCTTTACTTTCAAGCGGAGGTTAGCAAAGTCGAACCGATGACCTTCCCGCTTGCAGCGGGATGCTCTAGCCAACCGAGCTAATCAATTCATCGATATATTTTCTGCTTTTTCTAGCCTTGATATTCATTTCACGTTTGCAAGCTTCAGCCCTCGTCTCAAATGTTTCAGTGTATACTACCTTCCAGTCATTCGCCTTTTTAGTGGCTTTACTCCCCAAATTATTGTGACGGAAAAGCCTCTCATTCAGGTCCTGGGTATGACCGATATAGTATTGATCGAGGCTGGTTGAATAAAGAATGTAGGTGGTGTAAGACATAGTTGCATAAAATTAAAAAAGGCTATCCTAAATCGGATAACCTTTAAAGGTGGAGGATATCGGGGTCGAACCGATGACCTCTAACATGCCATGCTAGCGCTCTAGCCAACTGAGCTAATCCCCCTTTTTTATTTTTTAAGAACTCTGCAGCCGAACCAATGACCTTCCCGCTTACCAGCGGGACGCTCTAGCCAACTGAGCTAATCCCCCTTTTTATTTTTTAAGAACTCTGCAGCCGAACCAATGACCTTCCCGCTTACCAGCGGGACGCTCCAGCCAACTGAGCTAATCCCCCTTTTTTATTTTTAAGAACTCTGCAGCCGAACCAATGACCTTCCCGCTTACCAGCGGGACGCTCTAGCCAACTGAGCTAATCCCCCTTTTTATTTTCAGGACTGCAAATATAGAGCGCGAGGCTATTTCATCAAAATAAAAAACCAAGTTGTTAGACCTGGTTTTAATTCGATGTGGTTTAGTTAAGATTACCACAGTCCAATTCTCAAAAATGTCGCACCTTGCCCCGTAAGTAAAACGTTTGCCTTCTGTCAGTCAGACCGCCGGCCTAGCCCAATACCATTCAGGCGTGCCGACCAGCTTTCCCATCGGCCCGCCCAAAGGGCGGTCTGATGGATAGCGTTGGTCTTGAATAAGTATTAATTAAACGATGTTGGTTTTAATTATATCAGATCGTATGCATTAATCGCCCCATATTTCGCCCTTGCCTTCGAGCCAGTCTTTTACCGATGCAGTGGTGATAGATTTAGGCCTTTCGATGGGAAGTCCCAACGCCCTGTCCCAGCACAGGCTGGCTAATACGCCCAGCGCACGACTCACTCCAAACAGAACGGTATAAAATTCGTATTCCACCAATCCAAAATGCACCAGCAAAGCCCCACTGTGCGCATCAACATTCGGCCATGGGTTTTTTACTTTTCCAAGCGATTGCAATATTTCCGGCACCACATCATATACTCTCCACACAATATTTACCAACGGATCGTCGGGCATATGCTTTTTACCAAACTCCATTTGTGCCGAAAAGCGTGGATCGGTTTTACGCAATACAGCGTGTCCGTATCCCGGCACCACTTTACCATCGCTCAATGTTTTCTTTACATAGTCTGCGATCTGCTCCTTCGAGGGCAACTCCACTCCCACCTGGTCGCGCATTTCAAAAATCCATTTTATCACCTCCTGGTTGGCTAGCCCGTGCAAAGGTCCGGCCAAACCGTTCATGCCCGCAGCAAGGCTCAGGTATGGATCGCTCAGCGCAGATCCTACCAGGTGGGTTGTATGCGCAGATACGTTGCCACCTTCGTGGTCGGCATGTATGGTCATATACAGCCGCATCAAAGCCATAAAGCGCGGATCTTCAAAACCAAGCATGTGTGCAAAATTGCCCGCCCAATCCAGTAAGCCATCGGGTTGTATGTGTTTTCCGCCTTTGTATTTTCGGCGATATATATAAGCAGCAACCCTGGGCAGGCGCGCTATCAACGTCATTGAATCATCGAACATAGCGTCCCAATAATCTTTCTTATTCATCCCTTCGGCATATTTGCGCGCAAAAATGCTTTCGGTTTGCAGCGCCATAATGGCTACCACAAACTGCGTCATGGGGTGAGTAGATTCGGGAAGCGCTTCTATAGCATCAAATACATGGTTGGGAACATGCGACCTGCGCTGCCACATATTGGTTACTTCTTCCACATCTTTTTCTGTTGGAAATTCTCCTAACAGCATTAAAAAAAACAACCCTTCAGGCAAAGGTTCCAGTCCTCCCGGTATTCTCGGCAATTTTTGCTGCAACTCCGGAATAGAGTATCCTCTGAAGCGAATGCCTTCCTGGGCATCGAGTAATGATGTTTCTGTAACCAAACCTGTAATGCCCCTCATTCCCTGGTATACCTGCGACAGTTGAACCTCCCCTATCTTTTTACTACCATGCTGCTTTAGGATATCCCTGATTTCTGTTGACAATTCATCGGCTTTGGCTTTAAACCGTTCTTTTATTGTGGCCATAATTCGTGTTTTAATCAGATTGCCGGTGTATTAGTAATTAGCTAGCGTATGGCGCTAAAGTTAGCGCAAACAGCGCTATATACATGGAAAATTTTAAGTTCCGGGGCAATTTATTGTTGAAGGTGGAAGGTGGAAGGTATAAGGTGCAGGGTGTAAGGTATAGGGTATAAGCTGTAGGTATGCATGGCCTTACGCCCTATACCTTACACCCTACACCCTTTCAATGGCTACTTCGGTGCCCGCCTGTATAAATAATAAGTAAGAAAACCGAATATAACATTGGGCAGCCATGCGGCAATAACAGGTGGCAGGTTACCTTTTACACTAAAGATGGTTGAAAACCTGTCGAACAAAATAAACAAGGCTGCTATGGCAAAACCTGCCGCTATATGCACACCGCTGCCGCCGCGTATTTTGCGCGATGCAAGAATGGCGCCGATCAAAGTAAGTATCAAAACCGTTACCGGTGTGGCATCGCGCCGGTATAGCTCCACTTCCAGGTCGTTAATACCTTCCGACCCTCTCAGCTTTTCCATCTCCACCATGTATTTAAGATCGGGAGTGGTTAACCTCGATTTTACATATTCATCTCTCTTCAGATCTTCCGGCGTAAAATTAAAGTTCATGCGCCGCACAGTATCCTGCTTTACTTCTTCTTTTAAGCCATTGATGGTCCTTTCAATTACACCGCTCAAACGCCATTTTTTTGCTTTGGCATCCCAGGATATATTATCCGAGCGCAGGTTGTACACTACTTTGTTCCCTTTCAGCCTGTCCATAAAAAAGCCGCTGCCGTTTTTACCCGTCGTATCATAGTACCGTATGCCGCAGTAAGTAACAGAATCAATGCGCATGTAAATACTGCTGCTGCCGCTGTACGTGCCGGGCGATTTTACATACTTAAGCTCAAAAGCGGTGCGAATTTCGTTTGCCCTTGGCACCAAAGTGCGGTTTCCCCACCACAGCAAGCCTGCCAGCAACACACCCCCCAATATATAAGGTTTGAGCAACCGGTTAAAGCTGGTGCCACTGGCAAGAATGGCAATGATCTCTGAACGGTTCGCCAAACGCGATGTAAAGAAAATAACAGCAATAAAAGTAAAAAGGGGAAATAAAAAGGATACGATGAATGGTACAAAGCCTATATAATAGTTGCGCATTACAAAGTCCGCAGAAAGGTTGGCTTTGGCAAAATCGTCGGTTTTTTCGCTGATGTCTACCACAACCGATATGGCGGTAAACAACAGGATGCAATATATAAAGGTAAAAATGAAACTTTTAAATATGTACCAATCTATTTTTTTCATGCCCTGCGAACTAAAAAACAATGGGCAAAAGTAACCGAAAACTCTAAAAAGAACTTTGTATCTTCCTGTTATGAAAAATATTCACAATAGTTTCAGACTTTACCCGCTGCAACTTTTATTTTTTCTGCTGATCCTGAACACCGCTGCTCATGCACAGCAGCTACCCGATTTTAGTGCGTATGAGCGACAGCTTTTTTTGCAGGGAGAAGATACGTTGCCCTGCCGCATCCTTTCGCCCCTTCATTTTTCTACCGGCAAAAAGTACCCGCTGATCATCTTCCTGCATGGCTCAGGAGAAAGAGGCAACGACAACGAGTCGCAATTAACCTGGGGTGGCAGTTTGTTTCTCGATTCTGCCAACCGGGAGAAGTTCCCGGCGATTGTCGTATTCCCCCAATGCCCGGCAGATTCTTCGTGGAGTGTACGGGTAAAAACCCCCGCAGGCGATTCTGCAAAGTACAGGTTCCCGATGAACCTCGCCCCTACCCACCCCCTGCAAATGGTAATGAGCTTTATTGATACGCTGATCAGCAGTGGCATTGTGGATACCAAACGCATTTACCTCGGCGGGCTGTCGATGGGTGGATTTGGCACTTTTGAATTGTTGTGGAGAAAGCCCAATCTCTTTGCTGCTTCCTTTCCTATTTGCGGCGGTGGCAATCCTGATGGTGCCAGGCCATACGGTAAAAAGTTTCCAATATGGGTTTTCCACGGGGCGGACGATGATGTTGTGCCCGTAAAAAATTCAAGAGTAATGGTTGATGCGCTTAAAGCCGCCGGTGCACGTGTAAAATATACCGAGTATCCCGGCGTAAAGCACGATAGCTGGAAAAATGCATTTGCCGAGCCGGAGTTGTTAACGTGGTTGTTTGCGCAAAAGAAAAAATAATTTGAAAATTGGCGAATTTGAAAATTTGAAAACGCTCCAGCCCTGTATTCCAAATCAGAAATCCCAAAATCAGCAATCAGAAATCTTCTACAGTCTTTGCTTAAACCGATCCACGCTGCTTCTCATCCAACTGCTGAAATCACCTGCCTCAATATGTTTCCTGGCTTCGGTAACTACGTGCAGATAAAACGACAGGTTTTGAATACTGGCGATCGTCAATCCTAACAATTCCTTCGACTTAAAAAGATGCCGCAGGTATGCTTTGCTGTAATACTGGCTTGTTTCGCAGTCGATGCCATCATCAATAGGCGAAAAATCTTTCTCCCATTTTTTATTGTCGATATTAATTACTCCTTTAGAAGTGAACAACATGGCATTGCGCCCGTTGCGGGTAGGCATTACACAATCAAACATGTCTATACCCAAGGCAATACATTCCAGTATATTCCAGGGCGTGCCCACGCCCATCAGGTAGCGCGGTTTCGCAGCGGGCAGGTGCTCGCAGCACAAACCGCACAGCTCGTACATCATTGGCTCGGGTTCTCCCACGCTCAATCCACCAATAGCATTGCCTGTTGCATTTTTGGAGCTGATGTATTCGCACGACATTTTCCGCAGGTCGGCATAAGTGCCTCCCTGTACAATCGGGAACAGGTTTTGCGTATGCCCATAACGGTTATCGGTGGCTTGCACCTGGTTAAAGCTCCGGTCGAGCCAGCGATGGGTAAGGTGCATCGATTTTTCGGCGTATTTATAGTCACTCGGATAAGGCGGGCATTCATCAAAAGCCATGATGATGTCTGCGCCTATGCTTCGCTGTATGTCCATTACCTTTTCCGGCGTAAAAAGGTGGCGGCTTCCGTCTATATGGCTTTGAAACATTACCCCCTCTTCGTTTATTTTACGGGTGCCCGCCAACGAAAAAACCTGGTACCCTCCGCTGTCTGTCAGTATAGGCTGGTTCCAGTTCATAAAACGGTGCAGGCCACCCGCACTTTCCAATATATCCGTTCCGGGGCGCAGGTAAAGATGATAGGTATTGCCTAAAATTATTTTTGCTTTTACTTCCTGCTTAAGCTGCGCCTGCGTTACCGCCTTCACGCTCCCTCCCGTGCCTACCGGCATAAAAATGGGAGTAGGTATAGTGCCATGATCGGTAGTAATAACCCCTGTCCTTGCTTTTGATAATGAATCCTGCTTTTGTAATTCAAACTGAAGTGCTCCCATATTTTTTCAACATATTTTCACATTACAATAAATCCTTAATAACAAATATTGGTATTTCTTACCTTCGCCGCCATGATTGAAAAGATAGATTGGAGCGAAATTATTTTCGGAGCGTTTTGCCTTATTGCTCTTATCCAGATCATTTATTATTTATATTTTTTCAGAAGGCTGGCTTTCTACCCCAACCACCCGGCAGGTATGCCTCGCCAGCAACCCGTATCTGTTATTATATGTGCCCGCGACGAGGCTGCAAATTTAGCTAAAAATCTTCCCGGCGTGTTGGTGCAGGATTATTCGGGCAAACAGGAACTGATTCTGGTGAATGATAACTCCATCGATGAATCGAAATACCTTATCGAAGCACTGCAAAAAGATTTTCCGCAGTTGCAAATGCTGGAATTAAAACAGGAAGCGCGGTTTATACCCGGCAAAAAGTTTCCTTTATCGATGGGCATTAAAATGGCAAAACACGATATTTTGCTGCTGACGGATGCCGACTGCGTTCCGGCGAGTGAGTTCTGGATGCAGAAAATGACCGACAAATTTGAAAGGGGTGTGGAAATAGTGCTGGGCTACGGCGCTTACTATAAACGAAAGGGGTTGCTGAACAAGATCATTCGTTTTGAAACTTTTCACACAGCTTTGCAATACCTGTCGTACGCACTGGCGGGTATGCCCTATATGGGTGTGGGCAGGAACCTGGCTTACAAGCGCGACGTATTTTTCAGGCAAAAAGGATTTTCTGCGCATAATCACGTTCCGGGTGGCGACGATGATCTTTTTATCAACGCCTCTGCCACGGCTATCAACACCGATATTTCTATTGACAAAGAAGCTTTCACCCTGTCGGAACCTAAAAGAACATGGAGCGAATGGCGGCAACAAAAGCAACGGCATTTTACCACGGCAAAATTCTATAAATCCAAACACCGCTTTTTGCTGGGCTTATATGCCTTCAGCCATTTTTTGTTTTATCCTTTGCTGGCTGCATCCATTGTTTTTTTCCGGTGGGAGTTTGCATTGGGTGTTTTCCTGCTTCGTTTCATCATCCAGGCAATTATCTGGTACAAGGCGATGGACAGGTTAAATGAAAAAGACCTGTTTAAATGGTTCTGGGCTTTTGATATATTTATGTTCTTCTATTACCTTCTTTTCACTTCTGCACTATGGAAGAAGCCAAAAACAAACTGGAAATAGTTACAAAGTATTTTACTGACTTTACGCCTGCCCAGTTGCAACAACTGGCAGCGTTGGAAGGTGTATATACTGAATGGAATGAAAAGATCAATGTTATTTCGCGTAAAGACATTGACGCGCTTTACGAAAAACATGTGCTGCATTCGCTTGCCATTGCCGCGGTTTTTGATTTTATTGACGGGCTGGAGATTGTGGATATAGGTACAGGAGGTGGTTTTCCAGGTATACCGCTTGCCATTATGTTTCCTGGTGTGAGGTTTCACCTGGTTGATTCTATTGGTAAAAAGCTGAAAGTGGTAAGCGCCGTGGTGGAGGCTTTAGACCTTAAAAATGTAACGGTACAGCATACCCGCGCCGAAGAAATAAAGAACCGGAAGTTCGATTTTGTGGTGAGCCGGGCGGTGGCACCGCTAAAAGACCTGTGGAGCTGGGGCAAGCCTTTATTGAAAAAGGAAAGAAAAATGGAAGCGTTTACTAACGGTTTGATTTGCCTGAAGGGTGGCGACCTGCAAAAAGAGATCAGCGAAAGCCGGCTGAGACCACACTTATGGGAAATAAAAACACTTTTTGCGCAGGAAGAATGGTTTGCAGAAAAATTTTTACTGTACGTGCCCTACTAACATAATCTTCAATTCTTTCGTATAAATTACAGGTTAGTTGCATTTGCTTAAAATCGACCGCCTGTTGTTGCAAAAAAACATACTGCTTTTACCACTGGTTCTGCTTTACGTGGGGTACGCGCTGGCTCAAAAAGCCGGCACTATTGATGTGGGCAACATCCAGGATTTTGAAAAAATTGAAAAGAAGCTCACTTATTTTCAAGATGTTTCCCGCACTTACACCGTGCATACACTTCATCCATCGTTATTCAAACCGCTGCACAACAATCCTGTTTTTGGCGGGCATGAGCTGAACGCCAATCATTTTATAAAGCTATCGGTTAGCAACACGGGCAAGAGCGATACCTTTTGGTTATACATGGGCAAGGCACAGCAATATACCATGTATACCTACGACAGCGCCGCGGCAAAAATGATAGCAATGAACAACAGGTTCGAGCTGTATTCGGATGTTATCATGAACGAAATTCCGTATTGCTGGTTTACTGTAAAACAAGGAGAAACAAAGGATTATTATATTGACGCTGAAATCAACTTTTACAACTGGCACCAGTTTGATCCGGCCATCGTTGTTCCCGGTGAACAAACTTCTTTTGCATTTGCCTTTTTTCTTAAACCCAGCAGGGCGTATTTGTACATCACAATCATACTGCTGGGCATTATGTTCAGCATGTTTGCCTATACCTGCACGTTGTTCCTCCGAACATTCCAAAAAGAATACCTGTATTATTCGGCAGCGCTTTTTGTGTTTATGGTCTATTTCATTATGCGTTTGCTGAATGTGTTTCGCTTTGGCGACCTGTATTTCTTTTTATACGATTTGCGCTACCAGGTGTTGCAGCTTGCAGGCAATATATTGATACTGCTGTTCATTGCCTCTTTTCTTAAACTCAAAACCAACCTGCCAAAGCTGTACAGGTTGTTTCGCATCAGCATTGTTTTCCAGATTGTTTTTCTGATCATCAATGTTCCACTTACCTATACCAACCAGTATAATTATTGGGGCAACATGGCTTTTGATGTGATAAGGGTATTGGTACTGCTTTATTCAGTATACCTCATTATCACATTGCTGATATGGAGAAAGGAGAAGGAGGCACGGTATCTTGGCATTGGCTCTTTTATGGCCATTTTAATGGCCTGCATAGCCTTGTATGTAGACCGGTGGAGCGATTACGATTACATGTTGCTGCGCTACACAGGTATACCGGTGCTGCTTTTTATGTTTGGAGTATTGTTGCAAATGTTCCTGTTCCTGCAAGGGCTTGCCTACCGCACACGCAAGCAGGAAATAAGCCGCATACGTGCTGTGGAACAACTGCAACTGGAAAACGACCGTAAGGAACTTGAAAAATACAAAGCTATTATTGATGCCAGGGAGAACGAGCGGAACCGTATTTCGCAGGAAATTCACGACGATATCGGATCGGGGCTTACTTCTATAAGACTGTTGAGTGAAATAGCAAAAGCCAAAAGCAGTCAACCCGACAACAAAGAACTTGAAAAAATATCTGCTACCTCTAATGTGCTGATGGATAAAATGAATGAGATCATCTGGACGCTTAATTCGCGGAACGATTCATTGCCTAACCTGATCGCATACCTGCGGCACCATGTAGTAGAATATTTTGAGTCGCTGCACATGCACCTGCACCTTACTGTGCCCGATGTTATCAACGAAATAACCATCAGCGGAAAAATACGGCGCAATATCCTGCTGTCGGTAAAAGAAGCGTTGCACAACGTGGTGAAACATTCGCAGGCAACCGATGTGAATGTTGAATTTACCGTAGATCAATATTTCTCCATTTCCATATCCGATAACGGCATAGGCTTTAACCCTGCATTGAACAAGAGCCATAGCAATGGCTTGCATAATATGAAAGAACGACTCCATGTTATTGGCGGCACCTGCTCCATTGTGAACGACGGCGGAACATCCATCATACTGAAAGTTCCACTTAACCATTACCCGCTTTGAGGTAGCAGAAAATAAGTTTTTATCTGTTAAATTTGTGACTAACTAAATACATGGATACGATTTCAGTTTGTATTGTGGAAGACAACAACGATATCCGGCAGGCATTGGAACAAATTATTATGATGGCCGACGGATACCAGTTCCTGGGTTCATTTATCAGCGGAGAAAGCGCCATAGTGGGTATTCCTAAATTAAAGCCCAACGTGGTACTTATGGATATTAACCTTGGCGGGATGAGTGGCATTGATTGCGTGCGTGAGCTAAAGCCCAAACATCCCGATGTACTTTTTATGATGTGTACAGTATACGAGGAAGATGAAAAAATTTTTGAAGCATTGGCAGCGGGCGCTAACGGATATATTCTGAAAAAAACAGCGCCTGGCAAATTGCTGGAAGCCATTCACGAACTGGCTGAAGGCGGCGCGCCAATGAGCAGCCAGATTGCAAGAAAAGTGGTGGCGGCTTTCCAGGAAAAGAACAATCATCCAACGGGCATACTCGATAATCTCTCTAACCGCGAACATGAAATTCTGGAACTGCTTGCCAAAGGAATGTTGTATAAAGAAATTTCCACGCGCTTAGGCATTGCCCAGGAAACCGTGCGCAAGCACGTGTATCACATTTATGAAAAGCTTCACGTAAACAATCGCGTTGAAGCCGTAAATAAGTATTTTGGACGGTAACTCCGATGTGGTCCAAACCCTTGTCAAAATGTAAGAAGGCTCTCTCAGATTTATTTTGAGACAGCCTTTTTTATTTTAGGAGCAGTAGCTGCACAACATAACAACCGGCTTGTTTGTGCGAAAGTAAGAGGCTGCCTCCAACATAAGAGGCAGCCTCGTTTTCATGGGAAAAAGCCGGTAACAATGTATTATTGTTTGATGAATTTGCAGGTGCCTGCTTTCGTTTGCAGATAGTATACACCTGGCAACAGCTTGCTTATGTCTATTGTCGCCTGTGTGCCTCCTTTGTAGTGTATCCTTGCCCCAGTTTGTCGAACGCCATTGCTACTCAGCACGATCATTTGCTTTAGTGCAGGTTCACTGCCTTGCACAGTAAGCGTATGCGTGGCGGGCACGGGATATACATTGATTTTGCTGCTGTCCATAACAACCATTTTCACCTCGCTGTAATGCACCCTTCCATCTGCATCGGTTTGCCTGATGCGGTAATACGATTTGCCTTGCAGGGGAAATTCATCGAAAGACTCGTAAAACTGATTATGGATTGAACTGCCTGCCCCTTTTACTTTTTTAACTGTTGTCCATTGCTCTTTATCGGCAGATCGCTCGATGCTGAAATAAGTATTGATATTTTCCAGCCCTGTTTGCCAGTTGAGCTTTATGTTTATATTGCTCCATATGGGTTTGACAGCAACCAAATTCAACCCGGGAACATACAATGGCGTGGCATTCATACCCGGCACTGTAAAATAACCTTGCGGATATACCCATGGGCCATATACCTGCCCGTTAAGAGAAGTAACAGGGTCGTATTTGATGCGCACTCTTATTTTGGTTGCGAAGCCAGCCTTGTTTACAAAAGCGTTCAACCTTTTGCCGGTTAAAGCAGGCCGGGTATAGGCAGCCTGCCCGGTAAGCTGCGTACTGTTGGCAAGCGCGGCATTGCTGCTGAATGCCTGCCCTTGTTTTTTAGCTTCCCAAACCAGTTTACCTTTTAATCTACCCTGGGAGTTTCTATAGAACATGCCAATAGAAAATCTGCTATTTGATATATTGGACTGTTGAATGTCGGTAGTTGTACCGGTATTGTACAAAGCCAGGTTGGCTGCACCCCTGGAAGAGCGACTGTAAAAAATACGCGCTTCGCCCCAAAAGTCTGCTATATAGTCACCGGGTGTGCCCACTACAATATCACCCAGCCCGTCGCCATTGATATCTTTCCCGCCAGACAACGAAGATCCAAATGATAATTGATCCGGATAATCTCTACCTAACAGCACAATGGAATCGTTTTTGCTAACGCCATTTTTACCACCTTTAAAAATAAAGACCTGTCCCCAATAGCCGAAGATCCCATATTCTTCATCACTATAGTATGGCGCTGTTACTGCAATATCGGCATAGCCATCTCCATTTACATCCCCAGCACCTGATACCTGACCACCGAAACCTGTACCTCTATCGACAGCCCCGATAATTTTTGGGTTTGCCGGCTGAATACCTGAACGGCTTCCGTAGTATACAAACGCTGCTCCATTTCCCGTTGTACCATTGTTGTAGGCATTTGTTCCTATTACCATATCTGCAAAACCATCTCCGTTCACATCACCGGCGGCAGACACACTTTTGCCAAAATAGGCCCCTGCCTGGTTGCTTTCTACAATGGTTAGCGCATCGGGTGAAAGACCTGCACCATTACCGTAATATATAAACACTGCTCCTTCGTTAGTTTGCCCATTGTCGTAAGACGAGTTTGCAACTGCAATATCAGCATACCCGTCGCCATTTACATCGCCCACACCCGATATACTTCCGAACCCCTGCGGTACTTCGTTTTCCGTTTTCGCTGCGATGAGGGTTGGGCGGATGCCTGTAGACGAACCTGGATAAACAGCTATATAAGACTTCCAGCCTCCATTTATATATCCCCATTGCCCTGTAACAATATCTGCAAACCCGTCTCCGTTCACATCACCGCAAACCCGTCTCCGTTCACATCACCGGCGGCAGATAATGCCGAAATATTGCCGCTCAGGGTTCTGTTTGGCGTACGACTTATGCCCGTAGCAGAGCCATGATGCATATAAAGTGAATTTCCGGAACCGACGATAATGTCTGCAAAGCCGTCACCATTTACATCGCCGGCGTCCGACACTGTTGCTGAGGGACCAATTCCTCCTCCTTCTCGTGAAACAGCGGAGAATAATTTAACAAAATTAGGATTTACGCCTGTGGAAGTTCCATAGTAAAGACCCGCAAAACTGCCATATGTACTGTTAAGATCATCTACAATTGCACCAGCTACAAGAACATCACCATATCCGTCTCCATTTACATCGCCCGCATGCACAACTTTTTCGCCCAGCCATTCCTCGTCTGTTCCCTGTAGCGTTTGATAAGCATAAGAGACACCGGACGCAGCTCCATGATATACAAACGCAGCTCCTGCGTTTGCAAAACCGTTACTGTATCCTTCTGCACCAATAATAATATCGCTGTAGCCATCGCCATCCACATCGCCCGCGCCGGAAACAGCTTTTCCAAAATAATCATTGCGATTATTGATCTGTATTTGCGCTATGTTTGAAAGAGACGGACCGCCGGCTACATAAACAATCCCGCGCCTTCCAAACCAGAAAGGTCTACCTTTAGTAGTTCCTCCCATCATTATATCGCCATATCCATCGCCATTTACATCGCCTGCGTAAGATACGCTTGTACCGAGTGCAGTATAGGGTATATTAGATTCCTTTATGACCGCGGGAACAGACTTTATACCATTGGAGCTGCCAGTATACAACATGCAGGCACCTTCGTTGAATTGCCCGTTGCTGTAACCAGGCACTCCTACAAGAATGTCTCCGTAGCCATCGCCGTTTACATCGCCGGCAGCGGTTACATTTTTGTTACCCGTGCTGCTCTCAAGCCCAGACGTGATACTGGCCCGACGAGCAGAAGCAATGCCGGAAGCAGAGCCATAATAAACATATACGGCAGATGGTTTGTTCTGCACAATGGCAATATCACTGAAGCCGTCTGCATTTACATCGCCGGCACCGGCCGCAGAGTAACCCAGGTAACCATTTTCGTTGTTACCGCCAATGCGTTTATGAAGCGTCATATCCCCGGAGCCGCCGAAAAAAACATAGAAAGCACCTTTATTAAAATCCAGACCGGGCGCTCCTATTACCACATCGCTGTATCCATCGCCGTTAACATCGCCGGCGCCAGACAGGCTTGATCCAAATTGATCGCCCTTTGCATCTCCCTTTATCATCTGGGCGTAGCGCGTGTTGATGCCCTGTGCACTACCCAGGTAAATGAGTGCCACTCCATATGACTCCGTCCCTCCTATGTATGCCCCTATCATTACATCACTGTAACCGTCGCCATTTACATCGCCGGCTCCGGCTACACTCGCTCCGAAATTGATAAGCTTACCGTCTGTCAGTTTAACGCCTTGCGCATTTATTCCTGAAGCCGTACCATAATGTACATATGCAGCGCCGGTCTTGCCAGACGCTCCGATTATCACATCACTGTATCCATCGCCATTTACATCGCCGGCACCTGCAACGCTGCGGCCCAGGTACTGGGATGCTGATGTTCCTGTAATTGTTGTGCTGGCATCCTGCATGCCCATTTTTCCTATAATCGGGTCAATCGTAACCGGGAAGTTCGCTCCTTCTACCTTTGCCAGGAGCTTAATGGTGTCTCCCGTCAATTGCATCTCTGCATCCAGAACTTTGCCAGTAGCATCCCACACCTTCAGCCCGGAATAAAGCCATTGCTGACTGCCTTCTGCAAATAAAATGTCGTTGTTATATTTCTCTGCACGCATTCCCTCAAACCGCAGGGCAACACACAGCTCTTTCGATCCCCTGGGCACCTCGTTGACGATGAAGTTTTGCCTCACCCCCTGCTCAGAGTTTATGTATTGTTCCGTAAAGTTGCGATGGTTAAAATCCAGGTTGTTTTTCCTGCCCGCAATTATCGCACTGCCTTGTGGTTTTGCAATGCATTTACCATCGGCATAAATGCCGCTGTTGATGAGTGTAAGTTTGGAAGACTTACCAAAACGATTGTGTTGGCTTTGCAGTTCCCATATGCCGGGCTCGTACAATGCCTGCAGATCGTTAGCCTTGTTAGGGCTTTGATATTTTCCTTTTTTTCCTGAGTACCGGATGTCATACTCGTTTTCGCCAACCTGCAATAACGATGCGGCTTGCAGATACCTGTTCATGGAGGCGGTTGCTGAAGCCGGTTCATCACCAGTAGATTGAGCGCTATTCTTAAATGGAAGACGAGCGTGACTGTCGTTACGCACAATTACAGCCATTATTGCGGTTAATAACAGCATTGCAACAGCAACAAAAATTGTTTTTGTAAAACCTTTCGGCGTAGTTGTGTTCTTCATTTCGATGTATTTTAAAAGTTAACAAAATATAGCCGGGGAGGCCGTTCAGGTAATGATATTGGAGTAATGCAGCAAAAGGAGGATCACCCTCCTGCCCGTATAACCGCGAAAGGAAAAATTGTTACCGTTTTTTAGAGATTTTTTTCTTGATACTGTTTTGCAGGAGCATTATAACTTAACAGCTTTCACCGGCATTCAGCCGCGAAAGCATGACTGCATTTTTTATGAATATGATGCAGAAGAAACCTGGTATGAGAAACAGTGAAACGAAAAAAAACGATGTATTCAGAAATAACAGTTTTACTGCGCAACAGCCTGTGTGTGATTTAAAAAAAACTCACATTTTAAACTTTCCGGTAGCGCTGAAAAAAGTCAGCCTGCATCTTTGTTGACAACAGCGTTATTGGCTACGTTCACATCGCGCGACACAGCGAACGGGAAGGGAGAGGCAAGGCCATCTATGAGCGGGTTCTTCACCTCAAACAATCCACCATTATTTTTTTCTTTGTGTACCAAATGCAGTAGGGCTTTTAAACGGGTATACGTAACCGCAAGTGTATTCTTTATTTGATGTAAGATAACATGGAGTTTATTTACCTGCGGCGCTTGCACTATTGGCTTGCGCGCTTCAGTGTTGCCATATTTTCCCGGTACGCGAATTGTTTCCACAATTACACTTTTCACCGGAAGCTTGCGTGCTTCGCTTTCTCTTAAACAGGCACCTGTTTCCGCATGGAAATAACGGTGCACATACCTCGTTTCAATAGCTGTTTTGGCTCGCATACACTGAGTTTACAATTGAAAATACAATTATCCTGCCTAAAAAGACATATCGTTCCAATAATAAAAAGCACCAAGTTTCCACATCTGGCGGGCTGTGAGCTATCAGCAGTCAGCCATCAGCAATGAGCCCTTCAAGAGCCGGTTTCGGGTAGGGTAGCCTGTTGGGTTATTGTTTCCGGGTTTTGGGCTGATGACTGAAAGTGAAAGCTGATGGCTGATCGCTCTTCAAGAGTGCCGCAAATACTCCCGCTGGTAGCTCAAGGGGCTTTTGCCCGTAATGGCTTTGAAAACCTTATGAAAGCTGGTAGAATTGTTGAAGCCGCTTTCATAACATACCTGCTTCATGGTCTTGTTGGCCTCAATTAACAGCCTCGTGGCATGTCCTATTCTTATTTCGCTCAAAAACCGGGAATAGGTTTTTCCTGTTCTAGACTTGAAAAAATGACAAAATGAATGCGGACTGATAGCAGCCACGCTTGCTATTTCATCGATAGATATGTTGCGGTTAAAATTTTGCAGGCTGAAATTGTAGATCACATTGATGCGGTCGTTTTCTGGTTTTGGCGCTTTGTTGCTAAAGCCTATCGAAGAGAGTGGCTTACTTTTATCGCAGCAGAAGATAGACTCCAGCGCCTCCATTAAAAGAACAATTCGCATGGCACCTTTTTCCAATAGCAGTTCGTCCAGGATTTGTGCAATGCGCAATTTTGCTGACCCTAAAATCTGTAACCCTCTTTTTGAATTATCCAATACCGTTTTTATGTGAACGTTTTCGGGAAGATCTAAAAATTGTTCGCCCCAGAAATCCTGCTTAAAATGTGCCACTTTCACATCTATCCCTTCTTCAAAAAATTTGTCATCAAAGCGCCAGTAATGCGGCAGGTTCGATCCCACCAGCACAACGTCTCCCGGAGTAAAATCACGGATGCTGTCGCCCACAAATTGTCGTCCCGCTCCCTTGTTAAAATGAATCAGTTCTATTTCTTCGTGATAATGCCAATCGCTGTTGATGTAGGGTACGCAATCGCGGCGAACACTGAAAGATTGTCCGGCTCCATCTAGCAGTTTTAAGAGTTTAGGTCTCACAAGTCAGCCTAGTTTTTTTTCTAGTGTGCAATGCGGCATAAATGGAAAATGCCAATATCGCTTAATACTTAGGCAATATTAAAAAATTTCCAGCCACAATATTTCATTTATTTTATCAACAACAACTAATTCAATTGCTGCCTATGCAAAGTCTGCCCAACAAAATACCTCCGTGGATTTTTTCATTTTAAAAAGATCCCTTTTGCCCAAAAATTACAACTTACATAATGTGGTACGCTCCTTCCCCTCAATCATATTACCGTCTTTCATTTCTATCAAAACGGAAGCAACGTTATAGCAGCGCCACTTTGTAAGCTTGTACTAGCGTAACCTAAACCAATTTAATAAACCCAACCAATCATCACCAAAAGCACTGTTATGAAAAACAATTTGCCAGGACTCATTATCCTGCCTCTGAAAAAATCATACACGCGCAAAACGACTGTTCAAAAAAACATTTTGAGCATTTCAATGATTGCCTGCTTTGTTTTGTTTTTCAGCATTCAATCATCTGCTCAAACAAAAACAGTTACAGGAAAAGTTATCAATGCGCAGGATAGCAGCCCCTTGTCAGGCAGCACCATTACCGTCAAGAGCACTAACATACGCACACAGTCTGCTGCCAACGGAACATTTACTATCAGCAATGTGCCGGCTTCGGCAACACTGCTCAGCGTTACGCATGTTGGTTACTTTCCTGCAGAAGTAAGCATTACAGCAGAGGCGCTTGTTATTGCTATGGAACCTACCGCCATATCGGGCGATTCGATCATAGTAGTAGGTTATGGCACTCAAAAAAAAGCAACGCTTACCGGATCGGTAGCCACCGTAAAAGGATCGGATATAACGGTAGCACCCGTTAGCAATACCAGCAACACACTTGCCGGTCGCCTGCCCGGCATCAATGCCGTGCAATCGTCGGGCATGCCCGGCTCCGACGCCTCTGCCCTTAACATTCGCGGGTTTGGCGGCCCATTGGTAATTGTAGATGGTGTGCAGATGGACCTCAACACGATCGACGCCAACCAGATAGAATCTATATCTGTGCTCAAGGATGGTGCAGCTTCCATATACGGCGCACGGGCAGGCAATGGCGTAATACTGGTAACCACCAAAAGAGGAGTAGGCAAAAAACCGGTTATTACCGTGAATAGCTCCTACACCCTGCAAGGCGTAACTAAAATGCTTACCCCACCCAGTTCGGGACAATTGGCCACATTGCAGAGAGAAGCGCATATACAGTCGGGCAAAACGCCGGATACAGCCCCGTGGACTGAGGAACAAATAGCTAAATATTTCGCCGGTAACGATCCCGCATACCCTAATACCGACTGGAGGGCTTATACCTTTCGCAAGTATGCGCCGCAAACCAACCAGAACATTTCGGTAAGAGGCGGGAGCGATAAAATAAAATACTACAGCTTTCTGGGCTATACCAAGCAGGGCACCATGATCAGGCGGAATGGCGGCGACTTTCAACGCCTGAATGCACAATCGAATGTGGATGCTGCTATTACAGATCGCCTGAAGTTTTCGATGGACATTTCGCTGATCTCGGAAAAAAGAAGTTTTCCAAACCGGGGCATCGGCAACGGCGGTTCTGCCTGGGCCGATTACTACGGTACGCTGCCGTGGTATCCGGCAGAACTGCCCGACCCAACAAAATTGGCCTATGGAGGCACCACCATTGGCAGCGTGGCGGCTGTTACCAATATGGAAATTTTTGGTTACAGCAGAACAAGCTCACAGATCACAAGGGCAAGCGGTACCCTTGCTTATGATTTTAAATTTATAAAGGGACTTACGGCGAAGGCTTTTGTAAATTACAATGGCAGCACCACCTACAGCAAAAGTCTCAGCAAACCCAACAACTTTTATACCTACGATCCTAACACCGATAAATACACGCTGGCGGTGAACTTTCCTCAAAACCGCATCAGCGAATCCATGTTCAGGGGGTACGAGCTCACCCAGCAATACTCCTTAAACTTCAACAGAACATTTAAAGGTGGACATTCGGTAAGGATGTTGGGACTGCTTGAAATGATAGACGGCAAAGGCAATAGCTTTTCAGCTTCGCGCGAAAGGCTGTTTACCCTGCTGGTGGAACAATTGTCTATAGGCGACAGCGAAACGCAGGCCAACGACGGTTCGGGTTCAGAATACGGACGCGCAAGCTATGTAGGAAGGTTTAATTACAGCTACCAGGACAAATACCTGCTGGAAGCCGTTATACGTGCAGACGCTACGTCGAAATACGCACCCGATCAAAGGTGGGGCTATTTTCCCGGTGTATCGGCAGGCTGGATCATAACCAACGAGCGCTTTGCCGCCTCCATTAAAAAACTGGATTACTTAAAATTGCGGCTGAGCTATGGCAGATCGGGCAACGACAATGTTGCCAACTTCCAGTATCTGGCTAATTACGCACTCTCATCCAACGCCCTGCTCAATGGTACACTGCAGCAAACATTATATGCCATTAATGAAGCCAACCCTTTCATTACCTGGGAAAAAATGGCGATATCCAATGCAGGTATCGATTTTGAATTAATGAACCGTAGCGTATACGGCTCCTTTGATGTGTTTAACAGGATGCGCACCGGCATTCCTGCAAGCAGGCTTACTTCCCTGCCTTCCACAACGGGCATCAATGTAGGGCAGGAAAACCTGAACAGCCTTAGAGACCGGGGTTTTGAACTGATGATAGGCACTTCAAAAAAATTTGGACAACTGAACATGGATATTTCCGCTAATATTTCCTGGTCGAGAGCCAAATGGACCGGTTACGAAGAACCCGATTATGTAGACCAGGACCAGAAGCGGCTTGAACAAAAAACCAGCCAGTGGACGGATCGCCAGACAGGATATGTATCCGACGGACTGTTTACAAGCCAGGATCAGATTGAGCGGCTGCCCTACACTTACTCTATGCTATCGGGCAACAACGTTTTACGTCCCGGAGACATCATTTACAAAGACACCAACGGCGACGGAGTGCTGGACTGGAAAGACCAGGTAGAAATAGGAAAAGGAAGTACACCGCACTGGACTTATGGCATTACACCCAAACTGCAGTATAAAAGTTTTGACCTAAACATGTTGTTCCAGGGGGCATTTGGATATACTACGAACGCAGCTTTGGGACAGTTCTACAATTCAAAAATGTACAACGAACGCTGGACGGAGGAAAACAACAACCCCAATGCTTTGGTGCCCAGGAATGGAGGTGCATCTTCCAACGGACTGATTTCAGACTACAGGTTTAAAAACACCTCTTATCTGCGGCTGAAGGCAATAGCGTTGGGCTACTCGCTGCCGGAAGGGTTACTGAACAAAATAGGGTTTAAGTCAACAAGACTTTACATTGCGGGCACCAATGTATTAACGTTCAGCTCACTCAATGAATATGGCATTGATCCCGAAGCACCTTCGGGGTCCATACAATATTATCCGCAACAGCGCACATTCAGCGCCGGGCTTACTGTTTCATTTTAGTCCTGAAACGTGAAAAGAAGTGTATGAAATTAAGTACAAGATTTTTTAAGCACCTTATACTCAAAATAATGAAAAGATCATTCAACATAATACTGGCATTTGCAGCAATGTTATTGGCTACAGGATGTGTGAAAGACGTGCTGGACAAAAAGCCGCTGACCTCCATTACAGACGATGTAGTATGGGACGATCCTGTTTTGATCAAAGCGTTTCTCAACGCGCAATATAATTTTTCGGCGGTAATGGTAAACGAATGCATAGCATATACAAAAGATTGGAGCGGCGGTTCACCGGTAGGCCCGGCGGGTTTAACGCCGCAGCTATTCGTCTCCGAACAGGGCGCCGGGTTTACCTTCATCAACGATCTGGCAGACGAAAGCATGCCGGGGTGGGACGTGGCCGGTATTGTATACTCTGCATCACTGGTAAAAGCCAACGGATTTCCCGCAGCCGGCGGCGTATTCGACTGGTGGGATTATGCCTATTATGTTATACGCAATACAAGCCTGCTGATTGAACAGGTACCGCAGAGCCCAATGGAAGCAACCGATGCCGCGCAGGTAATTGCCGAAGCCAGGTTTTTGAGAGCTTTCAATTATTTCGCCATGGTAAGGCGATATGGCGGCGTGCCACTTATTACCGATCCGCAAATGCTTACCGATCCAAAAGAAGTGCTTTTTCCCGCGCGAAACAAAGAACAGGAGATATACGATTTTATCATCAGTGAAATGGACGCGATAAAAGACGTGCTGCCTACTACCGGTTATGGTCGCCCTTCAAAATGGGCTGCCCTGGCGCTGCAATCAAGAGCTGCTTTGTATGCCGGCTCTATTGCCAAGTACGGAATGGTTCAACTGGATGGTCTTGTCGGCATTCCTTCGTCGGCCGCAAATGCTTACTATCAAAAAGCCTACGATGCTGCGCAAGCCATTATGAACAGCGGTTCATTTAGCCTGCATGATAGAAACGCCGATAAAACACTCAACTTTCGCGAAGTGTTTACAACAAAGAGAAATACAGAAATGATATTTGTAAAAGAACACAACGCCGTTCATGCACTCACCAATGAAGGCAACAGTTGGGACTACGATCACATGCAAAGTCCCAAACCGCATCCCTGGGATCTGGGAATGGGTAATACGCCTTACCTGGAACTTGCAGAAGCATTTCAGAAAACAGATGGCAGTTCGGGCGCTTTAGACAGCAACCTGGTAAAAAGCAGGTTGTGGACGATGGAGGAACTATGGCAAGACAAAGATCCCCGCTTTTTTGCTACGGTTTATACGCAATCGACACCCTGGCAAGGAGGTAAAGTTGATTTTCACAACGGGCTGCGCAAACCCGACGGAACCATTGTGAACGAATCTGTAGATGGCTTTCCCGCGCTGGGCAATCAAAAAATAGGCAACTATTTTGGAACAGGGTTTGGCGTGATGAAATATTTAGACGAAAATTATAAAGCACCCAACTGGTCGGGCACATGGTCGGGCTCCAGCACCGATTACACCATTTTCCGTTATGCAGAGGTATTGTTGAATTTTGCAGAAGCAGCCGTGGAACTGGGCAGGGCAGGTGAGGCTTTAACCCCTGTTAACAATATCAGGACCAGGGCCGGTATAGCCACACTGGGTTCAGTAGACCTCAAAGCAGTGCAGCAGGAAAGAAGGGTTGAACTGGCGTTTGAGGGACACCGTTACTGGGATTTGTGCCGGTGGCGTATTGCACAAGATGAACTGTCGAAGCCGCACAGGGGCATAAGGTATATCCTCGATTATACTTCCGGCAAATACCAGGTGCAGTTTATATACAATATG
Source organism: Agriterribacter sp. (assembly GCA_051955255.1). Classification (GTDB taxonomy): domain Bacteria; phylum Bacteroidota; class Bacteroidia; order Chitinophagales; family Chitinophagaceae; genus Agriterribacter. The sequence continues at coordinate 64,418 of JBQCGX010000060.1, read as the reverse complement.
GATGGTACCACCAAAGCGCCCAATTTTAAACCGGCCAGCTATTACCTGCCAATCGGCACTTCCCGCAGAGGCATCAACAGCAATCTTTTAGAGAATCCGGGCTATTAACTTGAACGCCGGGCGGCACTCCAATAACTGCCCGGCGTTGTATTAACTATAAACGCATTACTTATACTGCACAGCATATTACAAAAGCATCCCGCTCTAAAAACATCATAATATGGCAACCCGGCAATTGCCGGTTAAGTTGTAAACAATATGATCAAATGTGTTTTTTAACCTAAAATCAATATTATTATGAATGCTTTAAAATTTTTAGCGTGCATCCATATTATTATCAGTTTATCATGCTGTAAGAAAGTTATCCGTGATTCATCTAACCCCGGTACCGAAAAAAACAAATCCCTAAGCCCTTCGGCAAAAACCGTAGCCAACGAGGATTACAAAATTTTTTCTTACCAAAACCAGTTATGGTGCCGCTACTATCGCAACAACCAGGGCATTTTCGACTTTAGAATTGGCGCAGGTGGAGCAATGTCTGAATTGCGATGGGTGCCCGCTGGTTACGCAGCCCTTATATCTCCCTCTTATGCCGGCGAACAAACAGACAGGATTATTCAAACAACCTGGTGGGATCACAACCTGAAAAGCAATACCAGTGCACCCGATAAAAGATGGAATGTTACACAGGGCGGTAATAAACCTGGTACATTTTCGCCCATTCACAAAGTGCAGGTAGATACAGCCAATCACATCATTGATGTTTACAGCTATCCCCGAGACCAGTGGGCTACCGAAAACGCGGCAGCTTTTTCGGGCGGCTATAAAATGTTGTCGAGATATGAAGGACTTGCAAACGGCGTAGTTAAAATTCGCAGGGTAATGATTGCCCAACAGGCATATTATTATAACACGCCTGTAAATTATTCGGCCCTGTATGTTGAAGCGTGGACGCCGTTCAGATATCCCGCTTTCAACAGCCTGGCACTTGGCTTCGACAATGCCGGCAATCCTAACTGGTGGTATAAAAGAACCAGCAGCAGTAGCAGCAATATTCCCTATTATCCCGGATTTGCTGTAAACCAAACCAACGGGTATGGAGTGGCGTATAAAGACGGGCAGCTTTCGTCTCAGCCTTTTTCAGCGTTTATATATGGAACCAAACAACCCGGTGGCGATGTATTGGGCGGCAGCCATGCGCTTAATAGCATGTCGTGGAATACAGGCATCGCTGTATTACCGGCCCTGCAATTCGGCGCTTTCCCGGTGCAGGGTATAATAGACCGGACATTCTATTTGTATACCGGTATTGGCTTCAATGCATCCACCGTTTCCAAATTAAACCAGTTGGTGTCGCAACTGCCCCAAACAAAAGTATACAGCCCCGGCAGCGCATTGCCTGCCGATCTTTCAACCATTGTTCAAAACATCAATACTTATACTGCATCCGGGGGAGCAAGAACACAAAACTTAGGACAGTTGGCTACCGGACTATAAAATCAGGCAACGGTGAATTACAAGCGCCCGTTTGTATGTTTACATACTGGGCGCTATATTTAAACATCAGGCTCATTCAATATAAATTGATCTCCGCCATACCAGGCATTTCATTTCAAACAAAAAAATAACGTCACTCATGAAAATGATAAAAAACTACCTGTATACTGCATTTTGTGTATTCCTCCTGTGCGGCGCTCACCTGCAAAGCAATGCGCAATCATCCAACACCGGAGCGTTGCAGTGGTTTACCAATGCCCGTTATGGCATGTTCATTCACTGGGATATGTCGAGCGTGGCAGGCACCGAAATAAGCTGGTCGAGAAAAGCTACCAAACCGCTCGATATTTACAACGATCCGGCAGGTTATGTTGAAGACCCAGCGTACGACAACCTGTATAAACAATTTAATCCAACAAAATTCAACGCTGCAGAGTGGGTTGCTTTGGCTAAAAAAGCAGGCATGAAGTACATTGTGTTTACAGCCAAACATCATGGGGGCTTTTGCATGTGGAATACAAAAACCACCGACTACTCCATCATGAACACGCCTTTTAAAAGAGACGTGGTGAAAGAACTTTCCGAAGCTTGTCGCAAAGCCGGATTGAAATTTGGGCTATACTATTCGCAGCGAGACTGGCACCACCCGGATTATGGCATAGGCGATAATAAAAAATACATCGACTACATGAACGCGCAATTAACAGAACTATTGAGCAATTATGGAAAGATCGATATTATGTGGTGGGACAGCTATGGCACGGGCGACCTTGAAAAATTCTGGCGCATTGGCGAAACCTACACGCTTGTAAAAAAATTGCAGCCACACATTATTATGAACAACAGGATGGCCGTATTAGCCCAATACAATCAGCAACCAGCAGCTTATACAGGCGATTGGGATACGCCCGAACAAACAATAGGCAAGTTTCAAAACACCAGGCTTTGGGAATCCTGCATGTCTATAGTAACTACACCTGATGGAGGCGGCTGGTCGTATCGCAAAGATGGCTGGGTTCGCAGCAATAGGGAATGCATCAATTCATTGGTTGGTTGCGCCACCGGCGACGGCAATCTTTTACTGGATGTGGGACCTGATGCAACCGGCAAAATTCCGGCAGACCAAACGGCGCGTCTACTGCAGATGGCGGACTGGTTAAAAAAATACGGGAAAACAATTTACGGTACACGGGGCGGTCCCTATCACAATGGCGCCTGGGGCGGATCGACCTATAGGGACAATAAAATCTTTCTGCACATTGCTAAATGGAACGATAACGCTATGATGTTGCCTGCATTGCATACAAAGATTTTAAAATGCCGCAACCTCAGCAAGCCTGCGCACGCACCTGCTTTTTTGCAGGATGAAAACGGCATTACCATATCGTTGCCACCAAACGGTCAAGACGGTATAGACACTATAATTGAACTAACATTGGATGATAATGCTGCCGATGAAATGCACGAAGGAAAACCCATTGCAGTAAATGATAAATAAACAGGTAACAAGCAATGGACAATGACGCGATAATCTTTGTTGAGAAAGTTCAAATGTTCGCCATTGTATTTTTCCGGGCAGCGGGACAACATTGCCGCTCGTAAGGCAACCAAAACATAACACCCTTGCACCGTCCCCTGCGAGACGCCCGCAGTTTTTTTGCACTAAGGGAAGCTTATGGCGGCGAAGCAGTCCACCTGCGTGGTCAACCCTGTTATTCAGACAGCACTGATCTCTACACGGACCAGTCTACCGTACTCTTTCTCTTTTGAATTTGCGGAAAACGCAGCACAGGTGATTGCAATAACGTAAGTTGCAGAAAATTTTTTTATTGCTTTGAACATACAACCGCTCACAGCCGATGATCTTCCGTTATTAGCACCGCTTCAGCCTGAAGACTGGGGCGACATAATTCCTGCAATTGCCTATTATACAAACAATGCTGCCTGTTTTCCTTTTAAGCTTGTACTGGAGGATAAGTTAGCAGGTATAGGAACCGTTATAACGCACAGGGATACCGCCTGGCTGGCACATATTATTGTACACAACGATTGCAGGAATCGCGGGCTTGGCACTTTTATTACCCGGCAGTTGCTCGATAGCGCTCCGCTTAAAACAATAAAAACAGTGCAACTGATAGCCACTGATCTTGGTGAACCTGTTTATAAAAAACTGGGATTTACAACCGAAACGGAATATGTTCTGTATAAAGACATTGCTGTTACAGCCGCTGCTGCTTTGCCAAATATTCATACGTTTACTACCGGCATGCAGCAGGATGTTTTAAATATTGACCAACAAATTACCGGCGAGGACCGATCAGTTTTATTACTGCCACATCTTGAAAATGCATTTGTATTTAAAAATGGCATGAAAGTAGAAGGAATCTACCTGCCAACCTTAGGCGAAGGATGGATTGCAGCCACTTCGCCCGCAGCGGGAATTGCATTGATGCAACTGCGGCTTACGCAAAAACAAAACGCCGCTTTCCCCGTAAACAATGTTACCGCACTTGATTATTTAGCGCAACAACAAATTCCTGCTTTTAAAAGAGTAAAACGGATGATATTGGGTGATGCATGCAAATGGCAACCGGAGAATGTATACAACCGGGTTGGTGGCAACCTGGGCTAATCATTACAGCAAGCTGTTTTTATTTTATTATGATGAAATGCAACACGAACACAACAATTTTTATGTAATAACAGGTGGGCCGGGCTGCGGCAAAACCACCATGCTGGAAGTGCTGCAAAAACGAAACTATACAGTAGTACCGGAAGATGCAAGGCAGATTATTGCGGAACAATCGGCTATGAACGGAAATGCGCTTCCCTGGAAGGACAAAATATTATACCAGCAACTGATGGTGGATCGCTCGGCCGCAACTTACAAAGCACAGGTTGGCAATACGGGAATTTTGTTGTTCGACAGAGGCATTGTAGATGCACTTTGTTATGCAACATTGATAGGCATGCCCGACAGCGCAGCCAACGCCGGCATTGCCAGTCAATACCGTTACAACAAAAATGTTTTTATACTTCCGCCCTGGAAGGAAATTTACACGACGGATACTGAAAGAAAACAAACCTGGGCAGAAGCGGTAGCTACTTATGAACTGATGGCAGCAACCTATTTGAAACACGGTTATCAACTGATAGAGGTGCCGCGATTATCGCCAAACAACCGGGCAGATTTTATAGAGCGGCTGTTCATGTAAAATTGATTCGCACGAGAAATTTCACGTAGCGTGCGCAGAGGAGCAGGGATCGCAACGAATACTAAACAACACACGCCGCACCGCTGCGAACGCCGCGGGAAAAAGTCCACGTTTATTTTTTATTCCTTTTTCCCGGCACGGCCGACATAGACGGTGGTGCATCGCCCGGAGCGTTGCCCCAGTTTTCGTTAGGCTGTGGTCCCATTTCCAACACCAGGCTGCCACCATCCACCAGGTCGCTGTGGTAGAACCAGGGCTTTGTTAAAGGTTTACCATCCAGCGTGGCCGATTGTATATAACGGTTAACGTCAGACGTATTTCGCGCTTCAATCGTAAATGTTTTGCCGGAATAATACTGGTTGTTCAGGTGAATGGTTACTTTATCGAACAACGGACTGCCTATTTCATAAAAAGGTTTTACCGATGTGCCGCCGTCTGTTTGAAAAAGTCCCATGGCACTCATTACAAACCAGGCGCCCATCTGCCCCTCATCTTCATCGCCCAGCCACCCATGAATAGGCGTTGAACCATAATATTTATTCATGATCTCGCGAGTCCATTTTTGCGTTAACCATGGCTTTCCCGAATAGTTGAACAGCCAGGCTGCCTGCATGTTGGGTTGGTTTCCATGATTGATGGGCACCAGGTCATACAAGTCTCCGTCCGCATTAAAATTGAACTTCGCCGATTTTTCAAACCCTTCATCCAGCCGGTGGTTGAATTCATCTTTTCCCATCAGGTTCAATATGCCCTGTACGTCGTGCGGATTGAAAAAGCTGTATTGCCAGGCATTGCCTTCCAGGTAACCGGGACCATTAAACGAAGTACAGCAATAAGGGCTCCACTCTTTTACCCAACTGCCGTCTTTATGTTTGGTGCGTATATATTTTGTTGCCGTATCAAATACATTTTTATAATTGCCCGCTCTTTTAATAAACGCATCATACTCCTTCTTCTTGCCCAATGCCTTTGCCATTTGAGCCACACACCAGTCGTCGTATGCATACTCCAGTGTATTACTCACCTGCCCTACTTCGTTCGGCACATAGCCCAGCTCAAGATAAGAGTCGAAAAAACGGTTGCCGGCAAAACCACCACATTCATGGTTTACACCGGGCACCGATTGTTGATGCACCATTGCTTTAAAAGCTGTTTCTGCATCAAAATCTCTGATGCCCTTTTGATACGCACTTACGATCAAAGCAATTTCATGCGAAGCTTCCATAATGCCGGAGTATTCTATACCGGCAGGGCCTTTAGGCAGCCATCCGCCATACTTATATACTTCCAGCAACGATTTTACCCAGCCACTTGCCAGATCAGGATTTACCAGCGTCCACAACTGGTTCAGGTTCCAGAAAGTATTCCAAAAGGCATCGCAGCCATAAACAGGCGTGCCTGGCGCTGCCTGCCTTTCCTGTTCGCATACGTCCCTGTATTTACCATTTACATCGCTCCAAACAGTGCGGGCAACATAGGAGCGGTACAGGTTGGTGTAGAATTTCTTCAAATTTTCTTCCGACCCGCCTTTCACTTCAATTTTACCCAGCAGATCGTTCCATGTTTTACGCGCATTGTTTTTAACAGCGTCAAAGTCCCAGTTAAAAGGGTTCATTTCGGTTTCCAGGTTCAGCTTTGCCTGCTCAATGCTCACCAGCGAAATGCCTGTTTGCATCAGTATCTGTTCGCCCGGTTTTGTATTGAAGTGCGCATAACCCCCAACGTCACCTTTGCCCTTAATAGTGTTGGTATGCTTTAATACATCGTTGCCTGTCCAGCCTCCGAAATCTTCCATTTTCTTATTGAAACGCACTACAAAATGCACAGTGTATTCATTCCAGTCCGATTGCTGCTTTGAATAACCCTCAATTTCCGTGTCGCTCACTTTGGTAAGCTGCACGTCTAAAATCTTTGGCGTGTATTCCGTAAAAAATTCCAGGTCTATCAGGATGTTGGTCTCTAACGCTTCCGGGTAAGTGAACCGGAAAAATCCCGCCCTGGTAGTGCTGGTGAGTTCCGTATGGATATTGCCATTCAATAAAGTAACCGCATAATAACCGGGGCTTGCTTTTTCTGTTGATTTATCCACCCGCGAGCGATAACCCGTCGTCCAGCCCGTGGTAGGCCCGTCGGCAGGTCCCATTTTAGTATTGAGCACTCCAACGGTAGGCATGATCGACAGCCCGGACATTGTCCACGAATGGATATGACTGAATCCTCCCACATTGTTCAAAGTATATTCGTAGCCCGATTTCCACACGTTGCCCTGGTTGTCGGGACTTAGCTGTACCATTCCAAAGGGCATGGTAACGCCGGGCGTAAGCATCCATCTGGATTCGGACGTGCCGAGCAACGGATCTGCATAATCAACAGGCTGCTTATCCTGCGCATACACCGTAAGGGCATGTGTAGTTATTATCAGCAATGCAATAAACTTTTGAATTCCTTTCATAATACCGGTTTTAAACCTGAAGAATGTTCCTGTTGGAAATAGTATGTACAAACATAGATACATTAATTTAATAAAACAAGGTGTAAGGGAGAAGGTGTAAGGTGTAAGGTGTAGGGCCAAGGGCGTAAGGCCTTCTACCCTATACCATATACCTTCCACCTTCTACCCTACACCTTCTCCCTCCCCTCTCCCTATAGATTTGTTAAAATAATAACACTTGTTCGCCAAGCAGGCTGGGCGGTTTAGCCGAACTTCAAAAAATTGTATCTTCAATGCTGGTGGCGCAAACAAAACACCGCTAATAAATTGTACATTATGAAATATAGTTTACTGGGTCTGATGATGATCATTGCTTCGTATGCCATTGCACAACCAACTGTGAGAGAGCAGTTTGAAAAAATTAAAACCGAACAGGAAGCGCAGAAATTTATTGAAGCCAATCCCAATCTTAAACCTACCTTGTTTAACGTTGTTTACGGAAGAGACAGTTCGCTGCTTGATAAACGCTTGCTGAAACAAAACCAGGGCGATATTTTTTCGGTAGGATATGTTACTTACAAAGTGCTGAAGGCCAGCGAATCTGTTAACTATCGCGCCAGTTATATTTTCCTGGATGGCGGATCGCTCTCGGCTTCGGAAGTAGAGAATCTCAAAAAAATAATCCTCGACAAGCACAGCGCCGGCACTTCCTGGGAAGCGCTCTCGGACGAATATACCATGGATGGCAATAAAACGCGCGGCGATACCGACTGGTTTTTTGGCCCAGAAAAGATGCCAAAAGAATTCCAGGATGCAGTTTCCAAACACAAGAAAGGCGATATATTTTTTGTAGATGTACCGGAAAACCAATGGCACTATATTGTGAAGAAAACCTACGACGACCAGGTTAAAAAAGAAATTACCGTGCTGCGGGCGAATGGAAGATAGGTTGGTGAGTGGTAAATGGTTGAGTACGTAAGTGAGTTAATAGAGCCGCAGATGCGCAGATGAAAAAAATAATCTGCGCATCTGCGGCTTATCATTTATTGATGTGCCAGCCTACTTAACTCACTCAACCCAATTAACACCCAACTTAATCCTCCGTCGTTTTTAACCCTCAAATAGTCGCTATACCACCGTATTGATTGTTTGAAAAAAATCGACCTTCATGTCAACAAAAACAACTTATATGGAATTTACAATTCTCATCAACGCATCCAGGGAAAAAGTCTGGAACACTTTGTGGAACGACGTTACATACAGGCAATGGACTGCTCCTTTTGGAGATGAATCGCATGCGGAAGGAGACTGGAAAAAAGGCAACAAGATCTTATTCCTGGGCTCCTCTAACAAGGACGGCATGGTTTCGATGATCGCAGAAAATATTCCCAATGAGTATATGTCTATTCGTCATCTTGGTATTGTAAAGAACGGAGTGGAGGACACGGAAAGTGAGGAAGCTAAAATATGGGGAAACGCATTTGAAAATTACAGGCTGGAGGAAGTAGAAGGAAAAACAAAACTGGATATTATACTTACCGGCGCACAAATGCCAAAAGAGTTCGAAGATTTCTTTTTAAACGCATGGCCGGTGGCGCTGCAGAAGCTGAAGGAACTCTCTGAAAAATAGCAGGCAAAAGCGAAGTATTGCAGGTCGCCGGAAAGATAGCAACGCAAAGCCGCAGATGCGCAGATGAAAAATAATCTGCGCATCTGCGGCTATAAAAATTAATCACTGCTACTCGTTTGATTCAATAAAACTTTTTCCGTAATGATCGAGCATCCGGTTGTAAGCCTCCGCAGCGGCCCCATTGCCCCAATCGTAAATGGTAAACTCACCAATACCAATACCAGCTCCAGATGCCTGCCCGCCATGTCCGTAATTTTCCATCATAAAACCATAATCTTCTTTTCCAAAAAATTTCCATTTTGCTTCCCACTGATTTTTCGTTCTTTCGTTTTCGGGACTGTATATCATCCAGAACGATGCTTTTAATGCTGCCAGCCCACGCTTTATATATTGCTGACTGTTTAAGGTTTTGCCATACTGAACCAGCAATTCAGCAAACAGACTTTGGCGCGCGTCATTCCATTCACCATCAAAATTCATTACACCAAAACCTCCTACAGCATCTACATAAATAAAAGGCGGCTGCCAAACAGACTGGTACATCAGCAACTCATCCAATGCACGCCTGCCTTGCTTACTATATTTTTCATTTTTAGTAACCTGGTATGCTTTTAAGAGCGCCTGAGCAGTCCAGTATATACTCAGGTTATTTTGCTTGTACATGTTATTGCGGGGTACTTTTTTACCCACCAATGTTTTATCGCCATAGTCGCTGCACGACCAATACGTTTCAAAATCCTCCCATTGCCCGGATGGCATACGATCATTTGCCACAGCTTCTATCGCTTTTAACGCAGCCGTTTTATATCGTTCGTCTTTGGTGATGTCGAACAATTCAAACAAAAAAGTAGCAGATTGCGATGTTTCGGGCGATTGCTGCAATGCAGGCAGGGGTTTGTAGGTTTTTGCATCGAGCCATGCGGGGAAGAAACCTTGCGCATCCTGCAATTTTAAAAGTGCGTTCGCATAGTCGGTAGCGTAAGTAAGCAAACGCTTGTCCTGCTCCAGCTCTTTATACCAGGTAAGCATATAGTAAGCGGTGTAGCTCATATCGAGTATATGCAGTGGCGATGTGGCTGCATCTCCCGAGTAGGGGTTCCTGTTAGAGTTGCCGAAGTAGTGTGTGCTCCATCCCCTGGAACGATTGTATTTTGCACCGTTTATTTCCACCTCTTCCATTTGGGTGGCAATTACACCTGGAAAAAATCCATTCGTTTGCGGAAATGACAGTGCGAGTTCCTTCGTCTTTTGCGCATATTCCATTAACGCCGGCTGCTGGGTTCTTTTAGCATAACGGTACAGCCCCTGCGCCGAGCGCAACGAATTGAACCAGGCCTGGTTCCATATGGAGCGGAACTCCCGCTCATCTACCTCACCGGGGTAATTGGGACTTTGGGTAACGTTTACTATAAACTGTGGTGCGCCTACCTGCTTTCCATCCAGTTCAAATTCCTGCCATACCGTTTTCTTCCACGAGTTGAAAGCCCAGTCGTAGGTTTGTTTTACCAATGTTTCCATACTGCCGGTGTGTTGCGCAAATGATTTTTTGCAGGCAGCTTCGCCCCAGTGCTCCCAGAAAAAATTTACGGGCTTGTGAAAAGGATTGGCAATGCTTTGTTTATTGTTATCAGTAAGAATATAAAATCCAAATTCAACTTTGCCTGGCTTGTACTCGCCGCCGTCTCTTCGTATATAAGCAGTATGTTCTTTCACAGCCGATTTGCTCATCCCCAATACCAGCCTGTTGCGCGGCGCATCTATGTCCATGTACCAATCCACATCGGGATTTTTAGTAAACAGGTCAATATCTGGTATAATGGTCAATTGCTGTTGCGCGGTGGAAGCAATGAGGGCGGGGGAGCGAAATACATGCTGCGCAATAATATGGTGCTCTGTAGGGGTAAGATGGGGAGCCCAATGAAACGAAGGTTTGAAGCGTGGCTGAATGACTACCTGCCAATCGTTTTGCTGCTCGGGTTCGGTCAATTGCCATAGCATGCTCACTTTTGTTACACCCGCCTGTGGAGTGGTGAACTTTACTTCAGGAAAATGCCCGTTGATGGACTGGTATTGCAACGACTGCACAAACGTCGCTAACGATGGTGATACACTGGCTGTTTTAGCTTGCTGTGCCATTAAACCTGTTGTGGCGGCAATGCACAGCGCTATTGTCCATATAAAAATCCTCATATTGTAGATTGAAACTTTGAGTATGCAATATAAACAAAAGAGGAAGTGGCAGTATACTATACCGGTAGACAAAAAAACTCTCCGCTAAAGCGGAGAGCCATGGTAAAAAATGATTGAAAAAATTACTGTGCAGTAAGAACAATGTTTATTGACGGTTGCTCACTTTGAGGATATGCCTGTTCAATTTTTAAAGTGGTGCTGGTTAAGCTGGTAATTTTCATAGAGCTTTTACCCATCTCTTCTCCAAACAAGGGAGCAGTTAATATTGTATTGGCGTTGCTTGCATCCCATTTCCAGTTCTGGAACATCACCATTTCAACCGGCACGTTAGAAGGAACTTCTGCACCTGCACCAAGCTTAAATTTAAACAGCATGCTTCCTGCAGCGGTAAAACGAAAGTAAGCTTTCACATCGTTGCCATATTGAGCAGAGCTGTTGTAAAAAATCGGTCCATCTGCCAGGTCTTTTTCAACCAGCCACTCTTTCTGCAGAAGCGCCTTTTTATCGTCGGCAATTGTCAAATTTTCGGCTTTAGCTGCTTTTACGCTGAGTGCCGGTGTAGAGGCAGCAGTAGCCGGAATGGTAAAGCTGATAGAGTCATCAGCAATTTTTACGTCGTTAATTACAACCTCTCCAATAGCAGTGCTGCATTTGATGGTTGATGCATCGGTAGGCTTAAACTTACCGGTATATGCCATACCATGATTAAATGCAATAACAAAAGTGCTGTCGCCGAAGAACTCTACTGCGGCAACCTGTGCCTGGGGTACATCCGGCTCGTCCTGCTCCTGCTGTTTAGGAGAAGTGCCGTTTGATCCGTAGGGCGCATCAAATTCTGCATTCCACCTGCCCTGCACCTGGCTAAACAGGTTGTTTTCTGCGGGAGGAGCCGGGGTTACGGTATCATCTTTTTTACAAGAGAAAAAAACGCTTAAAGACATACAAAGTACAAGCTGTCTGGCATTGAAACGGATAGTCATGGGAAAAGAATTTAGTTTAAAAAGGTACGTGCTATAACGTATACGCATAAACGAAATAAGCATCATATGAAAAATTATTTACGCGAGCAATAACGGGAGATCATGAAAAATAATTGCATGAATGTGAATAACTTACTGAACTAAAGGTTTAGCACGCTTCAAATATTCCATTTGTAGTATTTGAACTACGTTTACAACGTAATACCAATGACGTAAACAGAGGATAATGCAACAGATATATGTTTGTTTTAAAAAACCAGTATCGTTCAACCAGAGCACATTTTTTATAAAGACTAAATAAAAAACATCCGGGAAAACCCGGAGCACTAAAAATTACAACCAACGCAGAAGTAACTGCAACGTGGAACTGCAAGGGTTCCAACTTTTGAAGACGAATAATCTTCAAATGTATACAACGATTGGTCTTGGCTGTGCGGAAGATGGCTTCGCCCCGCTAAAGCGGAGGCTTGCCAGGACGGTAAGAGTTTGATGCCTTTGCGACCTGATTCAAATGGACCTTACTTCCCCTAGAAGGCAACCAAAAACACACGCCGCCTGAACCGTCTCTTCGATCCCGCCAGCGGCATGTTAAACCTAGATGTCTGTTTACGGCGGAAGAAGCAGTCCACCTGTGTGGTCAGCCCTATTATTCAGAAAAACTATCCGGTACGGGCGGTTTGAGAACCTTCATGCTGAACACCCAATAACTGTAAGCAAAAAAAAGCCGGGAAAATTATTTCCCGGCTTTACAAATATTATGTCTTGAAAAATTACTGCGCACTCAACACGTAAGTGGCAACCACTACATCTTCTTCTCCCTCATCAAACATTTGTTGGATCTTTAAGGATGTGCTGGTGAGTTCAACTAACTTATAATAGCTGTTATACTCAATATCGTTTTCAGATTCCCACGGATAATACTGTACCGCAGCGTTGGCTATCTGTGGGTGCCATTTCCAATTTCTCATTTGTTTGTCATCGTTACCAAATCTGGTAAGAAAAGTACCTGAAGCTGTAAATTGCATGGTGATCTTTTCGCCCTGTGGTACATAATGCTCCTGGTAAAGTTCAGCACCGTCTTCATCTTCAGACAGCACCCAGGTTTTTAACAAAGGCTTTTTGTCAGCGCTCACGACTATTTCATCTACTTTAGCAGCCTTTACACTTACAGGAAGATCTTCGTCGTACATGCAGGAAAAACTAATGGAGTCATCACTAAGCTTCAGGTTAGTAATGGCGCCAAAGTCTGCAAAATTAAAAGCAGTACTATCGGTAACGGTAAATTTCCCTGTATATACTCTGTAATGATCAAACACGAGAATGTAGCTGCTGTCGCTGAAAAACTCCACTGAGCTTATATGGGGCATATCCTGGTTTTTGGGAGATACGGCAGGATTACTGCTCCTTGCCGGAGGCTCTACTTCTGCGTCCCATCTTCCCTGTACCCTTTCAAAAACAGTAGGTTCTTCAGGTGGAGGGGTTGGAGTTGGGTTATCATCCTTTTTACAGGAAAAGAATACACTTAGCGATAAAAAGAGAACAAGCTGTCTGGCATTGAAACGGAAAGTCATGGGAAAAGAATTTAGTTAAAAAAAAATTATCCCAATGTAAATGCATAGGCATAACATCAGGACAAAAAATTTAAATTACGGATGATTAACGGGCAATTGATATAAGAATTGCGCAATACAAAAAAAGTTCGGTTATGCGTTTATGATAGTTAGTGTATATACTTATGCCGTTGTGCAACCGAACCGGTATCAGTTGATATTTGTGAAGAAAATTTATAGCAACAAACAACGCATAACCGAAACTTTACCCATCAGTTATCCTTCCGGTCTTTTTCCTGCAAATCGTCTATTACTCTTAATATCTCATCAAAATTTCTGCCGGTAGATGCAGGATAAGTAAACATCAGCCTTATCTTTTTATCCGGATCAATAATAAAAACCGACCTCACGGTTGCTGTTGCAGATGCATTGGGATGTATCATATCATACAATTCCGCCACCTGTCTTTGAGGATCTGCGATCAGCGGAAAATCAATTTCGGTGCTGCTTATCCGGTTAATATCACTCACCCAGCCATAATGATCATCAATACCATCTACACTTACTACCAGCACTTTTACATTCCTGCTTTTAAAAGCATGCTGCAATTGAGAGGTTCTGCCAATTTCAGTGGTACATACAGGTGTAAAATCGGCCGGGTGCGAAAGCAGCATTCCCCAACTATTGCCAAGGTATTGATGAAAGTTGATGACACCCTCTGTTGTTACCGCTTTAAAGTCAGGAGCGGTATCTCCTAAAAACAAATTCATATTGTTAATTTTTGATGTTGCTATTACCAGTTGTTTTGCTGGTCTGGATTGGTACGTTCGGGGGATGCAGCTTTTTTAGTACGCCAGTCGGGATCGTACCCAACAAACAAAGCCAGCCACAGGCTGCGGGCCAACCGCATGATCAGCGGCTGAAGTACCAGCAGCAATACTGCGTTCAGCAACAACCAGTATAAAAAGCGGTAGTCGTGAATACTCATACCTATCGTTAACGCATACACGATAAACGAGAACACACTTACTGCAATGGAGATGGCATAGCTGGCATAACCCGATCCGTAGTAAAAACCTACTTCAAGGTTAAAGGCTTGTCCACAAACGGCACATGTTTCATGCATTTTCATCGTTTTCCTGATGTAATAAGGATTTTTTTCCACGAACATCTCACCTTGCCGGCAGCGCGGGCACCTGCACTGAATAACACTTTTTATAAGAGGCATAGGTTTCCTGCCAGGAGCAGGGGCTCCTGTAATTTCAATCGTATTCATACTATATTATTTTGGGATGTCGAATTGTTTCCGGAACGCCTCCGGCGTTTGCCCGGTATATTTTCTGAAAAAGCGGCTGAAATAGGAGTTGTCCTGAAAGTCTAACTCATACGCTATTTCGGCAGCCGTAAGATTAACGTTTGTAAGCAATCGCTTGGCTTCCAGCAATACTCTTTCCCTTATCAGTTCCCCGGCGGTTTTGCCCACCATATCCTGGCACAGGGCGTTGAGGTGATTGGGCGTTATATATAACAGCTCCGCATACTGTCTTGGAAGCCGGATGGTTTTATAATGTTCTTCAATCAGCTTCCTGAAGTTCCGCAGCAGCATGGCTTTTTGCTGTGGCACCGGCTTTTCGGGCAGCCCCGGTGTTTCTGCTTCTATCAGCACAAACAAATGCAACAACAATATTCTCAGTTTATCTGCGTCCCGCATTGGCCTTGCGGTGCCTGCTGCAGCTACTACCGATTCAAACAACTGCACTATTTTATTTCTTGCGCCCGCAGCAATTTTAATAACGCCGTCGTTGCTCACCCCGCTGAAGAAGGAGAATTTTTCGAGGTAGTGGGGATTTAAAAGAAAAGCGTTGAAGAAGCGATCGGAAAAGTTAATCACAAACCCGCTCATTTGCCCTGTAAAATGCCAGCTATGCACCTGCCCGGGAATCATACAATACAACTGGAAGGGCACAACAGGATAAGTAAGGAAATCGATGAAATGTGTTCCCTTTCCTGCGGTAAAAAGTACAATATGGTAAAACGAATGCCGGTGCGGAAAATGAAGATGGTTGTAATGCTTTTCGAGGTAAGCCGAAAGATCTTCCGCGAGGAAATCATCCTGCATACTTCCGTTGCCCTGAAGGGTGCAGATGTCGTATACAGGTATTTTTTCCTTTGCCATTGCTTTATAAATTGATACAGCAAAGCTACTGCACACTTTTTACCAGCAGTTATACAATTTAGGGAATGAATGGTACTTTTTACTGATTGAGGAAAATCAGGTGTTGATGACTTTTAAATGCATGCAGCAATTACCATTGCCTGGTGCTGAAGAGGGTTTCGCCCTGGCGAAGGCCCGTCCTTACCGGCACGGGCGGACTGCCAATGACATACCGCCGGCTGGCGGATTATCAACAGGTTAAATTATTGCTACACTGCAGCAATCTTCTCATTTTAAAGGCGCAAACATGTTGCGCCTGTGATGGAGATGCCGCATAATTGATAACTACATCCACCATGCCGTCAGGAGTTGATTGATGCGAAGGCAGATGCTTCCTTCGTCAGCATGAGAAGCAGCGGAATAAAGATGAAGCTATGGTACTTATGCTCAACCATGCACCAATGCTTGTCACGCAGAAGCACGAAGCGTCTATCTATCAGGGCTGCTTCGCCCTGGTTCATGTCTCACGAACCACCATGATTGATATGCACCGACCAGGCATAAGCAATATGCAGGCACAACTTGTCCCGCTCTGCGGAACGCGGGAGGTTACCTGTTTCACCAGTTTTAAAAAGTCAGGCTCGTTACTGCTGTGTTGGCCTGTTTATTTTAAATACCCGGAGTGAATCGTTGTTGACAGCTACCAGTATTACTTTTTGATGATTGCCCAGGGTGATAACTGCCATGTCTTTCACATCTCCATCAGCAATAAATCCACTTTGTACCGGAGAAATAGGTTTGAAGGTCCGATTCACTGTTCCGGCAAGAAAACAACCGTAAGAGGCATCGTATCTTCCGCGGTTCACTTCTGCCTGGTATTCATTGCCGGCCAGCAAAAGATCGGTATAGCCATCGTTGTTAAAGTCATCGCACAGAATAGCATTTACGGGTGCAACCTGTGCTTCTACCGGTAAGGCATGCTTTACAAATATTCCTTTTCCCTTGTTTTCAAAATAGCAACTCCTTGTTTCATCGCATACAAACGAAAGCGCCGGTTCCTGAAGTTTACCCGCAAGAATGTCTTTCATCGTGGCAGTCGCATAATCGCGGTGCTGTAAAAACTGTTTTTTAATCATCGGTACCTGGTCTGCCAGGCCATTCCTGCCAATGGCCGGGAAAGATTGCCTGCTGCCATCCTTCTGTTTTATGTAGTAGCAATAAATGGGATCAACACTGCCATTGCCGTCCATATCGGCTGCAAACAACTGCATGGGTGTGCGGGTACTCACCCTGTAGCTGCAATTCAGTCCCAAATTGCCGGCTATCAAATCCATATCGCCGTCTTTGTCTATATCTGCTGCCGCCAGGCTTCGCCACATGCCATTCATGGCTTCGAGGCCTGTATTTTTTGTTACTTCTACCAGTTTTCCTTTTTCATTTTTAAAGAACCGAAGCGGCATCCAGTCACCGGCAATTACCAGGTCGGTATGGTTGTCATTGTCAAAATCAACCGCTGCTGCTGCGGTTATCATTCCTGCATTTTTCAGAGCGGGGCAAACCATTGCCGTAACATCTGTAAACACATCGTTATCGTTGCGGAGTAAAAAACTTTCCGGCGACAGCGGATAATTTTTTGAAACCCTTCCGCCAATAAACAGGTCGGTATCGCCATCTCCATCATAATCTAAACCAGCTACTGCGCCTGCAATGGTTTTTACCGAATCGGGAATGGCGTCTCGTTGCAAATTGAAATTTCCTTTTCCGTCGTTCCTGTATAATCTGGGAATATAATACGGAGACAGGGTAGCGTGCTGCACATCGCCGCAGGTAATCAGCAGGTCTTTATATCCATCGCTATCGGCATCAAGAAAAAGACAGTCCATGTCTTCCTCGTATTTAATACTGTCTGTAAGGTTGCGGACGGCAAAGGCACCACCGTTTTGTTGCGTAAACAAGCTGCCGGAAAAATTGAAAGCCCCTCCTACAAAAAAATCGGTTGCACCATCGTTGTTCACATCGCCGGCTGCAATAAAGGGTCCCAGTTGCGAATATTTTTGAGGCAGCAAACGTTGCACGGCAAAATCATTGTAGGGCTGATCGCGATGCCGATAGGTTATGCCCGATGTGGCTGTTACATCGGAGAAGAGTGTTTCATAAAACTTGGCTGGGCTGTTATCGCCACCTTGCTTTGCATCTTTATAATAAAGCACCACTGCACTATCTGCCGGCAGGCGTTTAAGCCATTGCTCTTTGCCATCGGGCCACCGTATGCGCAATGAATCTGCTTTAGCATCATTTCCCAATCCAAACAACAACCGCTGGTCTACGGAAGAGAAGTAACCCCGGGCGGGATGCTGTTCCTGCATTTGTACCTGCCCGTTATGATATACATATACTTTCGAACCAACTCCTTTGCCGTTTAAAGGGTCGCCCTGCAATTGAATGCGAAGAAAATGCGCCTGTGATTTTACCTGCTTTTGCCGGCTGTTGTTGATCAATATAAACGCGGGTTGGTTGATGTTGCTTACCACTAGATCAAGGTCGCCGTCATTGTCAAGATCCGCATAGGCTGCACCGTTAGACATGGAAGGATTGTCAACGCCCGACTGTGTGGATGAATCAGCAAATACCAGGTTACCGTTGTTGATGTAGAGATAGTTGGCAAGTTTAACGTAATCGAGCGCGGCAAGTTTTTTACGAATGGCTTTTTGCTGTTGCTCGGGTGTGAGGGCTGCAGAGCTGAAAATGCTGTTGCTGAATTCAAGGAAATCGGCATTGATAAAATCCCGGCCTATTCCATTTGTAATGTGCATGTCTTTCAGCCCGTCGTTGTTAAAATCTGCCAGCAGCACGCTCCAGCTCCAGTCTGTAGCTTCAATGCCCGCCAGTTCTCCTATCTCGCTAAAAAAAGGCACTACGGTATCGCCTTGCCGCCGGCAACCATTGTTTAACTGCAGCATGTTGCGCATGAACTGTGGCTCGTATCCCATCGAGCGCTCTGCCTGGTAACGCTCATAGTTCATAAAGGAAAAGGATGTTTTCTTCCGTTCGTTGTATTCAGGCAACATGTCGAGCGAAACAATGTCGGGCAATCCGTCATTATTAATGTCTGCTGCATCTGTTCCCATGGTGGAATAACTCTGGTGCCGCATTGCCTTGTCAATGCAATTGGTAAAACTGCCATGGCGGTTGTTCAGCCACAACACATCGTTTGTAATAAAATCGTTTCCTACATAAATATCCGGCCAGCCATCCCCGTTAAAGTCACTCACGGAAACGCCTAACCCGTATCCATCTTCCTTAATGCCGGCCTGCATAGAAACATCCGTAAATACGGGATGCCCTGCTCCTGCCGTATCGCCTTCGTTCCGGTAAAGCCTGTCGTTCGCGGGTGAGCGACCGCTTCTGTCGCGCGGAAAAATGCTGTTGCCATTTTTTGTGCTCAGCAAATAGTTGGTAAGATACATGTCCAGGTCGCCGTCATTATCGTAATCAAAAAACGCAGCCTGCGTGGAATAGCTGGTATCTGCCAGCCCGTAAGAAGCTGCAGCTTCGCGAAAGCTCAGATCGTGCTGGTTGATGAATAAAAGATTTTGGTGCCGGGCGCGCAGGTCTTTTCCAAACACCGAAACGTATATATCGTCATAGCCATCGTTGTTAATATCTACTACACTCACTCCTGTACACCATACATTGGTAGCAACGCCTGCCTGTGTAGTAATATCCTCAAACCTGTTGTTGCCCTTGTTGATGTATAGCCGGCAGCTTACCTGGTTGCCGGTAAAAAAAATATCCGGCAGTCCGTCGTTGTTAAAATCTCCAATGCCAACTCCTCCACCCATATAACCAAATTCGTTGATAAAGGAGTAGGTTGAATCGTTGTCGTGAATGTCGTTGCTGAAATCAACACCCGACGCAGCTGCATCCAGTTGCGTAAACAGTTTGCGTTGCTGTTGGGTATTGCATGCCATCAGCAGCAGCAATGCCACCAGCAGTATAAAAGGTATTTTATCAAAAACAATTTTCACTGATGCCGGATTTATACAAGTTACTTTATCGTTTGATTATTGAATGACTGGTAAAAAAACAGAGGCTGCAATAGCCTCTATTTGCCACTTATTTTTACAACTATTGTAGTAGGGGGTTGGTGGATGTTTCTGCCGCCGGTATGGGCAGCATGCTTACCTGCCCGGCAACGGGGTCGGGCATAATCGACGGAAAATATCCCCTGGCACGCCAGCGCAATATGTCGATGCTGTTCACTTCTTCTGCACCCAGTTCAACAGCACGTTCATGCATAACCGCTTTCAGTGCCTGCTCTTTGGTGGTTAAAACAACGTCGGGCATATTTACACTGGGGCGGCTGCGCACTTCGTTGATATATACTGCCGCCTGACCGGGCGTGCCTACTTCGGCCTCGCATTCAGCAAGCATCAGCAATACGTCGGCATAGCGAATAACGCGCTGGTTGATGCCGCCGGGATGGAAGCCGGAGTTTACCCAGTCGTAAATATTATACTTGCGGAAAAATCTTTTCTGTGTAACGCCTTTCCGGGTAGAGGTACCAATGTTCATGTCATCGGCTACGAGTGTTTTGGGACCAGCAGAGGATTGTGTAAGTATCTGGTCGCCTTCTTCGAAGATGGTGAATTTATAACGGGGATCGTTATCTTCAAATTCGTTCAAAAACCAGTCGGATGGGATGACGTTGCCCCAGGTAATGCCATATTCCTGGTTACGCACAGTGCTTAAGGGACTCGTTGATCCTTCTCCGTTATATCCCCAGTTAAAGTTGTTGTCTCCTTTATCAACAAACACTACTTCAAAAATGGATTCTGCATTGAACTCGTGTCCTGAAGCTACCGTTACGCCGTCGTCGTTTCTTATGTCTCCGTCAAAATTCCACATGTAGTTGTCAACAAGCGAATATTTTCCATACACTTCCAGCAACGCAGTTTTTGCTGCACCATAATCGCCTTTCTGCATTTGCACACGTGCCAGCAAAGCATTGGCTGCGCCCCTGGTAGCGCGGCCGTTATTGGAAGCGCTGTAGCTTTCTGGTAATTTTTGAACTGCTTCGGTTAAATCTGCAATGATGAGTGCGTAGATGTCGGCTACCGGCGATTTGCCCTTGAAGTCGGTTGCCAAAAGAACAGGTTCGGTATATACGGGCACATCGCCCCATTGAGATACCAATTCGAAATAGGCCCAGCCGCGCAGGAACCTGGTTTCACCTACCAGCCGGTCTCTCAGTTCAGTATCGTCGGTAACGTCGGGCGCTTTAGACAATATCATGTTGGCGCGATTGATCATGTGGTAGCAGCCCGTCCAAACATTTGTCATTACAGCGTTGGATGGTGCAGGCGAGGGTTCGTTCAGCAGCTCTGCCCGCGGCGTTTCCAGTTGCGGTCCACCCGAAGCACATTCTGCCCCTCTCATGTCGTGCATAAAAAACCATTCGCGGCCCACCAGCTCGCCGGAGCGGAGTATGGAGTAAATGGCATTTACACCGTTCTGCAGTTCGTTGGCTGTTTTAAAATAACTGATGGTGGTGGGATTGTTTTCGTCTACCACATCGAGTTTATTGTTACAGGCCAGTACACTTGCAAAAACAAGTGCAACAGCAGGTAAATATATTTTTGATCTACAATTCATACAAATATGTTTTGATATCGTTATCGAAATATTGCTTTAAAAACCAACCTGCAATCCTACCTGGAATGCTTTGGGTTGCGGATACACCGCAAAGTCGATACCGTTGGTTAAGGAAGAATTGGGCGTTCTGTTGCCTACTTCGGGATCGTAGCCGCTGTATTTGGTAAACGTGAGTATGTTTTGCGCGGATACATACAAACGGAAACTTTTTACAGTTCCGTTTGTAATGGATCGCAACGCATTTTCGGGAATTGTATATCCCAGCATGATGTTTTTCAGGCGCAGGTAAGACCCATCTTCAAGAAAGCGGGTAGATGGGCGTGCATTCTGGTTTGGATCGGATGAAGCGGCCCTTGGCACATCGGTGTTGGTATTGGTTGGCGTCCATGCGTTGAGCACCTGCGTGCCGGAATTAAAAAAGCGTACCATGCCTTCGGTAATAACCCTGGTGGCATTGAAAATTTTATTGCCCGATACTCCCTGGAAGAATGCAGAGAAATCAAACCCGTTGTAATTAGCGCCGAGGTTTAAACCGTAAGTTACTTTGGGTATAAAGCTGCCGAGGAACTGGCGGTCGTTGAGGTCTATTACACCGTTCTTATCTATATCCTCAAACCTCAGATCGCCGGGAGCGGTGGAAGCGGTTTGTGTGGCAGCATTGTCTACTTCATCCTGCGTTTGAAAAATGCCTGCTACTTTCCAGCCGTAAAAAGATTGTATGGCTTCGCCCACTGCTGTGTTGGTAATATTGTAAGCGCCAAAGTCTGCATCGCCACCGGCTTCGATATTGGTAACGCCTTCGGCTAAACGCGTTACCTGGTTGGTAACAAAGCTCAGGTTGGCGCTGGCAAACCAGGTAAAGGCGCCCTGCCGGTCGTTATAACCCAGTTGCGCTTCAAATCCACTGTTTTCCATAGAGCCTACATTCTGCGAAACAGTATTGGTAATAAAACCCATGGAAGGCGGCAGCGGTACGTTCAAAATGAGATTATCGGTTTTGCGCTGGTAGTATTCGAGCGACAATGTAACCTGGTTTTGCAGCAGTCCCAAATCTAAACCAACGTTCATCTGTTTGGTCTTTTCCCATTCCAGCTCAGGATTACCCAGGCGTTGAATAGATGAAGCGGGACCACCGGTAATGTTATTATCGAAAGGATAATAAGCGCTGTTGGCCGCTACGGATACCAACCAGGGGGTATTGCCTAACACTAACCCGTTTAAGCCTGTCAAGCCATATCCGCCTCTTAACTTAAGTTCAGAAATGGTTGCCTGGCCTTGCATGAAATCTTCCTGGTCAATTCTCCAGCCAATGGAGGCAGAAGGAAAGGTTGCCCATTTTTTGCCAGGCGCCCATACAGACAGTCCATCGCGGCGAATGGCAGCGCTGAGGATATACCTGCCTTTAAAATCGTAGTTCAGCCTGCCGAGATAAGAAAGAAGTGTGTTCTCTCCTACCAGGGTTTGTACAAAAACATTCTTCGCATTGTTCAGCGTTCTCAATTCATTCGATTCCTGCTGGCCATTGGCATTTTCCTGCTTGGTTTGCTGACTCTGTTGCTCTACAACGGCAACAGCGTTTATATGATGATTGCTAAAGTATTTGTCGAAAGTCAGTTGATTGGTATACAGCAGCACGGTAGACGAACTGCGGTTATTCGTAATAGTTGCCACCGATGCGCTTGAACCTGCAATGGCTCCGTTGTCGTTAAAAATAGGCGCAAACCTGTAATCAAGGGTATTGGCGTAGTCTACTCCAAAAGTGGATTTGAACTTCAGCCATTTGGTAAAGTTCACTTCAAGGTAAGCCGTTCCCAATACTTTGGCGGTTTTCCTGCTGCCGGGGTTTTTAAGTTCCGCATCTTCTACGGGATTGGTGGGATCGCCTCCGTCTTTGGTGGCATCTACACCCCGGTAGCCTCCGTTGGAGGTAGGATCGTATACCGGCATGTGCGGCATCATCCTTATCACATTCACCAGGTTGGTTCTGGAACCGGTTTCGTTGTTATCGTAGGCCCGGTTGCCATATCCGGCGTATAGTGTTTGCCCGAACGTGAACACTTTACTGATGTTGTGCTCTGAATTGATCCTGAAATTATAACGTTTATACCCTACCGTTGGGGCAGTACCTTTCTGGTCAAAATAACCTGCGGATGCATAAAAACGAGAGCTGTTGTTGCCGCCGCTGAGCCCAATGTTGTGTCCCGTCATCGCGCCTTTCCTGAAATATGCATCCTGCCAGTCGGTATTGGTTTCGCCGTAGGTTTGGGTAGCGCCTTCGTAAATGGGTTCATTAATAGTAGGTTCTGTCAGCCGCGGTACCTGGCTGCCGCGGTAAGCAAGGGCATACTGCATGAACTGTTGTGTGCTCAGCAGATCGAGCCGTTGCGTTACCTGCTGGGTTCCATAATAGGCATCGTAATTAACCCGTAGCTGGCCATCTCTCCTGCCTTTTTTGGTAGTGATCATGATAACGCCGTTGGTAGCCCTTGATCCGTAAATGGCAGCCGCGGAAGCATCTTTCAGTACATCCACCGATTCAATGTCTTTCGTGTCAATCGCTTCCAGGTCGCCGGTCGGAAAACCATCTACCACATATAGCGGATCGGAAGCATAGCTGATAGAACTGATGCCCCTGATGCGAACGATGGGCGCCGCGCCGGGGCTGCCATTATTCGTTACCGTTACACCCGATACACGTCCCTGCAAGGCCTGCGACACACTCACTGCGGGTAACTCGTTGAGGGTTTTGCCGTTAACACTCGAAACCGCGCCCGTAACAAGCGTTCGCTTTTGCGTGCCATAGCCTACCACCACAATTTCATCCAGTGCGCGGTTAGACAATGTCAATACTATTTTCATGGGGGCTTTATCGTCTATCGCTACTTCTTTGGTCATCATTCCAACAGAAGAAAAAACAAGCACTTTGGCATTGTCTTCTACTTCCAGCGAAAAGTTGCCTTCAATGGTAGTGGTGGTTGCCCGCGTGCTTCCTTTCACCTGCACCGATACGCCTGAAAGCGGCTCTCCTTGTTCATCGGTTACGTTTCCCCTGATGGTGCGCAGTTGCACGGGCTTCATGTCGGGCGAGAGTATGCGGGGTTTTTCTGAAATAATGAAAATACCGGCCACATCATCAAAACGATACCTGAGCTCTGTCAATGCCATCACTTCATTCATCACCTGGTAAAGCGGGCGTTTTTTTGCTGCAACGGTAACAATCCGCCCGTCGGGAATAATGTCGTTGCAATAGGCAAAGCGGTAGGTAGTTTCGCGTTCCACTATCTTGAAGAATGTTGTCAGCTTTACGCCGTTTAGAGATAAGCTCACTTTAACGTCCTGTGAAAAACCTCCTGCTCTGATAGACAAGGCTCCTACAATCAGCAGAATAGAAGTTAGTTTCATAATTTTAAGCAGCTTCGTTAAAGAAGGGTACGTACGCGCCCTCCCACAAGCATGATTTTTTTTCATACCTTTATTTTGGTTTAATTAAAAAATAGAAACAGCCAGGTGTTGTTTCAAAGTTTTATTACAGGGAAAATGTTGCCGCATTCTTCCCTGTATTTTATTTTGATAAGGATACTGTCAGTGTTTCGCGGGTGTCTATCCTGAAATTAAAATGCCTCGACTCCTGGAGAAACTCCAGCACTGTTTTCAAATCTTCTTTCTCAAACACGCCGGTATACCGGTAGTTGCGGATGTCGTCGTCTTTAAAATAAATACGTGCTCCATACCAGCGCTCTAACTCCGCTGCAATGTCGCTCAGAGCTTCTCCGTCAAATACAAGCCTGTTTTCTTTCCATGCTATTTCCTTTATGTCTCCCTGGTGCGTGGGCTTGAGTTTTTGGGGAATGCCATCGCTGGCGGGAAGCGGTGCCTGCCGGGTAGGAGAAACTGCTGTTGGAGTGTGGTGCTGCTGCCAGGCTATTTTGTGGTTGGGATGAAGCAGCAGTACCTGGTTATCGTTTTCCTTGAGTGTAACTTCTACCAACCCCCTGATCAAAGAAGCTTCGGTTATGCTTTCGTTTTTGTAAGCTTTTACGTCAAACGCAGTGCCCAGCGCTTTAATGTCCATTGCCGCGGTGCGAACAATAAAGGGCGTTTTTTTATCGTGCTTCACATCAAAAAAAGCCTCCCCTTCGAGGTATACGTTGCGTGCCGTTGTTCCAAAATCTGCATCAATTTTTACGGTGCTGCCTGCATTGAGGTTTACCACCGATCCGTCGGGCAATTGAATGTTCTTGCGTTCTCCATAGGCTGTCGTAAATATTTTTGCCGGGTTGCCGCTGCCGGTGTTGAAATAACGGATTGCCGCAAAGGCACCAGCGAAAACAACCGCCGCAGCTCCTGCGAGTTTGAGTAAAAACAGGCGCTTTTTATACGATCCGGATGCTTTAAGGTGCTCCATCTTTACAACCGGCGCCGCTTCTTTTGAATTGAGCCTGTTTTTCAGCCGCGTCGTTTGTTCGTCGAGGTCAGCCTGCGCCAATGCATTGAATAACAAAAAATAACGCTCTTTTGCCAGCTCCACCAATTCGCGCTGCGCAGGATGCTGGCTGGCAAAATCTTCCCAAAATGCAATGTCGTCCGGAGACGATTTTTTACAATAATTGACGAAGGATTCGTTTGCCAGCAGATCGGATACTTCCATTTTATTCGGCAGCATAACTAGAGGCGGCTTTTTTTAAAACAGAGTATGCTGCGCGAAATTTTTACCCTTCTTCAGAAAAAAAATTGCGCTGCTGCAACAACGTGGAGCAAAGAAGTGGATTGAATGTTGTTTATACCGTTTCCATTACAGAAAGAAGCACGCCCACCAAACACAGCAGGGAGGCGCTGTGGGTATGATGATCGTTTGCTATATCGAGCCGGAGCTTTTTGAGGGCTTCGTGAATTTTGTTGTATACGGTTCTGTGAGAAAGCCCTGTTTGCTGCACGATCTCGTCGTAACTCAGCCCTTCGTAATATTTAAGATAGATCAGTTCTTTTTGCCGGTTGGGAAGATCGTTTATATAATGCATCAGGAGCTTGAAGAGGTGCTGCTGCTCGTCTTTTTTAATAAGGTCTTCTTCGGGTGTGGAAGCTGTTGCTGTGTATTGGTTGTGAACGACCTGCAGGTGCGCTACCCGGGCTGATTTTTTCCAGTCGGCAGACAATTTCCGGAGAAAGGAAGTGAGCAGGTAAGATTTTACATTCTGAGCTTCGTGAATGGTTTCGCGTTTCTCCCATAAATAGAGGAACAGTTGCTGGATGGTATCTTTTACCAGTTGCGCATCCCTGATCTCTTTTAATCCCACAAACAACAGCGTGTGATAGTACCTGTTATACAACGATAGCAACATGTCCTGATCGCCATGCAGTATGCCTTTCCACAATGTTTCATCTGAATTCATAAGCAAGTTCGTTCAGTAAACAATAGCAAACAACTTGTATGAAGTTAAGCATTTATTTGGAAAAGGGAGGGAGGGAGAGGGTGGAAGGTGAAAGGAGTAAGGTATGGGGTGTAAGGTATAGGGTAGAAGGTAGGGCGGGATATTTTTTGTACAATATTCTTTGCGATAGACTGTTTTATATTTCAGCCTGGGTTATGCATAAGGCTGCGTGGAAGGCAAAATTATTTTCCAACCAAATTGTTATAAAATTCAATTATAGTTGAATCGGGCTTAGAAGTAATTTCTACCGGAGGTTTAGCATTCAATATTTTACTTAATGCTCCCATTTTGGATTGATAAACAGAGATTCCTTTAAAGCGTATATTAGTGGAGGTTCTATAGTCATAGGCATCATCCAAAAGTAATGGTACGAAATCTTCAGAGCCTGATTCGCCAGCTTTAAATGCGCCTAATATAACCTCTTCCTTATTTTCGCTGGCCAACAATTTTACTATTTCATTATGGTCATCTTTGCAACCAATAATTAAAAAAATAACAACACCTGTATCTTTAAAAAAAAATTTCATTATTATTTTACCTCCTTATTTTAAATAGTTTTTAAAATCGTTCAGCGTTTAACATTTATAAGATATAGCTACCAACAATCAGGATTCGGGGCAAAGGTTTCCAACTTTTAAAAAGTTGGAAACCTTTATCAACACCTTTATCAACAACAGCAATTGCATTTACTAAAAGCTGACGGCTCAAAGCTGATAGCTGATTGCCGATCGCTGATCGCTGACAGCTTACTCCACCGGCTGTTTCAAAATCTCCTCTGCCTCGGTGTCTTCGTAAAACCGGATCTCTTTTGCGAGTTCTTTTTTCAATTGCTGCACAACGGGTTGATAAGCTTTTTCGTTGTATACATTTTTCATTTCGGACTTGTCTTTTTGCAGATCGTACAGCTCCCACGCTTCAACGCGTTTGTAAAAGCGGATTAATTTGTACCGCCCGTTGCTGATGCCGAAATGTGGAGAAACGGAATGTTCGCCATTCTCGTAGTAATGATAGTAAAGGTTTTTCCGGCTGCTCTTCGATTTTTTGGTGAGAACGGGCAATATTGATACACCCTGCATTGGCTGCGAAGCGCTTACTCCTGCTACATCCAACAGTGTTGGTGCGAGATCGAGGTTCATGACGAGATGATCATCAACCCTTCCCTTCGCAACCACACCGGGATAGCGCATAACCATTGGCGTGCGAAACGATTCTTCATACATAAATCGCTTGTCAAACCATCCATGTTCGCCCATATAAAAACCCTGATCAGATACATATATAACCAATGTATTTTGAGTGAGCTGGTGTTTGTCAAGATAGTCCAGCGCGCGACCTATATTGCGATCGAGCGACGCAGCAGTGGCGAAATAATCGCGCATATAACGCTGGTATTTCCATTCGGTAAGTGCTTTGCCTTGCAATCCTTTTTCGCGCAGTTCCTGCTGAATGGGTCCGTAATAAGCGTCGAAAGCTGCACGTTGTTCAGGTGTCATGCGGTTGATATTTCCATCGCGGTCGGCAGCCTGTTTCGATTCAAACATTTTCAGGTCATAACCCATGATCATTGTTTTTTCAACAGACATATCCTGCACGGCGGCAGCTTTCCTGCCGGCATAATCATCATAAAAATTATCAGGCAACGGAAAGTTAACGGCATCAAACATTTTCATGTCAGGCAAATCGGGCATCCAGGTGCGGTGCGTGGCTTTGTGGCCAATAATGAGACAGAAGGGCTGAGTAGTATCTCTTTTGTCGAGCCAGCTTTCTGCCATGTCTTCAATAACATTGGTTACATACCCGTTAATGCGCTCGCGACTGTTATTCATGCCAATAAAATCGGGATTGAAATAACTGCCTTGCCCGGGCAATATGTTCCAATAGGTAAACCCCTGTGGCGTGCTGCCCAAATGCCATTTCCCTATCCAGGCGGTTTGATAACCTGCTTTTGTGAGGTCCTTTATAAAAGTATGCTGCGTGCTGTCGAACTGCCCGCTTACATTGTCTTTAAATCCATTCTTATGGCTGTACCTGCCGGTGAGCAGCACCGCACGGCTTGGTCCGCAGATAGAGTTGGTTACATACGATCTTTTAAAAAGCACGCCTTCGCGGGCAATGCGGTCTATAGAGGGTGTTTGCGTAAACCTGTTACCATATGCACTGATGGCCTGAAAAGCATGATCGTCGGACACGATCACGAGTATATTCGGACGCTTTTGAGCAACTGTATGTAAGGTTGTTAGTAAAAAAAGGATGGACCATATCTTTTTCATTATTAGCAATTTTGAACTGAATGTATCAATAATTTTTTGATGCCGGATTCATACATGAATGGCAATGAAAGTTCGAAGATAAGTTTATCTCGTTTACTTATTTAATACGGGCTTTCCCATCAGACCGCCCTTCGGGCGGGCCGATGGGAAGGTTGGTCGGCCCGCCTGAACGGGATCGGGCGCGGCAGGCGGTCTGACCAACAAAATGAGAACGTTTTATTTATCAGGTGAGGTGCGACAATTCTGAGCTTAAGAAATTGGAACTTTAACAGCGCTGGATTAAAATCCAACGCAACAATATTGCATCGAGCCGATGGCTCTGCATCCTCATAAACAGCAAGATCCGTAGGATCGGTCACATATTGTAAGGGTGGATTTCAATCCACCCGCTGGAGTTTGGATGTTATGTAATATTTTTTTAAAGAAAAGACTATTTCCCGTTTTGAAATAGTTTTTTTTATGTATTTTTATATCTAGTTAATATACTAGACATGGGATATTCAACAAAAATTCAGTTGATCAGGAGACAGAAAAGTGAGCAGTTCTATGTAAACTTTCCTGCAGCCGTTGCCCAGGCAATTGAGTTTACGGCAGGAGAAGAGGTGGAATGGTTGATTGATGATCATCAAAACCTGGTTTTAAGAAGGAGTGATGCGGCAGTGGCACCACTTAAAAAAAAACTGAAGAAGAAGTCAACCTAAAATCAATTTTTGACAGTTTGTTTGACCGGTGTGGGAAAGCCTTTAAACAACGAAGAACCAAATGCAGGGTGCAGGAGTTGGCTCATGGGCTGCTTAGTTGTACGGGTAGACTTACCATTACCGGAATGCTTATCGCAGTGGGCAGGCAGTTTGTAGATTGGACTGCAGCCTACCAGGTATTTTGGGGAAGCAGAATGAATATTGATAAGTTATTTGAAGAAGCAACAAAAGTTTGTTTAGAACAATTATGCCCCACCCAACTCATCGTTGCTCATCTGGACGATACCGTTTTAAGAAAAGTTGGTAAAGCCATTCATGGTACAGGCTGGCGCAGAGATCCATTAGGACCAGCCTTTCACACAAACTTTATCTGGGCTCAACGGTTTGTTCAGCTTTCGCTATCCCTTCATGACGAAAGCGACTTTAATAGTCAGTCCCGGGCCATTCCAGTGGATTTTCATCACAGCCCCAGCATAAAAAAGATTTCAAAAAATGCCAGTGCTGAAGATAGGGTATTATATACAGAAGCAAAGAAGCAACAAAACCTTAGCAGCCAGGGGCTAGCCAGGATAAAAATGTTAAGAGCCAGGCTGGATGGGCAGGGCGCCTCAGCAAGACAATTATTTTTAAGCGTAGACGGAAGTTATACTAATGCAACCATATTGAAAGGATTACCTAATGGCGTTACACTGATTGGCAGGGTGAGAAAAGATGCAGCACTCAATTATTTTCCAGCATCTGAAAAAACAAAAGGCAGAAATAAAAAATATGGTGATCCTGCTCCCACACCAGAGCAAATCAGGCAATCTGCTGATTTTTCATGGCAGGAAGTTACCGGGTGGGCTGCAGGCAAAAAACATGTTTTTAATGTAAAGGTTGTCAAGTTTCTCAAATGGAGAACGGCAGGTCAGTCCCACACGCTTCAATTAGTGGTAATCCGACCTTTAAGTTACCGGTTAAAAACTGGCGGCAAATTACTGTACAGAAAACCAGCCTGCCTGATTTGTACCGATAATGAATTGGACATTGAGACCCTTTTACAAACCTATTTGTGGAGATGGGAAATAGAAGTAAACTTCAGAGATGAGAAAAGTACCAATGGCTGCGGTGAAGCACAAGTACGAAATGAAATATCGGCGGTGAAAGTTCCGCAGTTTGTAGTGGCCATGCACGCCTTTATCCATCTGGCAGATTATATATATACCCGCGTAAAACCAGCAATGGCTTTGCCTAGAGCTAAATGGGAACAAAAAAAGATAAGGCGCAGAAATTCCACTAATAATATCCTAAACAACTTCAGAGGATGTTATGTATTTGAAAAATTAGGCAAATCTTTCTCCGACTTCGTGCTCAAACAACGACAAATCATTAACAACATTAATCCTATAATTGACGCCATAAACCCTTTGTTTTACATCAGAAGATAACCAAACTCCAGGCGGTGGATTTCAATCCACCGTTAGTTGTTAAGACGGCTACAACTTCGCTTAATCAGCGTCCAGAGCCATAGGCTCGGTCACATATTATTGCGGTGGATTTCAATCCGCCGATATTTAGTTAAATTATCAATGCTCAAGTTTCTTAAAGTTCAGAATTGTCACACCCTGCCTGATAAATAAAAGTGTTTGCCTTTTGTCGGTCAGACCGCCGCCCACGCCCAATACCCGTTTGGGGCGGGCCGACCGGCTTTCCCCATCGGCCCGCCCAAAGGGCGGTCTGATGGATGGCGTTAATCTTGAATAAGTATTAACTAAACTGCATTGGCTTCAATCCGGCGGCAATAAAAAAAGGCGTCATACTCTGACGCCCAGGGTTGGTTTATCATTTAAGGATCTAACAGCTTAATGACGAGCAGCGTTGAAGCCTTACTTATTCGCGGCTTTTACACCTGTGGTTCCTCCGCCTTCCAGTGTAAGACTAACAGGCTTGTTTGTTTTCCAGTTGCCTCTGGTGAAATCAGGCACATCTACAGTTCTTGATCTTTTTGCTACCGATTGCTCACTCAAAGGTCCAACTGCACTCCACAAAGCGCCATCGTACACATCCTGGTCAAGCGGCAGTCCATTGCGCAAACAATCTATCAGGCGCCAATCCATCATAAAATCCATACCACCATGCCCGCCTATTTTTTTTGCTATTTCACCTACATGCTTTGCAATAGGTGGTGTGTATTTGTCGTACAGTGCCTTTAGCTCATCCTCTTTTATCCATTCATGACCAAATGCTATTTTTTCAGGCTCCGGATATTTGCTCGCCACTCCTTTTGTACCACTGATCAGGTGGATGCGCGAATAAGGTCGCGGCGAACTCACATCGTGCTGCAGCATAATCGTTTTTCCCTTCCGTGTACGGATCACCGTAGTGTTCATATTGCCCCTGTAAGGCTTGTCAACATATTCCTTGTAGAACGAATCAGTGGCTGCTTTTTCCTTTGCCAGCGCATTCATCATAAAATCGTTCGAAGACATCGATACCAGGTGATCCATCTGGTCGCCCCGGTTAATGTCCAGGCATTGAGCAATAGGTCCCAACCCATGCGTAGGATACAAATTTCCATTCCTGCCAATGTTTTCCTTTAAACGCCACATATCCGAATAGCTGTTCTTTTCAAAATTCTGGTGCAGCAAATCGTGTATATAAGCGCCTTCAGCATGCATCAGTTCCCCAAACATTCCGTTACGCGCCATATTCAGCGTTAGCAGCTCAAAAAAATCGTAACAGCAGTTTTCCAGCATCATACAATGCTTTTTCGTTTTTTCCGAAGTTTCCACCAACTGCCAGCATTCATCTACAGTAACGGCAATGGGTACCTCAGAAGCTGCATGTTTTCCATGGTTCATGGCATAAACAGCCATTGGTGTATGTAACTTCCACGGTGTAGCAATGTAAACCAGGTCAATATCCTTGCTTTCGCACATGGCTTTCCATCCGTCTTCGCCCGTATATTCCGTTGCCTTAGGCAAACCCGCCTTTTCAAGAATTTTTTGAGCATTGGCTATCCTTTCCGGACGTTTATCGCACAACGCCTTTATTTCAACCCCTTCAATATGCGAAATGCGGTTAACAGCGCCTGGTCCACGGTTTCCCAAACCAACAAAACCTATTCTAACCGTTTCAATTTTGGGAGCCGCATAGCCGCTCATGTTAAATCCGGCAGCTTGTGGCCTTGCAGTCTTTTCGTTTTTATCATCACTTGCTGCAAATGCAGGCAGTCCCGTAGCAATGGCACCAGTGCCAAGGGTTACATTGCGCAAAAAATTCCTCCGGTTAGATGTCATAGCATTTTAATTAAATGAAAAAATAGTATTTGCTAATTTCATCAATTTAAACGAATAAAAGGCATGCTGGTAAAAATTGAGCAATCGATTGTTTTACCACTGTCGGCAATAGAAACATAACGATGACAGATTAGCCAAAACTTTCTCTTCCGAAAATGTTTTTACGTTCATCTTTGCAATACACAACGCTAACGATTAAACTTTTTACGATGAGTTATACACTAGAGGTTATTGCTTTTAACATTGAGTCCGTTATAGCTGCAGGGGCAGCAGGTGCAAACCGCATAGAGCTTTGCGACAATCCTGGCGAGGGCGGCACCACAGCTTCGTATGGCATGATTAAAACCGCCCGCGAAAAAACATCTTTGCAATTATATCCCATTATTCGGCCGCGGGGTGGCGATTTTTTGTACAGCAATGAAGAGTTTGACATCATGAAAAGGGATATTTTATTATGTAAAGAAATGGGATGTGACGGCGTGGTGATAGGTTTGCTGCTGGAAGATGGCAGTGTAGATAAAACCCGCACCACCCAACTGGTGGAAGCTGCCTATCCGCTCGGTGTTACTTTTCACCGGGCGTTCGACAGGGTTGCCAATCCCTTTGAAGCGCTGGAGGAAGTGATTGCAGCCGGTTGCGAGCGCATTCTTACCAGCGGGCTAAAACCTACGGCGCCAGAGGGTGTTCAGGCACTTGCCGACCTTGTGCGACAGGCCAACGACCGCATTGTTATCATGCCCGGATCGGGAGTGCGGTCAGACAATATTGCCTTGCTGGCACAACAAACCGGGGCCACTGAGTTTCATTCATCTGCAAGAACCACCATACCCACTGCCATGAAGTTTGTGAACGAGTCGATGCAGGAAACACTGGATACCGTGGCCCTGAATACCGAAGAGGTAAGGAAGATGGCGGAAGCCTTGCAACAATACCGGCAAAGTATTCAATAGCATTGTTTGAATGAGCTTTCTTCTCAGTATCTTGCGCAAAATTTTAATTCGAGTACATGGATCAGTCATCTTTCGACGTGGTAGTTATTGGCGGAGGTTGTGTAGGATTGGCAACGGCATATAAGCTCAACAGCAGGTATCCCCATCTTAAAATAGCGGTGCTTGAAAAAGAGAGCCGCGTTGCCATGCATCAAACGGGGCGCAATTCGGGTGTAATACATTCGGGTATCTATTACAAGCCCGGCTCGTATAAAGCAAAAAACTGCGTGGAGGGACGAAGAGAGCTGGTGGCCTTTGCAAAAGAGTATGGCGTGCAGCACGATATCTGCGGAAAGGTGATTGTGGCTACCGACGAAAGTGAGCTGCCGCACATGAACAAGGTATTTCAGAACGGGCAGGCCAATGGCGTGGAAGATCTGCGCATGATTACACCGCAGGAAATTAAAGACATTGAGCCTTATTGCGAAGGCATAGGTGGTATATGGGTGGGCTGCACCGGCATTATAGATTATGTTGGTTTTACCGAAAAACTGGCCGAACTGCTCGAACAAAAGTTTGCTGGCAGTAAAGTATTGCTCAATACCGAAGTAAAAGACTTTATTAAAGAGGGTGAGCAAACGAAGATTGTTACCAATCGCGGAAATTTTACAGCAAAATACATTGTAGCCTGCGCCGGTTTGCAAAGCGACCGCATTGCAAAAAAGGAAGGAACAGGCACGGAGACCGCCATTGTTGGCTTCAGAGGCGATTATTATGACTTAAGCGAAAAGGGAATGAGCAAGGTAAAAAACCTCATTTACCCCGTTCCCAACCCACAGTTCCCGTTCCTGGGAGTTCATTTTACCCGCATGATCAAAGGCGGTGTAGAGTGCGGACCCAATGCCGTATTTGTTTTTAAAAGAGAAGGATACAATAAAACCGATTTTAATTTAAAGGATACAGCCGACGCTTTTTCTTACGGCGGCACCTGGAAGTTTTTTGCAAAACACTGGCGGTTTGGGCTGGACGAATACCGTGGCGCTTTTTCAAAAGCCTATTTTCTGAAACGTTTGCAGAAACTCATTCCCTCGCTGGAGGCAGACGATATTGTGCCTGCCCGCGCCGGCGTAAGAGCAATGGCTTTGGCTCCGGAAGGAAAAATGATAGATGATTTTAAAATTGAAGCAAAGCACAACGCCATACATGTGTTGAATGCCCCCTCTCCTGCTGCCACCGCAGCGCTGGCCATTGGTAAAGCCGTGGAGGAAATGGCGACCAAGCAGTTTAATTTAGCGTGAAGGGACAAAGGTGAAAGGTGAAAGATGTTTGCGGTTTGAGTTTATCGTTTACCGTTAAAAAACGACAAACGACAAACCATAAACACACTTACGCCCCCCATCCTTCCAATCCTGTATGATCCACCACCGCTATGTCTTTGCCATCGGTTTTCTACAGGCGAGTGTCCCCACCCGCCTGCGGCAATTTAAAATGCACCCACACATTATACAAGCAATATTTTTCATTATTTTTGTATGAATATGTTAAGCCTTGAAATTACAAGCGAACGTGGTACTAATGCAGTATTAAAATTGCGGGAGCAAAAGCTTAAAAACGGTTTACCGTTCATGATCAATACAAAGGAATTGGCATCAAACCAGTATTACCTTGAGTATCCCAACGGCAGCATTAAACTAATCAGCATTATTCCTTCTTCCCAGAACATTAATATTGTGCGTGAGCTTACAAAAGACGAGGCAAGCAAATTAAGAAGCCGCTTTCGATTTTCGTTACTTTAACAATGCCGGAATTATACATTATAACTGGTTCCAACGGCGCTGGCAAATCGTCTGTTGGTCCTGATTATATACCTGCACCGCTCAACACTTTTATTTTCGATGGAGATAAACTCTTTATGCAGAAAAGAAGTGAGTTTTGGCAGAGTGGTGTAAAGTCACATAAAGAGTGTAAAAAACTGGCAATCGAAGTTGTAGAAAACACCTTTGACACATTGGTAAATACTGCCTTAACTCAAAATACCGATTTTGCTTACGAAGGACATTTTACGAATGATGCCACCTGGCAAATTCCAGAGAAATTTAAGAATGCTGGCTATAAAATTCATCTTATCTTTTTTGGACTTACCGATCCTGATTTATCTGAAGTGCGTGTAGTAGGAAGGACAAAGGAAGGTGGACATTACGTAGATCCCCGCACAATAGAAGACAACTTTTACGGCAATCTCGAAAAACTGGACAAATACTTTTTCATATTTGATTCTGTTACTCTTGTCGATACTTCGGGTATTGAACACATAGGCTTGGCGATATTAAAGAACGGTTCATTGCATTCTGCAGTTCAACTTAGCAATTTACCAGGTTGGTTTACCAATAACCTGCCTGCAATAACCTCGTTGATATATAGGGCTCAGGCAACTTAAAAGTGACGGTTTTGTTTTAGAAAGAGATATTTGGTTTATGGTTTGCTAAAAACACAAACCATAAACGGCAAACCATAAACTTTACGCCCCCCATCCTTCCAATCCTGTATGATCCACCACCGCTATGTCTTTGCCATCGGTTTTAATAAAACCAGCTTCGGCAAATTCGCCCAGCAGCTTGTATACGGTTTCGTAAGCAGTACCTGTATACGAAGCAATGTCCTGCCTGTTAATGGTAAAACCAATAAAGCCATTGGCCTTGGTTCCAAACTTCTTTTCTAAAGTCAGCAGCGCCTTTGCCAGCCGTCCCTTTACCTGCATATGCGCAAGATCGCGCATACGCTGCTCCGATAGTCGCAGTTCATCTGCCATAAACATTAAAAAATCGTACGCAAATCCAGGATTAACGGCTATGGTTGAACGAAAAAATGCAGTGTTTATAAAACAAACCCTTGCATCGGCCAATACAGTTGCAGTAATGGGATAGATGTGATTGTGTGTAGAAAGTCCCCGATGACCTATAATATCTGCCTGGCTCGCAAACCGTACAATCAGTTCCTTATCATCGGTCCAGTGTTTGTGCACCTTCACCACTCCTTCTATCATAAAGAATACACCGGTAACATCATCGCCTTCTTTAAAAATGGTTTCTCCCCTTTTATATTGAAATACTTCGCAATGAGCATCCAGCGCCGGCCACCAGTCTTTTGAACAACGTTGATACAAAAAAGTATTGCTGGCATCGAAAGGGCCTTTTTCTTTTTTCATGACCCTGAAGATAGGAAGAAGCTGTGAGCCGTGAGCCATCAGCTTTCAGCCATCAGCCTCTCCGGTCGGCACGCCCCGGTCGGGGCTGCGTGGGCGGATACCGGGGCGATCTGACCGATATGCCTAAAAATGCGAAAGAAGTAACAAGCATTCATAATAGCGTCTACTTTTTCAGCACATGACGCAGCTTGTTCTTGTTTGGCGTTTGTAGTTCCTCATTACAATTTGCATCTTGTTATTTGGTTCTTGTTATTTGATTTTGTTATTTGGTTCTTGCACTTTGTATCTTGTTTCTTGTATTTTGAAATTTGTTCCCTGGATCTTTTGGCCTAAACTAACCACCTCCCCTATTACAATAACCGCAGGATTGCTTAACTCCGCATGCTGCGCCCTGAAGTAAATATCTTTTACCCTACCCGAAACCATTCTTGCATTCGGGGTGGTTCCATTTTCAATAATGGCTGCTGCCGTTTCACCCTTTCCGTATTGCATAAATATTTCGGTTATCCTTTCCAGTTTGCTCATGGCCATTAAAACAACAACGGTGGCGGTTGATTGAGCTGCCAGGTACAGGTCGCGCGAAATATCGCCACTGCTCGTAGTGCCCGTTACCACCCAAAAGCTTTCATTGATTCCCCGGCAGGTAACAGGTATCATTTGCGAGGCAGGCACTGCCAGCGCACTCGATATACCGGGAATAACTTCTACCTCCATACCCGCTTCCGTGGCGGCTTCTATCTCTTCATGCGCTCTGCCAAACACAAACGGATCGCCACCTTTCAAACGCACAATACGTTTGTATTGTGTTCCATACTCTATAATAGCGGCGTTGATCTCTGCCTGGCTTAACGTATGGCAACCGTATCGCTTGCCCACAAAACGTTTCACTTTTGCATTGGCAGCATATTGCAACAAGTCTTCGTTTGCCAAAGCATCATATAAAATTACATCTGCCTGCGACAAACATTTTATTGCTTTCACTGTTATTAATTCCGGGTCTCCAGGACCTGCCCCAACCAAAAAAAGCTTCGCCATAATTATATTGCAATTATATATATGTAATATTTTATTGAATAAAATTACATTTTTATCATATTGTCTTATTATATTTATAATATTATTTTAAATAAACAGTCAATATTTGTCTCTGACCCAGACAAAACAAACAATAATAAAATATCTTATTTCGATTGCTTGCCATTCTCTAACACTTAAAATCAATTTATGAGAATTGTAGTTGTTGGAAATGGCATGGTAGGCTATAAGTTCTGCGAAAAGCTGATTGCCAAAAATTTACCCGATATCCAGCTTACTGTTTTTGGCGAAGAACAATACCCGGCCTACGACCGGGTTCACCTTAGCGAATTCTTCAACGGGAAAACAGCCAACGATCTTACTATGGCTCCCCTGTCGTGGTACCAGGAAAAAAATATTGAGCTTCATCTTGGCGACCCGGTTCAATACATTAAACCCTCCGTTAAGCTGCTTCACACCTTTAAAGGATATATTAAACACTACGACATACTGGTGCTGGCAACCGGCTCATCGGCCTTCGTTCCTAAAATAGAGGGCATTGAAAAAGATGGTGTATTCCTGTATCGCACCATCGAAGATCTCCACCTGATTCAATCCTATGCAAAAAAGGCAAACAAAGGAACCGTTATTGGAGGCGGACTGTTGGGACTGGAAGCTGCAAAGGCATTGCTGGACCTGGGTATACAGGATACCAACGTGATAGAATTTGCGCCAAGACTCATGCCCAGGCAGCTCGATGAAGCCGGTTCTGAAATGTTGATGACAACGTTGACGGAACTCGGTCTCAACATTCGGGTAAATACCAATACTGCGCGCATACTCGGTAACGATCGTATTACAGGACTGGAATTTACCAATGGAAGTATTATTGAAACGGATATGCTCGTTGTTTCGGCAGGCATCCGGCCAAGGGGCGAACTGGCAATTGACTGCGGATTGGAAACAGGAATGAATGGCGGTATAGTTGTAAACAGTCGCATGCAAACATCCGACGCCTCTATTTATGCCATCGGCGAATGTGCCTTATACAATGAAATGATTTATGGACTGGTGGCGCCGGGTTACGATATGGCAGAAGTGGTGGTGAGTGAAATATGCAGTATGCATGACCGTTCGGTGAACACAAAACTGTTTACAGGCTTTGACATGAGCACCAAGCTCAAACTGGTTGGAACCGATGTTGCAAGCTTTGGCGATCCGTTTGCCAACGGCGAAAACATACGGAACATCGTTTTAAAAGATACCGTGAAGGGCATTTATAAACGGATAAACGTTTCGGCCGATGGTAAGTATCTTTTAGGCGGTGTATTGGTAGGCGATGCGTCTCAATACAACATCCTTTTACAGACCTGCAAAAATAAAATTTTACTTCCGCCGCATCCGGAAGATGTGATATTGCCCGCCAGGGAAACAAAAAAAGACGACGGCACCGGACTGCTGGCATTGCCGGGCGACGCATTGATATGCAGTTGCGAAGGTGTGAGCAAAGATGCCATTTGCCAGTCGGTAACAGCGCAGGGGTGCGAAACGGTGGATGCGATAAAGAAATGCACGAAAGCAGGCACAGGTTGTGGCGGATGTCTGTCAATGGTGAAAGACCTGATGGTATCTGCCATGAAGCAGCAAGGCAAGTATGTGCGGAATGTATTGTGCGAGCATTTTAACTACAGTCGCCAGGAATTGTTTGATCTGGTAAAACTGCACGAACTAAAAACCTACAATGATATATTAGACCAGCTAGGAAAAGGCGATGGATGCGAAGTGTGCAAACCTGCCGTGTCTTCCATTATAGCGAGCTTGTGGAACGAAATGGTATTGAAAAAAGGAAACGATACCTCGCAGGACAGCAACGATCGTTTTTTGGCCAACATTCAAAAAGGCGGCACTTATTCTGTTGTACCCCGCATACCCGGCGGCGAAATTACTCCCGAAAAATTAATAGTCATTGGACAGGTTGCCCAGAAATACGGGTTGTATACCAAAATAACCGGCGGACAAAGAATTGATTTGTTCGGTGCTCACCTCGATGATCTGCCATTGATATGGGAGGAGCTGATAGCAGCCGGTTTTGAAAGCGGACATGCATATGGCAAAGCGTTGCGTACAGTTAAAAGTTGTGTAGGCAGCACCTGGTGTCGGTTTGGTTTGCAAGACAGTGTGAGCTACGCCATTCGCGTGGAAGAACGTTACCGCGGGTTAAGAGCACCTCACAAAATAAAGTCTGCAGTGTCTGGCTGCATACGCGAATGCGCCGAAGCTCAAAGCAAAGACTTTGGCATTATAGCAACCGAAAAAGGATGGAACTTATACGTATGCGGTAATGGCGGCAGCAAGCCACAGCATGCATTGCTGTTAGCTACCGACATAGACAGCGAAACCTGCATAAAGTACATCGACCGGTTTTTGATGTTTTATATAAAAACCGCCGATCCGCTCACCCGCACCGCCACCTGGCTCAACAAAATGGAAGGAGGCATAGATTACCTGCGCAATGTGGTAGTGAACGACAGTTTGGGAATGGCTGAACAATGGGAGCAGGAAATGCAAATGCTGGTAGACGCATACGAGTGCGAGTGGAAGGCTGCTATAGAAAATCCCGAAATACGAAAAAGGTTTTCACATTTTATAAATGCCCCCGGACAAAAAGATCCCACTGTAAAGTTTGATCCCCTACGCGATCAGAAACGCGCTGCCGAATGGAAATAGGCGGGGAATTGGTTAAGTGAGTTGACTAAGTTAAATAAGTTGATAAGTCAAATGCCTTATACCTTATGCCCTACACCTTTTACCCTCCACCTTAAATAAAAAACAATGGTTGAAGAAAAAACAATAAACTGGTTTTTAGCCTGCAGCATAAACGATATGCCCGAAAACGGAGGCGTATGCGTGAAATACAAAAATGAACAGATCGCGCTGTTTCATTTTACACGCCGCAATGAATGGTATGCTACGCAAAACGAATGTCCTCACCGCCACCAGATGGCGCTAAGCCGGGGCATGATTGGCTCTCACGGCGATGTTCCGAAAGTTGCCTGCCCTTTTCATAAAAAAACATTTTCACTTCAAACCGGAGAATGCCTGAGCGGCGATGAATGCGCCATTAAAACCTACCCGGTGAAGGTGGATAATGGGTTTGTATACATCGGAGTAACGAAAGGTGAAAAGTGAAAGGAGAAAGATACTTCTCTCACCTTTAGCCTTTGACCTTTCACTTTCCACCAATAAATCATTTATATGTCACTAGTGACCGAACCACTTCGTCAGCTCCATGTTTTTTCTGTTAAAGGCGTCCAGATGCGGACATTCCATTTATCGTGGTTAACTTTTTTTGTGTGTTTCTTCGGTTGGTTTGGACTGGCTCCTTTAATGCCCACCATTAAAGACGACCTGCAGCTCGACAAATCACAGATCGGCAACATCATCATTGCATCCGTATCGGGAACTATTATTGCCAGGCTGCTGATAGGAAAATTATGCGATACCTGGGGGCCGCGCAAAACATATACTGCGCTGCTGGTTGTTGGCGCCATTCCCGTGCTGTGCGTTGGGTTGGCCAAAGATTATGCCTCCTTTTTATTTTTTCGGTTATCCATTAGTGTTATAGGTGCTTCGTTTGTAATAACCCAGTTTCACACCTCTATGATGTTTGCCCCGGCTATTAAAGGAACTGCCAATGCTGTTGCAGGAGGCTGGGGAAACCTGGGTGGCGGCATCACCAATATGGTGATGCCTTTGATATTTGCCGCCATTGTTGGTTTTGGATATACAAAACAGGAAGCGTGGAGATACGCCATGCTCGTGCCCGGTATTGCCATGTTGCTGATGGCCTTTTTATATTTCCGGTATACCAAAGACACACCCGCCGGCAATTACAATGAGATAAAAAGAACAATAAAAAACGACAAAACCGATTACGGCGTTTTAAAAGACTGGCGTATTTGGGCACTGGCGTTGGCCTACGCTGTTTGCTTTGGTATGGAAATAACCTTCGACAACGTGGCGGCATTGCACTTTGTACAGGAGTTCAGTATGAGCCAGAGCAGTGCAGGTTTTTGGGCAGGCGTATTTGGTTTTATGAACCTGTTTGCCCGTGCATTGGGCGGCATATTTGCCGATAAAGTGGGTAAGAAATATGGAATGAAGGGAAAAGGAATTTTGTTGGGCGCTGTATTGCTGTTAGAAGGTTTGGGGCTTATTTTATTTGCCAGTTCCGGCTCCTTTGGTATGGCTATTCTCTCTATGATCACTTTTGCGTTGTTCTTAAAAATGGCTAACGGTACCACCTACGCGATAACACCTTTTATAAATGAAAAAAACGTAGGGCTGGTGAGTGGCATTGTGGGTGCCGGCGGAAACATAGGCGGTATGCTGTTTGGCTTCCTGTTTAAAAGCGACAGCATTACCTATGCCCAGGCATTCGGTTATATTGGCATGATTGTGATTGCGGTTTCCATCATCATCCTCATCACAAAATTTACCAAAGGAAAAACAAACGATGGAAGAACCGTTGCCGTTGTTCAACCAGCATTAGCTACCACCACAAAACATTCAACACTAAAAACAAAACAGTTTGACGTTCAATAATGCCATCGCCGAAGTAAAGCGAACGACCTGCTGTTACTGCGGTGTAGGTTGCGGCATTGTTGTGCATACAGATAAGTTGGGAAAAATAACGGTAGAAGGCGACAAAACACACCCGGTAAATAAAGGCATGTTATGCAGCAAGGGTATGAACTTACACTACACGGCAAACGACACAAGCGACAGGCTGCTGTATCCTGAGATCAGGTACAACCGCAATCATGCACGTCAACGTGTTTCGTGGGATAAAGCGTTTGACAGGATTGCAACGGTGTTCAAAACCTTCATCGACAAATATGGCCCTGATTCTGTAGCTTTTTATGCGTCGGGACAATGCCTGACGGAAGAATATTATGTGATTAACAAACTCATTAAAGGATATATTGGCAGCAACAATATCGACACCAACAGCAGGTTGTGCATGAGCAGCGCTGTGGTAGCTTACAAAATGAGCCTCGGCGAAGATTGCGTGCCGGTAAACTACGATGATATTGAGCTGGCTGACGTGATTTTCGTAGCCGGTGCCAACCCTGCCTGGTGTCATCCTATTTTGTGGCGACGGGTGGAAGCAGCCAAACAACAAAATCCCAGGCTGAAAATTATTGTAAGCGATCCACGCAAAACACAAACCTGTGCTATCGCCGACGTACACCTGCAGTTGAACCCCGGCACCGACATTACCCTGCACCATGCCATCGGCCGATGTTTGATTGAAGAAGGCGATATTGATCTTGACTTTGTGCAACATCATACAGAAGGATTTGAAAAATACAGATTAACTGTATTGGAAAGAACAATAGCCGAAGCGGCGATCATTTGCGGAATATCTGAAACAGACATCCGGCTGGCAGCAAGCTATATTGGTAACGCTACTGGTTTTATTACCATGTGGACAATGGGGTTGAACCAGAGCGTTGTGGGCGTTAACAAAAATCTTTCGCTCATCAACCTCAATTTAATAACCGGTCATATCGGCAAAGCCGGATCAGGACCGCTATCATTAACAGGTCAGCCCAATGCGATGGGCGGTCGTGAAGTCGGCGGTTTGTCTAACCTGTTGCCGGCTCATCGCGATCTGCTCAACGCGAATCACCGCGCAGAAGTAGAAAAATACTGGGGCATACCCGAAGGAAAAATTGCTCCACGTCCTGGACTTACCGCCACCGAAATGTTCGAAGCATTGCATACCGGCAGGTTAAAAGCGATATGGATCATCGGCACCAATCCTTTAACCAGCCTGCCCGATGCGAGAGTAGCCGAAGAAGGGCTGAAGAAAGCAAAGTTTGTGGTGGTGCAGGAAATCAGCCAGAAAGCCGGCACGTTACCCTTTGCCGATGTAGTATTGCCCGCTGCCACCTGGGCCGAAAAAGAAGGTACTATGACGAACGCTGAAAGACGCATCAGCCACCTCAGCAAAGTTGTAGACGCTCCGGGCGATGCGCTGCCGGATGCCGAAATCATTTGCAGGTTTGCCCAAAAGATGGGATACGATACCTTCAACTACCAGAACCCTTCTGAAATATACCAGGAGCATGCATTGCTTACAAAAGGCACGCATATTGATGTAAGCGCACTAGATTACGCACTCTTAAAAAAGAACAGGACGGTGCAATGGCCTTATACCTCACCATCAC
This sequence comes from Agriterribacter sp., assembly GCA_051955255.1. Taxonomy (GTDB): domain Bacteria; phylum Bacteroidota; class Bacteroidia; order Chitinophagales; family Chitinophagaceae; genus Agriterribacter. The sequence continues at coordinate 20,053 of JBQCGX010000060.1, read as the reverse complement.
CTGTAACCGACAACCGGCTTTTCACCGATAAAAAATTTTATACGTTCTCCGGTAAAGCCGTCATCCATACTTTTCGGGATGACAATCACTCGGAACCATTGTCGCCCGATTTTCCGCTGGTATTAACAACAGGACGCATCAGGGATCAATGGCATACGATGACAAGAAGCGGGAAGGTCAATAAACTCAAACAGCATATAGCCGAATCGTTCCTGGAAATACATCCGGAAGACGCACTGGAAAGGAACATTAAAGACAACGACCTGGTTGAAGTAACAAGCTCCCGGGGAGAAGTGAGAGTAAAAGCTCGGCTTACAACAGATATTAAGCAGGGCGTTGTGTTTATGCCCATGCATTGGGGAAAAATCCTGAATAACGATCTTAACCGCGTAAACAATCTTACCAACAACCTGGTTGATCCCAAAAGCAAAGAACCCGATTTTAAGTTTTCGGCAGTGCAGGTTCAGCGCTATCGCAGGAAAAAACAAAAGATCGTTGTAATTGGTGCCGGTGCTGGTGCCTGCGGCTTTGTAAAAAGCTACCGCATGCTCAACAGCGACGATATCATTGAAGTGTTCAGTAAAGAAGATCTTCCTTTTTACAACCGTGTGTTGCTGCCGGATTATATAAGCGGTTCGTTACAGTGGCAAAACCTGGTTAAAATTACCGGTCAGGAGGAATATGAATACGACATCAAACTGCATAAGGGGGTTAGCATAGAAGCTATTGACCGCGAAGCCAGAACAATAACGGACAATAACGGCAACATACATACGTACGACCTGCTCATCGTTGCTACCGGAAGCAGGGCGGTTACCATCAAGGATGCACCGGTGATGAAGGGTATTTTTTCCATGCGCAGCAGAAACGATGCCGATAACCTTAAAGCGCACCTGCAGCCGGAGGGTGGAAAAGTGGTGATAGTAGGAGGCGGATTATTGGGAATTGAACTCGCAGTATCCCTACGCGAAATAAACATCAGTCCGGTTATTCTTCACCGTACTTCGCGGCTGATGAACCGGCAGTTAGACCCGCTGGGCAGCCAGTTGCTGCACGACGAGCTGACAGATAAGGGAATTGAAATTTATTACAACGATGAAATAGACCGTTTTCTCGGCGATGCATCGGTAAAGGGTGTCCGCTTAAAAAGCGGTTTACTGCTGCCCTGCCAGGCTGTGGTAGCCGCTATTGGCACTTCGCCCAATATAGAAATTGTGAAAGCGGCCGGTATTGAATGCAAAAGAGGTGTGGTAGTCAATGAATACCTCCAAACAAACGATCCCGATATTTTTGCCATTGGCGAAATAGCTGAGTTTAAAGGATCGCTGTATGGCATTACCGCAGCAGCCGAGCAGCAGGCCGAAGTGGTTGCCCAATTTTTATCGGGCAATATTGCTCAATACTATCAAGGATCACTCTCAATGAATATTTTAAAAATGCATGGCACCGATATGTGTTCGCTCGGTGAAATAAAATGTCCCGACGATCCCGCTTACGAAGAAGTGATATTTATAGACAAGGCAAAGCGATATTATAAGAAATGTATTATTCACAATGATAAGCTGGTTGGGGCGATTTTGATTGGCGATAAAACAGAGTTCCTTGAATTTCGCAACCTGATTGAAAAAAAGATTGAGCTAAGTGAAAAACGTTTGCAGTTGCTGCGATCGGGCAAAACCGCAGAGCTGGTTCTGGGAAAGCTGGTGTGCAGTTGCAACAACGTAGGCGAAGGTAATCTGCTAAAAAAAATAGAAGAAGGATGTAAAGATCATTTGCAGCTATGCCAGCTCACCGGCGCAGGCACGGGCTGCGGAAGTTGTCGCCCCGAAGTGAAAAAAATATTGGAACAGAAGCTGGTAGCAACAGAAAGAGTGCATACTGTTTTAAAATCCAGTGAAGCAGGAGCAACAAACCTGTAAGGCCTGCAGTGCGGCATACCTTACAGGTTGTTTGTAAGCGAAGAGCTATGACCTGGTTCCATCAGACCGCCTCCGGCGTGCCGATGGTTTCGGTCGGCTCGGCGAGAGTCAGCTATACAAAGTCTCCGACTTCGTTATCTTCTATGTTCTTCCAAGACTTAGTCTTGGTTTATCTTTACAAAAAAGATGATCCATGAGCCGGAACAAACAACCATCTGAGTTCAAAAATGTGGAGGGCATTGAATATTTTGATTTTGAAGAAGATTTTGTGGAGGAAAACATAAGGTGCATACCGATGATCGTACGATTTAAACTAGATAAAGCAGGAATCAAACTGAAGCTGGCGGAGTGGGCAAAATTGAACACTGAAGAAAAGCTGCAACTGGCGCTCATGCCTTTTGACAGCAACGAAGAGATACGAAACTACCGTGAATGGCTAACCGAACGCATCCGGCTGAGAACAGGAAATGAAGCTACGGCTTTGCCAGTTGAAGAACATCCCGCATGGCAAAACAGGCACCGTGTTCCCGATAAGCTGGCAGCCGAATGCAGGAAGAGAGGTAAAACGATCACCGAAGATCAATGGCGTTCATTGACAGACCTTCAACGTTTTGCGCTCCTGAAATTATCCCGGCCGGGACACGAAAACAGGAACCTGCCTATAGCATTGAAAGAATTTGGTATTGATTCAAAAACATAATAAATGAAATACGAGGCAACCGTAAAGATCAATTTCCACGGCGGTATTATTTCGCCTGGTGAATTATACAACATACTGGTTGCCGCAGGCAAGTCCGGCGTTACCACCATAAGCTTTGGACTCCGCCAGCAATTGCTGATTGGCATCAACTTCGAATACATTGACGCGTTGGCTACAGAATTAAACAGGCTGGGCATTGAGTTTGAAATCAACAACGATGACCATCCCGGCATCATCAGCTCCTACCCCGCCGCCGAAGTGTTCATCACACAAACATGGCTAAGCGAAGGCGTTTACAAAGACATACTGGATACCATTGAGCATCGCCCAACACTCAAAATCAATATTTCAGACAGCAATCAGAGCTTTACGCCTATACTAACGGGCAACATTAACTGGATAGCTGATCCCGATGCCCAGCATTTCTGGCATTTGATTGTACGGTTTCCCAAAACCAACGTGATATATGAATGGAACAAAATGGTATATACCAACGACGTTGCCAGGATGTCGAAAGAAGTTGAATGGCTGATCCTTCAACATAAGGAAGATTTTTTTGACAATGCTTCGCCCGACGGCGAAAAACTCTTTCAGCACATTGATACGGAAAAGTATATTACCAGGCCTGCCGAAAAACCAGTAACACTGCCCTCCTTTAACCTGCCTTATTACGAAGGGTTGAACAGGTATAACAACAAATACTGGTTAGGCATTTATCGGAGAGATGAACTGTTTGACATTGCCTTCCTCAAGGAAATATGTGCGTTGTGCCTTGAAACCAAGATCGGACAAATTTGCTCCACTCCGTGGAAATCGATCATCGTAAAAGGAATAGATGAAAAGGATAAATGGAAATGGAACCGGTTGCTGGAGCAATTTCACATCAATATGCGCCACGCAGCCAATGAGCTGAACTTCCAGGTGGAAGACAATTGCGAAGCGGGGTTGCAACTGAAAAACCATCTTGTAAAAAAACTGAACGACGACGACATAAGAACCTTTGGCATATGCATAGGCATTAAAACAAGAAGGAAAAGCGAAGTGTTCAGCAGTATACTCGTGCGAAGGAAACCGCTTCTTCGCTTTGGGAAGGTTGAACTTTTTTATGTGTATGATATTTTGTGTGCGCAAAACTTTAATCCCAATGAGCGCACAGGCTTTGTTTTCAGCCGCAACAACCCAAAGTTTTTACTGGCGGAGCAGTTACGACGTTCGGTCATATCTTTCTACAATAGCCGGTTGAGCACCCCGGTAACCGGCGAAAAAGAAAAAACGTTGAAGGTATCTGTAGAAAAAAGTAATACACCCGCTACACTGTATCAATGCAGGTACTGTGGCAGCGTTTACGACGAAGCGCTGGGCGAGCCTGAAAGAAATATAGCAGGCGGAACCAGTTTTGAGCAACTTACCAGCGATTATACCTGCGCCACCTGCGAGGCGCCGAAAAGTGAATTTATAAAAACAGACAGAGAGAAGGTTTGGCTAGAAGCCGTTTAGCTCAGCCTGTGCGTTAAAATTTTTAAAGTATTGTTTTTGATCATCTTTTAGTGCAATGGACGAAACCAGTACCTGTTCAAGCATCCATTTCATACTGTGTTTCTGCAATTTGCCTGCTTTATATAAATCCAAAACCAGCGCCAGGGCATTGCTGGTATAAATGGCACATAAAGGCTCTATTTCCTGATCATTCGTGTATACATAGGCGTCAGCTCCCCGATGCTGTAAATAATGATCGTACAGTTCTTTGAGTATAATGGGGTTCATCAGCTGCATATCGCAGGCCAGCACAAAAATAGCTTCGGCCGGATTGTGAATATGGCAGCTTAAAACGCCCAGCAGCGGACCTTTGATGGTGAGCGTTGTTTCATCTTGTATAAGTTGACCGGGAGTAAAAATTTTCACATACGCAGCATGCTGTTGTGCATTCACCGAAATTTTAACGGGGATGTGCAATGTTTGCATTATATCCACTGCCGACTGAGCCCATGTTTTTGTTTCAAGTGTAAGCAGCCCTTTATCGCTGCCCATTCTGGAACTTTGTCCGCCGCATAAAACCAGTCCTGTCATCCTTAAAAATAATGGGAATTTGTGTAATGCAGGCATACAATTTTAATACTACTTAACAAGCCGCAGATTCGCAGGTAACCCAAATTACAATGCGAATTTGTGCAAATGAGCTTTGAAATGTTTCTGCTCAAATAAAGTAACTTTGATAAAGTCTTAAAAGTCGTTCATGATTGTTGATTCGTTTAACCGTACACATCATTATCTCCGGATATCGCTTACCGATAACTGCAACCTCCGGTGCTTTTATTGTATGCCCGACGAAGACTATGATTTTACACCGGCGTCGAGGCTGATGCAACCGCACGAGATCATCGCCCTTGCAAAAATATTTGTAGAACTGGGCGTAAACAAAATACGGCTAACGGGAGGTGAACCACTGGTAAGAAGGGACGCCGCCGAAATAATAATGGCACTTTCCGCACTGCCTGTTGAATTAACGCTTACAACAAACGGTACGAGGATACAGGAACATTTGGATACACTGGTAAAAGCCAACATCCGCTCATTGAACATCAGCCTTGATACGTTGAACGCTGATAAATTTTTATTCCTCACACGGCGAAATCAATTTCACACCGTTTTAAACAACATTAACAGGCTGGTTGAAAAAGGATTCAATGTAAAAGTGAACGTAGTTTTGATGAAGGGATTTAACGACGATGAGATCATTGACTTTATAGAATGGACAAAGGAAAACCCGGTTCAGATCCGGTTTATTGAGTTTATGCCGTTTACCGGCAACCGGTGGACCAGCAATAAAGTGTTTAGCTGGCAGGAGCTGATGCATATTGTGGCAGAACATTATACTATTATTCCACAGCAACGGGGCACACACGATACTGCCAAAGCTTACAGCATTCCCGGTCATCGTGGGTCGTTTGCCGTTATCAGCACTATGACTGCTCCCTTTTGCGAAGGCTGCAACCGTATACGGCTAACCGCAGATGGTAAAATGAAGAACTGCCTTTTTTCAAAAAATGAAACAGACCTGTTGACTGCTCTCAGGAACGGCGAAAAGATAGAGCCATTGATAAGAGAAAATATTATTGCGAAAGAAAAATCGCTGGGCGGGCAATTCGGGACGGATCTGCAGCATGTTCTCGCCAATGCGATCAGAAACAGGAGTATGATCACAATAGGGGGATAAAATTCTTTTAATGCCTTATGATTTCGGTAAGCGAAGCAAAAGAAATTATACAAAGTAATATACAACCGGTGCAGCCACGAACAATGCCGCTGCTGCAGGCCGCGGGGAAAATGCTGGCGCATGATGTGCAGGCGGGGTTTGACATACCTGCCTTTCCTCAATCGTCGATGGATGGATATGCTTTTTCTTTCAGCGATTGGAAACAAAATGAAACATTATTGATTGAAGGCGAAAGTGCTGCAGGCAATACTGAAATTAAAACCATTGGGCCGGGCAGAGCGGTACGTATTTTTACAGGGGCTCCGGTTCCGGCGGGCGCAGACACTGTTATCATGCAGGAGAAAACGGCTGTTGAAAACAACAGGCTGACCATCAACGAACCTTTGCTGCCGCAGGGCATGCATGTTCGTCCGCCCGGATCGGAAGTAAAAGCAGGAACGTTGGCTTTGGCGGCAAACACTTACCTGTGGCCCGCGGCTATTGGCTTTTTATCGGGAATAGGCATTGCAGAAGTTTCAGTATACAGTCCGCGCATAACCATTATTGTTACGGGAAAAGAATTGCAAAAACCCGGCAGCCCTTTGCAGTACGGGCAGGTATATGAATCCAACTCAGTTACCCTCCTCTCCTGTTTGCAGCGGCTAAGCATAACCGATGTACAGACCCGGTATGTAAACGACGAACTAAACGAATTGACTGCTGCGCTCGCCGGTGCACTCGCGCAAAGTGATCTTATTTTACTAACGGGAGGTGTAAGCGCTGGCGATTATGATTTTGTGGTGGAAGCAGCAGCAGCCTGCCAGGTTGTAAAATTGCTGCATAAGGTAAAGCAACGTCCCGGAAAACCGCTTTTCTTTGGTGTCAACGATACCGTTCCTGTGTTTGGCTTACCGGGCAATCCTTCGTCGGTACTCACCTGCTTTTATGAATATGTGTTGCCATCTCTCGAAAAAATGATGCACCGCAGCCAAAGCATGCGAGTGATTAATTGCCCTTTAGCCAGAACCTATCAAAAACCGGCGGGGTTAACTCATTTTTTGAAAGGATATTATGATGGAACAACAGTTACGCCGCTCGATGCACAGGAGTCGTACCGCATGAAATCTTTTGCGCTGGCAAACTGTCTTATTAAAATAGAAGAACAAACAGCAGTATGTGAAGAAGGTGAAATGGTGGAAGTACATCTCCTGCCGCAGTGAGCATGTGGATAATGACAGGGTGGTGGGTAAAGACACCCACCACTAGAATGAATCGGATGTCACACACTAGCGCCGGTTTGCAGTAATGATCGGAACGTTGGCCGACCGGTGGCTAAGCGTTACTTATCTTGCATTGGATATGTTTACTTAATGTTAAGCATCTTGACATGTAAAAACAAGTAATGCTATGGCACAGGTCTGGCACCGCCGCATAAGCTATGCTACCAGACCTGCGCCACAAACATACCAAAGCAAACTAGCGCCGGTCTATAGCAATGATCGGAGCGTTGGCCGACCGGTGATTAAGCGTTACTTATCTTACGTTGGATATGGTTACTTAACGTTAAGCATCTTGACATGTAAAAACAAGTAATGCTATGGCACAGATATGGCACCGCTGCATAAACAAACTAGCGCCGGTCTGTAGCAATGATCGGAGCATTGTCCGACCGGTGATAAGCGTTACTTATCTTACATTGGATATGGTTACCTAATGTTAAGCATCTTAACATGTAAAAACAAGTGATGCTATGGCACAGATCTGGCCCCGCTGCATAACCTATGCTACCAGACCTTTGCCGGAAAAGATAGTGTAGATTTAACCTGTCGGGGGTTGTCTTCGCTCACCGAAATGAAATAAGTCAAGAGAATGGACACACTATTTTTATTTTATATCCTTTTGTTCGTAGTAGCATTCCTGTATGCCTCTGTAGGTCATGGAGGTGCGAGTGGTTACCTGGCGCTGATGGCAATATTCAGTGTGTCGCCAGACGTAATGAAACCAACCGCATTGCTGTTGAACCTTTTTGTTTCGATGGTTTCGTTCATCCAGTTTTACAGGGGCGGACATTTTATTGCCAAGATCTTCTGGCCATTGGCCCTGGCTTCGATACCACTTGCATTTGCAGGAGGGTTAGTACACGTAGATGCCTATATCTACAAAAAAATATTAGGCGTGCTGCTCATTATACCCATTATACGATTCCTGTTTTTTTCAAACGTACAAATTGAAGCGTACAAAAAAGCAAGCACCGGCTTGTCGGTTGTGATTGGCGGGGTCATCGGCTTTTTATCGGGACTGATCGGAATTGGCGGAGGCATTATATTGTCGCCGGTGTTGTTGTTATTGAAGTGGACGAATATGAAGCAGGCTGCCGCTATCAGCGCGCTTTTTATTTTTGTAAATTCTCTTTCCGGGCTTGCCGGTCAGCTTACAAAAGGCGTTCAGTTCAATTCCAATATGCTGATGTATGTTGTTGTTGCTTTTGCCGGCGGCATTGGGGGCGCGTATTTCGGCTCGTTGAAATTCAGGCATGCCGTTTTGAAAAATATCCTGGCAGTTGTATTGTTACTGGCAGCCTGCAAATTATTATTTACGAATGCATGACGACAGTATGAAGAAAGTTTTCGGGATCATTTTTTGTTGCTTTGTTTCTATCGCCCAGGGACAAACGAATTTAAAACCCACAGATTCGTTTACGATCACCGGCGCCGTTAAGCAGGAAACAAAGTTCTCCCTGAAAGATCATGCATCGTATAGGCAGTCAACACTGGACAGCTTCGTGATATATAACCATTTAATGGAGCGTAAGCGAACGGTAAATCACATTACCGGAATATCTTTAAAGGAAGTGTTGTCGAAAGTTGGTTTGAATGTTTCAAATCCCAAACTTTACAGTGAATTTTATTTTACCTGCATTGCGTCCGATGGATACAAAGTAGTTTTTTCGTGGAATGAGCTATTCAACACACCGGTTGGCGAAGAGGTGCTGATTGTAACAGCCTCCGACGGCACAACGGCTGACAAAAGGGAAGATTGCATAGCGATTGTTTCGCCCGCCGATAAAGCCACCGGAAGGCGATATCTCAAAAACCTGGAAACCATTCGTGTGGAGCGTGCACAATAAAAAGCAGTGAACATGACAGTAATGTTATTTGGACAACTGAAGGAAGTTACAGGCAACAGTTTTTTACAGGTGGAAAACGTTCGCGATACCAACGAACTTCAGGCAAAACTGCAATCGCTTTTTCCGCGTATGGCGGAAATGAAATATGCTATTGCCGTCAACAAAAAGATCGTTTCAACCAATACGGTCATTACTCATGAAAGCACAGTAGCTTTGTTGCCGCCTTTCTCCGGTGGATAAAAAATGACAAACTCAGCAACATATACCAGGTATCAACGTCAGTTGCAGCTTAAAGCACTAGGCGTTATTGGTCAGCAAAAGCTCGCTAAGGCCAAGGTGCTGGTGGTGGGTGCGGGCGGATTGGGAAGTCCGGTAATTCAATACCTGGCAGGAGCCGGCGTTGGAACCATCGGGATAGCGGATTACGACACTGTCGCCATTCACAACCTGCACCGGCAAACCATTTATACGATGAGCGATGTGGGTACTGCAAAAGTTACGGCGGCAGCGGCTTTTATACATCGCCTGAATCCTGAAATAAATGCAATTGCACATCACACTCAGTTAACAGCTCAAAATGCATTCGATATTGCAGCGCCATACGATATTGTAGTAGATGGTACCGACAATTTTGCAACACGGTACCTGATCAACGATGCCTGTGTGCTGCTTAGAAAGCCACTTATTTTTGGCGCCGTTTCAGCATTTGAAATACAACTGGCTGTATTTAATTGTGAAGAGAAATCCGGGAAACGGAGTGTGAATTATAGGGACCTTTTTCCCACACCACCTGCGGAAAATGAAGTCCCGAACTGCAATGAAAGCGGCGTGCTGGGAGTTGTTCCGGGACTGGCGGGCATGTGGATGGCTTCTGAATGCATTAAACTGATAACGGGAATGGGAGAACCGCTCGTGAACCAAATGCTGGTGTACAATGTGTTGAATCATCAAACTGTGACTTTGCAATTCTCGGAAAATAAAAACTCACGGTCACTAATACCCGACAGCAGAAGCGCTTTTGAAAAAACAAATTACCAGCAGCTTTGTGGCGGTAGTATAGAAAGCTTTGAAATAGATACAGCAACATTTAATGCATTGTTGGAGGAAGACACAAGTATTATTGACGTAAGAGAACCGGGCGAAATGCCTGTTGTAACAGATTTTTTGTGCAGGAATATCCCTTTGCAACAACTGAAAGAGCAGGCGCATACACTGCAACAAAAAAAAATTGTACTGTTCTGCCAGTCGGGCAAACGCAGCCGGGTTGCAGCGCACATGTTAAAAGATATATTGGGTGAGTCGAGGGAAATTTATTCTTTAAAAGGAGGCATTATTGCCAGGCAAACTACCGCGTGATGAGTGAAAAAATAATGTCCGAGATATTTATAAAAGGCGCTATCAGCATAGAGTTTATCGGATCGTGTATCGAGGCGCATCAAAACCAAACCAGCGAAGGCGCGCACAATATTTTCCTGGGCCAGGTGCGTGCCGACAAAATAAATAACAAACAGGTTGTTGCTATTGAGTATACCTCTTTTGAAGAAATGGCTACAGAGGCAATGGATGGTATAATCAGCGAACTTGTAAAAAAATACGCTCTTTCATGTCTCAGGGTATATCACAGTCTTGGCATTGTAAGAGCAGGTGAGATCTGCCTGTTCGTGTTTGCCTCCGCCCCTCACCGAAAAGCGGCTATAGATGGCTGTGAGGAAGCAGTAGAACTGATCAAAAAACAGCTCCCCATATGGGGCAGGGAAATACTGGATGATGAAACGCACCAGTGGAAAGTCAATCAATAATTATGGTAAACATCACCCACAAATCAAATACATTAAGACAGGCAATAGCTACGGCTTTACTCAAAGTATCGTCCGCCGAAACCATTGAAGCTATCCGACAAAAAAAAGTGCCTAAGGGAGATGTATTTGAATTTTCGCGCGCCGCAGGCTTGCTGGCCATAAAAAAAACGAGCGATGTGATACCGGATTGCCATCCCCTGCCCGTTGAGTTTGCCGCCATTACCTACCAGATAAAAGATTTAGAGATTGAAATTACTGTAGAAGTACATACTATTTACAAAACCGGTGTTGAAGTAGAAGCAATGCATGGCGCAGCTATTACAGCGCTCACCATGTACGATATGCTGAAGCCTATAGACAAAGGCGTTGAAATTGCCAGCATTAAACTGCAACAAAAAAAAGGTGGCAAAACAGATCTTGATGAAAATACAGCATCGGGATTAACCTGTGCCGTTATTGTTTGTTCCGATACTGTGCATGCAGGAAAAGCGGAAGACATTACAGGAAAAGCCATCATTGAAAAGCTCCGGCAATACAAACTCAACACTGTCGTTTACGAAATCGTTCCCGACGAAGTGGAAACCATCCAAACGAAAGCGAAACAGTTGATACAGCAACAAACTGATCTTGTATTATTTACCGGAGGAACGGGTGTATCTCCCAGAGACGTTACGCCTGAAGCGCTCAAGCCACTGCTTGATTACGAAATACCAGGCATTATTGAAACCGCGCGACATTACGGACAGCAACGCACCCCCTATGCCATGCTATCGCGGGGAGTAGCAGGTTTTGCTGGCAATAGCATGATCATTTCGCTGCCGGGGTCTGTGAAAGGTGCAACAGAAACTTTGCAGGCATTGTTTCCACAGGTGTTGCATGTGTTTAAGGTGAGGCGGGGTAAGCGGCATCAGTAAGTTTTTTTCACCACATAGGCACATGAGTAACATAGGGTAGTATAGGTGTTGAGTGCAAGGTTTAAAGTTTTTGAAAACAAACCATAAATCATACTCTCAAATAAGTAACTATATTCCTATGCTCCTATGTGGTAGACTCTCAAGCCCAGAAATCATAATAATTATACCACTGCTCTGGATAACGTTTTACCATTGTTTCCATACGGGCGGCAAAGTCGCTCACCATTTTTGAAGCGGCGGCATTTTTGTCGGAGTAATCGTACCACAATACGGGGGTAGACTGGAAATGATAATGGAAAGTGCCTTCCTTCATGGCAAAGGCATAACATACGGGCACCTTAAATTGGGCGGCCAGTATAAACGGTCCTATGGGAAATTTGGCCGGTTTGCCTAAAAAATCGGCAGTAATGGTTTTGTTGCCTTGCACAAAACGATCGGCATGCATGCACACGATCTCGTTGTTGGCGAGCGCTTCGCTGATGGCATAGATATGCGAAAGATCATTTTTAATGACGATGATGCTTGCCTTTTTTGCATCGGTTACATTTTCGAGGTACTGCTTTATTTTTTGATGCTCGCCATCAAACATTACAATGCTTACATTGGTTTTTACACGCTCCATCAAAAACCCAGCAGCTTCCCAGTTGCCTACATGAGCGCTAAGTAACAATCCGCCTTTGCCCAACGCAGCCATTTCATGCAGGTATTCTTCTCCGTCGAAATTAAAACTGAATTTATGCGCCAGTCCCGAGCTAATAGCAACTTTGTCGATAAGGCTCTGCCCAAAACTGTAATAGTTTTTGTAGAGATACCGCAATGCCCTGAGCTTGCCAAAGCCTAAACGGTTGCGCAAATAATATAATATATGCCGCGAGGAAGAGCGGGCAAAAAGAAAATAATACACACTTACAAACCGGAGCAGTATATACGCAGGCGTTAACCCCAGCTTTTGCAAGATGGTTACGAAAATGCTGTAGCCAAGTTTATTGCCGGATGATTTACCCTGCCAGGCAGGCATTATGCGGGTTCTTTAGCGTTTACGCGAGATTCAACGTAGTTATAAAAGTCCTCAAATGTAACGATGCCGGTAAAATCTTCGGGTTTTACTTTAAAGCCGAAGTTGTTTTCAATCACTACCACAAGGTCAATATAATCCAGGCTGTCCAGTTCCAACACCTCTTTCAGGTTGCCGTCGGGGGTTATGCTGGCTTCATCTACCTCAAATTCTTCCGCCAGGAAATGGTTGATCTTTCCAATAATTTCATCTTTCTGTAACATAAGCAACTATTTACTCCATTTTCTTACTATCAGCGACGAATTAGTACCGCCAAAACCAAAAGAGTTTGACAAAAATACGTTTATATCTTTTTCCGCAGTAGTTTTTACAATATTCAGTTTAGCCGAATCTTCATCCGGGTTTTCAAAATTGATATTAGGCGCCATAAAGCTGTTGTGCATCATCAATAATGAATACACAATTTCGCTCGCCCCTGCCATCCAGCATTCATGCCCGGTCATCGACTTGGTAGAGCTTACCGGTGTGGCACTTTCGCCAAAAACCGTTGCCAGGGCTTTTGCTTCGCTTGCATCGCCTGCCGGCGTACTGGTTGCATGTGCATTGATATAATCCACATCGCCAGGCTGCAATTGCGCATCTTTCAGCGCCATCTCCAAAGATCTTACCGGGCCGCTCACCGTAGGGTTGGAAATATGCTCTCCGTTTGATGAGAAACCATAACCAATCACCTCACCGAGTATTGTTGCCCCCCTGCGTGTTGCCGATTCCAGGCTCTCCAGCACCACCGTTGCCCCTCCTCCGCTTGGTATCAGTCCATCGCGACTGCGATCGAACGGGCGGGAAGCCTTTTGCGGTTCGGTCTCATGAGTGGAAAACGCAGACAAGGCATCAAAATTGCCCATGGAGTAAGGATTGATTTCCTGCGCTCCTCCGGCAATCACACATTCCTGCAAACCTGTCTTAATAAAATGGTATCCCAAACCGATGGAGTGAGAGCCGCTTGCGCAGGCGGCACTGATGGTAAAATTCACGCCACGCAGCTTAAAGATGGTAGAAAGGTTCATGGTGATGGTAGAATTCAACGTCTGGAATACAGATGCGGAACCAATCAGCATGGTGTCTTTCTTTTCGCGCATAATGTCTATGGCATCAATAACAGGCTTTGCCGAACTGTCGTTGCCGTACAGGATACCTATTTCGTGTGCGTTGATATAATCCTGGTCCATACCCGCGCTTTGCAACGCTTCTACCGTTGCCATATAAGCATATTCGCCCTGCTCGGGCAGCATGATGCGCGATCTGCGATCTAACATGCCTTTTAGCACGGGGCGTTCTACAAACCCGGTCAACCCCGAGCGGTAACCCAGTTCTTTTCGCACCGGATCGAGAATAATGCCGGATTTACCTGCATAGAGCGACGCTTTCACCTCTTCGAGATTTTTTCCCAAACAGGAGTAAATGCCCATACCAGTTATCACTACGCGTTTATACAAGAATTTGAAATTTGAGATTTTAAATTTGAGAGCCTCACCCTCGCAAACCAAGCCTCACCCTCTCATCCCCTCTCCTATAGAGAGGGACGGTGCTATAGAAAAAAAACTAACATCATATCTACCAAGTCAACTTTGAATATATCCCAACAAAAATGCGTTGTCCATTTTATCAACAATCTCCGCCTTGAGCACCCCTCTCCGAAAGAAAGGGACGGTGCTGTAGAATATATCCAAACACTACGTCTTTCATTTCATCTCTCAAATAAATCCCACCACATTTTCAAATTTTCAAATTACCGCATTTTCAAATTCATCACGCTTTCGCATCCGCTCAATTTCAAATTTCAAATCCGAAATCAACTATACATCCCCCCATTCACCGATAGCACTTCACCGGTAATATAAGCAGATTCGGCAGATGCAAAAAATCCAACCGCATGCGCCACTTCTTCGGGTTCTCCAAACCTGCTAACGGGAATCAACATGCGCAATTGTTTTTCATCCAGCCCCTCGGTCATATCTGTTTTAATAAAGCCGGGAGCAATGGCATTTACAGTAATGTTTCTTCTGCCAACTTCCTGCGCCAGCGCTTTGGTGGCCGCAATTACCCCGCCCTTAGCAGCCGAATAATTGGTTTGACCGGGCAATCCTTTCAATCCCGACAGGGAAACAATATTAATAATTCTGCCATACTTCTGCATCAGCATATTCTGCAATACCAGTTTTGTTACCGAGTAAAAACCATTCAGGCTGGTATTGATCACGCTGTCCCATTGTTCGTCCTTCATCCACATCAGCAAAACATCGTCTTTGATACCCGCATTGTTCACCAATACCTCGATAAATTTATCCCCATTTTTTTCGAGCCAGCCTCCCAATACTTCCTGTATCTGCTCTCTTTTAGATACATCAAACTGCAACAGGCTGCCTTCTCCCCCTTTTTCTGTTATCATCGAAAGCGTTTTCTCCGCTTCTGCTGTATTGCCTTTAAAATTAATGAGCACATGGTAGCCCATGCCAGCCAGCTTTGTACATATTGCCCTGCCAATGCCTCTGGACCCGCCTGTTACTAATGCGTATTTCATTCAGTTGCAGAATTTACTGTAAAATAATGTTTTTGGATGAAAGGCTAATGTACAGCCACGCCTGCGTCTACGGGATTGCTGAAAACAGGGACTTCATTTTCCTGGAACCAGGTTTTTATTTTTCTGAGTTCGCCATAACGAGCCTGGTCGTCTACGAATTTTGGAAATATTTTCCGGATGATAGTATACATTTCCCTGGTTGCTGGCGACAGTTTTTCGGCACATTCGGCATAATCAATTGCCTGCAGCACGGTCATCATTTGTATAGCCAGCACTTCAAACGAGTTGTCAATAACTTTTTTGGTAATGAGTGCGGCATTGCAACCCATGCTCACAATATCCTGGTTATCGTTGTTATTAGGTATGCTGTGCACATACATGGGGAACGATAAAGTTTGATTTTCGGCTACTGTAGAAGTGGCGGTAAACTGCATACCCTGCATGCCAAAGTTGAAGCCCAGCACACCAAGATTTACAAACGGCGGGAATTTTTCGTTGAGCTTATTGTTGAGCAGGTAATTCAATTGTCTTTCAGAAAGCATGGAAAGCTTGGTGATGGCCGTTTTGAGCTTGTCCATTTCGAGCGATACATAATCGCCGTGGAAATTACCACCGTGGAAAATATTCTGGTTCTCGTGGTCAATTACGGGATTATCGTTCACCGAATTCAATTCATCCACTACTACTTTTTCGGCATGGGCTATGGTATCGAAAATGGGACCCAGTACCTGTGTAACGCAACGCAGTGAGTAATATTCCTGCACCTTGTCTTCAAAAACATCGTGTTTAATGTTTTCGGGATTATAAAGATGCTCGGAACGACTGCGGATGAGGCGGCTGTCTTTCAACACATCGCGCAGCATAGCTGCAACACTGTTTTGACCTGTATGT
Organism: Agriterribacter sp.; assembly: GCA_051955255.1. Classification (GTDB taxonomy): domain Bacteria; phylum Bacteroidota; class Bacteroidia; order Chitinophagales; family Chitinophagaceae; genus Agriterribacter. Next base: position 3,914 of record JBQCGX010000060.1, on the reverse strand, counting down.
TTTTTTACAATATTCAGTTCGTACGAAAAATGGTCATCGTAAGCCTCTACTACCTCGTTGGTCATAGCAGAAAGCATTACGGCATACTGTAATAATTTTTTTGCCTGGATGATGTTGAGCAAACCAATGCCCGTCATTGCCGACGTACCGTTCAATATAGCCAATCCTTCTCTTATATGAATGGAAAGCGGTTTTATATTATGTTTTTTAAATACCTCTGCTGTAGGTTGCGGTTCACCGTCTACAATCACCTCTCCTTCTCCAATCAATACCAGCCCTAAATGAGCCAGTTGCACCAGGTCGCCGCTGGCGCCTACGCCTCCATGCTCAAACACACAGGGAGTAATGTTTTTGTTGATAAGCTCTTTAAGGAGCAATACCACTTCGGTATGCACGCCGGAATAGGCTTTGGCCAAACTATTGAGCCTTGCCAGCATCAATGCTTTCACCAGGTGGGGAGCCAGATAATTGCCGCTGCCGGAGCTGTGGCTGCGAATAAGGTTGTATTGCAACTGCAACACATTTTCCTTGCTTACCTTGTATTGGGCCATGGGGCCAAAGCCCGTATTGATACCGTAGATGAGTTTTTGATCGGAAAAATGCTGAAGGAAATTAAAATTAGCCTCCATTTTTTCAAGCGCCGCAGCTTCTATTTCAACTTTTTCTTGTTTAAATATAACCTTGGAAAACGCATTTAAGGAAAGTTGACTGCCTCCGACATTTATCATTGCGCGAATATTATTTTGCTGTTAAGGTACATGCGACCGCAAAAAAAATAAATAAAGCTAAATGTATCAAATATTTCTGTTAAGCGGCAAGCGGAGGTTTGGAGTTTGGGATTTGTAGTTTATGATTTTAAACCCTAAACAATAAACTTCAAACGATAAACTTCGGTTTCACCGCCGGTCTATGAACTTCACAGCCTTCCTTCCCGCTTCGGGAAACTGCATTTTCTGTATTTCTTCGGCAGATAGGTACCTTACGTGGGGGCTTACCCTAAGTTTTGCCTGCAGGTAGGCACGGATGCGATGGTCGCATTCTTCGGTATTTTTAGCGGCTACAATGTGCAGCAGCACTTCATCGGTGCCAATTTCGTTGGCATATACCTCCGCCACATAATCTTTTACATCTTCCATGCCGTTCAGCAAATCGAATAAGGCGGGCGCAAAAAGGGTGGTTCCTTTAAATTTAATCATCTGCTTTTTACGGCCTATTACGGACGACAGCCGGATGGTATTTCGCCCGCACGCACAAGGTTCGTCAAAAAACATGCATATATCGCCTGTTTTATACCGCAATAACGGCATCGCCTCAACGCCAAGCGTGGTAATGGTTACTTCGCCCGGTTCTCCGGCTTTAACGGGTTGGTTGTTTTCGTTCAGCAGCTCCACTATCAGCAGCTCAGGCTGCAGGTGCCCGCCCTTGCCCTGCCCGCATTCCGTAAAGGCAGTTTGCATTTCGGTAGAGGCATAGGTAGAATAGAGCCGGATATTCCAGCTTTCCGTGATCTTACGCCCCAGCACATTCAGTGAAAAATCGGTGTTCCGTATGTTTTCACCAATGCAAATCGCCCTTTTTACCGCGCTTTGGTTAACATCTATGCCATGTTCGGCAGCATACTGGATGAGCTTTACAATAAAAGAAGGTACCGCAACAATAGCAGTTGGCTTCAGGCGAAAGATATTCTCCCACTGTATAGACGGTACTCCCGGTCCCACACGAATAATGCCCGCACCCAGCTTCCGGATACCGGAATAATAAGCCATGCCCGCCATAAACTGGCGGTCGAGCGTGAGCATGAGCTGAAAGATATCGGTTGGTTGCCCGTCGGCACACACAAATGAACCATATTCGTTGAGCGCCAGTCGTTGCAGATCATTTTCGGTAAGCGCAATGGTAACGGGGCTGCCCAGGGTACCGGAAGTGGCAGTATATTCAATGATTTTGGAGGATGGAACACATAAAAAATCGTTGTTCCGTTGTTGCAGGTCTTCCTTTGTTGTTACCGGCAACGCTGTAAGGTCTGCCACTGTACGGATGTTTTCGACCCGGATATTATCAGCGGCAAAAACTTCTTGGTAATAAGGTGAATTTTGCTGCAGATACTTTAGCAGCTCAACCAGTTTTTGACTTTGCAACTGCTCAATATGCGCTTTGGTATAGAAAGATGAAGATGAATGGGTCATAACGAATGCACATTTCGTTGGGTGAAGACACCCACCGATAGGATGAATGCTTCGGCAAGTCGCGAAAATAAGGTATTAGCGGGAGATGCTTTGGGAAAGGCATTCAGTTGAATCATCAAAAAACCGACAATAGAGCAATTATCCAAAAAGTTCAACCATAACTTGCTCTTTTGTTTTCTTCAAATGATTGGCTATATCAGTTAAAATAGCTGAGAGCGTGCCTAGTTTAATGGGAGTATGATTGGGAATAGTAATGTGGTGCTGCCCATTTAGAGAAGTTGTAAACCTGATGTGACTACCGCTTTGACGGGTGGCGGTGTAACCATAGTGCTTCTGGATAAGTTTACCCAATTCTAAAGCACTGATATCGCGTGGAATCTTTCTCAAGCAGCAAAAACTTCTTCTCGTACATAATGAAGGCGAATAATGCGCTGGATGCCATCATCAAAATGACAATTAACAGCATCCTTTACCGCAGCCTTTAAATCCTCGTATGTTTCAGCCTGCGTAAAAATGGAAACGCCTAATGACTTTGCTGTAAAGCCGCCTTCATCACTTTCCTCAACAATAAAAATTATCTCCTGCATAATCCTAATTTATACAAATTTAATGATTCAAGAGATTTTTTAATACGACTGCCAGAAAAGCATATTTCAAAATTCCTATTTTTATACCTTAATACGAATTTTTATAACCAGTTTGTATCCATGAAAAAAATACTTCTTGCCGCTATTTTATTTGTCCTTTGCATTTCCTTCTCTCCCAAACCCCTCACCTGGGTTGCCATCGGCGATTCTATTACCTATTTGAATGAGCATGCCGACGAAACTGATAACAGGATCAGCAAAGGCTATATGACAATGATCAAGGAACGCCTGCCCAATATCAGCTATATCAACCAGGGACACAACGGCTGGACATCGGGCGCCATTGCAAAGGAAATAGACAAGCTGGGCATTGTGAAAGCCGATGTATATTCTATTTTCCTGGGCACTAACGACTGGTGGGGCGGGCGACCTATTGGCACACTGGACGATTATAAAAACAATACTGGCAACAATACAGTTTATGGGTCATTTCGTATCATCATCAATAAACTTCGCAGCTTGAATAAAAATGCAAAAATCATTCTGATAACACCCATGCAGCGAGGTGATTTTGTATATGTTGGCGATATGAAAAACAACGCCTATGGCTCTTACAAAGAAAAGAACGGACAATTGCTTTCGCAATTTGCCGGTGCCATCAATGCGATTGGAAAACTGGAGAAGATTCCTGTTGTTGATTTGTACAACAAGAGTGGCATGACGGTTGAAAGAATGGTAAAATACAAGCGCTTAAAAGATCCGGCAACAGGAGCATACAAAAATTATCAATATCCGGACTACACTACAATTCCCTTCAATCCTGAAACAGACGAATACCCCTACCCTGCCGACGCTATTGACATGACCTATGACGGACTGCACCCTTCGGACAAGGGCTATACAGTAATTGCGGATATGCTGGAAAAAGTGATGAAGAAGTTTTGAGTTGGGAATTGAGGGTTTGAGGTTTGAGGTTTGGAGTTTGGAGTTTAGTGTTTATCGTTACTGCTGTCAGTTTGCTGTACGAAGTCTCTGACTTCGTACTCTGGAGTTTGGATGTTATGTAATATTTTTTTAAAGAAAAGACTATTTCCCGTTTTGAAATAGTTTTTTTTATGTATTTTTATATCTAGTTAATATA
>JBQCGX010000059.1:0-45210 GCA_051955255.1 Agriterribacter sp. | reverse complement strand
GAAGTTCATTCCAAATAAATCAGGCACCGGCATGTCCTGGCTGCCCACACCGGCACCCAGCACCAAAGAAATAACCGTGCCCATAGTAATTTTAGAGCCCGGCTTAATGGTGCGGTTATTACTAAGTTGATCCAACACGGCATTTTTGGCTATATCCGGTTTATAGCTGGTATCTCCCAGCTTTAACCCTCTTGCTTTTATTTCCAGCTCGGCATTGCGAAAGCTCATACCCACCAGGTTAGGCATTTCAATAATGGGCGGCACGGCCCTGTTGATGGTAAGATATACTACCCGGTTCACTTTTACCGTGGCGTCTGGTTCGGGAAATTGTTTTACAACTGCCTGCGGAGCCAACGTATCGTAATATACAGAATCGAGCACCTGCACATCAAATCCCTCGCCGTTAAGCAATGCGGTAGCATCTTTAATGTTTTTGTTATACACATCGGGCACTTTTAAATAGGAGCCGTGATGTGTGAAGTATCGCAACGATTGTAAAAACAAAATAATGATCAGAAAGATGACCACTATCACCAACAATAAATTAACCCAGAAAGGACGCTGACTAATGAATTTGAACATATTTTATGCTATCTGAATTTCGAAAATTCCGGCCTCTATGCCTTTGCTTTTCGGGAAAGTGCTTCTTCGATCAATGCAGAATAAAAAGCTTTCAACGTCCACCCCATTGCCTTTACCTGCTGCGGCACAATGCTCGCTTCACTTTGCCCGGGCACCGTGTTTATTTCCAGCAAATAAGGCGTTTGTGCTTCTTCGTTATAAATGAAATCCATCCTTACAATACCACTGCAATTGAAAATCCGGTATACTTTCCGCGCATTGGTCCTCACCTGCTCTGCTATCGATTCATCTACCTGGGCTGGTGTAACCTCCAACGATTTTCCTGCTGTGTATTTGGCTTCGTAGTCAAAAAACTCATTCTTACTCATCACCTCAGTTATAGGCAGTGTAATGATCTGCCCCTCCGTTTTGAATACACCGATCGTAAACTCCCTGCCTTTAATAAATTCTTCTACCAGCACCTGGTCATCCTCATTAAATGCTTTTGTAATGGCGCCGCCCAATTCTTCCGAAGGATGATTTACTTTTGACATCCCGATGCTTGAACCGCCATTGTTGGGTTTTACAAATACGGGGAACCGGAGCGACTTCACAACTTCGTCGGCGCTTTCAAACTGGTTCCTGATCAGCAGCACCGATTTGGCAACAGGTATGCCGCTGAACGAAGCTACAGATACGGTGTATCGTTTGTTGAAGGTTAAAGCCGACGTGGCAGCATCGCAGGAACTGTAAGGCAAACCCAGCATATCAAAATAGCCCTGCAGCTTACCATCTTCGCCCGGCGTTCCATGAATGCCGATCAGCACTCCGTCGAAAGTAATACGGGAGCCGTTTACAGTAATAGAGAAATCGTTTCGGTCTACAGGTATTGCTTCGTCGCCGGAACGGTAAAACCATCCTTCCCGCGTAATATCTATAGTGTATACGTTGTATTTGTCTTTGTCGATATTGTTTTCAATGGTAATGGCGCTTTTATAAGAAATTACTGCTTCGCCTGAGTAGCCGCCTGTAACAAAAGCGATATTGGGTTTCATGTATTTATTCTTTACTTTTTTTATTTGCCTTTTATGGTCGCCTGTTTACCGTTCGCCTGCAAAGAAACGATATTTGAACTCAAATATGATAAGCAAAACGCTAAATTTAAAGCTTTTATGCAATGCGCTTTCATGCGCCGTTTACTGCGGCAAAGGCTCAGTGTCGGGTGCCTCCACCCCTTCGTTCCCGCTGTCCAGCACAAACTTCCAGTTGCCGTCTGCCTGTTTTTTCCAGATTGTTACGTAAGTACCTTTATGAACGGCTCCGTCCATCTGCATTTCATATACGCCAAACGTATATCCCATATCCGATGAGCCGGCAATATTGCCTCCCTCCGGGCTCCACGTAAGCGTAAAGGAAGAATCATTTATCTGGGTTATAAAATCAACTGCGTCGGCGCCTACAATGGGCATTCTTCCGGGACGTAACAATACACCTTCATCGTCTATAAATTCCAAAAAGGCTTTGCGCATCCCCACTTCCCGGCTGCGGTTAGAAAAATCGACATCGGTTTGCTGCATGGCGTTCAGGGCATTTATTCTTTCTCTATCCCTCCTGAATTCGGGCGCACAACCATTCAATATAAAAATTGCTGCAGCAAAAACGAGGTATCGTGGCATACATAACGGTTGAGTATATACTAAAAACAAGGGTGAAGGTCTATTACTCTCCTTCACCCTCAAACGGGAAATATCACCCGCCTGTATTATGACGCCGAAGCGTCATTATTTAAGAATTTTACAAAACACTTTTATACTACACGTGCAGCCTTCCTTTTTTTTCCATCAATTCTTCTACTGTTTCCTGGTACATTTCGTCGGGCACACAACAATCAACAGGACAAAATGCCGCACATTGCGTCTCTTCATGAAATCACTGGCACTCGGTACATTTATTAGGTGTTATATAATAAGTATCTACGCTTATGGGGGCAAAGCGTTCTTCTGCATCAACCACTGTTCCATCCATTAATACATAAGAGCCTTTGATAGTAGTTCCATCAGAAATTGCCCATTCTACGCCCCCTTCATAAATTGCGTTATTAGGGCATTCCGGTTCACAAGCCCCGCAGTTTATACACTCATCTGTTATTTTTATCGCCATACTAATTTACAGTTTACAGGTAATATTTTTGCAATTAGATTTGCACATCAAAGATAATTACATCCGAATTAATAATCAATGTTGAATTTACAGGAGCGAACTGAAATATTATTACGTCTTAAAGATTATATATTGAGTGACGATGCTGACTGGAAAAATATTCAAAAGCGGGCATCGGAAGCTAACGCGTGGTTTATACCCGAATTTATTGAACATGCTGTGCGGCAGATTGCAGATGCATATCTCGATAAAGAAAAGCTACAGGCATGGATCGCGCATTATAACATTCCTTCCGAACAAAAAAAGCCGTTTAATATAGGTATTGTAATGGCGGGAAATATTCCGCTGGTGGGTTTCTTCGATTTTCTATGTGTGTTTATAAGCGGGCATATTCAAACCATTAAACTATCATCGAAGGACAATATACTGCTGAAGCACTTTACCGATAAAATGACAGAATGGAATAACGAGGTGGAATTGCATGTAAAATATGCAGAGATATTGAAGGGATGCGATGCCTATATTGCCACAGGCTCTAACAACTCAGCGAGGTATTTTGATTATTATTTCAGAAAATATCCGCACATCATCAGAAAAAACAGAACATCAGTTGCGATTATTAAAGGAGATGAAACAACGCAGGAACTGGAAAAGCTGGCCGACGATGTTTACCTGTATTTTGGAATGGGGTGCCGCAACGTAACAAAAATATTTGTGCCTGAACAATACGATTTTATACCGTTGCTGGATGCCTTTAAAAAATACGATTACCTTATAGAAAATCATAAATACAAACACAATTATGATTTCAACCTGGCCATGCACATTGTGAACCAGAAATTTTATATGACCAATGGTTCTGTACTGTTATCCGAAAACGCGTCGCCCTTCTCTCCTATCAGCCAGTTGCATTACCAGTTTTACAGCCATGCTGATGAGATATACACTCAACTCAACCCCGAAGAAATTCAGTGCATAGCCGGCGTTGAAAAAATACCTTTCGGCGCCGTGCAAACGCCATCTTTATACGACTATGCGGATGGCGTAGATACCATGGCTTTTCTTAACCGCCTGCACGATATACAACCCGCTTAAACCATTTTTTTGAGAGTTGTTTTTTGTTTGCTTCCGCCTAACATTCCTTAACATTTTGATTACGTATTCCTTCGTAATTTCACTCCTGTCATTAAAAATGCAAGCTGTTCTAAATCATTTGTTAAAGGATAAGACGAAATGTCACCTAAAATTTACTCCAATCAGTTAAACCCTGAAAGGCATAGCATTTGATGAGGAATTAAAGAAGTATTTTTAAATTTAACTCGGAAATTAAATTCATATAAAAGATGAAAATCAAACAAGTTGTATTTACAGTTTTAATAAGTGCACTTACTGCCCTTGGGGTAATGTACGCTTATAACACCTATGTTACAAAACCGGTGGCGATCCAGGACGGTGTAAAAATACCAGCCAACTATGCCGGCTTATTCGATGGCAACAATATTCCCGGCCCGGTAGATTTTGAACAACCAGCAAAAACAGCCGTTCCGGCCGTTGTACACATTACAACCGTTATTGGCAAGGAACAGGTAAGCAATAACCTCCCCCGTCGCAGCAATCCTTTCCAGGGCCTCGTTCCCGACGATTTCTTTGATGACTTTTTTGGCAACGGACCGCAAATGCGCAGCATGCCTCAGAGGGCTTCGGGCTCAGGTGTAATTGTTAGCCAGGATGGATATATTATTACCAATAACCACGTTGTTGACGGAGCGAGTGAAATAAAAGTGGGATTGAACGATAAAAGAAGTTTTACGGCAAAAGTAATAGGCGCCGATGCCAGCAGCGACCTTGCAGTGTTGAAGATAGATGCTAAAAACCTTCCCTTCATGCTGTATGGCAATTCAGACAATGTTCAGATAGGTCAATGGGTGCTTGCAATTGGTTACCCGCTGAACCTTGAAACAACGGTTACCGCAGGTATCATTAGCGCAAAAGGCAGAACATTGGGATTGAATGCCCGCAGGAGCCAAACGCCTATTGAAGCATTTATTCAAACAGATGCAGCGGTAAACCAGGGCAACAGTGGTGGTGCGCTCGTAAATACCAATGGCGAACTCATCGGTATCAACTCAGCTATAGCATCGCCAACAGGATCTTATGCCGGTTATTCGTATGCTATCCCGGTAAACATTGCTAAAAAAATTGTAAACGATCTTATACAGTTTGGTACAGTGCAGCGTGCATACCTGGGCATTAGCTACCTGCCAGAAGAAGCACCAGATTCGCAGAAAGAAAAAGTAGGTTATAAGAGCGGTATGGGCGTATACGTCACAGATGTGGCAAAAGATGGAGCCGCTGCCGCTGCCGGTCTTAAATCGGGCGATTATATTACCAAACTCGACAATGTTCCGGTAACATCCGGCAATGAACTGGTAGAAAAAATTGCAAGGTTGAAACCAGGCGATAAAGTAAAAGTAACCTATCAGAGAGAAGGAAAGGAACGCGTTGCCGATCTTACCCTTAAAAATAAATCGGGTACGTACGACATCGTTAAAACCTCTGCGCTGGATGACTTCGGAGCTGAGTTTGCAACACTTGATAAAAAGAAAGCTTCTGAATACGGGCAAACCGGTGGAGTGCTGGTAAAAAAGATCAATCCGAATGGTTTAATTGACGGACAGACAAGGATGAAGGATGGTTTTGTGATACTGCGTGTGAATGACAAGGCTGTAGCCACCGTTGAAGAGTTCGGTAACGAAGTGCAGAAAGCTGGCTCGAATGTTAAGCTCGACGGTTTCTATCCCGGGTACGAAGGATTGTATACTTATACCATCAGCAAGGACCCTCAATAACTTTTTAAATATAATAAGTCAGGAAGCCGGGTAAAGTTTTACCCGGCTTTTTATTTTACGAAGACATTATACCCCCACTGCGCTAACTCAAACCAGGTGCCGGCATCACAACGTTTCTCTTCACCCGTAAACAGCTCTTTGCAGTTTTCGTCCAAATCCAACGTGTCAACCTGGAATCGTGCAGGATAGGGAGAAAGATTGAGCACAACCAACACAAGCCTGCCTGCCACCGCGCGGTAATACGCCAGGATGTGACTATCGGTTCTCACCTTCAGTAATTTTACCGGTGCATCAACCGACAGTGCGGGATGAGTACTGTGCAATTGCAATAATTGCCGGTAAAATGTTTCCAATGCATTGGGCTCCCTCCATTCAATTACATCCTTGTCGAAAAATTTCAGTCTTTTCAAATTGGGCAGTTCCTGCCCGTTATACAACAAAGGCATTCCCTTCCAGGTAAAACCCAGCACAGCCAGCGCGTTTGCCATATCGCCGTATTTTTCAAACTCGGTTCCGTTCCAACTGTTTTCATCATGGTTGGCGGTAAAGAACAAAGCAGCCCTTCCGTCCACACATACCTCATTGTATTGTTCCAGCAGCGCCGTCAATGTTTCTACCCTCCTGTCCTTTTTGTAAAACGTTTCGGTAGCATGCATCCATTTCCAGGCATATGCCACATCAAAAACATCCAGGTATTCCTTGCTTTCAATGGCATCCATTTCGCCCAGCCAGAAAAGAGGTTTGACGGCATCTAACTGCGGCCGTGCCTTTTTCCAAAAACCAACAGGTACCCAGGAGGCAAGATCGCAACGGAAACCGTCAATGTCACATTCCTTTACCCAAAACTGCATTGCCTTTATCATTGCCGCCACAAGTGCAGGGTTGTCGTAATCCAGTTCAATAATATCATCCATGCCGGCGGCTGTTTTAAAAGTGCCGTTTGCCTCGCGCTTATAAAATTCAGGATTGGTTTTTGTCCATACATGATCCCATCCCGTATGGTTCGCTACCCAATCTATAATTACTTTAAACCCCTGCTCGTGGGCTGTTTTAACCAGTTTTTTAAACTGGCTGAGCGTTCCAAATTCAGGATTGATGGCGGTATAATGAGAACAGGCATAATAACTGCCCAGTGTTCCCTTCATTCTTTCTTTGGCAATAGGTGTAACGGGCATAAACCACAAAGTTTCCACCCCCATTTGCTTAAGGCGCGGCAATGCCTTGGCAAAGGCTTCAAAACTTCCTTCCTGCGTATATTGCCTTAAATTGACTTCGTACAAATTTGTATTAAATCTCCATTCTACTCTTTTGGGCTGATGGACTGGTTGCAACTCCTGCATATTGAAAATTTAGTTTAACATGGTATTTAACATGAGTTATTAAAGCGGGAAGATATGCATATTTTAGGTAGACAGCAGCAAGGAAACTCATCCCCTAAACCTGTACCTTTGCAACTGGCAATTATGAAACAATTTAATGTTCCCATTATTTACAAGAGCCCGCTGATCTCTGCCATCAAGCAAAAGCGCAGGCAGCTCGACAAAATGAAGAAAGACTTCGCGCCTACCCTACTTGACCTGGGGAGTGTTCATATATACCTTGCACGGCATTTTGGCTTTTGCTATGGTGTGGAAAACGCCATTGAAATTGCGTTTCGCACAGTAGATGAAAACCCGGGCAAACGTATTTTTTTGCTGAGCGAAATGATACACAATCCGCATGTAAACGATGATCTGCAGCAAAGAGGCGTGCAATTTTTGCAAGACACTTATGGTAAGCAACTGATGCCTTTTGATGAGCTGACAGCGGAAGACATAGTAATTACCCCGGCATTTGGAACCACACTTGCCATTGAAGAAAAATTGCACAACATAGGTTTGGAAACCAAACAATACAATACCACCTGCCCTTTTGTAGAGAAGGTATGGAACAGATCGGAGCAAATTGCAAAAAAAGGATACAGCATTGTAATACATGGCAAGCCCCAGCACGAGGAAACGAGGGCTACTTTTTCGCACAGCGCCGATGCGGCGCCTGCCGTAGTGGTAAATGATATGAGGGAAACAATGGAGTTGGGCAAATACATTACCGGCGAAAAAAATGCAGCCCAGTTTAAAGAGGAGTTTAAAGGAAGATTTTCTGAAGGATTTGATCCGGCACTGCACCTGCAACGGATAGGCGTGGTCAATCAAACCACCATGCTTTCAAGCGATACACAGGCTATAGCCGACTATCTGAAGCAAGTGATGGTACAACACTATGGATTGAACGAAAAGAATACGGAGGAGCGATTTGCCGATACGCGCGATACTTTATGTTATGCCACTAACGACAATCAATCGGCCGTACTGGGCATGCTTGAAACAGACGCCGACCTGGCAATTGTAATAGGCGGCTATAATAGCTCCAACACATCGCACCTGGTGGAATTATGCGAAGAAAAACTGCCGACCTACTTTATCAGCAGTGAAAACAAGATCCTTTCAAAAAAAGAAATACTGCATTATAATTTTCACAACAAAGAAGAAATACTCACCAGCAACTTTTTGCCATCGGCGGAGCCGGTGAAAATATTGATAACAAGCGGCGCCTCCTGCCCCGATGCATTAGTAGAAAATGTGATCCGCAAAATTGCAGGCTTTTACAATGCCGAAGAAAAAGTAGAAGCGCTTGTAGCTTCGTTTACCAGTTAGTGATAAATACCATACAGTTTCACTTTGCCTTTTGAGTTGATCTCGAAAGTGGGAGCCGGGATTTTGAAGGGTTTGATAAGATAGGTAGCAGCATCAACTGGTGCCGCTGAACGAACCCTGAACAGATCAGCATCTGGCGAAATCATAAACCTGCGGGTACGCTCAAACGTTGGCACCGGTACGCCTTTTATAGTAGGCGGATTTTGATGTCCGCCAATCATACCATCGGCGCCATATCCTAATGATATGGCCGGCCAGACGGGGAAGTTGGAAGAGGCTGGCAAAAAAGAGCGGATGTTAAAGGACAGCCAGTAGCTTTGACCATTATAATCTTTCAATATCCTCGACGCAAAACTTTTTCCCAGCTCCGCGCTATGATATTGTGCATATGGCGAAAGATGCGCTGAAAATTTCATTGAGATGCGTTGCTGATCCCACCAGCGTTGCTGCGAAGCAAAAATGGCCGTACCCACCAGGTTGGCAAGCATATCCGACTTTGAAAAACCCCAGTGTGTAGAAAACCCATCGAGCAGTTCAATTATCGTAAGGCCGCCTAACGCAGTAGCAGAACCGATAATAATAGCATCGTTCTTTTTTACCCCACACCAGCGCATCATATCATATTGCAATACGCCAATATTATAGGCAGTGGTTGCATGTCCTATCTTATCCATTTGCAGCCACTCCCGGCTGTCGTTGAAAAAATGAAATTTACTCCTCGGAAATTTTTTGTACCACAGGTAATACAATCCAACGCTCAGGGCAGTGCTGATGGCAATTTCACTGATCACTACTTTTTTAAGCCTGTCTGGCCGGTAAACATCTGAAGGGGGAAGGAAATGCTGAGCGTGTGAAGCCACTAGCAGACAACTGAGCCCGGCAGTGAAAAGGATTTTATGAGCAGTGCGTTTCATGTGTTTATAGTATTGATTGTAGCCACATTTTTCATTGGATATATAACCATTTATAGCTGTTTCTTATACTTTCTTCCTATATGAAACATCATTTTGAGACGAAGTAACAAAAAGTTTACGAGTAATGTAATAACGCTGCATGGGTAAAAAGATTTTAAAAAATGATAAATACCCGTTGATTTATAATACAATACGCAATTGCGGGTGACCGGCACCGTTAATGTGGATGCATACCGGATAAAACTAAACCCGGTAATTATTCTAAAACCCAATTCAATGAAAAAAACATTTGTATTGATGACGGCGCTGGCGATTAGCTGCGCTACGGTTAACGCACAGAAAACAACCTTCGGTATCAAAGCTGGTGCTCAGCAAAATGCTCTCAGCCTGAGAAGTGAGTCTGACGGAGAATGGAGCAAGGCTGTTTTAACAGGCGCTGGTTTTCATGTGGGAGGTCTAGCCGATCTTTCACTTACAGAAAACATCTCTGTTCAGCCCGCATTACTTTTTAATTCAAAAGGCACTGTGTACAATTCAAAGTCGAAAATTAAAATGTACGCTATCGATCTTCCGGTTAATTTTTTGTATAAAACCGGCGGCTTTTTTATGGGCTTAGGTCCCAATTTTTCCTACGGCTTATCAGCTAAAATGACACAAGAAGCAGGTGAAGATCAGGACTGGTACAAAAAGCAACCAGTAGAAGGCAGCGGAGAAAAGAGCATGCTAAAGCGTTTTGAAGTGGGAGCCAATGTAACAATGGGTTACCAGTTTAAAAACAACCTGCTCCTTAGCGCCAACTATACCCAGGGTGTTAACAACCTTAGCGGATATGGCGAAGGAGAAACAGGAAAAATCCGTACAAGGCAGGTAGGTATTTCTATCGGCTACCTGTTTGGAAAATAACTTCGTTTACAAAGAAAAGATTACGGCAGGGCGTTGATGCACCGTTTATACGGAGCGCATCAACGCCTTTTTTATGGCATAGCTGCAGAAGCCTTTGCAATAGCAGCTTCCACAATAGCGAGTGCTTCTTTTAATTGTTCTCTCGTAATGATAAGGGGTGGCGAAAGCTGCAATACATTGCCCTGCGAAATTTTAAAGCTGAGCCCATTTTTCAAACATTCGTATAATATCATTTCCGATTCCTCTATTGCTTTTTCTTTTGTTTCGCGATTTTTCACCAGCTCAATTCCCCATAATAAGCCAATGCCCCTTATATCCCCTATCAATCCGTATTTTTCCTTTAACCCGTTCAAGGCTTGCTGCATAAAAGCAGCGTCGGCGTTTACTTTATCGAGCAGGTTTTCTTTTTCAATATACTCCAGCATCGCAAGCGCAGCTGCCGCACCCAAGGGGCTTTTTTCGTGGGTATAATGCCCCAGCGATACTTCTGTAGCTACATTGTATGCATCGCGCGTAATCATGGCTGCAAGCGGCATTACGCCTGCGCCCAATCCTTTGCCCACACACACAATATCGGGTTCAATATCGTAATGCTCAAAGGCAAACATTTTGCCTGTTCTTCCAAAAGCAATCGGTATTTCGTCCAGTATCAGCAACACATTGTGCCTTGTACAGATTTCTCTAACTTTTTTCCAGTAGGCTTTGCCGGGTATTTGTACATCGGTATTGCGAATGGTTTCAACAATAAAAGCGCCTATATCACCTTCCTTTTCTATTACGTACTCCAGGTATTCGGCATACCGGCTTTGGTCGCTATCGTGCCCTAATATTCCGCGGTAAGTTGTAGGTGGTGGTATGCGCTCAACGCCCGGCAGCAATGGTCCCATTCCCTTGCGAAAAACCTGCTCCCCCCCTGCGGCTATAGCATCGATGGAAGCGCCGTGAAAAGAATCCCACAAGGATATAACCTTGTATTTGCCGGTAACGATCCTCGCCAGTTTCAACGCCATGCCAATGGCAGAGGTTCCGCCGGGAGCAAACAATACACGGTTCAGATCACCGGGAAAAAGACCAGCTAATGTTTTTGCCAGTTCAATAGAGGGAACGTTGGTATAACGGCGGGGACTAAACGGCAATACATCCATTTGCGCCTTTACTTTGTTGAGCACATATTCGTTCCTGTAACCAACCTGGTGCACGTTGTTGCCGTGAAAATCCATGTACCGCTTACCGGTAAGATCTGTTATATAAATACCTTCGCACGATTGCAATACATCGAGGCAGGGCGTAGACATTGACTGGTGCAGAAAATAACGGGCGTCTTCATCGAGATAATAATGTGTATCGGCATGATCGATGATCTTGTACCATTCTTTCCGGGAATCTGAAAGATTGATGTCGCCTTCGGTGCGGTGAAATGTATCTTGCTTCATTCCCTAAAATTAGTTGTTTAGTAATTGTAAACAATAATTTGTGGTTGAATGTATGAGAGATAACAGTTTGATGATATAGCGTAGCGGTAAAAATCCAGTAAAAAATTCCTTTTTGTGCTGATTAAATAATAATTTTGGTTATTAGTCGTATATATAATTGTGAACTACTACGGAAAAGATACCATCAACAAGGAAGCAAAAAAAATGCAAATCATTTCGGCCTTTTCTTTATACAAGGAAATGGGAGAAGAATGCCTGAGAGATACCTATCCGAAGTATGTTGAAACTATTCTGGACCACAAGCATTTAACACTTAACGAATTCATCTCCCTGAATATTTTAGAGTTACATTCTTGCTGATATATTATTACGCTTCAGATAGTTTTTAAAACTTTTCATACAGCCTCCTCTTTTATCAAGATAAAACGTTCCATGCCAGGTTTTCCCTTGTGTTAACCAAAACCGCCGTCCCTCTTCTGTTGATAAAAGCTCCTCAAAACTTGTTTCTGGTCTGTTGGCATTTTCCAATAATTCTATCAAATCCATTCTGTTTAGTTCATCCATCTTAAATCCAAGTCTTCCCCATACATAATGTCCATCCCATTGTTCACCCGGAGGACTTCCCTTTCCCCCCTTTGCAATAAGTTTAAGATTTCTAAAACCCATTTTCATAGCTGCCTGAATCTGATTTATCAAAATATAAGTGGCAATGTTCTTTTTTTGATTGTCCTTATCAAACACTCGCATGTATTCCAGCACAATAAATTTCCATTTAAAATTGATAGTAGTATCAATCCTGTAAATGCTTGTATCAATCCTTACCTGGACGGCATGAGTGGTTTCTTGTTCAATCCATACATTAACTAAACCGGGAGTAACGACCGCAATTCCACCCGATAAATTTAAAAGGTCTTTTTTACCGACTTTGTAATCTGAGAATATCTTCAGGTTATCGTCGCAATCGTTAAACCTGATCAGATGAAAGGTGCTATCGATAAAATTTGTTTCGGTGTATTTTTTGAACCATGTCCAGGGAAGAATGCTCAATTGGGTGTTTTCAGGCAAACCTAATGAATTACTTATATTCGGGAATAGACATTGTAAAAATGTTTCTTGAAATTTGTACCCGATGGCTTTTAAAGATCATTATAAAACGTTGGGAGTTCCTGTTAACGCAACCGAGAGCGACATCAAGAAAAAATTCAGGAAACTGGCGCTCCGTTATCACCCCGACAAAAATGCTGAAAGTGATTTTGCCGCGGTGCATTTTCGTGAAATACAGGAAGCGTATGAAACGCTGACGGACCCAACACGGCGATATGGGTATGACAGGGAATGGCGCCTGCATTTTCCCCGGCAAAGCGATCACTACATTCGTGCCTATACGCCCGAATCGATACTGGAAGAAAGCATTCAACTGAACAAACAGGTGAGGGAGATGGACCCCTACCGCATGAATACCGAAACCGTTGCGCGGCAGGTAAAAAAAGTGTTGTCGGACGAACACATAGAATTGCTTTTGTTCCATAAAAATGAAACAATCAATAAAAGCATTATTACCGAATTAATGGCGGTTGCTGCCCGGTTGCATTATTCGCAGATAGCTGCTATTTCGTTGCTGTTGCTAAAGCTGGCAAACAACAGCCAGCCGTTAACCAGCGAAATTGCTGAATGGCGGCAACAATTAAAACGAAAGCGTTATTGGGAGCGGTCTTATCCGTTTATTGCTATCGGCCTTGCATTGTTAATATGCGTGTTGATCTATCTCCTCAGCCGTTGAATGGCTATTTGTCTAACAGGTCGTTTACAATGTGATAATACTCTTCTTTTTGTTTTTTGTAATCCTCACCGGTGCCCGGGCCGTTGAATCCGGCATGAATGAATTGAATTTCACCCTTCCTGTCAATAAAAATAGTAGTAGGAAAAGCAGGAATGCTTTCTAACTGGGGGAGTGTTTTTTCTGCCCGCTGCGCATCCGAAACAGCCACGGGCGTAATTAACACAGTATAAGGCACCTGCAAACGTTTCACAAAATTTTTAACTGCTGCCTGAGAGCGAGTAAAATTATCGGTGCGTTCGTACGCCAATCCAATTACCTCCACGCCTTTGTCGTGATACTCCCGGTAAAGTTCTGTCATAAACCTTGTTTCGTCCAAACAGTTAGGGCACCAGCTACCTAAGAGCTGCACAATAACCACTTTGTTTTTGAACCGCTCGTCTTTAATGGAAACCGGGTTGCCCTCCACATCTTTAAAAGTAAAATCCAACCGGGGCTGCATCCCTTCTTTTACATGCGTTGCGGCCGAGGCATCGGGAAGCTGGGCTGAAGGATCTTTCTTTGCATTCCATATGCGCGTAGCAGGGCCTGATCCTGAATAATATTTTCCTCCTGTAATAGTATTATTCCCCTCTACTTTGGCCTCAAACAGTAATGCATAGCCGCCATCAAACCCGGATAATTTCAACGAATCTCCATCAACTACTCCTTCAAGATAACGGTAGTCGCCGGAGGGCGTTAAAAAAGAGCCTGTCAACTTTTTTCCCTCTTGTTCAAAAACGCCTACTGCTTTAAAATTGCGCACGGTCAATGTATCAATAAAAGTAACTGCCCACCGGCCGGCAACTTTGGCGGCAGGTTTACGGCTGGTAGTTTTAAACCTGTAATTTTGGTTGTTAACAGCGCGGAAGGGCATTACCACTTCACGGTCTGCCAGCGTTTTTCTCCAGGTTCCTTCCAGCACGTTGTTTCCATTAGCAGCCAGGCGGAACTGTGAATCGAAGAAAGGAAGTTTGATCCATACTGAATCGCCATTGAAGGTGATGTCATCAGCTTCCAGCTTTTCAGATGCATTACGGAGGTAAACCATCGGCTTGTCGTTCTTATAAACAACATCAAAATTTACAACGATGTTCTTATCTGGTCGTTTAAGTTCACCCCTCCACGATCCGGAAGGCAAAATGGTTTGTTGTCCGCTGGCCAGCAAACTAAAAAGAAGTGCGAAGGAGACGAATAGACATTTGTGCATACATCCAAGAGGTTAGGTTGCAAACATAGCAACAAATATTTTGTTAGCTGCTTTAGAAATGTTTAAAGTTTTTATTGCCGCAGATGCGCAGATTTTTGGGAAAAAGGTTGCCAACCTTTCCTGCTCATCGCTTTCCCCCCTACTCAACTCAATCAACCAGTCACTGCTTTTCCAGATTCGTTAACATATCTGTTGTCATGCGTGGAAGATCATATTCGTGTTTCCACCCCCAATCGTTCCGGGCTACCGTATCGTCTATGCTTTGCGGCCAACTGTCTGCAATCGACTGCCGGTAGTCGGGTTGATAGTCTACCTTAAATTCAGGAATATGTTTTTTTATTTCGTTGGAAATTTCCTCCGGCGAAAAACTGATACCAGCAATATTGTACGAAGTGCGGATGGATATTTTGCTGGCGTCGGCTTCCATCAGCTCAACGGTTGCCCGTATAGCATCGGGCATATACATCATAGGCAGGTAAGTATCCTTTGCCAAAAAGCTGGTGTATTTTTTTTCTTCCAGTGCTTCATGAAAAATTTCCACCGCATAATCTGTCGTTCCGCCTCCCGGTGCCGATTTATAGCTTATCAATCCTGGGTAACGGAGGCTCCTTACGTCAACACCATAACGCTGGTTGTAGTACTTGCACCAAAACTCACCGGCATATTTGCTGATGCCATATACCGTTGTAGGTTCTATAATCGTTTGCTGGGGGCAATTGATTTTGGGCGATGTAGGTCCAAATACTGCAATGCTGCTGGGCCAATATACTTTGTGCAAGTTTTCTTCGCGGGCTATATCAAGCACATTCAGCAAGCTCTGTGTATTCAGGTTCCAGGCGAGGTTGGGATTTTTTTCGCCTGTGGCCGAAAGAATAGCCGCCAGCAGGTATATCTGTGTGATGTTTTGCCTGATTACCTGCACGTGCAGCATTTCCTTGTTCATTACATCTAGCGAAACATAGGGTCCTGTTCCTTTTAAAAGACTGTTCTCTTCCCGCAGGTCGGAGGCTACTACCTGGGCGTTACCGTACATTTTTCGCAATGCAAGTGTTAGCTCCACGCCAATTTGCCCTGAAGCTCCAATCACCAGAATTTTTTCTTTAACCATATTGCTGCAAAATTATGGCGCAAGATAAGGGAAAGGTGGTAAGGTAGAAGGTTAAGGGCGGAAGGCTGACGGCTGATAGCTGATGGCTAATGGCTCAGTTCATGACAAACTCATGACAAAAAATTTGGTATGTATAACAGAATGCTCTATTTTAACGCCATAATTCCACTTCTATGTTTCGTACAAACAAAAACAAAATTTTTGTAGGGGTAGCTTTGTTTGCTATTTTCCTTACAGGCGTAGCTGCCACTTCTGCCGACGATCCCAAGCGCAATCTTAAAGTGCTCCCTAAGAACATTGATCATGAAGAGCTGGTGAAAATAATGAAGGGCTTTAATATTTCGCTGGGCGTAAAATGTAATTTCTGCCATGTCCCCTCGAAAACTGATCCCAAAAAGCTGGACTTTCAAAGCGATGAGAAGCCTGAAAAAGACATTACGCGTTCCATGATGAAGATGACAGCTAAAATCAACAAAAAATATTTTAAGCAAAGCGACGATGGAATGCCGATGACTATCACTTGTATTACATGTCATAACGGAAAGGAACATCCTGCAAGCAAGATCAATATTCCGGAAGAGTAATCGATCATACTCCAACCAAAATCGAAATGGTCATGTAACGCTACATGACCATTTTCATAACCATCTCTTTCATCAGCGATGCATCTTCTGTTCCTGCATCGTTAATGCCAATGCTTTTAAGATTGTACTGGTGCAACAGCAACAGTATCTTTTCCACCCCGTCGTAGCCATAATTTTTGCCGGCAGTCATGTAATCTTTTACAAAATATGGGTTCACCCCCAGTAAGGCGGCGGCGCTTTTTTCGTTGACCGAAGGCTCTGCAAAGAGCATATATACTTTACTGAAAAAATTGTACAACGAGGGCAGTATCAATTGCACCGGCGCGGCTTTGGGGTTCGATTCAAAGTACTGAATGATCTGAAGTGCCTTGCCAGTGTCTTTACGTAACAATGCATTTTGCAATTCAAAAACATTGTACTCCTTGCTCACGCCAACATTGTTTTCAATATCCTCTTCCGTAATTGATTTCCGGCTTCCGAGGTTTACCAGCAATTTGTTTACCTCGTTGTTGATGCGGCTTAAATCGTTGCCAATATGATCTACCAGCAACATCAATGCTTTGGGAGAAATAGTATATCCTTTTGACTGCACCAGTTCGCTTGTCCAGTCGGGCAACTGGTTATCGTACATTTTTTTGGTAGATACCAGCACCGCTTTATCCTTTAACAGTTTTGCCATGCGGCTCCTGCCATCTATTTTTTTATCCTTGTGCGCCACTACAAAAATGGTAGAGACCAGCGGTTGTTCAACATAGCTTTCCAGCTTTTCCAGATCGCGCATTTGTTGTGCTTCCTTCAATAAAACCACCTGCTTATCGGCAAACATCGGGTAGCGCCTGCATGCATTCACCACTTCCGACCAATTGGCATCTTTGCCATAAAAGACGGTTAAGTTAAATCCGGCCTCGGCTTCGGTGAGTATGGAATGTTCTGCATATTCTACTACCTGGTCTATGTAATAAGCTTCTTCCCCTTCCAGCCAGTAAACAGGTTTAAATTTATTTTGCTTCCAGTCTGCGATTATTTTTTCGGTACTCATGTTGCAAATTTCAGATTTGAAATTTGAGATTTGAAATTTGATTTCGTCGCCCTTCAGACCACCTGTAATCGGTAGTCTTGCGCAAGCATACGCAATGAAAAACGATTTGAGATTTGAATTTGAGGTTTATTCTGCTACAGTAATGTTTTCTTTATCGAGATAAGGCAGATGCTTAAACCGTAAAAGGATATTCGCTACCGTTATTACGTCTTTTTGACAATAGGTAACAATCCTTGAAATATTTTTTTCCTCGTAGTATACCGATCTTACCATGCTTCCGTCAATGTCATCTTTCGGCGTTTCTATTCCCAATACGGCAGCCAGCAGCTTTAATGATACATAGTTCTTGTAATCGCCGAACTTCCATAATTCCATCGTGTCTACAATATTGGTTTCCCAGGGACGTTTACCGCTTAGCTGAAGGTAATCGGGTAACGGGATATTGTTTATGAGCATACGCCGGCATATATACGGAACGTCGAACTCTTTAACGTTATGCCCTGCAATTGAAAATATTCCTCTTTTATCGCGGTATACATTTAACAAATCTATAAACGACTGCAAAATGGCTGCTTCATCATCGCCACTGAACGACTTTATTTTAAAACAGTTTTTGCCTCCTGATTCATGATAAAAAAAGCCAGTGGAGATACAAATAATTTTGCCAAATTCAGCCAGTATACCAGCTCTTTGCAAATACGATTCGTCTACCGAAAAATTTTCTGGCATGGTTTTGGAAATCTTGTCCTCCCAGAGTACCTTCCATTGTTCATCTAAGTGTTGAAAATCAGGTACTGCGGGCACAGTTTCAATATCAATAACCAGTAAATTCGTCAAGTTCATCTGATGTATCATTGTTTCAAAAATTGCTTTAATCAATAAAAATAAACATTTATGAGCGCTTCAAATTATCCTTCAGCATCAAGCCCATCACAACCACCAAGAAAAGATAACCGTGGCATTATTTACGGTGTATTAATTGCTGCGTTACTGGGTACGTGGGGCTACATCATTTACGATAAAAGTAAAACCAAGGAAGTAATCCAGCAAAAGGATGTTCAATATGCTTCTCTGGATTCTGTAAGAAACCAATTGCTTACAGATTATCAGGCTGCAGAAATCCGCCTGGATAAAATGACTTCAGAAAACTCAAAGCTCGACAGCCTGGTTAAAACCCGCGACAAGGATGTGTCGGACATGAGGTCAAGGATCAAATCGCTGATCAGCAAATCCAATGCATCGGCAGCCGATCTTGCTGAAGCACGCAAACTCATCAATTCGCTGAATGGTAAAATTGAAGAGTACATTAAAGAAGTAGAAAGACTGACTGGCGAAAACATTAAGTTGACTGCCGACAACCAGACGCTTACTACCGAAAAGCAACAGCTAACGGACACGCTTAACCTGAAGGTTACCGAAAACAAAGACCTTACAAGCAAGGTTGATGTGGGTTCTACCTTAAATGCAAGCAACTTCCATATTGCTGCTATTGACGAAAGGAAGAGCGGCAAAGAAAAAGAAACCAGCAGAGCAAAAAGAGCCGATAAATTCCGCGTTTCTTTCGATGTGGAAAACAGGCTGGCTGTAACTGGCACCAAAGATCTGTATGTTGTGGTAACCACACCTGAAGGAGCAGTAGTAAAAGAAGACGGATTGGGTTCGGGCACTGTTACTACAAGACAGGACGGTGACAAAGAATTTACCAACAAAGTGTCTATTGACTACGAGCAAGGTCAACGCAAAAGCGTAAGCTTCGATTTGAAACAAGCCGACAAATACAAACCTGGTACTTACAAAGTGGAAGTATACCAGAACGGATTTAAAATTGGCGAAGGTGCTGTAACCCTGAAAAAAGGTGGCATCTTCGGATAATCATAAATAACTAGCTATTCTATAAAAAGCCGGGCGGAATTTTTCTGCCCGGCTTTTTTTTAAATTCATCGTTTATTGTTTTGCGTTTACAGTTTGCCGTAACGATAAACCGTAAACTATAAACCCCAACGCCAACTTGTTTCTTGTTATTTGCTTCTTGGTTCTTCTTTCTTTCACTTTTCACCTTTCACCTTTGCATAGTCTACAACAATATTGCAAAAGGCCCTTACACCAGCATCGAGCATGCTATCATCTATAAAGAAATCAGGTGTATGATGCGGTGCTGCTTTTTTAGGATCTTGCCCTGCGGGCATTCCTCCTAAAAAGAAAAAGAAAGCGGGTGCTTTATTTCCAAAAAAAGAAAAATCTTCGGCGCCCGTTGTCCATTCGGTTTCATACACATTTTCTTTACCTACAGCAGCCTGCAATGAGGGCAGTGTTCTTTTCACAAGATCAGGATCGTTAAAAGTAACTTCGGTTTTGGTGTCGATGCTTACTTCTACCATAGCGCCTGCCGCAGCCGCAATGTGTTCGGCCGTGGTACGAATACGTTTGTGTACGTCTTTATGCATGGCGCTGTCGAGCGTGCGGATGGTTCCATCCATTACCAGTTCTTCAGGAATAATATTGTTGCGCACACCGGCGTGTATTTTACCAACAGTAATCACTACCGGTGCTTTGGTTAGCTCCTGTTGCCGGCTTACAATGGTTTGCAGCCCCTGTATAATTTGCGCCGCTACTACAATGGGATCAATGCCACTCCAGGGCTGTGACCCATGCGACTGCTTGCCTTTTACCTTAATGGTAAACCAGTCGCTTGCCGCCATTTCTGCCCCTGATTTGTATTTGATTTCGCCTATACGTGTTTGTGAGTTGATGTGCAACCCGAATATTGCCTCCACTGTAGGATTGTCCATTACGCCTTCTTTGATCATTAAAGGAGCACCTCCTTCTTCCTTACCGGGAGGACCTTCTTCTGCAGGCTGGAAAATGAATTTTACTGTGCCGGCAATTTCTTTTTTCATAGCGCTCAACACGGTGGCAGTGCCCATTAATATAGACATATGGGTATCGTGCCCGCATGCATGCATTACCGGAACTGTTTCGCCAAGGTATTCAGCCTGCACTTTCGATGCAAACGGAAGGTTTACCCGTTCCTTTACCGGCAGCGCATCCATATCAGCGCGAAGCGCTATTACAGGTCCGGGCTTGCCTCCTTTCAAAATTCCAACTACTCCTGTTTTGGCTATGTTTTGCTGCACCTCCAGTCCCAGGCTTTGCAGGTGAGCTACAATATATGCAGCCGTTTTAACTTCCCTGTTCGATAGTTCCGGGTGCTCATGCAAATATCGCCGCCATTCAATAAGTTTAGGCTTTAATGCTTCCGCCCTTTCCCGGATCTCCTGGTGCATTTTCTGACCATGGGTGGTACAGACGGCAAGGGCGAAAATTACTGCCGTCAGGAAATACTTTTTCATTCGTAAATTTTTTAATGCGCGGCGTTTCATTGCAAAAGCTGTTTAAGTATTGAATGTAAGATTTTTTAGACGAGTAATAATTTGAAAGCTATTTTTGCGAACACTATGAATTCCATATCCGGGTACCCTTCACCTCTGTTTACCGAAGAGCAGTTAAAGCAAATTCGCGGATACGCGTTTCTTGCAGAAAATGCCGGGCAACTGATTACCGAACAACTCCGTTTTATTTATGACAATAACTGGTTCAACCTTTTTGTTCCCAAACAATTAGGCGGGCTTGAAATGGACCTGCCAAACGCCGTTCGTTTGCAGGAAAGGTTGGCCTATGCTGATGGCAGTTTTGGCTGGACCGTAACATTGTGCGCCGGCGCCAACTGGTTTGCCGGTTTTTTAGATGCTGCGCTGCGCGAAGAAGTATTTTCAGCACCATCGGTTTGCTTATCGGGCAGCGGAGCGGCAACCGGTAATGCCGTAGCAATGGGCGACGGCTATATCATATCCGGCTGGTGGAAGTATGCAACCGGCGCGCCACATGGTACTCATTTTACGGCCAATTGTATTGTAGGCGAACAAACCGATGCACAGGGAAATCCGGTTGTATCGTCGTTTATTTTTAAAAGGGCCGAAGTGACTATCATTAACGACTGGAATTGCATGGGCATGAAAGCTACCGCCAGCCAGTCGTTTTCCGTTAAAGACCTGTACGTACCAAAGAACAGGCAATTCTTGATTGATGTCGCTCATGCGCAATTGCCGCAGGCGGTTTTTTATTTTCCGTTTGAACAATTTGCGGAGCTTACCATTGCAGCCAACTTTGCCGGTATGACGGCTCATTTTATTGAGCTGTGTACAGATCTTTTTCACGAAAGGGTTAAAAGAAAAAAACATTCGGCAGGGCAGGCATGCGAAGTTTTTGAATGCCTGGGCAGAAGCAAGACAAAATTTGAAACGGAAAGAAACCTGCTGTTTGACACAATGGATCGTGTATGGATGAAAGGACTTGAAGCCAAACAGTGGGATGCAGAGGACCTGCAGGCTGTAACAAACATCAGTCAATCGCTGGTTAAAATCGCGCGCGCCACTGTTAATACATTATACCCTTTTTGCGGAATGATTGCAGCAGATGCTTCATCGGAGATCAACCGAGTATGGAGGGATTTTAATACTGCCAGCCAGCATAGTTTGTTTACGTTTGGATGTAAATGAGGTGAAAGGTCAAAGGAGAAAGGTGAAGGGTGGCTGTCAGCCATCAGCCGTCGGCATTCAGCTATTTAAGGTTTGAGGTTTGTCGTTTGAAGTTTTTTGTTTGAGGTCGATGTTATTTAAACCCTACACTAATCAATTGCTGATTTGCTGATACCTGAAAGCTGAATGCTGATCGCTGTTCTAACTGTCCAGCTTCAGCACTGCTAAAAACGCTTCCTGGGGCACTTCTACGTTGCCGATCTGGCGCATGCGCTTTTTACCTTCTTTCTGTTTCTCCAGGAGCTTACGCTTACGGCTGATGTCGCCGCCATAACATTTGGCCGTTACATCCTTACGCATGGCCGAAATATTTTCGCGGGCTACTATCTTGGCTCCAATAGCGGCCTGTATGGCTATCTGGAATTGCTGACGAGGCAACAATTCTTTCAGTTTTTCGCATAGCTTCCTGCCAAAATCTTCTGCCCTGCTGCGATGTATCAGTGCGCTCAACGCATCCACCTTGTCGCCATTCAGCAGTATATCCATCTTTACAATATCCGCTTCGCGATAGCCAATGGGATGATAATCGAACGACGCATAGCCACGGGTTTGGCTTTTCAGCTTATCATAAAAGTCAAATACAATTTCTGTAAGTGGCATTTCAAATATCAGCTCAACCCGGGTGGTGGTAATATAGCTTTGATTAATGAGCATACCCCGTTTTCCGAGGCATAAGGTCATAATGTTGCCAATATATTCAGGCTTGGTGATGATCTGTGCTTTGATAAAAGGCTCTTCCAGCCGCTCGGTTTTTACCACGTCGGGCATTTCGGCAGGGTTGTTCACCGTAAACTTTTCACCTTTTGTAGTGTAGGCAATAAAGCTAACGTTGGGCACCGTGGTAATAACGGTTTGATTGAACTCCCTTTCCAGCCGCTCCTGGATGATTTCCATGTGCAGCAATCCTAAAAAGCCGCATCGGAATCCGAAACCAAGCGCCTGCGATGTTTCCAGTTCAAACGTAAGCGAAGCATCGTTCAACTGCAGCTTGTCCATACAGTCACGCAGTTCTTCAAAGTCTTCTGTCACCACAGGAAATATCCCCGCAAACACCATCGGCTTTACTTCTTCAAAACCTTTAATAGCAGCGGGATTGGGATTGCTTGCCAGAGTAATGGTGTCGCCCACCTTTACCTCTTTGGCATTTTTAATGCCTGTAATAATGTATCCCACATCGCCACAAAACACCTCTTTTCTTTCAGTCATTTTAAGTTTCAGTATCCCTATCTCATCGGCTTCATATTCCTGCCCGGTAGATACAAACTTTACTTTATCACCCTTTTTAACAGAGCCATTCAATATGCGGTAGTAAACGATGATTCCACGAAAAGAATTAAAAACACTGTCAAAGATCAGCGCCTGCAACGGTGCATTGGCATCGCCCTCGGGCGCAGGAATTTTTTCTACAATGGCTTCCAGTATGCCATCCACACCCAGCCCTGTGCGTCCGCTCGCCAACAATATATCTTCGGGCTTGCAGCCAATCAGGTCAATGATCTGGTCCTTCACTTCCTCTATCATGGCACCGTCCATGTCTATTTTATTGATCACCGGAATAATTTCCAGGTCATTTTCAATAGCCAGGTACAGGTTGCTGATGGTTTGAGCCTGTATGCCCTGTGTAGCATCTACTAACAATAAAGCCCCCTCGCAGGCAGCCAGGGCTCGGCTCACTTCGTAGCTAAAATCCACGTGCCCAGGCGTATCGATCAGGTTGAGGGTGTATTGCTGTCCATCCTTATGCTTATAGTCTATTTGTATAGCATGACTTTTGATGGTAATACCTTTTTCACGTTCCAGGTCCATATCGTCCAGCACCTGGTCCATCATTTCGCGTTCGCTGATAGTGTTTGTTACTTGTAAAAGGCGGTCCGCCAGGGTGCTCTTCCCGTGGTCGATATGTGCTATGATACAAAAATTGCGGATATGCTTCATGCGCTTGCCCTCATTTTTCAGGTGTGCAAAGGTAAGCGATTTAGTGGTGATTGAGTTAAATAAGTTCGAGCGGTGAGCTTTCAGCCATCAGCATTCAGGTATGAGTGTATTACCTTTCTCTTTTCACCTCTCACCTTTCGCCTTCCACCCTTCACCCTTCACCCTTCACCTTTCTCCCTCCACCTTTGCCCTTTCCCCTCCCCCCTCTATATTTGCGTATGCTTATCTACAATCCTAAAAATTGGTTTGGCATTATCTTCCAGTTTCACAAAGCCGATACCGGCAGGAAACTCGCACCGCTGATATTGATCCTGCTTGTGTACTCATTGGGGATAGCCGTTTGGGAAATTGAATACCTGCACCTGTCAGACAAAAGCTGGGTAAAGAATATACCCATTATGCATAACCTGCTGGGGTTTGCCATATCCATGCTGCTTGTTTTCAGAACCAATACGGCGTACGACCGCTGGTGGGAAGGCAGGAAGGCTTGGGGCGCACTGGTAAACAACAGTCGCAACCTTGCCATTAAATTAAATGTAATGCTTGAGGGAGACGATAGTTCTACCCGAAATTTTTTCCGGAAGATGATCCCTTTATATGCTACTACTTTAATGAACCGCCTGCAGGCGGAAACAACAAGGTTGATGCTGGATGAACAGGAACATCCGGAACTGGCATCGGTAGACACACGCAAACATGTGCCCAACCAGATAGCTACCTTAATGATTCAAAGAGTGAACCTGCTTTACAAGCAAGGAAAAATTACAGGCGATCAACTGATTGTGCTGAATGGAGAGTTATCTTCGTTTACCGATATATGTGGCATGTGCGAAAGAATAAAGAACACGCCCATTCCCTACTCCTACAGTGCCTTTATTAAAAAATTCATTTTTATTTATGTGATGACACTTCCTTTTGGATACGTGTTTTCCCTAGGTTATTATGTAGCTCCTATTGTTGCGTTTATTTTTTATGTGCTGGCAAGCCTTGAGCTGATTGCCGAAGAAATTGAAGATCCTTTTGGTAAAGACGCGAACGACCTTCCGATGCAAAAGATTGCCGAAAATATCGGCATCAATGTAAATGAGATTTTGTAGTGAGTGGTGAGTAGTGGAGTGAGTTAAGTGGTTAAAAATAATCTGTAAATCTGTGCCAAAAAACACTACTTTCATCCCACAAAAAAAGACCTCATGGATTTACTCCAACAATTTAACGAAGCTGCTGCTGCCAGCAAACTGCTGGCCGAAAAACCAAGCAACGATACTTTGCTTCAATTGTATTCTCTTTACAAACAATCTACCGAAGGAGATAATACGGCAGACCCGCCCGCTAATCCTTTCGACTTTGTAGCAAAAGCAAAATACGAAGCCTGGCTTGGCTTAAAAGGCAAATCCAAAGAAGCAGCCATGCAGGAATACATCAACCTCGTGCATAAGTTGAATAGCTGAATAGTTGAATGGTTAAATATGTTAAGTTGTTGAGTAAGTAAAACAGGATGAGTTGTTACAACTCACCAAACTCACTCAACCAATCACTCCAATCAACTATTTAACCATTCAACTCAATTAACTCAATCAACAAATCCCCACTCAACTCATCACCCCGCGCAAATAGCCCGCCGATTCGGCAATACCCGGCAGTGCATCTTTCATATCCTTTTCGTATTCGATACTGCATTTTCCGGCATATCCTATTTTACGAAGCGTAGCTATCACATTGCGGAAATCAATTGCCCCCCTTCCTATTTCAATTACTTTGGCATCGCTCCTGGCGGCGGTTACATCTTTCATATGCAAATCAAATATCCGGTGCACATAGGCTTTTAATGCTTTGTGCAGATCGGCTCCGGCGCGAAATGCATGACCTATATCAAGGCACAACCCCATGCGATTGTCCATTTTTTCTATGCGGTCGTATACATCTTTAGGCCCCGGATACAGCTTATCTTCCGGTCCGTGGTTATGTATTGCCATACGTATGCCCGTTTCCTTTACTTTTTGTTCGGTGTAGTTCAGCAAATCGTAACCGGGAACGCCTACAATCATTGTTACTCCCACTTTTTTTGCATATTCAAATGCACGATCCACTTCCTCTTTTGTCTTCATATAAATTACACCTACCGTGTAAATATCAATGCCTCCTTTTGCAAAGGCAGCTTTTACTTCCTCTATTTTTTCCTGAGAACTGTTTAAAGGAAGATGGAAATCTTTAACCGATAACTGTGTAATGCCTACGCGGTTCATAATAGCAATGGTTTGCTCAATGCTGTAATTCACAAAAGTGTAGCCCGCCATTCCCAGCGGCAAAAAATCTTTTTTGAAAGATTGCGCTTTAGGCTGCGGGGTGGTTTGGGCTGTTAAAGGATTTACAGCGGAAGCTGATAGCACAATGGCGGCGTTTTGAATAAATTTTCTTCTCGATGACATAATCTCAATATTTATAATAGCATAATCATTAGCGTGGCTAAGTACGCAATTATTTCTAACCTTATCTCCGATAACTTCCGGTTTGTGTGAAAAATAAATCGCCTTTGCTCAAAATTTTCACAATAAAAGATTTGCCTTACAACCTATCCTGCTTTTTGATCATCTACTCAGCATACAATTTGACGGTGCAACACTTATAGTAAAACACAAGCAATCATTGTAGAAAAAAATGAATATACCATATGTCAAAAAGAAAAATTTTCTTTTCTCAAAATGAATAATACCTTTGACATAGTAGAAACCCTTAGTAAGAATACGCCAAAATTGCTAGACTTAATGGAAAATCTACCATACCAAAAGCTTAGTGCAGTTCAAAAACCCATTAACACCTGCTTTATCAGGTTTATCAAGTATAGAAATTAAACTACCTAACCATTATGAAAACATTTGATCGTACAAACCAGCCACTTTTTACACCGTTACAGCCTGCAAGCTACAAGCAGGTTATGTTGCAAAAACTTTTATTGTTTTCCCATCTACACTGTTAAACTCATCATCAGTTGCAGAAGCAAGTTGCTGTTTAGATAGCGATTGAGTTTGTCTGTGCCTGACCAGTTCATGCTTTCCCGTTTCAACCACCTACAAATTTTATATAAATCATGAAACACCTTTACAAAACAATTTTGCTCGTTGCAGCAATGGGTTTCAGCTTTTGTTGCTTTGCCCAGGCACCCGGTTCGGTAAGCCTGTACGGAGGTAACCTGGGTGAAAAAAACATCGCCGCAGGCACATCTACCGATGTTTCAGAAACCTTGTATATAGGTCCCGGCACACACACCATTAATGGCGTTTGGGCCATCTATGCTAAAAACATCATTATCAGTTCGGCAGCAATTGTAAGCGGCACCGGAACAATTGAAATTTATAATCCCTCGGCTGCGGGTGCCACCGGAAGCGCAACATTAACAGACGGTAATTACAGCAGCAATACCATTAGTGTAAACGTGCAGCTCAACAACGCCTCTGGTATGCAGCTTGCCAACATGAATTTTAATACAGAGCTGACCAATGCCGGATGGACGCAAAACACCTCTGCTTCGAGCCTGGCACTTAATAAGCAGCTTGCGCTTGCAACCGATGGAGCCAATATAGTATTGGGCACAGGAACCCAAGGCGACCTGGTATTTACCAGCAATGGCACTGTAAGCAATTACGGCACCAACAGGAAGGTGATTACCAACAATAGTATTGTAAGCCATGTGGTAAAGCAGAATTATACCAGTGCGTTTGTGTTTCCGGTAGGTATAGATGCCGATGATTACAGCCCCGCTACCATTATCAATGCCAGCGCCATTGACGTAAACGTAAGTGTGCAGAACTACACGGCCAGCGCCTCCGATGAGTCGGTGTTTACCAATTACGGCATGCAACGTACCTGGCATATTTACGGCAGCGCTGCGGGCACAGGCAGCGATATTACTTTGCAGCATAACCCGCTTTTAAATGAAACGAAATTTAATGAGTCAAGCCATTTTGTAACGCAATACAGCGATGCAAGTGCCAACAATTCCGGCGACAATTACAGCACTATTCCCTGGCAGGAAAATACGCCCGGTGAAAGCGTTTCGGGTTCGGCCCGCTCTGCTGCTGCTTTGCCTGGCAGCCCTTCTGCCAAAAACCGCACCTATGCTTCGTTGCCTACCAGCAGCAGCCATAGCAACTTTGCCTATTTCAGCAAACGAACTTCTTCTAACCAGAGTGCGCTTCCTATTAAGATCATCAGCTTTAATGCTGCAGCACAGGGGTGCGGAGCAACTGTAACACTTAAAGCAGAAATGGACAGTGATATAAAGTTGCTGGAGTTGCAGCGAGGGCTAAACCCATATGACTTTACCACCGTTCATCAATGGGCTACTGCCGGCGGCAATGGCACCCGTGAATTTACTTATAGCGACAAAACAGTTACAGGTGGACAAACTTATTATTACAAGGTAAAGATCAGTTACAGCACTGGCATTGTTGAATACAGCGATATAGCATTTGCAAAACCAGATTGCAATAACAGCCAACGCGTAATGCTCTTCCCTAACCCTACAAATGATTTTATATACGTACAGGGATTGTCGCCTAATACACTCAAAACTATCCAGGTAATAGATATGAGTGGCAAAACATGGCAACAAGTATCAACATCCGAGTCTTCAAAGCGGTTGAATACAGAAAGGTTGCCTGCCGGCATCTACACCATCCGCATTTTGGGCCGCGATGGAACCGTTTACTTTTTGAACAAGTTTTCAAAAATGTAATCACACAAAAAGATGCCCGGCATCTGCAAACAATCGATAAAACACTTAAAAACATCAAAAAAAATTTATGAAAAAGATCAACTTTTTACCCTTGCTTTTCGGAGTGCTGATAGTAAGCACCAGTACCGTTTTTTCACAGTCTAAAATTAAAGACGGCACCATCAGTGGCTCCACTAACCTGCCCAATGCTGCTGCCCTTGTTGAATTTGAAAGCAACAACAAAGGCGTACTGTTGCCCAGGGTAGCCCTTGCAGCCACCAACAATGCAACTCCTTTGTCTGCCCATGTAGCAGGCATGATGGTATACAATACAGCCACGGCAGGCACGGCACCGAACAATGTAACCCCTGGCTTTTATTATAACAATGGCACCGAATGGGTGCGCACCATTGGAGACGCAACTGCCAATAACAGCTTCTGGAAGCTCAATGGCAATGCAGGCACCACCAGTGGCACCAACTTTATAGGCACCACCGATGCAGCAGGACTAACCCTGAAGACAAACAACAATGCCAGGGTATCTGTAGACGCCAATGGCAATGTAGGGGTGGGAACCACGACGCCGCAAAAAAACCTGCACGTAAACGGTGCAACACAACTGACCGGGGAACTCAATGTTGGAGGCAATGCCACCACAGCGGGCAACGCGGGCATGAGTGGCCAGATACTCACTTCTAACGGCGCGGACGCTGCACCATCGTGGAAATATGCTTCGCAGGTACCCGGTACAATTGATACAACGTATTATGTGCAGGGCTCGACCCAGGAAACCATTGCCGGAACCCAGACCAAAGATGTGCCCGGTATGACCCTTAGCCATACGGTACCCGCCGGCACTACGCAAACCCTGCTCTTTAACGTTGTGGGATATGCTGTAAGAAATGATATTCAAAACGGCCAAGCCGGACAGGGTGTATTCATTCTGACGCAAAACAATGTCAAAATATCCTCGGCGTATGCTGCAGTGGGCGATATCGGAGATTTGGAAAATGTGCCGGTGCCGGCTACTTTGCTGAAGGCAGTAAAGCTTACCAATAACGGCACAAGCCCGGTAACCTACACATTTAAAGTGCGTTATAAAGCATGGTCCGATACACAGTTTGTAAATTTTAATCCCGTTGGCTACACCTCTCCCAGTGGTGTCCAATGGGTGGGCGTTGAAAGCGATGACACCGAAGCGATGCTGACCAAAATGCAGGTGCTTGTTTATAATAATTAAGCATTGAAAATATGAGACAACAATAAGTTGTCTCAAAGAAACAGAGGGTGGCTTGTGCCACCCTTTTTGTGTTGATATGCTTTCAGATCGACGATCGGTTTATTGCTTCGCGTCGCGAACGAAAGCAATAGTAATAACATACAATGAACGATTTTATAACAAATGTCAACCAAACGCCCTTTTTTCATTAAGGAAGGTATAATACCTTTGCACCCAATTTACCACCCACGGCAATTTATTTACTGCCCACCTTCACCACGAGATTAGTAAGCCAATAACAACATTACTGCTTTAAAGCAAGCGTGTTTGCAACTCTGTGCCGGAACAGTTATCTGTCCGCCATTTGTTGCTTTTACCAGTGCGATCAAAGTCAATTGCAGTATTGAAGGCTGACATTGTACATTAAACTTCTGTTACACTATGAAACATCTGGACAAATTATTTTTGTTTTTTATTGCTGTGAGCGCAGCGTTTTCCTCCTTTGCCCAGGCACCCGGATCTGTAAGCCTGTATGGTGATGGCAACAGCGAAAAGAGTATCTCCGGTGGCACCGCGTCCGACATTTCAGAAACCTTATACATTGGCGCAGGCACGCATACGGTTAACGGCGTTTGGCAAATCTATTCTAAAAATATTATTATCAGTTCCGCAGCTATAATCAAAGGAGCGGGAACGATTGAATTCTACAATCCTTCTGCAGCAGGGGGTGCTGAAAGTGCCACTTTTATAGATGGCAATTACAATACCAAGGCCATTAGTGTAAATGTAAAGCTTAACAACGCTTCGGGCATGGAGCTCTTGAACATGAAGCTGCCGAAAGAGCTCGGCACTGCAGGCTGGACAGAAGATGCTGACGCCGGCAACATTGCATTCGACAAACAGCTTGATCTTGCTGTAGATGGAGCCAACGTTGTTTTGGGCGTCGATGCAACAGGCGACCTGGTATTTACCAGTAATGGCACCATTGCTAATTATGGCCCCAGCAGGATGGTAGTTACCAACAACAGCATCATAAGCCATGTAGTAAAGCAAAATTATACCGCGGCATTCGTGTTTCCTGTAGGTATTGCTGTCAGCGATTACAGCCCGGCACAGATTTCAAATACCAGCGCTATTGATGTGAAAGTGAGTGTGCAGGACTATGCCTCCAGTGCATCGGATGAATCGGTATTTACCGATTACGGTATGCACAGAACCTGGCATATCTATGGCGGCACTGCAGGCACAGGCACCCATATTACCCTGCAACATGCTTCGGCACTGAACGAAAAAAAGTTCAACCAATCAAAGCATTTTGTAACGCAATACAGCAACGACAACGCCAACAACTCGGGTGACAATTTTGGCACTACTCCCTGGCAGGAAAATACACCAGGACCGGGCGCTGCGGCTGCTATGCGCAAAGCCACCACATCTGCCTATACTGCTAAAAGCCGCTCCTATGTTTCCTTGCCTGCCAGCAGCAGCAGCAAGCTTGCGTATTTTACTAAAAGATCGCCTGCAGATCACGGCACCACACTGCCTATTAAAATTATTGAGTTGGAGGCTAAATCCCTTACGCAAGCCATACTTATACAACTAACCGCAGCACTGGACAACGAAGTGGAAGCTTTGGAGCTGCACCGCAGTTCGAACGGGATGCATTTTCATAAAGTTCATGAATGGCATGCTGTTAGCAGCCACGGTGTGGATGATTTTACTTTTCACGATCACACAGCCACATCGGACCACCTTTATTTTTACAGGGTAAAAGTCAGTTACAACACAGGCACTATCGAATATAGCGCTGTAACAAGTACAAGACCTCTTCATAAGCACGGGGAACGTGTAACACTATACCCCAATCCTTCCTCTGAATTTATTTACGTAAAAGGATTGCCGGCAAACAAGCCTACAACAATGGTAATAACAGATGTAAGCGGCAAAGCCTGGCAGCAGGTATCAACCTCCGATCCGGTAAAACGATTGAACATCCAACGTTTGCCCGCAGGCATTTAATTCATCCGCATTTTTGAAGAAAAGGGCGCGGTTTACTTTTCCGGTAAATTTTTAAAGCAATAATGCATCACTATGCAACGAATCCTTATAACACATTTAAAACCTAAACAATCTTTTATGAAAAACATCAGGTTATTTATTTTGCTCCTTGGGCTACTCATTGTAAGCCATCATACGCTTTTTGCACAAACAAAAATAAAAGACAATTCCATCAGCGGCTCAAGTAATATACCCCACGCTGCTGCCGTTGTTGAGTTCGAAAGCAAGAATAAAGGTGTTTTATTGCCCAGGGTGGCGTTGAAGGCAACCAATATAGCAACGCCGGTTTCGGCACTGGTTGCCGGCATGATCGTTTACAATACCGCAACAGCAGGCACCGCCCCTAACAAGGTAACACCCGGTTATTATTATTGCGATGGAACAAAATGGTTACGGCTGGTGGATACTCAAACTTCTGCAGACCGCACCAGCGATGGCTGGAAAGATGACAAGGCCAAGGCCCAGGTTGTACTCGCGTACCAATCCAACGGCGTTACAGCCCGCACTCCGGGAACGGAAGTAGTAGTCAAAGACAATGGCAGGATTGGTATTGGCACTGCAACCCCCCAGGCAAATTTAGATGTGAGAACAAAAAACCCTTCAAATCCTTCTAAAAATGCCGGAATAGCGGTTCCCCAGGTGAGTAAATTGCCAGCATCGGGAAACAGGGCGGGGCAGATCGTCTACCTGACCTTAACAAACAAATACTTTTACTTTGACGGCACCAACTGGCAATGCCTCAACTGCCTTATTTCTTATGGAGACATCAAACAAAGCTTCCATACTACCGACCATGATGGCTGGGTGCTTTTAGACGGTCGTGCATTAACATCGCTGAATGCAGATCAGCAAAGTCAGGCTACACGTTTAGGATTTACCGACAATTTGCCGAATGGCAATGAAAAAGTTTTAAAAAAGAAGGGAGCAGTGGGTACTACAGGAGGAGCCAATACAGTAAATATTGCTCAAGCCAATTTGCCTGCTGTAAATTTTACAGGTGCAACAAACGTAGCAGGAAATCACCATCACTCATTTGGTGACAGGGGAAGTGCTTCATTAGCGGTAAGAAATGGAACCGGTTCATCCAGGGATGTGGCTCGTGACAGCGAATTGTCTAACCTTACAAAAAACAGTGGCGAACATGCGCACAAGGTTACAGTACATTCCGGAGGCAGTGGCACTCCCTTAAGTGTGGAAGATGAATACCTGAGCGTGAACATTTTTATCTATTTAGGATCGTAGGATGCGGAACAATAACCTGATCTTTATTTTTGGGTTAGGTCTTCTTTACAACAAATACATTTTTATCTCCTTTACATATAATTAAACAGCGACCGGAAATTTTGTAACACTTGTTGCAAAGTTCCCGGTCATTTTAATGTTTTCATCTCACAGAACAATATTGCATTGAGAATACTGTAAGTATAATTTTCTTGTTAAAGGCATTGCATTCACAATTATATTAAGGCAATACTTTGTATATTAACGCCGGTACGATTTGTGCAGTGAAAGATGTTTCTTTTATTTTACACGCGTAAGAAATTGTAGCAGCAGGGGTAACTTAAAAACACTATAATGCCTTTTAAAAACTTTTCGTTCAGGAATATCGCAATCGACACTTTTAACCAGGCAACTGAATCATTGTTGTTAACCTGGAATGAAATAGCCACTCTTTTCGGACTGAAACAGGATATTTACAAAAATCCGTTGCATCAGCCGCTGAGCAAACCTGTTACAGCCATTTTGATAGGCGCCGGCAATAGAGGAAATATTTATGCGGATTATGCACTCATTCACCCCGACGAACTGAAAATTGTGGGCGTTGCCGACCAGGACGCTGTGCGCAACGGACGATTTGCACGCAAGCATAATATTGGTGCAGTAAACCGGTTTTATAATTGGGAAGATGTTTTTAAAAGAGAGAAGTTAGCCGATGCTGTGATCATTGCTACACCCGACCAACTGCATTCGCCCATTTGCCTGGAAGCGCTCGACAAAGGATATGACGTGCTGCTGGAAAAACCAATTGCACTAACCGAAGAGGAGTGCAGAAGAATACACGAACGGGCCAGAGCCACCGGAAGGATTGTAGGGGTTTGCCATGTGCTCAGGTATTCACCTTACTTCAGGCAACTAAAGGAACTCATCAATGCCAAAGCAATAGGCGATATAGTGAGTGTGCAGCACATGGAGCCTATCGGCTTCGATCATATGTCGCACTCCTACGTACGCGGCAACTGGCATAACAGCAAAAAAACGTCTCCCATTATATTAGCAAAATCCTGCCACGATACCGATATTTTACGCTGGCTCATCAACGAGCCAATAGAAGATCTGCAATGCTATGGCGGGCTCAGGCATTTTGTTGCTGAAAATGCGCCATCGGGCAGTACCGAAAGATGCACCGACGGATGCGCTGTGGAAAGTACCTGTCCTTTTTCGGCCTTACAGATTTATTACCGCGAAAGAAAGCGGTTGTATGTTTTTGATTTGCCGGAACAACGCCGCAACTGGGACTATTTTATTTTGAAAAAACTAAAAACAACCGATTACGGACGTTGCGTGTATCGCATGGATAATGATCAGCCCGACCACTTGACCGTGAATATGCGCTTTGGCAAAAACATTACCGCCACCTTTTCTATGGAAGGCTTAACATCGTATGAAGGCAGATGTACGCGCATTATGGGAACCAAAGGAGATATAGTAGGCGATATGGAAAGCTATACGATTACAGATTTCCGCACAGGGCAGCAAAGAACATGGAGCCTGAAAACAGATTTTCACGGTGGCGGCGATCACCGCCTGGTGCAGGATTGGGTGCAGGCAGTGGGACACCAGGATGCAAATATATTGTCTTCAACAATCGATGTATCCGTAGTCAGTCACCTCATGGCCTTTGCCGCAGAAAGGAGCCGGCTGAACCATACGATTGAAGAAATTAAGCTGAATAAATAACAGGAAGCAAATAACAAGAGCCAAGATACAAATAGCAAGACCCAAATGACAAATACCCCAAAGGCCTTCGTACTAATTGCTTGTAGTTAAAACAACCAAAAATAAAATACAAAAAACAAGAACCAAGAATCAAAAATACAATGAGCACCAAACCTCAAACCCAAAACTCCAAACCAAAAACGCTCATGGCTGATCACTGACTACTGAAAGTTGATTGCTGACCGCTCCCCACCTACTGCACCACTATCTTTCCCGCAAACACATTCATTTCGCTGCTTACAATGCTTACACTGTACATTCCCTTGCCGTTAGCAAGACTGCTTGCCTGCACCTGCAAAGGCTGTCCCGCTGTAATATTGCCCACCGGCTGTTTGACAAGCATACGCCCGTTGAAATCGCATACTGTTACAACTGCATTGCGGACGGACTGTGCGCTCCTGATGTAAAAGCTGTTGCCGTTTATGACTGTAGGATATACGTTTACCGGTTTGTTTTGAGCAAAGACAATATTTACAGTTGTTATTTTTGAGTAGGTAATTACGCCAGTTGCATCCGTTATTCTTAGACGATAATAGGAAATACCCTGGGTAATGCTGCGGTCTGTAAAATTGTAATCGCGCACCGACCAGTCGCTGTGAGAAGCCACTGTTCCCAATGAACTGAACGATGCTCCGTCTGTACTTTTTTCAACCTCGAAAGCGCGGGGCGTGCTGTTGGATGATACCAGCCAGTTAAGCTCCACTTCCTCTTTTTTTGCAGTGGCACTAAAAGCCTCTATAGACACCGGCAGCAACATAAGCCTTTGCTGCGCAAACGTTACCCTGTTGTCTCCGGTGTTCTCGTAGTATTCCAGCACCAGGTTGTAAGTGCCATTCAAAGGAACGGCGTTAGAAGTAGTGCTGGTATAGGAATGAAGGTTCCAGTTGTTGATGAGCCAGGTGGCACCGCCATCGATGCTGAAACGGTAACCATCGTCGCCACCAACGGTGAAAATGTAGTTGCCGTTTGCAAAGTTCTGGGTACGGCGATATCTAACGCTGAATGTTTCTGTTTGCGTGCTGCACGAGCCGGTAGCATATTGAACATTGCTTCCGCCAAAGTCTTCGTCAAAATCAGGATTGCTGGCGGTGCCTTTGTTTACCATCCCTACATAAGTATCAAAGTTGGTTCCGTCGTAAACATAACCGTTCCATTGATTGCCGGTACCATAGGTAGCCGGGTTTCCGGCAGGGGTACAAATGGCAGTTAGCGCAAAAGAAATCCTGTTAGCTCCGCCGTTTTCGTAAAATTCCAGCACCATGTTGTAAGTACCATTTAATGCTGCAGTGTAAGATTGTGTGGTATACCCCTGATCGGTCCAGCGGTCAATCACCCAGGTCGCCCCTCCGTCGAGGCTAAGCCTGAAGCCGTCGTCTCCACCCACCACAAACTGGTAGCTTCCACTGGCAAAAGTCTTTTGCAGTCTGTAGCGTACACTAAAGGTTGATGTTTGTATAGAACAACTGCTTGTAGCGTAAGTAACATCGTCGCCACCAAAATTCTGATCAAAATTGGGACTACTGCTGGCGCCTTCGTTTACATAACCACGGTACTGCGCAAAGTTCATATTATTATATACATACCCTATCCAAACGTTGTTGGTTCCATACGAAGTTTCGTTGCCTGCGGCATTGCAGTTTTGAGCCTGCATTTTGCCGGCGCTTACCATCAAACAAACAATTATGAGTAAAACTGGTTTCATATAATTTTTTTTGGACGTTAGATTAATAACGAGGTGCAACTAAGTGTTATTGCTTATTAATCAATAGATGTATTACTATCAAAAACATAAATATTTTACGCAGATTCCGATAAGAGGATTTTATATATTTACGTCCAAGTATTTTGTTATCAATACAATAGATATAACATTTTGAAAAGATTACCCGAATGGTTATCGTTCATCAACCAGGAAGGTCAAAAACCGGATTCGATAAGTGGTTTCCTTTATTCGGTAGGATATAAAAATGCTTCGATAAAAAAAGAGTAGAAATTTTAGAGACTGCATTACAAATATTATCTTACATCAACCAGGCAAGCCTGGACTTAATAATAGCTTCTTCCTTTATATGCCGGTTCTCCAAACCTTTTGATTTTAACTGGTGCCAGGTAACAATAATCGCCATGCCAGTTATGTAAACCTGCTGCTATCCCATTACGCTTCCTGTAAACAACACGTTCGTTCAACACTTGCCCTACAAGCCTGCGTTTTACCCATCGGTTTTTTTGCCCTCACCACTCCTCCCCTATGTATTGATCCATGTCCTCTTTTTAATCCCCGGCCTTTCGATCAACCTGCCGATCTTTTAAAAATTAAATTCTTTGTTATGAAATCGAAATTGTACGCTTTAAGCTTTTTCGTATGCTGTCTTTTTGTGGATAGCCGTGTAAACGCGCAGGCAAATACTGCGCTTTCCAACCTTGCTGCTACTTCCGTTAACCAGGATCTTGTACCTGCAACTACCAATGCACGTACATTAGGAAGCGCTACCAAATCGTGGAAATACATTCGTTTGGGTTCGGGGGTATACCTCAAAAATCTGCTTACCATTCACTCCACCGGAATCAACGGCTTTTTTGCCGGACCTTCTGCGGGAAATGCCACGCTTACCGGCGCTTACAATACAGGCATAGGCACAAATGCACTTGTTAAGCTTACCACAGGAACCAATAATACGGGTGTCGGTTATAATGCATTAGGCGGTAATAAAACAGGTGTTAGAAACACCGGCATTGGCAATAATGCGCTTTTCAGCAATGTAAGCGGCGGGTTCAACGTGGCAGTCGGCAACAATGCCATGTTTTATAGTACCACGGGAAGCTACAACGTTGCCATTGGCGAAGCTGCGCTGAACAAAAGCAAAACCAGCAGTGGCACTGTTGCCATTGGCGATAATGCATTATACAATAACGATAATGCTTATAATAATGTAGCCATTGGCAGCAAGGCATTGTACTCCAATACCACTGGCTATTATAATGTAGCGGTAGGTTTCCAGGCTTTGTATTCAAACACCGTTAGCGGTTACAATACAGCGTTAGGTTACCAGGCATTGTATGCAACCACGGGCAACGCTTACGACAATACCGGCACAGGGTACCAGGCATTGTATCGCACCACCACCGGCTCGCGCAATACAGCCAATGGCGTATGGGCCTTATTAAATAATACTACAGGCAGCAATAACAACGCGGTGGGTGTATACGCGCTGGAACAAAACACAGATGGCAGCAATAACGATGCTATGGGTTATTATTCATTATTCTACAACACTTCAGGATACAGCAATATTGCGATTGGCACGTATTCCTTGTTTTCGAACAAAACCGGGCACAACCTGGTAGCCATAGGCGATTCGGCCCTGGTTAACCAAACTACCAATGCAAGTGGTTTTTATGTAAACACTGCGGTAGGCAGCAAGGCTTTATCGGCTAACACAACCGGTTATTCCAACACCGCTACCGGGTTCCAGGCCTTAAGAGCGAATGTAACAGGTTCGTACAACACCGGTCTGGGTGGCTATGCGCTTACCAGCAGCACAGGTTCCGGCAATACAGCCGTGGGACTTTCGAGTTTGTACAATAATACGAGTGGGGGATACAATGTTGCTGTGGGATTATCGACAGCCACCACTAACCAAACGGGCAGCTACATAACCGCAGTGGGTACCTATGCCAACGTTAATTCAAGCGCATTGGTAAATGCCACTGCTCTTGGCTACAATGCTATTGCAACTGCCAGCAACCAGGTAATGCTTGGTAATACGGCTGTAACTTCTGTGCGGGCAGCCGGCAGTTATGTTATTTATTCAGACGGAAGGTTTAAAAAGGATTTGCAGGAAAATGTGCCGGGACTGGAATTCATTAACGAATTGCGGCCGGTTACTTATCATTATAAAATCAAAGACCTGAATAATAAAATCGGTTTGACAAAAATAAAATCGGACAGGAAGGCAATGGAAAAAGACAAAGCGGAAAACGATAATGCCCAGGACCTCGAAGAAACAGCCATAGCAGAAAAGGAAAAAAAGCTCTATACCGGGTTTGTTGCGCAGGAAGTGGAGGAAGCCGCAAAGAAATTAAAATATGATTTCAGTGGCGTATACATTCCGCAAAACGATAACGATACTTATGGTTTAAGTTATGGAGAATTTGTGGTGCCGTTAGTAAAAGCAGTGCAGCAATTGAGTAAGCAGAACGACAGCCTGAAAGAGCAAAATGCCCTGCTGGAAGCAAGATTGGCAAGAGTAGAATCTTATTTGAAAGTTCCGGGTTCCGGAGCCCTTACTTTAAGCGGCGGTTCTATCAACCAGAACTCGCCCAACCCCTTCCGCGGCAGTACAGTAATATCTTACTCACTGCCACAGCAGTATTCAAGAGCAGTATTAGTGGTATACGATGCAGGTGGCAAACCTATAAAACAATTTATGTTGTCGGGAAATGGCATAGGTACCGTTCGCATCGATGCTTCTACCATTGCTGCCGGAGAATACAATTATTCACTGTTTATAGATCATAAGCTCGTTGATACTAAAAAGATGATCATCATGAAATAACAGGTGGTTGCAGATTAACTTTCGTTTGTTGTTGTAGCAGCCGCAGATGCACAGATGATTCATTTGCTGCATTTGTGGCTGTTTGTATAAATAATCTGCGCTTCTGCGGCTACCTCATTCCTGATCGTTCGCGATTCGTGAGACACGAACCGCGGCGAGTGGCTGTATTTGTGGCTGCTTTGCATAATAATCTGCGCATCTGCGGCTACCTCATTCCTGATCGTTCGCGATTCGTGAGACGCGAACCGCGGCGGGTAGCTGTATTTGTGGCTGCTTTGCATAAGTAATCTACGCATCTGCGGCTACCTCATTCCTGATTGTTCGCGATTCGTGAGACACGAACCGCGGTGAGTGGCTGTACTTGCGGCTGCTTTGCATAATAATCTGCGCATCTGCGGCTACCTCATTCAACTCGTTGAGGGTTACAAAAAACAAATGCCCTCTATAGAAATAGAGGGCCGCTCCAAAACCAGATGCATATGCAATAACATATGCTCTGAGCGATCAAGAAATTTTTGTGTTTATTAAATCAATGTTTAGCTTGAATATTTTCCATCACAGGAGACAACAGCATCCCGGTCATAATGTCTTTGCCGGTAAATTATTTGTTAAAGTGAAACCACATGTCGTTTGATTCAGCAGCATCCGCGATCCGAACTTACAAACACTTTTACATACAACTCACGGTAGCATATACTGTTCTTTATTGTCATCCCTCAGCCATATAATGGCTGTTGATTGCCAAAAAACAAACCAAACATTCATCCTGCTGGTTTTCAACATTTTATTGCAGCAACGGTTTACCTGATAGTTCCATTTTGATACAAGCAGTGTACGATTTTATTACAGCATAGTACATGATGCCATTATTAATGAGCTGTCAGCGATCAGCTTTCAGCAAATCATTCGCA
Organism: Agriterribacter sp.; assembly: GCA_051955255.1. GTDB lineage: Bacteria > Bacteroidota > Bacteroidia > Chitinophagales > Chitinophagaceae > Agriterribacter. Next base: position 4,958 of record JBQCGX010000059.1, on the reverse strand, counting down.
ACTGCGTTTTATTCATATGCCGTGGACAAACAAGAACCAAATTAAAACCTGCTTCCTGCTACTTACGGTCTACCACTTTAAGGTGATTGCTAAGAACTGATTGCTCACTAATTCAACTCCTGTATGCGCATGTCTTTAAAATGAATTTCTGCTTTTCCACCTCCGTGAATCTGTAAACCAATAAGACCTCTTTGCGCAACAGTATCATCAGGCTCGGTATAATCGGCAGTTTGCTTGCCATTCAGAAAAATCCGGATGCGCCTGCCCTCTGCTCTCACTTCATAGTCGTTCCAGTCGTTTCTTTTTACCAGCTTTTTCAATAATACAGTATCCATAGGCGTTAGTGTTTTGTTGCGGCGCGATTCATCGTATAAGCTGGCCCAGTAGCCGTCGCCAAGATCTGCCTGGTAGCCCTCCATTTCATTAGATGGATCGCTTAGCCGCTTACTACGGAACTGTACACCTCCATTAATAAATCCCTCGGTGCCCAATAGTTTAAACTTTGTTTTCAAAATAAAATTGCCATAGCTTTTACGCGTACACAAAAAGTTATTTTCGGGAACCGTTTTTGTTAATGAGCCTCCGATCAGCACACCATTTTCAACCCTCCATAAAGTAACGGTATCTCCCTCCCAGCCGGTAAAATCCTTTCCGTTAAAAAGCGGCACAGGTTTGCGCTGGGCTATGGTGCTAATGCTTAACACACATAAAAAAATGGCGACGCTCCATCGTAAAACATATCTGTTATCCATGACAAAGTTTTTTTCAAAATACAATATTCTTATCAATGTCATGAATACCTTTTGAATCTTCGACAAAAACAACTTCGTTTATACGTTTACGTTCATAGGTACACTGGTATTTGCACAGGCGGGTGATGACACCTTAGCTGTCAACAGAAAGAGCCATCAGCTCGGTCACATATTGTAAGCACGGATTTCAATCCGTCCAAAAAAGTAGGCCCGTTTCCATTTTACCAGCACGATGTTTTGGTTAACAGGCTATGCAAATAACAGCGGCAGCAACCAGTGTAATAACCAGTGCAATCAGCATCTTTCTTTTCCGCCGCAATAATTTTTGCTTTCTGCCCAAAACACTATCCGCTACCTGCCATTTTTTTCCAGGCGCATCATTACCCAACTCAAATAAATGCTGAAAACCTCCTTTGCGGAGGTGTTCCTTAATATGCATTTTACAGTTCCCGATTATGTAAAAAGATTCCTTGCCTTCGGGCTGTGGTATTTCGTATATCCAACGGGCTTTAACCTGGTTAATGGCTGCAATGTGCTCCTCTGTTTCCTGCGTATTGGCAAATATGCGCTGTGCCAGTATCCTTGCCGGAAATGCAGTTGTTTCCTCCGATAATAAGAATCGGAGAATACGGTCTGCCAACTTCGGATCGGTGATCGGAGCGTTCTGTACAGTCATCATGTTTAATGTCTGCACTTTTCATTAAATGTTGCACGCAACAACAATAATTTATAATGCAAATTATTTTACAGTCAGGTAATCCAGATCACAGGTAGCAACCTCTTATTGATCTCAATTTTCTTAATGATCCAGATAAAATAGTTAAGTCTCACCCGGAAAATCATTTAAAAACTGGGGATGTTAAAAAAAGATTCTGAAATCCGTTTATTCCATAACGGTTATACGGCTGCGTGGCTCATTAGTTACAGGTGGGTATCAAAATATATAAAAACCAGGCTATTTTATCCATTGTTTGTCTCTAAAATGTCCGCTACATTTACCGCGTGCAGTGTATTATGGCCTGTATCCCTGCTGTGTATTGCAGTATTATGCTGAGACAAAAAATTACTCATATGGCAATTTCGAAGCGCAACCAGCCTAAACAGTACGGAACAGGACAGGAAAAAGCGGATAAAACGATATTTTCGGGAACTGTTATTGCAGGATTTTTTTCTACAAGCTGGCGCATGGCGCGAATGGCATCGGTTAAAATATGTTATTATGTATGCACATTTGAACCTACTTGTAAAAAAAACAGTAATTTGCTTAAAATTTTAAACACGCATTGCTCCATAGTGATATGAAAATCTTCACGAAAATTGCATCGTTGGTATGCATGCTGATTGTTGCTGTTTATGCTCTTGAAGCGTGTAAAAATGGCGAAAGTTCAGGTTCAGAAGAACGGTTACCCGACCGCGTTAGTTACAACTTCGATATACGTCCCATCCTTTCAGACAAATGTTTGGCCTGTCATGGCCCCGATGCCAATAAAAGGGAAGCCGGTTTAAGACTGGATGTGGAGGAAAGTGCGTTTGCAGCATTAAAAGAAAATCCGAAAGCACATGCCCTTGTTGCCGGGAAGCCCGAGTTTTCGCAGGCTTACCTGCGCATCACCACCAAAGATTCTTCTCTGTTGATGCCTCCGCCTAAGTCTAATCTTAAATTAAGTGCCCGTGAAATAGCGTTGATTGAAAAATGGATACAACAAGGCGCTAAATACGAAAAACATTGGGCTTTTGTAGCGCCCGTTAAACCAGCTATTCCAAAAGTTAATTTAAAGGATTGGCCAAGAAACGACATCGACTATTTTATTCTTGCAAAACAGGAACAGAAAGGCTTAAAGCCCAGCGAAGAAGCTGATAAGGAAAGACTGTTGAAAAGACTAAGCCTCGATTTAACCGGCTTGCCTCCTACCCTGGAAATGATGGATGAATTTTTGGCCGACAAGAGCGTTGATGCGTATGAAAAGATGGTAGACAAGCTGATGGCGTTGCCATCGTACGGCGAAAAAATGTCGCTGCACTGGCTCGACCTTGCACGCTATGCAGATTCGCACGGCTACCAGGATGATGGCTATCGTACACAATGGCCCTGGCGCGATTGGGTGATACATGCGTTTAATAATAACATGCATTACGACCAGTTCGTTACATGGCAATTGGCGGGCGACCTTTTGCCCGATGCTTCGAAAGAACAATTACTGGCAACAGGCTTTAACCGCAACCACAAGATCACTGAAGAGGGCGGGGTAATTCCGGAAGAGTACCGCATTAGCTACGTTACCGACAGGAACGACCTGTTTGGAAAAGGGTTGCTGGGTATTACATTGGAGTGTGCGCATTGCCACGATCATAAATACGATCCGTTTTCGCAAAAAGATTATTATGAGCTGTTTGCCTTCTTTAATAATGTGAAAGAAGTGGGCATTGAATCGGTAATTGGCGGACCGGAAACCTACGCTAAAAAGCCGCTGATGGAGATCAGCAATGAAGATATAAAAAGCGTGTTGAACTTTGTGAACAAGCCCGATACGGAGCGCCTGATCGTTTCCGTTATGGGAGATCTTGATACCGTTCGCAAAACGCATGTACTCATAAGAGGCAATTACGATGCGCCGGGCGAAGAAGTACAACCCGCAACACCTGCTTCCATACTCTCCTTCGATCCTTCTTATCCCAAAAACAGGTTAGGACTTTCAAAGTGGTTGTTCGATAAAAGAAACCCGCTCACCTCTCGCGTATATGTAAATATATTATGGCAGGAATTTTTTGGACGAGGTATTGTTAAAACCTCCGGCGATTTTGGTATGCAGGGCGATCTTCCCTCCCATCCTGAACTGCTGGACTGGCTGGCAGTTGACTTTAGAGAAAACAACTGGGATATAAAACGCCTGGTAAAATTAATGGTAACCTCTGCTACCTACAGGCAATCGGCGGTTATTACCAAAGAAGAGCTGGCAACCGATCCTGAAAATATTTACCTGGCGCGTGGACCACGGTACCGCATACACGCAGAATTTGTAAAAGACCTGGTGCTGGCTTCCAGTGGTTTGCTGAACCCCAGCATTGGCGGACCCAGCGTTAAACCTTACCAGCCTGCGGGCCTATGGGAAGGCGCTACTTCCGGAAGAGGGTTGCTGTCGATGTATGTGCAGGATCATGGAGATAAGCTTTACCGCAGGGGCATGTATACTTTGATCAAACGAACAGTTCCCCCGCCTACCATGGCTATTTTTGATGCCAGCAACAGGGATATCTGCGAAGTAAAAAGGCTGAGAACCAATACGCCGTTGCAGGCGCTGGTAATGATGAATGATCCGGCAGTACTGGAAGCTTCGCGCGTGTTAGCAGAAAAATTGCAGTCCGAAAAAACAGATGCAAAAGCCAGGCTCACTAAAGCATTCCGTTTAATTGTTTGCAGAACGCCAAAGGAAAAAGAGCTGGAGGTACTGAACAATTATTACACGAAAGAAATGGGCAGTTTGCAAACTGCTGAAATTAATAAGATACTGGAAGTAGGCGAATTTCCTATAGGTGAAAATATTGACAGGAAGGCTGTGGCGGCAATGGCAAGGGTGATTTCCACCATTTATAATCTAGAAGAAACACTGACAAAATCCTAAACTAGTATGTGGTTAGTGGGTTAACTAAGTTAAATAGGTTACTCAATTAACTTAATCAACTCAATTAACCAATTCACTTAACCACCTCATTCACCAATAAATTTCTAACGATGGAAAAAGAATTTCTGGAACACGGTTTTACCTGGAACAGGCGGCGTTTTCTCTCTGCCATGAGTCTTGGTGTAGGCAGTGTAGCGCTTGGATCGTTGCTCATGCCAGATCTTTTCAGCGGCAAAGGCGGCATTGAAGACGATGTGCTGAAACCGGGCATACCGCATTTTGCGCCTAAGGCAAAAAGGGTGATCTATCTGTTTCAGAATGGGGCCCCCTCCCAGCAGGAGCTTTTTGATTACAAGCCGAAACTGCGCGAAATGACCGGGCAGGAAATTCCGCCATCTGTAAGAGGCAACCAACGCCTTACCGGTATGACGGCCAACCAGGCATCTTTTCCATTGGTAGGTAGTTTTGTAGACTTTAAGCAATACGGAAACTCACGGGCTTGGGTAAGCGACCTCCTGCCTTATACCGCTAAAATTGTTGACGAGCTGTGTATTGTGCGCTCCATGTATACCGAAGCCATCAACCA
>JBQCGX010000058.1:0-83706 GCA_051955255.1 Agriterribacter sp. | reverse complement strand
AATTTGAGATTGCCGGCTCCGGTCGGCACGCCCAAAGCCCCGGCTCTGTGCTCTGGCGGGCGGTCTGACCGATCAAACGTTGGTGTTGTGAGAGTTGAAATGTGCATCAGCATCCATCAGACCACCTGCGGTGTGCCGATGGGGAAATTTGAGATTGCCCGGCTCCGGTCGGCACGCCCAAAGCCTCGGATCTGTGTTCAGGCGGGCGGTCTGACCGATCAAATGTTGGTGTTTTGAGAGTTGAAATTTGCATCAGCAGCCATCAGACCTCCTGCGGTGTGCCGATGGGAAATTTGAAATTTTGGTTCTTGCTTCTTGTATCTTGATCCTTTATCTCCCCTTATTCTTCAAAATCGTCGCTGCAATAAATATAGTTTCCGTCGAGCAATTTCAGTTGCAGAAAGGCGCAGAGCACGCCGTTGTATTGCCGGCGGAGCAACACCCGCAGGTCTGGCAACAGGTAAGGTTCATTCAACATCTCGCGATAGGCAGCCGCCAGCCGAAGCTCCGTTGTTCTGCAACGGCGTACAGCCCTTTTAATGGCAGCTTCTGAAGAAATGTTTACCGGCAACGCTATCATTTCAACCGAAGTACTTTCAGGATTATCTATGGTACGGGTTTGATCGAGCATAGAAATCTGCGCACTTACTTCGGCAGCAAACTGGTTGCATTCCTGCGCTGCCAGGTGAATGCTGTTGCGAAGCTGCCGGTGAGCAATTTCGGAAGCAATGGATTTTAAATGAGTATGTTCTTCCTGCAGGGTAAATGCAAGGCGTTCCAGTTTTTCCAAAACTTCCGGAGGACATTGAAAATGAGGAGGCTTAAGCATATCGTTTCACTTTAAATATGCAAATTCAAAAGCTGTGCCTACTCCGTTGTTAAAACATCCGTAAAAACACTGATTTTATTTTATAACGCTCAACGCTTTGTGAAAGGTGAGCGCCTTAAATATGAATTAAAAACAACGGGCAGCGACTTCGCAATTTCAAGCCTTATCAATGCAAAAAGTTCTCCCGCATTTGGGAGAACTTTATTCTGTTCAATGCACATTAACCAGTGCTATTGCAATGTTTGCCTGACTATGAATGCATCATTTTGCTGTTGCGCGACTTTTTAGCACCGCCTTTTCCCGCTGCTTTTCTTTTCTGGTAAGCCTGTTCGTGCGGTTGGCGACTGATCCGTTTTCCATCTGCTTTCTTTTTGTTTGGATTGTCCATGGTGTAAAGTTTATTTCAAATCACTTAAAATAGTATGCCAGTGCCGGCGGTTCAGGGATGTTGTTATATTCTTTTTGATCTGCTATACGAGCGGCCCGGGATTTGTATCCACAACCGTGTAATTTCGTGGTGGCACAGGTTTTGGCCCGATTATTTTGAGTGCTCGTGAGTTGCCCTCGTGCGTTTGTGAAAATATTACCCGGTTTGAACGCTCATCCCAGTTTAATACATTTTCATGCCAACATCAACATCGAATTTGCTGTCTGTCCGCATCAACCAGGCTTTACTGATGCCGATTTTAGCAACCGTTATTTTGTATTTCGGAAAGCCGGTACTCATTCCGCTGTTCTTTTCCATACTGCTGGCTATGCTGATGGCGCCTGTTTGCCGTCGCCTGGATGAAAAAAAATTTCCCCGGTGGCTGTCGTGCGCTGTATGCATCGCTATTTTGCTGGTTACGTTCCTGCTGTTGATCGCTATTATTGTGATGCAGTTATCTGATTTTTTAAAAGACCTGAACCTGATAGAACAAAAAACGGGCGAGATATGGACCTCTGTTAAACAACAAATAGAAGCCTGGTTCAACATTTCGCCCCAGGAACAGGAGGCAATGGTTCAAAACCAGATGACGGAAATAAAAAAGTCGCCCGCCTTTGGTATTGGAAAAGTAGCAGGAGGCATTACGGGAATCCTGGCGGGACTTGCCATAGTGCTGGTGTTCACCTTTCTTCTGCTCTATCACAAAGAAAAGTATGAACGCTTTTTCCTGAAACTGTACGCGGGACAAAATAAGGAAGAAGTAAAAGAGGTGCTGACCCAGATCACACACGTTTCGCAAAAATATCTTACCGGCAGAATTCTTTCTATGCTCTTCCTTTTTGTATTGTATGCCATTGCTTTGCTGATCATCGGCATCAAGAATGCATTGCTGCTGGCAGCCATTGCCTCACTACTGACCGTTGTGCCTTACCTGGGACCGATCGTTGGCGGACTGTTCCCGTTTATGACGGCGCTGGTAACAGAAGACAGTTTGCAACCGGCGCTGTGGGTGCTGATTTCGCTGATCGTAATACAAACCATCGACAATTACCTGGTAGAACCCAACGTAATTGGCGGCGAAGTAAGCCTGACGGCGTTAAGCACCATCATTGCCATTTTTCTTGGCGGCATTATATGGGGCATTGCAGGAATGATCCTTTTCATCCCCATGCTCAGCATTGCAAAAATTATTTTCGATCATGTGGAAAAGCTCAAGCCTTATGGCTATGTGGTTGGCGATGACGGCGAAAGTCCGAGTCACAAACTATTGAACATCTTTAAAAGGAAAAAGTGAGCGCTAAATGCAAGAACCAAGAAAACAAGATACAAGAACCAAGATCCAAATAACAAGAACCAAGATCCAAAATACAAGAAACAAAAAAGACAAAAAAACCAAGTTAATAAGCCTGCCAACTGAATCAACGGCAAGAGCCATAGGCTCGGTTCAATATTGTAAGATGGATTTTAATCCGTCCGTTCACACCAAAAAACACCACCTACCTATTAAACGAGTAATGTAATATCGGCAAGTCAAATCAACGGCAAGAGCCACAGGCTCGGTCCAATATTGTAAGGATGGATTTTAATCCGTCCGTTCACACCAAAAAACACCACCTACCTATTAACGAGTAATGTAATATCGGCAAGTCAAATCAACGGCAAGAGCCATAGGCTCGGTTCAATATTGTAAGGATGGATTTTAATCCGTCCCGCCACCCTACAGATAAAAATCAATCAGTAATTCACGGGCAACAGCTTTATATATTCGTTCAGGTCTACGTGGTCCTGTTTGCGGAAAGGCGTATTCGTATAATGGAGTTTGAGAAGGCGGGATACCCTGAAGTCGCGATACTCATTGCGCCACCAGCACCAGGCAATCATATGCCAGTTGAAGGCATAAAAAATAAGTCCCACCGGTTCTATCGACCTGGAGCTGACTTCATTCCGGTTGTTCTGGTATTCTATATCCAGTATGATTTTAGAAGCGATGGCACTTTGAATGGGAGAAAGGTAGGCAAAATCGTTGCCGGTATACAGGCAGTTGATGGCTTTGATCTGCGACGACAATTGTTCTGCCGTTTCTTTCTGATGGCCCCGTAATACCGATTTTACCTTGTTGAGTGCAGTTTCGTAATGTTGCCGGATGGACTGGTCGGCGAAGCGTGCCGAAATACTTTCCATCAGTATCAATGCATTTGCCTCTTCGTTGCTGAACGAAACAGGCGGCAAAAAATATCCCTGCACAATAAAATACCCGCGCCCGTTCTCAAAACTTACCGGCACGCCAATTTCAACCAATGCTTTTACATCGCGGTATACCGTGCGTATGCTAATTGAAAATTTCTCTGAAATGCGCTCGGCTGTTACATATTTCCTCGATTGCAGCATGGTGAGCACTCCCATCAGGCGGTCGATCCGGTTCATTGAATGTATTTTTTAAGCAGTTAGCAACAAAAATAGAAACAAACCCCAATATTGGCGCCCTGGAGCGATCAGCCGTCAGCAATCAGGTGTTGTGATTTTTTGTTTTGTTTGTCGTTTATTGTTTGACGTTTCAATGGTAAACGATAAACGACAAGCTATCTTCTCGTATTCATCGCTGATTGCTGACGGCTGATTGCTGACGGCTGATCGCTGATTGCTGATAGCTCACCAAGCAAGGAAAAGGAAAAACCCGCCGTATTTTCCCTTTCATACATGGCATTATTTTAAATATTTTCCTGTATATTTATTCAAACATTGAAAATTTTTCACGAAAAAAGGAAAAATATTTTCTTTTATGTAATTCTTGCCCTAATTTTGGCGAAATTTTTTAACCTCTAATAGACTAAACTTAATATTTTATGTGTGGTATAGTTGGCGTGTTTGATTGCAAAACCGGTACAGAGTCGCTCCGGCCAAAGATCCTGAAAATGTCTAAAAAAATCCGGCATCGCGGTCCGGACTGGTCGGGTATTTACAGCGATGATAATATTGTACTGGCGCATGAACGCCTGGCCATTGTAGATCCCCAGTCAGGTGGTCAGCCGTTGTATACAAAAGACAAAACGCTGGTATTGGCAGTAAACGGGGAAATTTACAATCACCAGGAGATCAGGGCTACCATGCCAGACTATGAGTTTCTCACACAATCTGATTGTGAAGTGATCCTTGCGCTTTACCGTAAAAAAGGCATCAACTTCCTCGAAGACCTGAATGGTATTTTTGCATTTGCGTTGTATGATAAAGAAAACCAGTCTTATTTTATAGCCCGCGATCATATCGGTGTTATTCCCTTTTACATGGGGTGGGATGAATGGGGCAACTTTTATGTGGCATCTGAACTGAAAGCGCTGGAAGGTGTTTGCAACAACATCAAGGAATTTTTACCTGGCCATTACCTCTACAGCAAGGATGGTGGTTATGAACTGAAAAAATGGTACAAGCGCGATTGGGAAAAATATGAAAATGTAAAAGACAACAAAACCGATATTGCCACGCTGCGCAAAGCGCTGGAAGATGCGGTACACCGCCAGTTGATGTCTGACGTGCCTTATGGCGTGTTGCTTTCCGGCGGACTCGATTCGTCGATCATTGCGGCGGTAACCAAAAAATTTGCGGCGAAGAGAATTGAGTCTGGCGATACCCAGGCTGCCTGGTATCCGCAATTGCACTCGTTTGCTGTAGGCTTAAAAGGTTCACCCGACCTGGCGGCTGCCCGCAAAGCGGCTGATCACATCGGAACCGTACACCACGAAATTCATTTCACCATACAGGAAGGTCTGGATGCCATCCGCGACGTGATCTACCATCTTGAAACATACGATGTAACCACCATTCGCGCCTCCACTCCCATGTATCTCATGGCAAGGATCATCAAATCCATGGGCATTAAAATGGTATTGTCGGGCGAAGGATCTGACGAACTTTTCGGAGGCTACCTTTATTTTCACAAAGCGCCCAGTCCGGAAGCGTTTCATGAAGAAACCGTAAGAAAACTCGGCAAGCTTCACCTGTACGACTGTTTGCGTGCCAACAAATCGCTGGCAGCATGGGGTATAGAAGGCAGGGTTCCATTCCTCGATAAAGAATTCATGGATGTAGCCATGAGGCTGAACCCCGCCGATAAAATGGCAGGCAAAGGCAAAATGGAAAAATGGGTATTGCGTAAGGCGTTTGAAGATTACCTGCCCGAAAGCATTGCATGGCGCCAGAAAGAACAATTTTCGGATGGTGTAGGTTATAGCTGGATTGACACACTGAAAGCCATTGCCCTCGAAAAAGTTACCGACGAACAATTAGCGAATGCGCGTTACCGTTTCCCAATAAATCCGCCTATGTCTAAAGAAGAATATCATTACCGTTCTATATTCAGTGAGCATTTCCCTTCGGATACTGCTGCGGCATGTGTGCCTTCTGTGCCCTCTGTAGCGTGCAGCACGCCCGAGGCGCTGGCTTGGGATAAATCGTTCCAGAACCTGAACGATCCCTCCGGTCGTGCCGTTGCCAGCGTACACAACGAAGCATACGAAACTGCTGCTGAACAGGTACAGGCATAAACAGCATTTTAAGAGTTATTAAAAAGAGTAGCCAACCCTTGAGCGGTTGGCTACTCTTTTTTTAGCCACTGCATATGTACGCTTTCTAGTTTTTATGATGCACATCCAAACCTACATATACCTTGGCCCGTAACATAATGCGGTGCTATTATTTGCTTTCATATCTGTTTATCCGAATTTACATTCCAGCTAACAGAATTCAAACATATAAACTGCGGCAAAATGAGTTTTCACCAGTTAAACGACATTGCTTCATAATTCTAACAATTAAGAGTATACGCGTTTCGGATGCCTATTAAAAAATGTATTTGCACTATTACAATGCAGCTCTATAATTTTACTCGGGCAGTGCAATAATGCATCGCTTTTTTAGTTGTAGTTTCGCAACAGAAACAATACATCACCTGATATAAACCTGCTGATTATTTTTACAGTTTATTGTTGAAGATTTAATGCGCAATTATGGATGTAATACGATTTGCTAAAAACACTATTATAACATGGCTTGTTAAACGTAGACTTTTGCTGAATGCTAATAATGCCGTTGGAAAAAAGTCGCGGTTTACGGGAAATCCTATTATTAAAATGGCTGCCGGCACCCGATTGATTATTGGTGAAAATGTAACCATCAATTCCAATAAAAGAGGATACCACCTCAACATGCATTCGCCTTGTAAGATATTGCTCGACTACCGCGGCGGTGTAATCGTTATTGGAGACAATACAAGAATACATGGCACCTGCCTGCATGCTTACGAAAGAATTGAAATTGGAAAAAACTGTTTGATCGCTGCCAACACACAGATCATGGACAGCAATGCGCACGAATTATCTTTCGACAATGTAAGCAACCGCATCAACACGCATGGCAAACCCCGGCCTGTATTTATTGAAGACAATGTATGGCTGGGCGCCAACGTGGTCGTACTGCCCGGGGTACGTATTGGAGCCGGCAGCGTAATTTCTGCCAACAGCGTAGTAAGCAAAGACATTCCTGCAAATTGCATTGCTGTGGGCAATCCTGCAACTGTAGTAAAGCAGTATTAAAGGGCTGTCAGCTATCAGCTATTGGTTTGGGGTTTATGGTTTGATGTTTGAGGTTGCAGAAACCACAAACAATAAACGGCAAACTCAAAACAACAAAAGCTGAATGCTGACTGCCGATCGCTGAAAGCTGATATATTTATGTAATATTGCTGTACACCAAGCCGTTCAAACTTAATGCTATTCACCAGGACCTTGCTCATTGCCTTCTTCGCGCTATTGCACACTGCTGTGTGGGCGCAGCAAAAAAGCGCAGTCATTTCCGGCAGGGTTGTAGACGATAATGAAAAGCCTATGCCCAATGTATCAGTTATGATACTCGGCAAGCAAAGCGGCATTGTTACTTCCGACTCTGGTACATTTTCTATTAAAGTACCTGCCTTACGTGCTATTGGACTGGTGTTTTCTGCGTCGGGCTTTCGAACCACGCAACGCAATTTTTATTTGAACGAAAATGAGCAGGAGAAGATCGTAGTGAGGCTGGACAAAACTTCGCAGGTATTGCAGGAAGTGATTATTAAAGACGAGCGGGAAAGAAGGGAAAGCGGGCTCGTAACCATCAATCCTAAAAATGCGCTTGCCATGCCTTCTGTAACCGGCGGCGTAGAAAGCCTGATTAAAATATTTGTAGGCAGCAACAACGAGCTTACGTCGCAATATTCGGTGCGGGGTGGCAATTACGATGAGAACCTGATCTATGTAAACGACTTCGAAATTTTCAGGCCTTACCTGGTACGCAGCGGACAGCAGGAAGGGCTTAGCTTCATCAACCCCGAACTAACGGGTGGCATTCATTTTTACAACGGCGGGTTCCAGGCAAAATATGGCGATAAAATGAGCAGCGTGCTCGACATTCAATACAGGAAGCCAAAACAGTTTGGCGGCTCTGCATACGTAGGTTTGCTGGAGCAGGGGCTGCACCTGGAAGGTGTTTCTAAAAACGAAAAATTTACTTACCTCGTGGGCGTACGCAACCGCTCTAACCGCAACCTGTTAAGCTCGCAGGAAACGAGAGGAAACTATGTGCCCTCGTCTGCCGATGTGCAGGTATTGCTTACTTATAAGATCAATAACACCTGGCAGCTTGAACTGCTGGGCAATCTTTCCCGAACCCGCTTTTCTTTAATCCCGCAGGAGGCAAGGCTTACTTCCTCTGTATTATCACCTTTATTCAGCGCCAACCTTGGACTTGATATTTTTTTTGATGGAAAAGAGCTGGACCGGTACACTACCAGCATGATCGGTTTTTCTGCGCAGCAGCAACTTAATAAAAAGGTAAAGCTTAAGTGGATGGTGAGCCGGTTCGAAAACCGGGAGCAGGAAGCCTACGATATTTCCGGCGCTTATATTTTTGGAGAACGCAGCTTTGATAAATCGCAGGCCGATTTTGGAACCATTACCAATCCGTTGGGCGCAGGTGTGTTTATGAACCATGCCCGCAACAAGCTCGTTATTCAAAATCTTAACCTTTCGCACAAAGGAACCTGGAATACGCAAAACCATTTTGTGCAGTGGGGTTTGAGCGTTGAAAGAACGTCCATTACCGATAAACTTTCGGAATGGGAAGCGCAGGATTCTGCCGGCTACAATCTGCCTTATAATACAGACCAGCTCACCCTGCAAAAAGTAATCCGCTCGAATGCCGACCTGGACATCAACAAATTTTCTGGCTATATACAAGACAATATTACCGCGGGGAAAGACATAACCGTACAGGGGGGATTGCGCTTTAATTACAACTCTCTGAATAAAGAACTGCTGCTATCGCCGAGGATACAACTGTCATGGCTACCCGATGTAAATAAAGATTGGGTATTAAAAATTGCTGCGGGCTCTTACAACCAGCCACCTTTTTACAGGGAGTTGAGAAGATACGATGGCACATTGAATACCGACCTGAAAGCGCAACGTAGCTGGCAGGTGAGTGCAGGAGCAGAATACAATTTCAAATCGTGGAGCCGCCCTACGCGCATGACCATTGAAGCCTATTATAAGAATATGTGGAATGTGGATGTGTACGACATTGACAATGTAAGAATCCGATATGCGGGCAACAACAATGCAAAAGCCTATACCGCCGGTGTTGAACTGCGGTTGTTCAGCGAACTGGTGAAAGATGCTGAAAGCTGGGTAAGCATTGGATTGATGCGCAGCAGGGAAAAGATCGACGACTTTTATTATTACCGCTACAAAAATGCGTCGGGCGAATTCATTACATCGCAAACAGACGACCAGGTGGTTGCCGACAGTGTTCGTTTTGACAAAGGCTGGATGCGCCGCCCTACGGACAGGCTCGTTACGTTTGGTTTATTCTTCCAGGATTATCTTACCACCAATAAAAACTTTAAAGTACACCTGAATGCTGTTTACGGCACCAACATGCCTTATAATATTCCAGGCAGTATCCGTTACCGTAATGCACTTTCTATTGAACCATATATGAGGGTTGACATTGGTTTTAGTGCTTTATTGCTCAGCAGCGATAAAGCCAGCAGGCGCAGCCACCATCCATTCAGGAACTTCGAAAACATTTGGGCCAGCTTTGAAGTGTTTAACCTGATAGACCGCGACAATACTATCTCGTATATGCTTGTTAAAGATTTTTCGAATACAATTTACACTATACCCAATAGGTTAACTCCACGTTTGCTAAATCTTAAATTATTGGCAAGGTTTTAGGTTTCCACATATTGTTGATAATTTATTTCATGGAAGTATGAAGCTGAATGATTAAATTTGGAATCAACGGATGGTTAGTCTCAGTTAGCGCGACTATTTGTGAACATAAAACGAACCTACTTGACAGAAACAATCATTAACCTGGAAACTGTTAACCCTATAGAATTTTTTGGCGTTAACAACGGAAAACTGGACCTCCTCAAAAAAAAATTTCCTCTTCTTAAAATTCTCAGCCGCGGCACACAAATGAAACTGAGCGGCGCCCCGGAACAAATTGAATCGGCAAAAGAAAAAATCGAATTGCTGATCCAGTACCTGGAAAGGAACGGACATGTGAGCGAAAACTATTTTGAGCAGATACTCGGGGGCGACGATGCAGAAACAGTTGACAACTTTGTGGAGCGCAATCCCAACGAAGTGCTGGTGTTTGGTCCCAACGGAAAAAGTGTGCGCGCCCGAACCGCTAATCAAAAGCGGATGGTAACGGCTGCCGATAAAAACGATATCGTATTTGCCATTGGCCCTGCGGGTACTGGTAAAACCTATACGGCGGTGGCACTGGCGGTGCGTGCCTTAAAAAACAAATCGGTAAAAAAGATCATTCTTACACGCCCTGCGGTAGAAGCTGGTGAGAGCCTGGGATTTTTGCCGGGCGACCTCAAGGAAAAGATCGATCCTTACCTGCGACCGTTATACGACGCGCTGGACGATATGATACCAGCCGATAAGCTGGGCTATTATATGAGCACGCGCGTAATAGAAATTGCGCCGCTGGCCTATATGCGCGGTCGTACGCTCGACAATGCATTTATTATTTTGGATGAAGCGCAGAATGCTACCGATCTGCAGATCAAAATGTTTTTAACACGTATTGGCGCTAATGCCAAGGCTATTATTACCGGAGATCTTACACAGGTCGATCTTCCCAAACATCAAAAGAGCGGGTTGGAAAAAGCAGTCCGCATTTTGCGAAACATTGACGGCATTACGCATATAGAGCTGGATGAGGAAGATGTGGTACGTCACCGCCTGGTGAAAGCCATCATTAAAGCCTACGACAAAGATTTTGAGCGGCAGGAAGAGTTCCTTAAAAATAAGGAGAAGGAAAGAGAAAGAGACGGCAGGGACAAAACGAGGGGCACGAGGTAAAAGCTGATATCTAAACGACTATCTATTTCAAGAAGTGCTTTCTCTCGGAAGCACTTCTTTGTTTTCTAGCCAGTTTCCCGCAGATTTGCGCTAATTTATTTCGCAGATAAACGCAAATTTTCTTCGAGTATCTGCGCTCATGTGTGCTGCACGAAGTCTCCGGACCACAAGTGTTCGAAACCCATGTTTTTGGTCGGTCAGACCGGCTTTCGCCGTGCCGACCGAACCCCAACACCATCGGCACGCTGAAGGCGGTCTGATGGAACTAACTGGCGCAGGTCTTGCAGCATAGATTATGCGTGTTGCCAGACCTGTGACATCCCCATTACTTGTCTTAAGTTAGCAAGCCTTTTCTATATAACGGAGCCCTAAGCAATTGCCCGGCAAGTAATACCAAAGCACCGGTCGGCAAGACTCAAGTCGCAGCTACAGACCGGCGCTAGTATGAGAGTTTTGTAGAAGGTTTCCAACCTTTGGAAGGTTGGAAACCTTCTACAGCGCGACATCAACATCTTCGTTACATTTTGTGCTCTTCCATCTGCTGTACGAAGTCTCCGGACTTCGTTACACCTTATGTTCTTCCGGGACTTTGTCCCGGCATACTAAACATTATATTCACCATGCGGCATAAAAAAACCCTGCTGCTTTTGGCAACAGGGTAAAAAAAACTAAAAACTATTTTATACTCTAAAGTGAGCGAATGCTTTATTAGCGTCGGCCATACGGTGTGTATCTTCTTTCTTTTTGAAAGCAGCACCTTCGCCTTTGCTGGCAGCCACTATTTCGTTGGCTAATTTATCGGCCATTGTTTTGCCGTTTCTTTCGCGGCTGTAGCGTATCAGCCATTTAATGCTCAATGAAATCTTCCTGTCGGGGCGAACCTCGGTAGGAATCTGGAAAGTAGCACCACCAATTCTGCGGCTGCGAACCTCAACAGCAGGTGTTACATTGTTTAAAGCCCTTTTCCATATTTCATAACCATTTTCACCAGATATTTTAGATACTTTTTCAACTGCATTGTAAAAAATATCATAAGCGGTGCTTTTTTTACCGCCCCACATCAGGTTGTTTACAAACCTGGTTACCAGTTTATCATTATACCTTGGATCGGGTGCTAATGGTAATTTTTTGGCTTGTGCTTTACGCATACTATTTTAAGATTATTACTTGCTGAACGAATTACGTTTGTTTACTATTTTTTTGCCTTTTCCTTTTTGGTTCCGTATTTAGAACGGCTTTGCTTACGGTCTTTTACGCCCGCAGTATCAAGGCTACCCCTTACTATATGGTAACGAACACCTGGCAGGTCTTTTACACGACCGCCGCGGATCAACACGATAGAGTGCTCCTGCAGGTTGTGCCCTTCACCCGGTATATACGCAATTACCTCAACCTTGTTGGTTAAACGAACCTTGGCTACTTTACGTAATGCCGAGTTTGGTTTTTTAGGTGTAGTGGTGTATACACGTGTGCAAACGCCCCTGCGCTGGGGACAGCTATCCAGTGCCCTGGATTTGCTTTTAGCCCTGATGATTTCTCTACCTTTTCTTACTAATTGTTGTATTGTAGGCATTCTTACCTTATATTTTTGGGACGGCAAAGGTAAGCGGCTTGTTGGGAAATACCAAAATTTTATAAACCGAAATTCATAAAAAATGCACTATTATCCTTTGACCGGCGATTATTTTTGCCGCAGATCCACAGATGAAACACATTTATCTGCGGATCTGCGGCTTCTGTTTATTTGATCTCGCCTGTGGCCTGCACATTGGCGCCATTCATTACCTTAACGTAATAGCCCGTTTTGCCAATAAGATCGGTAAATTTTACGGGTAAGTTGGAGCCACTGCTCACCACCGGGTCGGCTATCAACGTGCCGGTACCGCCATTTACCCTGCCGAGGTTTGCAAAAACCAGCTCGTCATCCCCATCTTTGGTATTAATAACGGCGTCAAAATTAGTCCCATTTTGCCTGAACGGTTCACTTATATTGATGGTAAGCCTTGAATTACCATTGAGCAATTGTTCAATTTTAAAAGTACCCGCCTCCACTTCGCTGCCGCTTGAATAATTGAACAGCTTATAGTTCCTGAAATCTACCACCGGGTCGGGGTCAGGTCCATTGTCTTTTTTGCACGAAAACAGGATAAAAACACTCAACAAGATACAAACGATTGATACTAAGCGGAAAGTCACAGTTCTTTTCATCATAAAACATAATTTACCACCGCTAGTTACAATACTGTACCAGTTACTGTTAACAGGCGTAAAAAACTTACAATCAGGCTAATACAGGCGGCATTTGCAAAAAAAGAAAGAGCCGTATAAAACGGCTCTCTTTTATATGGGGTTCTATTTCCTCAGTGTTGCTGAATAGTTACTTGGGTGAGTGGGTTAAGGGAGGTTGAATAAGTCAATGCAGTTGGCTGATTCAAATTGCATCTTACCCACTTAATCAATCCACACACTTAGCTACTTAACTAATTTAACCCTACACGGCAAACATCCAACCATGCGTATCGGGGGTTTTACCTTCGCGAATGTCGTTCATCTTCTGCTTTACCTGTCCGCTCAGTGTCCAGTTGCTTTCGTTAAACTCCATCACATAGTCTTTATATTTCAGCTTCTGTATCATTGCAATGGTAGCAGCAGTACCTGTTCCAAAAACCTCCTGCAATTTGCCGGCTTTGTGGGCGGCAATCACCTCATCAATGCTTATTTTGCGTTCTTCTACCTTAATACCCATTTCCTTCAAAACTGTAATTACGCTGTTGCGGGTAACGCCGTTCAGTATCGTTCCCTCTTCCAGCGAAGGGGTGATGGCAACATTATCAATAATAAAAAACACGTTCATCATCCCCACTTCCTGCAGCCATTTGTGCTCAAAAGCATCTGTCCACAATACCTGGTCGTATCCCTGTTGCTGCGCTTCAGTAGCGGCCAGCATGCTGCCGCCGTAATTACCGGCATTTTTTGAAAAACCAACACCGCCAGGCGCCGCCCGGGTATATTTTTCTTCCACCAGTATTTTCATTGGCTTTGGAAAATAAGGACCAGTTGGGCTGAGTATGATAAGGAATTTATATTTTTCGGAGGGACGTACACCCAGCACCCCGTCATTGGAAAACATAAAGGGGCGTATGTACAGGGAATGATCCTTTTTAGCAGGAATCCAGTTCTTATCCACCTCTATCAAACGGCGCATGCCTTCAATAAAAATTTCTTCAGGAACCTCGGGCATATTCATACGAAGCGCCGAAAGATTGAACCTTTTAAAATTATCGAAAGGGCGGAAAATAAAAGCATTTCCTGCCTCATCTTTATATGCTTTAATGCCTTCAAAAATCGCCTGTCCATAATGAATGGCGGCCAGCGAGGGTTCAAGCAACAGGGGTTGGTAAGGTTTAATTTCCACATTGACCCATTTGCCTCCTTCGTAATCTGCTTCCAGCATGTGATCGGTAAAGTATTTACCAAAAGGAAGGTTTTCAAGAGCCAGTTCATTCAACTTACTCCTCTCTATTTTTGTAACCTGAATATCCAGAGCGGCAACCATAAAACACTATTTTTGCTGCAAAGAAACGAAAAATCCCGGTGGCTTGCTGAACCGCCGGTCAAAATTGTATGAGTTTACAACACATTAAATTACCCGAAGCTGTTATTACCGATCTGTACAAAACTCCGATCATACAATTAACAAGCAGCGCGGCTCCAGACAACAAACCGGTTATTAAATTTCTTGGCTCTAACCAACAACGCATTACAATAGTGGTAAACGTTACCGATGCGCCGTTCCTCACCGATAAATCGTTCAATTTCCTGGCGGGCATTCTCTCCGCCTGTAAATTAACCGTAGCCGACGTTGCTATTATTAACCTGCATCAAATAGCCGATAAAAATTACCAGCAAATTCAGCAGGCTACCTCCCCGGTCTCCATGCTGCTTTTCGGTGTTTCACAATCAGACATCGCGTTGCCATTGCAGTTTCCTCATTTTCAGCTACAACGATACGGAAACATCACCTACCTGGCGGCGCCGGCTTTAGATGAGGTGGAAACGGACAAGACCGTCAAAACCAAATTGTGGGGAAGCCTGAAATCACTTTTTCAATTATAACTATCTTACCGCATGCATAAAATCATTTTTGCTACCAACAACCAGCACAAGGCGGAAGAGATAAGAGCAATGCTTCCTGCTAATTTCGAGATCATTACGCTGAAAGATGCGGGCATTGACATTGATATACCGGAGCCTTACGATACTCTGGAAGAAAACGCCCGCGAAAAATCTGGCATTATTTATTCACTTACCGGGTTGGATTGTTTTGGTGAGGATACCGGGTTGGAGGTGGAAGCGCTGAATGGGGAGCCTGGTGTAAAAAGTGCCCGGTACGCCGGCGAAAACCGCAACTTTGACGACAATGTTGCTAAGCTGCTGCGGAATTTACAAGGCAAACCCGGCCGGAAAGCAAGATTCAGAACAGTTGTTTCGTTAATGCTTGATGGCAGGGAACACCGGTTTGAAGGAATTTGCAATGGACACATTGCCGAACAACGGAGGGGAACCGGCGGGTTTGGATACGATCCGGTTTTCGTACCTGAACCTGATAACCGTACATTTGCCGAAATGATGTTAGAGGAGAAAAACCAATACAGTCACAGGAAAAAAGCTGTGGAGCAACTGATCCGGTTTTTAACTAACATCAATTTGTCATCCTGATTATAATCATCTTTTTTTCTGAAGAATGGAGATAGAACGCAACCATAATGTAAACGAGAGCGACTTAATAAAAGGCTGCCTGGAAGGAGACCGACGAATGCAGGAATTGTTGTATCAGCGTTTCTCGCCCAAAATGTATGCAGTGTGCCTGAGGTACGCGGGAAAAGCTGAAGACGCGCAGGATATTTTGCAGGATGGCTTTGTAAAGGTTTTCAGAAACCTGCATATGTACAGAGGAGATGGATCATTTGAAGGATGGATCAGAAGGATTTTCGTGAACACGGCGATTGAGCATTACAGAAGACAGGTGAATGTGTATCCCGTTACGGAAGGGCACGAAAACCTAATGGAAGCAAAAGAAACTTCGGCGATAGATGCCCTTAGCATGAAAGACCTGATGATGATCATACAGGAACTTTCGCCCGGTTACAAAACAGTTTTCAATCTCTACGTGATAGAAGGTTATACCCACAAAGAGATTTCGGAGATGATCGGCATCAGCGAAGGCACCAGCAAATCGCAACTGGCACGCGCAAAAGGAATATTGCAAAATATAATTAATAAGTACCCTAAAGCAGGATAACCTATCGTTAACCCAGATCATGGAATGGAAAAGTAAACTATATGACTATGAAGTGCCACCACCGGAAAGCGTGTGGGGCAAGATCTGTCATGACCTGGATAGTGAAGCCTTCGTTACATTTAAGCAAAAACTTTTTCACCACGAAGCAACACCGCCCGAAAACCTGTGGAGCAAGATCAATCACGACCTGGATAGCGAAGCCCTCATTGCATTCAAGCAGCAACTTTTTCACCAGGAAGTAACACCACCCGAAAGCCTGTGGAGCAAGATCGATCACGATCTGGATAGCGAAGCCTTCATTACTTTTAAGCAGCAACTTTTTCACCAGGAAGTAGCACCACCCGAAAGTCTGTGGAGCAAGATCGATCACGATCTGGATAGTGACTCCTTTGTTGTATTTAAGCAAAAACTTTTTCACGAAGAACAGGTCCCTCCTACGGAGACCTGGAAAAATATTGAACAGGCAATTCACCCTGAAGCTGTTGTTGTGCCCCTCGCCAAACGCAATCCATTTAAAGTGTGGCGCATGGCAGCGGCGGCAGCCGTAATAGGCATTGCCTTTATTACTGTAAATTATTTTTTGTCGCAAACCGATACGGTTACGTTGCCCGTTGCCAAAAAGCCGGCCGTAAATAAGCCGGCAACTCCGGCTCCAACCAATGAACAGTCGGTTGCCGCTGGTCCTAAAATAGTAGCAGCCGCTGTGCGCCAGAAATCGCGCTCGAATATGAACCGCAGCAGCGCTACCAGTACTGCTGCATACAATAACGACGATGACAATACAATCATCGCTTCTCTATCTACCATACCAGACGAAAACAGTTCGTTTACCGACCGGCTTGATCTTAGCACAGAAACCAACCGGAGAATTCGTAACCTGCATGGTGAAATTAAAGAAGATGTAAGCCTGCTGGATTTGCCTAACAGTTATTTTTTAATGACGGGGCCTAACGGTCAAACCGTAAGAGTATCATCCAAGTTCAGGAATACCATTCAGTACCTCAATAGCAATAACAACCACGAAGAGCTGCTGGATGTAATTCTGCGTGAAAGTCATTACTGGAAGAATGTATTCAGTGAATGGAAAATAAAAGTTGGCAATTCGTCTTTTGTGCCGTCTTCGCAAAATTTTATGGGCATTGCCGATCTGATGAGCCTGCTGGAACAAAATCGAAACAATAAATAGCCTCACTATTCTGAGCGGTCATTATCTTTGAAAAAAGCATTCAATGGCCCGTATCAAGCTGGAACTTCCCGAACATTTTGAATTTACAACCCGTATTGCTATCAGGATCACCGATATCAATTATGGAGGACATGCAGGAAACGACAGCCTGTTGTCTATTATTCACGAAGCAAGAATACAGTTCTTAAAGCATCATGGATACGAAGAAAAGAACCTTGCCGGTGTGGGGTTGATTATGGGAGATGTAGCCATAGAATTTAAAAAGGAATTGTTTTATGGGGAATGGGTAGACATTGCCGTAACAGCTACAGGATTTGAAAGAGTAACGTTCGATATTTATTATCGCCTGGACACAGAAAGGAATGGTAAAACCATTACCGTGGCCGGCGCCAAAACAGGAATGGTATGCTTTGATTATACCACTAAAAAAGTTACTTCGGTACCCGCCGAAGTAAAAAGTAAATTGGGTGGTAAGCAAGATTGATCATGTACGAAGGTTGCTTCTCCCGCCGTAGCATGCTCTTAAGCTTAAGGAGTCCTGGGGCGGGATCGCAACGACGTGCGAGAGGTTTAAGATTTGCACCATGTTGAGGTGTAAGCCAACTAGCTTGGTTTGCATGCAAAGACATCAATCGCTTACTACTAAAGTTCATCTCCATTCATTTTGGGGTAAGATTGTGATACCGCTCCCGGGGATTATTTAGTTATTTTGATTTACATGACAAATAAATCCTTATTTCCTGCCCTGATAAGAATATGTCTTTTTTCCATTGCATTCTCATTTGCTTACGTACACCTGTATGCGCAGGACAGCACTTCCTTTCATCCATTTCCATTACAATCCATTAAGCCCGCAGGCTGGCTTTTGCAGCAATTGCAAACAATGGCGAAAGGGTCAACCGGCCACCTGGACGAAGTATACGATAAACTCAAAAACGATAACGGCTGGCTGGGCGGTAAAGGAGACAGTTGGGAAGAAACGCCCTACTGGCTTGATGGTGCAGTGCCCCTCGCCTATTTGCTGAACGATACCTTGCTGCAGCAAAAAGTGTTGAAGTATATTAACTGGACGCTCAGCAACCAACGCGCTTCCGGCTATTTTGGTCCTGTCACAAATGCTGAAAGAGAAAAAGCAACGCCGGTAACAACCAACACCTGCAATACTGGTGAGGATTGGTGGCCGAAAATGATCATGCTGAAGGTGCTGCAGCAATATTATGATGCAACGGGCGACAAACGGGTCATCGTTTTTATGAGCCGGTATTTTGCTTACCAACTCAAAACCATTGCCGATTGCACGCTTGGAAAATGGACAACATGGTCGCACTACAGGGGTGTGGAAAATGTGATGATGGTGAATTGGCTGTACGGAATTACAAAGGAGCCTTTTCTACTGGAACTGTCGGACAAACTAACCCAACAATCGTTTGGATGGACGGATTGGTTTGCCGAAAGAACACCGGTTATGAAAGCGGCAGCGCTGCAAAATGATGAAAGAATAATGGAACGCCATTCGGTAAATGTGGCGATGGGGCTGAAATTCCCTGCCCTGCAATATGAGTTGCTGCGCGACAGGAAATATCTTGCTATTTCAAAAACAGCTTTCAGCGACCTGATGTTGTTGCATGGATTGCCCATGGGCATTTTTTCGGGCGATGAAGATCTGCATGGCAATGGTTTGCACCAGGGAACAGAATTATGCACCATTGTAGAAACCATGTATTCGCTGGAAAAGATGCTCTCCATTACCGGCGATGTATATTACATGGATGCATTGGAACGGATGGCTTTTAATGCTTTACCGGCGCAAACTTCCAGCGATTACAACCTCAAACAATATTTTCAGCTTCCCAACCAGGTGCAGGTTGCCCGCGGGGCACTGGCATTTTCGGTTACGCAGTGGAACGGCATGTCCAATGTGTTTGGAACGAAAAGCGGCTATACCTGCTGTTATGCCAACATGCACCAGGGTTGGACCAAATTTGCCGCGCAACTGTGGCATTCCACCAGCGACGGAGGCATTGCCAATCTTACCTATGCCCCTTCTGAACTGCATACTACCATTGCAGGGAACGCAGTACATGTACAGGAGCTGACGGATTATCCCTTCGAAAACAGGATTACCTTTCGCTTTACTTCAGCCAATCCCGTAACCTTTACCTGGAAGTTGCGCATTCCCTCGTGGTGTAAAAAAGCAAATATCTTTTTCAACAACCAGTTGTTGAGAACAGAAGCAGGCGGACAGATCATTGCAATAAACCAGGAATTTAAAAATGGCGATGAGCTTTCTTTAGAATTCCCGATGGAAATAACAACCTCCAACTGGGCAAACAATTCCAGGACGATAGAGCGTGGACCACTGGTGTATGCTTTAAAAGTAAAAGAAGAATGGAAGCGCGGCGTTCATGATCAGGCTGGCGAATATTACAGCATCTATCCAAAATCTCCGTGGAACTATGGGCTGGTGCAGGATTCATTAAAAACGCTTTCCACCGCCCGGATCAAACTCAGACCAATGCCTGCACAGTTTACATGGGATCAGGCCGGCGCACCCATAGAAATTGTAGTGCCAGCCAAAGCCATTCCGTCGTGGAAGCTGGCAGATGGCATATTATATCAACCCGTGTGCGACAGGTCTGGAGTATACCAGGGTATCACATCCCGCAAAACCGAGTATGTAACATTGATTCCGTATGGTTGTACGAAGCTGAGGATTGTAGCTTTTCCGGTAGTTAAATAGAAAATCTCAAGAACCAAAAAGAAATTTCAAAATTCAAGAAACAAGATCCAATGAAAAGTCTCAAAATTCAAATCACAAGAACCAAAAAATACAGGAAGCTACACTAGCGCAGGTCTCGATGTTGATATATGCAGGTTCGCAAGGCGGGGATGCCTCCGCTCACTTCGCTGCGGTCGGCATGACGGTGACAGCGGCTGACTGAAGACTGATCGCTAATAGCCCATCCCCTTCGCCGTGAATCGTGTCTCACACTTCACTCGTAGGACTTACAACTGGCGGGGATGCCTCCGCTCGCTTCGCTGTGTTCGGCATGACGATGACAGCGGTTGGCTTCCTATGATCAGCAGTCAGCAACAAGCGGGAAGCTTTCAAAATTGTTTTTGTGCTTTGATTGTTTGTTTTTTCTCTTGGCTCTTGCGCTCTTGGTTCTTGATGCTTCTTCTTAGTAACTAACTTCCTCCAGCTTTACTTTTCCCTTAAAAGTCCAGAACACAAAGGTTGTGTAAGTAAGCACCAACGGAACACCGATAGCGGCGAAGGTGAGCATGATGCCCAATGATTTTTGCGAAGCCGAAGAATTGTGCACCGTTAAATGATACGCAGGATCAATGGTAGACATCAGCATATTCGGATAGAGCTCTACCGCCACAATAATCAGCAACAAACCAATGGCAATAGCAGAGGAAAGAAAGGCATACCTGTATTTGCGTTTGGTAATTTGCCTGGTAATGTTCGCAATGCTCAATACCATCAGCACGGGTATAGCAAACATCCACGGGTTGGCTTCTATGTTATGTCGCAAATGCGGAACATACAACAAGGTATAAAAACTCAACAGCAGTATACTGATGGCAAAAAAGATGGTGGTGTTCTTTACCATTACCGTCAGCTTTGCATACAACCTGCTTTCCGTTTTCATTACCAGGTAAATGGCACCATGCATCATAAACAAAGCCACGGTGGTAATACCTACCATCAGTGAATAAGGATTAAGAAAATACCAAAGCGAACCAGTGAAATTGCCGTCTTTGTCTACCGGAATGCCCAACAAAATATTTCCCAATACAACACCCAGCAAAAAGCTGATCAATGTACTGGAAACGGAGTAAGAGATGTCCCACATTCTTCTCCACCATAACATAGGCTCCTTGCTTCTGAACTCAATGGAAACGGCGCGAAAGATGAGCATGCATAAAAACAACATGAAGGGAACATAGAAGGCAGAAAATACGGAAGCATATACTTTAGGAAATCCTGCAAACAAGGCTCCCCCTCCTATTACCAGCCACACTTCGTTACCATCCCAAATAGGCCCGATGGCATTTAACGCAATGCGCCTGCTTTGCTCCTTGTTAAAAAACAAATGCAGCGAACCTGCGCCCAGGTCAAACCCATCCAGTATGGCGTAACCGGTAAATACCGCGCCAATTACCAGGAACCACCAGGTGGCATAATCTATTCCTAAAAATGTTTCCATACTTTGTAAGCGATCAGCCGTCAGCTATCAGCTTTGAGCAATTGATTTTTTGTTTCCGTCATTTCGACGCAGGAGAAATCTCTATCCAATTTCCCCTGTTTGGTTCTTGTTATTTGGTTCTTGTTATTTTTCCTCATTTCTTTCCCCCAAACTCTTCCGCCATTGCCTTCAACTGCGGACTGTGTTCATCGTCTTCGTTACTGTCGTCAAACGCTGCCGGTTTATAAAACGGACCGTGTTGTATTTTCCGGTTCATCAAAAAAACAAATAAAGAGAACAGCAGCATATACACCACCGTAAACATAATCAATGAAAACCACACCTGCTCGGCAGTAACCGCGGCAGACAAGGCATCTGAAGTACGCAAAAGGTTATACACTACCCACGGTTGTCTTCCGGTTTCCGCAGCAAACCAACCCGCCTGGTTAGCCAGTTGCGGTAATAAAACGCCCCACAAAAAAATATACATCATCCACTTCTTTTCAAACAATTTGTTCTTCCACAACAAAAAACTTCCAAACAGAGCAAGTGCTATAAAAAACATACCTATCGTTACCATCAAATGATAGGTTTGAAAAACTATATTGGGTGCGGTGGGACGATCTTCTGGTTTAAAACTTTTTAAACCCTTTACGGGCGCTTCAAAATCCTGGTGTACCAAAAAGCTCAACCCACCCGGAATGCTGATGCCGTTTGTTTCTTCCCTCTTTTTGTCAACATACCCCAGCAGGTACATGTCCGCAGCCGCCAGGCTATCAAAATGTCCCTCCATTGCCGCAAGTTTGGCCGGCTGATGTTTAGCAACTATATCTGCCGACCGGTGGCCGATAAACAATTGCATGATGGCTGAAATGGCAAAAACCCAAAAGGCAGGCTTAAAGGATTTAACGGCAAATTCGTAATGCTTCTTTTTAATAATATAGTAAGCGCTGATGCTCATTACAAGGAAAGCTCCTGCTATAAAAGCGCCTACCCATACATGTAATATTCTTTCTACCGAAGAGGGGTTAAACACCATTTCCCAAAAGTCGGTGATCTCTGCTCTTGCCTCCATTCCCTCGCCCACAATGTGAAAACCGGCCGGCGTTTGCTGCCAGGAGTTTGCCACCACAATCCATATAGCGGAGAACATAGACCCGAGCGTTACCATAACAGTGGCAAAAAAATGCACACCCGGCTTTACCCTGTTCCATCCAAACAGCAGTATGCCCAGA
Organism: Agriterribacter sp.; assembly: GCA_051955255.1. Classification (GTDB taxonomy): domain Bacteria; phylum Bacteroidota; class Bacteroidia; order Chitinophagales; family Chitinophagaceae; genus Agriterribacter. Next base: position 61,121 of record JBQCGX010000058.1, on the reverse strand, counting down.
AAACCCGATTCCAATGCAAAAGCAAAAATGCCTTCGGCAGCCAGCGCGCTTCCAAAAATATCGCCTACATAGCGTGAGTAAACGGCCCAGTTGGTTCCAAACTCAAACTCCATTACAATACCGGTGGCTACGCCTATACCAAAAATCAGGGCAAAGATCTTTGTATAGAATTTCGTCATGGTTTCGTACAGCTTGTTACCAGTTTTAAGGTACATGCCTTCCATTAAAACCATTACAACACCCAAACCAATGCTTAAAGGAGGATAGATATAGTGAAAGGAGATAGTAAGTGCGAACTGTATGCGCGAAAGAATTTCTACATCCATGATACGCTTTGTTGGCCGCTGCAAAAGTAAACGATAGCCAATGTAATTAGGCTGATGTTAGTCAGTTTTTTGTACACCTTTTTACGCAAAACCTATAAGGTTTGATCTCCGGCCGCCACCTCAAATTTCCCCGACTGAACAATAGACTTATAACCGCCCTGCACATTGACCAGGTTATCATATCCCCTTGAACGGAGTATGGAATTAAAGATCATGCTGCGATACCCGCCGGCACAATGCACATAATAGGTTTTGTTTTTATCCAATTGCTGATGCTGATCATTAATATAGTCGAGCTCTACATTTTCTGCACCTTTAACATGCCCCTCCGAAAACTCGCTTTCCTTGCGCACATCTACAAAGTTCAGTGGCTCCTGCGCCTGCTTTCTTTTATACAGTTCGTCAACCGAAATGCTTTCGATATGGTCGGTTTCCTTTCCAGCCTGCTGCCATGCCTCAATGCCGCCTTTCAGGTATCCGATAGCGTGATCGTACCCTACCCTCGCCAGCCTGGTAACCACTTCTTCTTCCCTGCCCTTATCGGTAACCAGTAATATGGGTTGTTTAATATCGGGAATTAAAGCGCCTACCCACGGTGCAAAACTTCCGTCGATACCAATATTAATAGAATTGGGAATAAATTGTTCCGCAAAAGTTTCCGGCGCACGCGTGTCAAGCATCAACGCACCGGTTTCGTTGGCGGCCGCTTCAAACGCATCGGGGCTTAGCGCTTTGGTTCCATGTTCCAGCACAGTTTCTATAGACTCATATCCTTCCACATTCATTTTTACATTCTGCGGAAAATAAGCCGGCGGCGGTGTAAGCCCGCTGGTTACTTCCTGTATAAATGCTTCTTTGCTCATGGGCTGCAAAGCGTAATTTGTTTTCTTCTGGTTGCCCAGCGTATCGCTGGTTTCCTTGCTCATATTTTTACCACAGGCAGATCCTGCCCCATGCGCGGGGTATACAATGATGTTATCTGCTAACGGAATTATTTTATTGTGCAATGAATCGTACAGGTAACCCGCCAATTTTTCCTGTGTAAGATCTTCCGAAATTTTCTGCGCCAGGTCGGGGCGGCCAACATCGCCTATAAATAAAGTATCGCCGCTAAACAAAGCCTTCTCCTTTCCATGCTCGTCTATCAATAAATAGCAGGTGCTTTCCATAGTATGCCCGGGCGTATGAATGGCTTTAATAGTAGCCGCGCCTATTGTAAACAGTTCACCATCGGTTGCAATATGGGCATTAAACCCCGGTTTAGCTGTGGGGCCATATATAATGGTGGCACCTGTTTCTGCCGCCAGGTCCAGATGCCCCGAAACAAAATCTGCATGAAAATGCGTTTCAAAAACGTATTTGATGGTTGCATTGCGCGAAGCGGCCTTCTTTATATAAGGCTTCACTTCCCGCAGGGGATCAATGATAGCTACTTCTCCTTTGCTTTCAATATAATAAGCGCCTTGGGCCAAACAACCCGTATATATCTGTTCTACCTTCATTGTTCAACATTATATTATTACAGCGCAAAGGTACGCATTGTGGGGAGTTGGTTTGTTACAGGAAAATTTCCTTTATAATAATGTACAACCCCGTGATCAATACAAACCACCCAAAACTTTGTTTTAATTTTTCTGACGAAATGCCTTTAGACAATTGCCCACCTATTAAAATGCCTGCAATAGCAATGGCAGTTACCGTTAGTAAGAAGCCCCAATGGATATGATAGTGCCCCACATCGCCCAGGAATCCCACTAGTGAATTAATGGCAATGATAAACAGCGACGTTCCAACCGCTTCCTTCATAGGCAGCTTCAACAAAAGCACCAGGGCGGGGATAATAAGGAAACCGCCACCCGCGCCCAAAAATCCTGTAACGCAGCCAATGCCCAACCCAAACAATGCAATCATACCATATTGGTTTCCCGCCTTAACCGCAGTTTGTCGTTGATCCGTTGTGTGTTTTTTAAGCATCGATACAGATGCCACTATCATCAGCACCGCAAACAAAAGCATGGTAAGTCCGGAGCGCGTAATGGCAATGCTCCCTATACTGCCCAGCTGTTCGGGAATGTAAGGAATAACATAGTGCCTTACAACGAACACAGTAAGCGGTGACACAATGCCTAATGGCAATGCCAATGTGATGCGCGCATATCCTTTACGGTAATTGTTGTACGCACCTATTAAACTGGTAACGCCTACAATAAAAAGCGAGTAAGAAGTGGCAGTAAAGGGCGATAAGTGGAATACATACACCAGCAGCGGAACGGTGAGTATAGAACCACCCCCGCCAATAAGCCCGAGCGAAATGCCGATGCAGGCTGCGAGTATATAACCAATGATCTCCAAATCGTTTCTTTTATCTTATTGTTTCTATATCAGCATCAAGCATGATGAACCTGGTTTTGTGAGATACCTACAGGTATTTTTACGATGCATGGCAAGGTAATGTTAATTAAGGTTAAAACCGCAATAACAACCCCTGTACCGCAAGCATTTTCGCTTACTTTCAGAGAAAAGAAAAACACATTGCATTAAATGGCATACAACGTTTTACTGATTATAGCTGTCGAAGTAAGTTACCCATAACCGTTAAGCCTTATCCTTTTTACTGCTATAACGGTTGGGTGTTTGGGAAAATCTGTTTATATTGATGTCTTTAAACCATGCATAAGAACCTTACCAACTGCTATAATTTTCGGGCCTTTGCAAAACTACTCGCCACAGTTTCTATATTATTACCACAGTTATTACGCAGCCAGCAACTGGCAGACACGGCCATTGCAAAACGCCAGGAAACACTTGCAGCAAACATTTATTACACATCCCTCCAATACCAGTCGGGCATTTATAACGGCAGCGAATACGTTCAATACACACATCTTTTAAAAGAAGGACATCCTTATTTTGATACTACGTTATTGAAGCAGGGAACCATTTTGTACGATCACGTTTTATACAAAGACGTGCCAATGCTGTATGATATCATTCGCGACGAATTGATCACGCTGCATTTCAACAAGGTTTTTCTCATTCAACTCATCCGCAGCAAAATAGACTGGTTTGAATTATACGGCCACAGGTTCGAGCACCTGGGAAGAGACAGCACCAAAAAAGGAATGGTAAAAGAAGGTTTTTACGACCTGGTATACAACGGCAAGACCAAACTGTACGTTAAGCGGGTTAAAATGATACAAGAAAGCATTCCCGACATGCAGGTAGAAAGAAGAGTGTATGCCAATAACCGCTATTTTATTTTTAAAGACGATGTTTACCACGAAGTAAGCAGCCAGTCGTCGGTAATGAAAGTATTGCCCAACCATAACAACGAATTGAAACAGGCTGTAAAAGCAAAGAAATTGAGATACCGGAGAAACCGGGAGTATGCGATTACACTGATGGTTCAAAAATATGATGCGCTAAACTAACTGCTGATGAAAAGGATTTACCTACTCGCCATACTATTACTGCTTACCTGCAGCCAGGCAATTTTTGCCCAGGAAGTGCCGGCGGTAACAGGTGAGTTCAGAGGATTAAAAGCTTCGCAATTTGTTGAGCAACTGGAAAAAACAACCGGCTACCGGTTTTATTACGACACCACGGCGTTTGACAGCGTTAAGGTTGACATGGTTGTTCAGCAGCAGCCGCTTGACAAGGTACTGCAACTGGCTTTTGACAGTACGGATTACCGTTTTACCATTTACAACCAAACTGTTTTTATAGTGCGAGGCGCGCCGGTAGCTACAACTTTGCCCGACGATTTTTTTGAAAAAAAATTACCGGGTGATTCTTCAAAAACCAATGCCACCGAAGTAACGGTTTTTATTGAGGAAGACAGCAGACCGCAAACTGCCACGGCAGAAAACAAGCTCCACCAGATTGGTATAAAATCTGCCGGCGCATTACAGGGCGTTGCAAAATTAGGCGGCTACATTAAAGACATTACTACCGGCGAACCAGTGCCAGGCGCTGCAGTGTTTGTAGATAAATTAAAGATATCTGTAGTAAGCGACCGGTTTGGCTATTATTCCATCACGCTTCCTAAAGGACGCCACCTGGTAAACATTCAGAGCCTGGGCAAAAAAGATACCTGGCGCAATGTTATGTTATACGGTGATGGGAGCCTGAATGTAGATATGCGCGATCATGTGCTATCGTTAAAAGCAGTGGTGATATCCGCCAAAAAAGCAGCCAACATCAATAGCCTGCAAATGGGTGTTGAAAAAGTGGACATTAGAACCATTAAGCAAATACCCGTGGTATTTGGCGAAGCAGATGTATTAAGAGTTGTTCAAACCTTACCTGGTGTAAAAACCGTAGGCGAAGCAAGCACTGGCTTTAATGTAAGAGGCGGATCTGCCGATCAGAACCTTATTTTGTTTAACGACGCAACCGTGTACAACCCTTCTCACTTCTTTGGTTTCTTTTCTGCATTTAACCCCGACGTAGTGAGCAGTGTTGAATTGTACAAGAGCAGCATTCCTGCAAAATATGGAGGAAGGCTTTCTTCCGTGCTGGATGTGGTAAGCAGGGAAGGCAACAAGAAAAAAATAGCCGGCTCGGCAGGCATTGGTTTGCTTACCAGCAGGCTTAATGTAGAAGGCCCGTTGATCAAAGACCGCACTTCTTTTATTATTGGCGGAAGAACCACTTATGCCAACTGGCTGCTCAAACACCTGCCGGGCGAATACAAAAACAGCAAAGCCTCTTTTTACGATGTCAACCTTTTGATCAGCCATAAAATGGATGAAAAGAACGACCTCTATCTTACGGGCTACATCAGTAACGACCAGTTTAACCTGAACAGCGATACTGTGTATGGATACGGCAATAAGAACATTTCGCTAAAATGGAAACATGTTTTCAATAACAAATTCCAGAGTCTTGTAACTGCCGGGCACGACTACTACGGGTACAATATCTACAGCGAAAAGAATCCGGTAAACGCCTATGGTTTAAAGTTCAACATCAATCAAACCAATCTCAAGATACACTTCAACTATTTCGTTAACTCAAAACATACGCTCGATTTTGGCTTGAACTCCATTTATTACAAACTTCAGCCAGGCTCCTTTACACCCCGTGGCGACAAATCGCTGGTTGTAAAAGATGAAGTAAGTGCAGAACAGGCGCTGGAAAGTGCAGTGTACCTGTCGGAGAAATACAACATCACTCCCCAGCTATCGATACAGGCGGGGCTCCGCTTTTCACTCTACAATTATATGGGACCCAAAACCGTATACAGCTATGCAGAAGGGTTGCCCAAAACAGAAAGCAATATTATTGATACGAACACCTATGCAAAAGGAAAATTTATCAATAATTATAAAGGTCCCGAATACAGGCTGTCGCTACGCTATGCCTTTACCGATAACTTCTCTATTAAAGCCGGGTACAACTCATTGCGGCAGTATATTCACATGATGTCGAACACCACTGCCATTGCTCCAACCGATATTTGGAAGCTCAGCGATCCTAACATCAAACCGCAAACCGGCAACCAGGTTTCGCTGGGGCTTTACAAAAACTTCAAATCAAACACCATAGAAACTTCAGTAGAAGTATACTATAAAAAGATAAAAGATTATCTCGACTTTAAAAGCGGAGCCATACTGGTGTTAAATCATCATATTGAAACAGATGTTTTTAATACTACCGGCAAAGCATACGGCGTGGAGCTGATGATAAAAAAACTAACGGGCAAGCTCAATGGCTGGATAAGCTATACCTGGTCGCGCACCTTCCTTAAAATGGACGATCCTAACCTGGGCGAAGTGATCAACCGCGGCGAGTTTTATCCTGCCAATTACGACAAGCCGCACGATGTAACCTTTGTGGGCAACTATCGCTTTTCGCATCGCTTCAGCATTTCAATGAACACTACCTATAGTACCGGGCGCCCCATCACCATTCCTATTGGCAGGTACTATTATGCAGGCAGCATGCGCGCGTTGTATTCCGACAGGAATGCCTACCGTATACCTGATTATTTCAGGATGGATCTTTCCATGAATATAGAAGGCAATCACAAAGTGAAACAAAAAACGCACAACTCCTGGACCTTTGGCGTATACAACCTGCTGGGAAGAAAGAATCCATATTCCGTATACTTTGTTTCGGAAAACGGCGTCATCAACGGGTACAAACTTTCTATATTCGGCAGCGCCATTATTTATGGCAATTTTAATATCAGGTTCTAACACATTAAAATGAAGCGACATTATTTTACATACCGCCCTCTTTTTTTAACCGCAGCAATATTGCTCTTTGCCGCCGCCCTGTTCTGGGCGGGGTGCAAGGAGAAATACGAGCTTCCCGAATCGGCGGTTGACAAAAATTATCTGGTGGTTGAAGGTTTTATCAACAATGGAAATGCCTTAACCGAAATAAAACTGAGCAGAACCGTAAAACCACAAGACACTGCATATATTTTGCCGGAACAAAATGCAGCGGTAACAGTGGTGGGCGAAAATGGCGAGGTGCATAACCTGGTAGAAGAAAATCCCGGAGTATACAGGGGCGGACCATTTTCGCTGGATCAATCGGTGAAATATGGCTTGAAAATACAAACCAGTGACGGAAAACAATATGAATCGGAATGGAGTGAAGTGAAAACCACGCCCGCTATAGACAGTGTAAGCTGGACAAGAGAGGCAAACGGCGTGCAGATATATGCCACTACACACGATCCGGGAAATGCATCAAAATATTATGCATGGCGGTTTGAGGAAACCTGGGATTTCTTTTCTTATTCATGGTCTTCCTACGAATATGAAGCATCTGACAGCTCGATGAAGCCACGCAACGATCCCGAAAGCATTTATCATTGCTGGCAGTCTGCGCGATCTACCAACATACTCATAGGTTCCTCTGCCAGGTTGAGTGAAGACATAATGTATTTGGCCCCACTCACTTTTATTCCCGATGACTCCTGGAAAATAAGCTCCAAGTACAGTATACTTGTGCACCAGCGCGTGCTGAGCAAAGGCGCTTACGATTACCTCGAAAAAATGAAAAAGAATTCGGAGCAACTGGGAAGCATATTCGATCCGCAGCCTTCCTCCAGTGGCGGGAATATACGTTGCATATCCGACCCTTCGGAAATTGTAATTGGATATATGTATGTTAGCTCAGAAGTGGAAAAGCGCATATTTATTGATCGCATGCAGGTGCCCGGCTGGAAATACAGGTTCTTTTGCGAACCAGATACGGTGGTGAACAACAAAGACAGCCTGGCTTATTTCTTCGGTGCTATCAGGTGGCAGGCCATCTCAGCCATTATGGGACCAATGGGTGGTGCCATAACACATTACTCAGCATCCACGCTGTGGTGCATGGATTGCACACTCAGGGGCACTAATGTAAAACCTGATTTTTGGCCGTGATCATTAAAAATTATACAAGACTTGTTAAACGTAATGCGAGCATGAATAAATTGCACCGCTATATAATTTACTCAGGCATTTTGCTGGGATCGCTCAAAGCCACAGCCCAATCTGGTGATGCTGCCCTATTGCAACAGCAATTCAGCAGTTATACAGAACATAACCTTACAGAAAAAATTTACCTGCATACCGACAGGAACTTTTACATTCCCGGAGAAATTGTATGGTTTAAAGCTTACCTGTTCAACGAAATCTCACATCACGCATCTGCATTCAGCAAAGTGGCTTATGTTGATGTTATCAATCACAACAACAAACCATTTCTGCAGGCAAAGATTGCGCTTAACGATGGGTTGGGAAACGGCAGCTTATACCTGCCCGTCAATCTTCCTTCGGGCAATTATAAAATAAGAGCCTACACCAACTGGATGAAAAACTTTGATGCAGGATTTTATTTTGAAAAAGCAATAACGGTTGTAAATACAACTACCGCTGCCGGGCTGCCGCAACCGGATACTACAGCGAAGTACGACATCCAGTTTTTCCCCGAAGGCGGCACACTTCTGAAAAATGTTCAAACTAAAATTGCTTTCCGGATAACCGATCAACATGGCAAAGGCATTCAACAATGCAAAGGAATGATCATTGGCGATCAGCACGAAACGCTGACAACTTTTGCTCCGTATGCATTTGGAATAGGCAGTTTCAGTTTCACTCCGCGCACTACCGGCAACTACACAGCGCAGATACTGCTACCAACGGGCGATACGCTCACTAAAGCGCTGCCACCTGCACACGAAGCCGGCTACAGCATGCAATTGCAAAAAAATACAAACGGGCAGTTAGGCATAACCGTAACCGCAGCGAACATTGGCGCCAACTCCACAATTTATTTGTTTGCCCACACGCGTGGAATTATAAAGCAGGTAACAGCGCAGACAGTACAAAACAACAAAGCATTTTTTAATATAGGCGCCAATGTACCCGGCGATGGCATTACGCATTTTACCATTTTTAACAGCAACAAACAACCGGTTTGCGAGCGCATCTACTTTGCGCAATCGCCGGCAAGACTGTCCATTAATGCCACAGCAACAGAAACGGAATATGCAAGACGAAAAAAAGTAACCGTGAATATCAGCAGCAGTAATGCAACATCCACCAATATGTCGCTGGCTGTGTATCGCATCGATTCGCTGCAAAGCAGCGAGCACTCCGATATTTACAGTTATCTCTGGCTCAGTTCCGACATAAAAGGCAATATAGAATCGCCAGCCTGGTATTTCAGCACCACAGCCGACAGCGCTGCAACAGGTATAGACAACCTGATGCTGACGCATGGCTGGCGACGATTTAAGTGGCAGGAGGTGCAGCAGCCTCAAAAGCCGGCTTTTGCCTACCTGCCGGAATATTCAGGACACATTATCAATGGTCGTCTTACAGATACGGCTACCCGTAAACCTTTCGCGGAGTCAACCGTGTTTCTGTCTGTGCCCGGCAGTTATACGCAGTTTTATGCAGCGCGCTCAGACGAAGGCGGTAACCTGCGCTTTTATACGCACAACGCATACGGACCAGGTGAATTGATTGCGCAGGCAGAAGGCCTGAATGGAGCCTCCTACAACGTAGAGATAGCCTCACCCTTTTCTGAAAAATACTCTCAAAAGCTGTTGCCTCCTTTCGTCATTAATGAACGAATGAAATATGCGCTGCAGCAAAACAGCATGAATGCACAGGTGTTAAGAAAATTTGCAACAGAGCAGATCAGACAGTATAGATTTCCCGATGTTGACACTTCCGCTTTTTTTGGCAAGCCTGATGAGCGATACCTGCTGGACGATTATACAAGGTTTACCACTATGGAAGAAGTGCTGAGGGAATATGTGCTGGGAGTAATGGTGGGAAGATCGGGAGGAAAATTCAAGCTGATGGCACTGGATATACCCAACAACAGGTTGTTTAAAGACAACCCGCTGGTATTGCTGGATGGCGTTCCGGTATTAGACATGGATAAAATTATGAGCTACGATCCGCTGAAGGTTCGGAAAATTGAATTGGTAAAACGACGTTATTATTATGGTCCCCTCCTGCTGGATGGCATTGTAAGCATGACCACCTACAAAGGAAATATGGATGAGTTCCCGATGGACCCTAAAGCTGTGATATTGGATTATGACGGATTGCAATTGCAGCGAGAGTTCTATTCACCTGTTTACGAAACCGAAGCACAACAAAACAGCAGGCTGGCAGATTACAGGAATCTTTTGTTCTGGTCGCCCGAAATCATAACAGGCAAGGATGGCCGCACCAGCGTTAGCTTTTATACCAGCGACCTCACCGGCAAATACAAAGCCGTTATTGAGGGAGTAACCGCAAATGGACAAGCAGGCAGCAATGAATTTGGGTTTGAAGTGAAGTAGTGGGGAGCGGTCAGCTATCAGCTTTTAGCAGTTGTTGTGACAACAGAACCCGGTTGAGTTTCCTGACATCCATGGCTAAACGCTCTTGTAAATTATTCCATCAGACCGCCTGTGGCGTGCCGATGGGAAGGCTCCCCGGTCGGCACACCCCGGTTGAGCCGTGTGGTTGGCTACCGGGGCGGTCTGACCGACCTGAAGCCGTTAGCTATCAATAAAAATGTAATGTAAAGACAGTGCATGCCCTGTCTCTACATTACAAACATCAAACCCCTTTCATTCTTCCTACAATTGCCCGTTGCCTATACCGCATACCTTCCACCTTCCACCTTCCACCCTACACCTTTCCCCTCTCCCCCTTCACCTTCCGCCATACACATAATTCACCTGCTTGTTATCACCCGCCTGTCCGTCCAATCCGATTTTTACAGCGGCGTGTTGCGGTTGCCCGTTCAGCGCGTAGGTATAGGTGTATTTATAACGGTTCTCCAGCACCAGGTTTTTATCAAAATGATCTTCCTGCACTGTATTGTATTTGCAAACCGACTGGAAGAAAAGCTTCAGCAAATCTTTATGCGGATAAAGGGGGTTAGGTTTGTCGTCGTATTTATAATTGATATGACTGTCGCGCCTTAACAGGTTGGGCTCTTCCGCGGCCAGCATCAGCACTGTTTGAACCGGGTTGTTATTCGCATCAAAACTAAACCGCGTGCTCAGCATCGGAACATAATCATCGTTGGTTCTTACATAATAAATAATTTCCTGAACAGAATCTTCAAACTTGTGGTAAGCCGAATACGCTATATTTTCTTCGCCCATAAAAAAATGTGCCCGTATCAATTCACCTTCATCATAAACAGGAACGATGGTCATTCCATTATCGCCCATCAGCTCCTCCACCATATTATCTTCATTATAAGATACACTGTATTCAACCGACGAACCGGAATCAGCCAGCAGCGTGGTGGCGATCTTTTTTACGGTGCTGTCTGCATTATAGGTAAACCGTATAAAATCTTCTCCATTGTTAACTTCCACCAACTGTTCTATAGGACCCGGTTGTGGCGGTGCTGGTTTGTCATTGTCTTTTTTACAGGCGGAAAATAGAGTTGCCAGCAATGCTATTGTCCATATCAAACGAAAACCCTTTGTAAACTTCTCTGCGTAGTACATTCTCTGTTATTTTTTATAACACGAAGTACGCAACAACTTCAACGGATAAACAATGGTATCTGCATGAATTGATTATTTGTACGAATAGACTGAATAGGCATCTTACGATTACGGTTACACGAGATACATAAAAAAGAGCAATACCTCCTTCTTTACAACCGTTTTTTAAATTTTAAATAATAACGGAAACGAACAACTGCAATTTAGTTTGTCATCGCAAAGTAAGTTTCCCGCTTTCGTAACAAAGTTTCCTGCTTTAGCAAATCTTTAGATTTTAGTCAATCTACTTTCGCAAAAAATTTACCCTGATTACCACTGTTTATGAAGCAAGCAACCACCCAGGCACGTAAAAAAACTAAAAACAGTTCTCGCAGTTTGTTTTACAGGATCTCGGCCTGGCTTCATTTGTGGCTCGGATTGATTTCAGGTATTATCATGGTAATTGTTTGCCTTACCGGCTGTATCTGGGTTTTCCAGGATGAGATTACAGCGTGGATAGAGCCGGAAACAAAAGTTGCTGCACAAAACAAACCCGTCATCGCGCCGTCGGCATTAATGCACATTGCAGATTCTCTGTACCCCAAAAAGAAACCCAACTACGCCACTTACCAGCAAGGCAGGGCCATCACGCTGGCGCTGGGGCAAGGCAGAAAAGGGAATACCATTCTGCGCGTTCATCCCTACACAGGTGCAGTGATCAGCACAAAGAACCACAAAGAAGGAGAAACAGATTTCTTCCGCTTTATATTGAACGGGCATCGCTTTTTATGGATGCCTTATGAAATAGGACGGCCAATTGTAAATTACGGCACCATGATCTTTGTGCTCATCCTTATTACAGGCATGGTGCTGTGGTGGCCTAAAAAATGGACAAAGGCCACACGTGAACAAAGCTTTAAAATAAAATGGAAAGCTTCGTTTAAAAGAGTGAACTACGATCTGCACAACGTACTGGGCTTTTATTCATTGCTCGTATTAACAGCCATTGCGCTTACAGGCATGGTATATGGTATTGAGTGGTACAGCAAGGGATTGTACTGGGTTACCTCCGGAGGAGAAACACTGCCTGAATTCAAAAGAAACAAATCAGACTCGCTGCAATTGGGTAAATTTTATACACCACAGCAGGTTATGGATGTGAGCTGGAACAAAGTGATTACCGAACATCCGGAAGCCAAGGGTTTTTATTATGCCTTTGCAGATACTTCGCGTGCGTCATCACCCATATCTATTACTATTTATCCCACTGTAGGAAAATACTACGATACCAGGAGTTTTTCTTTTGATCAACATACCGGCAAGCGACTGCCCGCTGCCAACAGGATATATGAAACAAGCTTTGAAGAAGGCTCGACAGGCGATAAGATCCGGAGAATGAACTACGACATACATGTGGGCTCTATACTGGGTTTGCCCGGAAAGATAATGGCGTTTTTTGCTGCGCTCATCGGTGCAAGCCTGCCCATAACCGGTTTTATTATATGGTGGGGCAAGCAAAAAAAGAAGGGCAGGAAAAAGAAAAAGCCAGTGGTACAAACAAAAGAAAATACTATTGTTCACGCAAAAAAAGAAACAATGCCAGCCGGCTAAGCAACATATAAACATATACATATAAAAAAGAGCCGCACAGGTGCAACTGTACGGCTCATCCGCCAAAGCGGAGCTTTTCCATCTGTTCAATTTCAAAGCATATGCAATATAAAAAAATATTGTTAACGGGTATTGTATGCCTGTTACTACAAGCTCTTTCAGCCCAGCAAAAAACTCAAACCGGCACCGTTACCGGAACCGTAAAGGATAAAAACGGGGTGCCCATCCCCTACTGTACCATTACCGTAAAAGGAGCATCGATTGTTACCAATGCAGATGATCTCGGTCAATTTGTGCTGAACAATGTTCCCACTGGCCAGAGAACGATTGAAATTTCTGCTATAGGTTTTAACAACATCACCAAAAAAGTTACAGTAACCGAAAGTAAAACCACGCAACTGGTTGTTGAAGCAACTGCCAGCGAAACCACGCTGGAAACGGTTTCGGTAATAGGCCGCTCTTCTACTCAATTAGCCAACCGGCAGGCTTATAACGTTACAGCCATCGACGCCAAACAACTGCACAACTCTACGCTCGACTTATCGCATACGCTCGACCGTGTGTCTGGTGTTCGCGTAAGAGAAAGCGGTGGCGTAGGATCGAGCTTTAATTTTTCGCTGAATGGTTTTTCAGGCAACCAGGTAAGGTTCTTTCTCGACGGCGTGCCAATGGACAATTTTGGTTCCTCTTTCCAGATCAACAATATCCCCATCAATTTTGCCGACAGGATTGAAGTATACAAAGGAGTGGTGCCTATCTGGCTCGGCTCCGATGCACTGGGAGGTGCTGTAAACATTATTACCGGCAACAGGCAAAGAAATTTTGTAGATGCCTCTTACTCCTACGGTTCGTTCAACACACACCGGTCTTCCATAAATGCGGCTTTCACCACACGCAAAGGATTTACGGTACAGATCAATGCGTTTCAAAATTATTCTGACAACAATTACAAGGTTACGCTGGATGTGGCAGACATCCATACCGGCAGGTATTATCCAAACACAACGGTAAGGCGTTTTCACGATCGCTACCACAACGAAACACTGGTAACCAACATTGGTTTCATAAATAAAAAATGGGCAGATAAGTTTTTAGTCGGTATTACTCTTGGCAACAACAGCAAGCAAATTCAAACCGGGGCACGCATGGCATCTGTATTCGGTGCCTGGAACCGCAAAGGCAATATAGTGATGCCAGCGCTTAAATATCAAAAGCGCGATTTAATAGTGAAAGGGCTGGATGTTGTTATCAACGCCAATTACAACCTGGGCAAAGAACAAAATATTGATACAGCCTTCAGGCGTTACGACTGGTTTGGCAACTACAAGCAGTATCCTGGACCGGGCGCTGAACGCTCCAGGACCATGTACAAATTCAGCAACAACATCGGGCTTGCTACGGCTACCCTGTCTTATAAAATCAACGAGCAGCATTCCATTGCAGTTAACAATGTATACAGTTCCTTCAACAGAAAGGGTAACGATGAACTATACCCGAACGATGACAAATACCAGCAGCCGCAACGCACCAACAAAAACATACTGGGCTTTAGTTATAAATACGATTATAAAGAGCAGTGGAGCATTATGGCTTTTGGCAAACACCTGTTTCAGCATGCGCACACCCGCGTATCCTATAACCCCAGTGGAAACTACGGTGATGTAGCTTATAAGGATCAGGACAACAAGATCAACAAACCCGGTTATGGTATTGCAACGAGCTATTTTATAACGCCTGTATTGCAGCTAAAAGCCTCGTACGAAAGAAGCAACCGGTTGCCGGAAAATGAAGAGATGTTTGGTGACCTGATTAACCAGGAAAGCAATTTTAACCTGAAGCCTGAGCGCAGCGACAATTTTAATGTAGGCGTTCATTATGGTTTTAAACTTACCGGGTCACATCGCTTTGCAATATCCGCATCCGGCATTTACCGGAGGGCAACCGACTTCATTTATTTCCGGCTGAACAACAACCAGTCGATGCTTGTAGCCGATAATCTTGCTGGCGTGAAAAATACAGGTGGCGAGGGCGAGATAAGATATTCTTATAAAAACTGGCTGGCTGCCGGGGTAAATTTTACTTACCAGCACATTATCAACAAACGAAAATACGAGCCTGGCCAAACCGGTGTGAGCATCGTGTATAACGATCGCATGCCCAACCTGCCATTTATGTTTGGCAACGCCGATGCGTCTGTGTTCTTTAAAAATGTATGGAAGCAGGGCGATCATCTCAGTATTGGATACAACCTGTTGTATGTGCATGCTTTTTATTTATACTGGCCCAGCTTAGGCTCCAGCGGCGATAAATACGGCATTCCCAGGCAACTGGCGCATGATGTAAATATCCTATACACATTGAGAAACGGGCGTTATAATATAGGGTTGGAATGCAAAAACATTACCAACGATCAGCTCTACGACAACTTCAGTTTGCAGAAACCAGGCAGAGGTTTTTACGGAAAGCTCAGGTATTTCTTTTCTAAATAATCTACACACAAAATTAAAACTACATACAATGAAAAAGGTAAACTATGTTGCAGCGGCACTACTGTTTGCAGCGGTATTTGTATCCTGCAAAAAAGACAACGACCCAACGCCGGACCCCGACCCTAACAACCCGGAAAAAGGAAGATTTGTAGTAGCGGTAAATCCCGTAGCAAGTACAGCAGTAGCTGATTATTTGTTAACAGCGGCTACCCTTGATAGTGGTACACTGTCCATTAGCGGAAATGGTTTGGAACAGGACGGCACCTACCGGTATTATACTACTTCCGGCACAAAGTTTTTCAGCATGCTGTATGGGCAGGGAAATCCCGGGGCTGTAACCATCTATAACCTCGACGCTCAAAGCAAGTTGAATAAGATCAGCAACTTTCAGTCAGAAACAGTACAGGCTTTTGCCCCCGTGAATGATGACATCCTGATGATTAAAGCTGCAAGAAGGTTTGAAAGCCCTGTTGGACACTGGTATAAGGTGAGTACGGAAAGCATGGAAATAACCGGTGAAGGAACTTTCAATGCAGTGGAAATGGCTAACAACGGCGAGCTGGCACATTTCAGTTGGATACAGCAGGTGGGCAACAAAGTATTTGCTCCTTATTTCAGCATCAAAGCAACAACCGACGGCGGCTGGACAACTGACTATCCGGATAGCGCCTGGATTGCTGTATTTTCTTATCCTGAAATGACTTTTGAGAAAGTGATAAAAGACAACAGGACCAGCTCTATAGGGCTATACTTTCAAAATGGTCTTGCGGTTGTAGAAAACGGTGACGTATATGCGTTCTCTCCTTCCAATACGATTGGCAAAGAAGGTACCAACCAATTCTTCAACTCCACCAAACCCTCTTCCATTACACGTATTAAAGCAGGCACCACAGAATTTGACCAAACATACCTGTTTGACGTAGAAGCGGTAGCGGATGGCGCTTATGTTGCCGGATGGATTTATGTAGGCGACGGCAACGTAGTGGCAGCGTTAAATACAGAGGACAAAAAGAGTCAGTGGCAGGCAGCTAACAAGCTGGCCATTATTAACCTTGAAAGCAAAAGCTTCAAATGGGTTACGGGCATTCCTGCCGCCGGAAACATCACGGAGTTTTCGATGACGAATTACTCACCCATGAACGGAGTTGCTTATATGGGTATCACCACTTCCGACAACAAAAGTGCTGTATACAAAATAGATGCCGCCACGGCAACGGCTACCCGCGGAGCAACAGTGGATGGAGGCATTATTACCGCTATTCAATGGGTGCCATCGGCTGATTAAGATATTAAACACTAAAGCAGCGGTTACTATCTGAAGGGCAGAAGCATCGTATGTATTACTTCTGCCCCGACGATACACCGTACAAAATAAAAAATACATTATGAAAAAATATTTCTTGAGCATCGCATTGATTGTTTTTTCGTGCGAGCTATATGCCCACGCTTTGTGGATTGAAACAAACCCCAGCGGCAAAAAAGGACAGCCGCAGGAAGTGAAAATATTTTATGGTGAGTATGCAGAATTTTCGCCGGAGAAAATAGCCGACTGGTATTCGGATGTAAAAGAATTTACGTTATGGCTGGTAAGTCCAGACGGACAAAAAACCAAATTGAACACATCTCCGGCAGAAGATTATTACACGGCCAACTTTACGCCTGACAAAGACGGCGTGTATACCTTACAGGTAAGCCACAGCGCGAAAGACCTGGGCAGAACAACCTTGTACCAATTTAACAGCAGCGCTACAGTGGCCGTTGGAAAAAATGAAACTGCAGATATACAGCGTAATTCCAATCCCTTAAAATTCGAGCTAAAAAGCGGTAAAGTAAACCAACCTGTAAGTATACACGCATTGTTTAACAACGCTGCTTCAGACAAAATGGAAGTTACCGTTTTTGCTCCCGGCGGATGGACAAAACAACTGCAAGGAAAAAATGGGATTGCTGAATTTACTCCCGAATGGAAAGGAAAATACATGATAGAAGTTTCGCGAAGCGACGAAGAAAAAGGCGCTCACCACGGAAAAGACTATACAGCCATCTGGCGTTGCGCTACTTTTTTGTTGGAAATAAAATAATTATTGGTTAAGTCAGTCAATTGAGTTGAGTAAGTTCATTAAGTCGTGGTTGACTATTTAACTTACTCAACCTACTTAACTATTCCCCAATTCAATCATTAAACGACTGGATGAGTTTCTGAACCTTCATCTCGTCATCTGCTTTTTCCAGTAGCTCATACAATGCTTCCAGTTCCAGACCGGTAAGGTACATCTGGAAAAACTCCGTTCCCGCAATATCCAGCATGATCGTTTTCTGTAAGGGGTTTTTACCAGGATGTGCTTCCTGCACATGGCGTATATATCGCAAAAAACTTGACCATTGCTGTTGGGCAAGATGAATAATGCTGTTACCAAATACTACTTCCAGGGTTTCGCAGTGAATGCACTGAGCAACATAACCTTTTTCATTGCTGATAACTTTAAGAAACTCGCACATGATAAAACAGATTGACTGAGGTGAAAAGAATAAGTATAGCTTACGTTAGCAATGCTGCATACGGCAACAATGGCCCGCATGAGCGATATACCATCATAAAATTATTCATGAATGTATTCTATCCAGTGCCGGATTGGGAAAAGGATTGTCGCTATTGGTAAAAGTTGGAATGTAGTTGAGTAGGTTAAATAAAGATCGGGTTAAGTAAGTTAATCTGGGAAATACACAACCTCATCAACTAACTCAACCTACTTAACTTACTTAACTCACTCAACAATTATTGGTTATACACTTCTTTAATCCATGCTTCGTATTTCAGCCGCAGTTGCTGTACAATTTCGGGATGTTGAGTAGCGCGGTTAGTGTGTTCGGTACTGTCTTCTTTTAAATTCACCAGCATCAGCTTATCTGCCGGAAGTTCCGGAGCTTTTACTTCGTAGGGATTATGCAGCAGTTTCCAGTCGCCTTCGCGCACTGCCCATTGCGGATATTCTACCGTGCCCTGGCTCTCCCAATAAAATGTTTGATGCGGACTGGCGGCATTCGCCGATTCAATTACCGGCTTTATGCTTTTGCCATCTATCTTTCTTTGTGGCAAACGAATATTGCAATAGTCCGCCAAAGTAGGCAGCCAGTCTATATTAGTACAAAATTGTTCGCGGGCTTCATTTTGCGGAATATGTCCCGGCCAACTGATGATAGCCGGCACTTTAATGCCACCTTCCAGCAGGCTGAATTTTGAACCACGCAGTTGGCCTGCCGAGCCACCGCCGCCAAATGTGCGCATTTCGGTAGAAAAGCCATGATCTGATTGAAAAACAACAATGGTGTTGTCGGTTAAGCCAAGCTTATCGAGTTGCTTCAACAATAACCCAATCTTTTCGTCCATTGTTGAAATAAATGCAGCGTACATATTTCGTGGCGCAGGCAAGTGCCGGTAACGATCTAGCCATTTCGTTTCGCCTTGCAGCGGATAATGCGGGAGGTTGATAGCAAAATACATAAAGAAGGGCGCTTTCCTGTTCTCCTTCATAAACCTGCCCGCTTCTGCCACCATTAAATCAGGGAAGTACTGCCCCGGTTCCCATACCTGTTGCCCGTTGCGCCACAAGTCGTGCCGGTTGGGACCGTCTCAGTAAAAGAAGTGAGAATAATTGTCAACACAGCCACCCATAAATCCAAATGAATAATCAAATCCCTGTTGGTTGGGCATAGTCGCCTCCGAGTAACCAAGATGCCATTTGCCAATATGAGCTGTTTTATAACCAGCGTCCTTAAACATTTCTGCCATCGTGTATTGCGCACCAGGCATACCGTCTGCCCCATGGTCGCCACGTGCATTATTGCTTAAGCCTGCACGTTGCGGGTAACGCCCCGTAAGCAATGAAGCCCGCGAAGGCGAACACACGGGCGCCGCCGCATAAAAGTTTAAAAAGCGGGTACCCTTTACCGCAAGCTGGTCAAGATAAGGAGTGATCAGATCTTTGGAACCATACACTCCAAGGTCAGCCGCGCCCTGGTCGTCTGAATAAATAATAATTACGTTCGGACGTTTAGAAGTTTGCTGGCATACGGAGGTTAGCGCTACTGATAAAAGCAGCATGCCGGATAAAAGCTGTTTGAGCATTGTTCTTATTTTGAATGTGGGTATGGTCAGCTATCAGTTCAAGCTTCAGGCGCAATATATGCATTTTTCAGACGGATTGAAATCCAACGTCGTTTAGTTGACACCTTATTTAAGACTGATGTCATCCATCAGACCGCCCTTCGGGCGCGGCTGGTGGTCTGACCGACAAATCACAACCTTTTAGTACGCACGACATGATGCCGGGTGAGCGTAAGAGGTGTAAGTGAATCAAAGTTTAAAGCTGATGACCTGGTGTAACATCACTCATGATTGACGATCGCTTAAAAAATTCGCATTTCGTAAATCATTTTCCGGGTTGATGTTCAACTTCGGGTTGTATGACAGAACTTTGCCGGAATACGCTAAAGTAAACTTGCTCATGAAACGAACCGGCTGGCTGTTTTTTATTTTTACAGTATTGGCTTTGCCTGCATTTGCCCAACAAACAACGAACAAACTATTACTAACGGGTACGCTTAAAGATTCGTCCAACGGCAAGCCTGTGCCTTACGCTACCATCAGCGTCTGGAACAGTCAAAACACCAATATTGCCAGCACTTATTCGCTCGAAAACGGTTCCTTTAAAATAGAACTGCCCGAGGCTGGTGGCTATAAGCTTGAACTTACGTGTGTGGGTTACCGTTTTAAAGAAGTGAACGTACAATTTCCCGCAGGGCAAACCAGCCACAGGTTAGACGCCATTGTGCTGGCCCAGGGCGACGATGTGTTGCAGGAAATAAAAATTACGTCGCGCAAAAGACTGATTGAACAAAAACCCGGCATGCTTGTGTACAACGCCGAAACCGATGTAACCAATAAGGGCGGCACGGCTGCTGATGTGCTGCGCAAAGCGCCGGTGTTAAATGTAGATGCGCAAGGCAACGTGAGTATGCGCGGTAGCAGCAATCTGAAAATTCTCATCAACGGAAAATATTCCGGTTAAATGGCCCGTAGCGCGGCAGATGCCCTGAACATGATGCCTGCCGATATGATCAAATCTGTAGAAATTGTAACTACCCCCTCTGCCAAATATGATGCCGAGGGAGCTGCAGGCGTTATCAATATTATCACCAAGAAAGGAAAGAGCGACGTTAGCGGAACGCTGGAAGCAAGCGTGAGCAACCTGGAGCAAATGCTGAATCCCCGGTTTTCATTTGCCAAACAAAAATGGAATGTGAACCTCGCGGGCCATATTCACCGCCTCCGGAGAAAAGAAGATGTGTTGCTCGATCGCACCTCCTTTAACAATGGTGCAGCCATCAACCAGCTTCAGCAAAGCACGTCGCGCGACAATGCAGCGCCTCATGGCTCTGCAGACCTTTCTATTACCTACGAAGTGGATGAAAAAAATGAATTGAGCTTCGGCGCCAATGCATGGGTTGGCAACTGGCCCGACGATAGTCGCATGAGCAGCACCGTTAGATTGCCCGACGGAACCATTGCCGAACAATATGGACAGTATATAGACTCCAGGAACAATTACCTGGGTGTAGATATGAACATTGGCTACAACCGGCTTTTTAAGCGCCAGGGACAGCAACTCACTTTGCTGGCGCAAAGCTCCCCTTCCCGCGATAAATCGGGTTACGATGCAGTGCAAACCAATCCGCACAACCAACTGCTGTACCGCGAATTGAACAACAATAAAACCAACAACAGGGAGTGGACAATACAGGCAGATTATATTCATCCGCTGAACAAAAAAAACACACTGCACCTTGAAGCAGGAACAAAGATTATATTACGCAATGTAGGCAATCGTTACAATGTAACCGCAAGTGATGCTCAGAATCCTGAACAGACGGTACCCGTTCCCGAAAGGTCCGACGATTTCCGGTACAGCCAGGACGTTTGGGCGGGGTATAGCATGCTGAAGGTAAATTTTAAGAACAACTGGTACCTGGAGGCGGGTGCAAGACTGGAAGCTACTTATATTAAAGGCCGCTTTGTATACAGCGGCACTGCTTTTAACAACAGCTTTCTCAATTTTGTGCCGTCTGCAACGCTCTCCAAAAAGCTCGACGAACGCAATACGCTTAACCTGAGCTATACTAAAAGGCTTACCCGGCCCTATATATGGGATTTGAACCCTAATGTAAATGCAAGTGATCCTAAAAATATTCAATCGGGTAACCCCGAACTGCAACCCGAAATTGCACACCAGGCAGAACTATCTTACGGACTCAACACCGGTGCCGATTTTTTTATGAATACTGCGCTGTTCTGGAAACAAACCGATAATTCGATCATTGAGTTTGTGGAAACGGATAATAACGGTATATCATACACGAGCAAACAAAACCTTGCAGCCAACCGGCAGTTTGGTCTGAACGTTTCGGCTACCGCCAACCTCACGCAGCAATGGGGCATGAATGGAAATATTAACGTGAACTATCTCGATTACAGCAGCGACGCATTAACCATCTTCCGCTCGGGCTGGGCAACGGATTTTAATATCAATACCACTTATAAACTTCCCCGCAATTTTTCTGTGCAGGCATTTGGCGAGTACAATACCCGGATGGTAACGCTGCAGGGATACCGCACAGGCAGGTACTATTACAGTTTTGCAGCAAAGAAAGAACTGAAGAAAATAAAAATAAACATCACGCTCGCTACAGTTAACCCATTCAACAAATATATTGCTCAAACAGATGTTTTTGCCCGTCCCGATTTCTATTCCAGGATTGATAACCGCTATTTCAGCAGAGCCGTAAAGCTGACTGTTAACTGGGAATTTGGCGGCATGTTCCAGCAAAAAGAGAGAAAAAAGATCAGCAACGACGATGTGAACGTTCAGGGAAGGGGGTGATGCGGCAGTGGTAGGTGGCAAATGATAAGTGGTAAGTTGGGGCGAAGCGATCAGCTTTCAGCCGTCAGCTATCAGCGAAGGCTGCGAGCAAATCAGAAATCAGCGAATCAGAAATCATAAATCAGGCGTCTGCTTCCTTACTTCTTACCACCACTCTTCTTCCCCACCAACTCGTACGAATGGTCGATCCACTCTTTTATTGTTGCCCAGGAAACAGATCCATCTACTTTAACGGTATTCCAATGTTTTTTATTCATGTGATAGCCTGGCAATACGCAATCGTATTGCTCCCGAAGCTCCTCTGCTTTATCAGGATCGCATTTTACGTTGAACTGCGTTGGTTGTGCATCAAGCGAAAGCAGCAGGAACATTTTATCATTTACTTTAAAAACAATATTGTCTGGTCCGAAAGGCAAAGATTCTTCAGCGCCTGGTTTGGCAAGGCAGTATTCGCGGATCTGTTCTACGTTCATAGTGATTGCAAGTTACAGGTTTCGGGCAACAGGTCCCTTTTTATAACCTGTTGCTTACTCAGGGCAGTTATGTTTTTACCTCTGCAAAATTTGCACTAGGTAGCTTCCTATTGCCGTGCAACACCTGCTTATAGCCAGAAACTCTGCACCTGGAGATACGCTATCAACATTCAATTTACTCTTGCTGTTACTCTTTATTCCTTTCGCGCTCTCCTGCCTCTAATCCTTCCTTCCATTGCTGCTTTCTTTTTTCATCTTGCTCGTTTTGCAGGTCTATTCGTATGGCAGACTGATCCGCTTTTTCTTCCTCTTCCAGAAAATTGATATGCTTGTCCTGGTTGGCCACAGAAGGTGCATCCAGGTGTGGATCTTTAGGCACTTGCCGATCTTTTTTCATAATTGTGTTTTAAAGTGATGAATGATGATATAACCACAATTATTATGCGAACCTTTCGCTGCATGTTTCAATTATTTAAGCTCAAACAGAAATAACAGCAATGCAACGTTATAAGCATCTGCGTGAGGACTGATATTCACGAAGCAATTGCAGCACTGCAACTAGTATGCCATCAGGTATATAGAACATTTGTGGTCAATATGAGGCATATGATCCGCGTTGAGCGGAATATTTATTAAACTCAGATTTTATTATAGCCATCTAACTGTTTGGTACAATGTTTTAATAGTGGAGGTAAATTTCTTTTCATCAAAAACAAAACTATGAAGACAAAAATCTGTCTGTTACTGGTTGTAGGTGCGCTCGGCTTCAGTACACTCAAAGCACAAATTCAGCAGGGAAATGTAATGGTTGGGGGTAATATTTCGAACATGAGCCTTGGACTCGACGATGGCGGTGCATTCAGTATGACGCTTAGCCCCAAAGCAGGCTGGTTTGTAAAAAACAATCTGGCGCTTGGTGCTTATGTGGACTTCGGACTGATGGCAGCCAAACATGTTAAACCCTCTATTAACTATGGCGTTGGTGCATTGGGACGTTATTATCTTAATGATCCCAACATCAACAGTGTGCTGCGCAAAACAAGATTTTTTGGCGAGGCTACTGTTGGTATTGAAGGATACAACCCTTCCGGTGGAGATAATACTAACGGTCTTGGGTTAAGCGCAGGTCCGGGTATTGCCTATTTTATAACTCCGAATATCGGTTTGGAAGGACTGGTGAAATACAAGGGTATTGTTGGCTTTGGCTCCAGCCCGGCTTCCAGCGCCCTCACGTTTGGCCTGGGTTTCCAGATCTATCTTTCAAAAGCTAAGGTGGAAAGTGAGTTGAGAGAAAGGTAGAAGGAGAAAGGTATAAGGTGTAGGGTGAAAGAAGTATGCCTTACACCTTATGTCCTACAGCTTTCACTGTGTAATTAGCACTGCAAATGTTGTACATCCTTTCAAGGTTAGATTTACATTGTTTAAAGGAAGGGAAATAATAGTTCCTGGCAGCAATGCCAGTCAACGGAAGATTGTTTCACAATTCCTGTATTTTAACATGCATAAGTGTTGATGCTCTAAGCGGGGAGATCTTTTTTCATCATTATATCAATTTGTTCATCGTTCCCTAATTTGAAAATATGCTTATCGAAAGCAATAAACCCGTTCTTTTTATAGAAGCGGATAGCCCTTGGATTTTCTTCCCATACTGCCAGCCAAACATACGAGCGCTTTTGATCGAGGGCAATTTCTATAGCTTTTTCGTATAATAGCTGCCCTATTTTCTTACCATGATACTCGCTCTTTACATATATGCGTTCAATTTCTATGGCGCTGTCATCCTGTATTTCTGTCTGAGCCTTGCCTACGTTCAACTTTAAGTAACCAATGCTCTGATCGTTATCCCACGCTATATAAAATAGCGAATCTGGGTTATTTAATTCTTCCATCACTTTTTTTTCAGAAAAACTTTCATTCAAATATTTCTGCATATTCTCCTCGGTGTTTCGGGAAGAAAATGTTTCAAAGAATGTCTCTTTCGCTATCCGTTGAATAATTAACGCATCGTTCGCTGAAGCCTTTGTTATTCTGATACTGCTCATCTGTGTAATTTCTTGCAAAGATACAGTTGGAGACAAGGCTGGTTTGGGGGCTGGCAGCAATTGTGAATGGGCTTAAATACATAAACCGGGATAAAAATAAAAAGGGTTTCAATCTCTCGAAACCCTTTCCCGATGCAGCTTTCAGTGTGTCCCCGCAGAGACTCCGATTTAAACGGGAAAAAGCCATTCGTGGAACAGAATAGGCGGTTCCTAACTATTCTCTCCTCCCCTTTCCGTACCTTCCCTCCATGCCTGAAGTATTGCGATTTATAATCTTCCCGGTGTTCGACAACCAAATACACGAATTACTCGTGCAATATTCCATGCCCCATAAAACAGACACGAAGGAATATTATTCAATTCACCTGACGGTAAAATCACCCTATTTTCTGTCCTTTGGCAAACGATGGCTTTTAATCGAATCTAACCGCCCTGTGTTAAAGGGAAAGGGCGTAAAGTTAACCAGGCGTCCGGATTATAAACTTATCGAGGGTAAAGTTAAATATGCATCAAACTGGGAAAAACTAATTGAAGTGTTGGACGATTTTGTGCTGAAGAATTTTGATAGCTGATCTTATTTCCGGCTTTCCGGGTAAATAGTGCTAAACGTTTTTGATTATTTTGGATGTTAACGACATAGATGTCGTTAACATAGTACATTCGCCCCATGACGCAAGATGAGCTGATCAAATATTTCGATGACTTGAAACTACCCGCAACATTTGAATACCCCCGGCGGCAAGATTACCAACTGCAAGGAATTTGTTTCTACTCAGATACACAGAATAAAAGAAGGAGTACCGTTAATTGCGCAGGCTTCGTATAATCATTTGCTGCGGTTTAGGGAGGGGTTGGAGAAAAGTTAACTGGCAAATTTATGTCTGCCTATTTCGATATCGGTACGGTGAGGAGTTTTCGCAGATTGATAATCTCCGTATCGTTTTACTTTAGCCCGGTTATATTTCCTGTGGCTGCAAACTGAGCACGAACAGGGAGTACTTGTAGTTTTAAAACCAGCGTAATTATATTGGATTCCGTTTTTTACGCCAACCGGATTGGCAACTGCTTCAGCCGACAGCTTTCCCATACGCTTCAAACGCCTCCTATATTTAAGCATTTTTAACTCTTGTCGCCGCGCCTTGTCCATACTCAAAATTACAACGCCCTTGCATTATTCGCAAATAGTTTCTACCTTTTGTGTCCACCTAATTTTAAAAAGATGATAGGCGGCAGGATTCAATACCTGCATGATCGTCAGGTCAGTTTTAGATTGTCACGGAGAAAGTGCCATATAACAATCCCAGGATCATAAATAAGCATTGCTTATTCCGCTTTCTGTTCATCCGACAGTTTTACGATCTTTTGCCTCTCACACGATTTACGCAGAACGGCTTACATGGCCTACCTGTTAGCGTATTATTCCGCCACGCCTATCATCCAAGTATGTAAAGAACTGTTTGTAAAATATGGGCTGGTTTCTCGTAACTTAGACCTATTGTCAGGTACAGCCCCCACGACGTGTATTATTTTCTGGTTATTTTACATCTCCAACGGTAAAACCCCTGTAGCACATCGTACCACGATTCGATATCATGCGCGTAAAAACCTTCAGGCTCTAACACACCTTTGATGTCAGAATAAAGAGGATAGGAATCACATGCACCTTCTGCATACATTTGATGAGCCTGATCGAATATTTCAGTATTTTCTCTGGTTACGTTCACATTATGGAGTTTTGTTATTCTTGGTATTAAACCAGCTTATAAAATTTAGCACACACGTGTATACGGCGTATATTTTAGTGGAGCCATATCCGTACTCACCGAATGCGTTGCTCGGCCTATGTAAGTGGCAATGCTTGTCTTTAATCACAACGTCGAATCCCATTCGCTCAATTTTTTCAACCACTGGCATCAACCAATCCCATGATTCATGATATCTAAGACTATTCATCTCCCATACATCGATATCCTTATTATCACTTCGGATGTACCCAACAAATGCAGCAATAATCATATTATTTTTCAATATCTCTTGTTGTGTCATGGTTTATTGTTATAGCATTTAAGATTTTCCTAGCTTATGTATTTTATTAAACTTTATGATGAACTTTACTACACAACAATAAACAGCCTCCATTTTTGTAGTACCAGTCCCGCTACTACCGCCAAGAATATCTCCTAAAGAATACACGTACGCAATTTTATCTTCTATGTGAAATGTAACGCCAGTATTTTCAATTTTCTCCACTACCGGCATTAACCAGCTCCATGAAGAGTGATAATTCATCATAGTTGTAAATATCCCTTCTCCGGTTGATTCATTTACCCTGTACAAATTATCAGGCTCAAGACGAAAAGGGCGAGTGTAGCCCATAAACTCGGATATTAAGTCATTATTATCTAGAATCTGCCTATTGTTCATGGTTTTCTCAGTTTACTTATGGCATCTGCCGTCAGTTGCTTTTGCCGCTCAAGAGCATTTTTCAGCGCCGTAACATACTGCCAAACTTCAGCACCTTCCTTAGTTTTATCTTTCCGGAGGCGCTCTTCTATTTTATAGACAGCAATTGATTTTACTGTTGGGTTCATGGCTTCTTTGGTTGCTGTGCGTAGAATATATCATACAACACACTCGTTGGATAGCGATCTATAAAACCGCTTCCGTTTAGTTTGCAATAGTGCCCATTGGATGCGGTTCTGTAATCGTTTTTGCTGATCCATTCAGCAAATCTTATCGCCTCTTCCTTCCTACCTGCATCCATCGCCTCTTTAACTATATCAAGATTGTTGCAGTTTATGCAATCGTGATAGTCCAGCGATTCGAGTATCATTTGGTTCCTTTTCACGGCTTATTAAATTGTAAGTAATAACCCAGATTTCCGCTTTCATCTTTTCCACTACAAACACCAAACACATTATCCATTATTATATATCCGATAACCTTCGGTAACCTGCCGCCTAAGTACTCATTATAAGAATTGAATAACTCGTGTTTTGCAACGCAGGTATCGGATTTTGAAAAACATTCCGTTATTGGTTTGAAGCTCAATCCATGTCCGCCGGGGTTTGTTAGCAGCTCTTGGTATACTAAAACTGTTTGTTCATTCAGTATCATAATGGAATGATCAAAGCTAAGAATTATTTTTGATATATGCAACACTTTTATCAAATAAATTTTATTATTTTTGTCTTGCAATATTCAATCGGTATTTTTATGCAAAAAGATATGCCAGCAGGCGGCAAAAGAGAGGGTGCAGGTAGACCAAAAGGCGAACCAACAGCAACAGTAACATTCCGGGTTGATAAGAGGGATTTGGCAAGGGCAAAATCTAATTGGGGTCGCCATCTCAACAAAGAGGTGAGTAAATTCATTAAAAAGATGGCAAATAAAAAACCCGGATAGAAATCCGGGTCGTAAACCAAAACATAACTGCTTATGAGAAAAGACCTGCACAGTTTTCCACCCTGGCAGGGTAAGTTTATGCCTCATTCTTGGAGATTACTCCTGAACTATCGACAAGGTATTTTTTAGCTGATGCAGGTGGCGCCGTTGCGTAAAACCTGCGTACTGCGGTAAGCCTGCTCTTTTCAATCTGAGTAATAGAAACTGAGTTACCCTGGTTGCCGCCCAGTACCCAAAAGGTAGATGTAGTTTCCGCAATGTATAAACCAACGTGCCCGCCTCCTGTTCGTGCGAATACAAGTATATCGCCGAGCTGTGCATCTGTTCGCCTTACGGGATTTCCCCATGTCTCGAACGATTTTGCACGCAGGATATGATACCCCTTGAACGGCTGCGGTTTACCGGTTTTCATTGCGATATAACACATGAACAAAGCGCACCAGGCCATCTCGTCATTGGGGTATAAATCGGCAATCCCCAACTCTTTTGCCATGTTCATTATCACAGGGTTGTTGTATTTCTTTCCGGCGAGCTCTTTTGTACCGATGTATTGCAAGGCTTCGTCCAC
The DNA here is from genome assembly GCA_051955255.1 of Agriterribacter sp. GTDB lineage: Bacteria > Bacteroidota > Bacteroidia > Chitinophagales > Chitinophagaceae > Agriterribacter. The sequence goes on along the minus strand of JBQCGX010000058.1, from coordinate 32,312 downwards.
CATCTTTGGGAGAGTGCCGATTGTTTCCAGCCATTTGAATTTCTCAGGGATCATAAAACTATTTTATAAATTTTCGATAAAGAACAAACGCAACTATCAATACAGCGATAACCGCAACAATCCAAATGCTAACACCAACGGGTATACCTTTTACTTTTTTCTCTTTCTCTTTTTTCTTTTCTTCTGTTTTGCTTTCAGACTTTGCGGTTTCTTTTTTTACCGTTGAGTCTTTTATATTGTTCTGGGTTGTCGTTTTTGTTTTATCCGTAAGGTTAAAGTCGCCTTCGATATTTACTTTTTTTAGCCGGTCATTCACTAAAGCATTGACGATTTTATCAAGCGCGGACTGGTTCACCGCCTTGCCTGTTGGAAGATATACGGTTTGAATAATCGTTTTACCTGAATCCTTGCCGGTCTCATATTCCAGCGATACTTTTACTTTCCCAACCTTTTCAATGTCACGCTGCTCGTCAACAGTGCTATTATCTTGCTTTACATTGTTTTCTTCCTTGCTTGCTTCGGTTTTAACTTCTTGCTTCTTGCTTTCGCTTTTAGAAGATTTGTTTACCGTTCTGCAAGAAGAAAGTATACCGAACAGTAACAACCCAATGCATATTCCTATGATGTAGCATACAAAGCGCCTATTCATCTGGATTGATTTTTTTAAGTTCCTTTTCAGCCCTACCTTTTGCCGATGTACTGGCAAACTCAAATAGTCTTCCGAGGTAGTGACTGATGATACCTACAAAAACACCAAGTAAGACCGCATCTACCGTCGTCCAATACCTCAAAATCACCACCGTTGTAACGAAAATGAAAATAATCGTAGACGCTATATAAAGCATCCGATCTTTAAACAGATAGCCTTTTTTGAATGATGTAATATTGCCATCATCATCAGGGCGCCTGTTCGCCACCTTCCACATCAGCATCGCAAACGATGTCAGATAAGCGTAAAAGAATGGTGCAATAGCAGCCCATATTACAAGGAATTTGGGGAGCACACCTTCTGCTTTTACCCAGTTGTTCAATAATTCTTCCATATATAAAGTTTAGAGATTACGAGAATAGCCACGTCAGCAACTTGGTCAATATAGCGCCTCCAATTGCGCCAAGTATATACGCTGTCGGTCTGCTGAATAATTTTTGTTTGTCCTGTTGTTTTTCAATTGCTGCAACTCGGTCTTTCGTTAACCGGTAATCTTCCACCACATAGTCTGCCTTCTTTAACTTCCACTCTTCTATATCTTCAACACGATTTTCGGTGTCGAGAATCCTGCCTGTTATGCCACGGTCCCCCGTTACTTTCGGATTCCCGGACAGGATGTTTAATATCTCTCTCACATCGCCTTTTACGGTACCCATGTCTTGTTTTACGGTACCAACATCCTTAGCCAGGTCTTTTACTTCCTGTTCCAATTCAATCATTATTTTTTCGTTGTCCATGACTTTAATTTTAATGTTAAAGGCACGGGATTAAGGTTTATTCTTCTATTACTACTATCTTAAAACCTTTCGGCTTGATAATTATAATTTTCGGTGCATTCGGGTCAACGGGCGGTGTCGGTTCCGGGTTTACGATTACTGTTACTAAATCATCCGCATTCGTGCTTCCGTTCGATGCTCTAAGCCTGAAAACATATGTTCCTGCTATCATACCGGTAACGGTCGTCGTATCGCTGGTTGGGCTATTTATCGATGCTGAATTAGGCCCTGAAATCTGCGACCATTGCCGCGATGTCCCTATTGTTTGTCCGTATAGTGTAACAAAGTTTGTAGGTAGCGTAATCGACAAATCTGCCCCAGCGTGAGAGGTGGGCAAATTATCCGACGAGTAATAAAGCATCCACTCGAACAGGTTAACGTTCATGCTTATCCCGTCCATAAACGTCACCGTACGCCGCTCGTTCGGATTCCAACGGGCTATCCACCCACCGTGCGCAGGACTGCTAGTGTAATTATATGCCGTTACTTGTCGGGCGTTGTACTTATTAAGAGTGTCGCGTACTTTTTTATTCCACGGCTGTATAGAGTTGCTCTGCACGTCAGCCAGGTTCCAAAGCAGGTATACCGGTTTCTTTTGTTCGACGATCCCACCCGCTTGCGTAAGTGTTGTTGTGCCGGTTGGCGCCGGTGAGGACATCAACACAAATCCCCTTATTCTCGCTAGTTCGCTTTCCCATCCGTCTACAAAGAACCCGGAACTGCCACGAGCACCAAGCGACAAACCAGAATAAAAAACGTTGTCCTGATCAATACGATCCTTAAAGAAGTCTGTGTTATCTCTAGCATAAACCATATAAGGAGTTGCCAGTGGAGCACCCGATACAGAGTGCTGAATGAAGATCATTAAAATCTCCTTGTACTGATTTGTCCGGGGGTTTCGAAAGCTATCGGGAATCAGATTGTTGCGAATAAGGTTAGGTAGCCCTTGTGTTGTAAGTTTTGCAAGATCTGCTTCTGCAATTCCAATCTCTCCTGAACCGTGCCAATCGAATAACGTTACATACTTTTTAGTCGGTTCAGCATACCAACTTTTCGGGAGTTTTACTAACGCCCACCTGTACTGCGTTGCAGTTATCTTTACACGAATCTTTATCATCCCGTATAAAGTATCGCCCTCAGCCAACATGTCAAAGCGGTCGATCTTTTGGTTCGGCTTGATCGTGGCTGACACGAACACCACAAGTGATAATATGGCGATAATTAATCTGCCCACGGTTGAAATATTTTTTTTGATATAATAGGCTTATCGCCTACTGTTATATTGTCTAAAAACAATATTCTTTTTGTAAGAACAGACGAAGGGTTGCCACTGCTCCAATCCGGTTTGTATATGCCGAATTTTAAATAAGGACCCTTTTGATCGTTATAATAGTTCGCGTAATTTGTTTTGTCGAGAACGAGCGTATCATTGCGCCATACTTTCGTAATACCTGTATTCGTGTATCTGAACTTTGTGTAAATCCTCCATGTCATCCATGCGCCTTTTTGAACTTTTCCGAGGTTAAAAGTCCGGTTGGAGTCTAATGTTAAGTTTGTATTCACAGCAGACGCAGCACTAAGGATAACGCATATAAAGCTATCCTTCCTGATCCTTAACGATATTGGCGGTGATCGGTAATCTTCACCTAAATTAAAATCAGGGTACTCGTGATATTGCATGAACGTTTCGTCTACACTGTCGCGGGCAAAATCGTTCGGTATATAAAGAGAAAACTCAGTCCACAAATCCATGTACATAGTTGGGAAGACCTTTGTTCTAATCTCACTTCTTACATTGCTTGTTCCTGATTTATTGATTTCAAACCGCAATGAATATCTCCCGGTCTGAGTTGTACTGTCTGACCTCTCTGCTTTACTTAAAGAATTAAGTTCTGCAGCATCCCAATGATTCAACCAGTTGGACGCCTCAAAACCATCTCGCACAAAAAGTTTAGGCTGCGAAAAGCAAATGATCGGAAGAAGGAATAATATGGTTAGCAGGGTTCTCATTTTATTTCGTACTGTATGGTAAATTGTACAGCTTGAGAACCGGTATCTCCCGCTGCGAAACCTAAAACAATTCTATTGTCTGTTGTATTTGTGCCAACATACCCCCCATACCACTGAGCCGCCGCCCCGTCTATATTCAAAGTCCCATGTGCGTCGTACCCAGTATTGAAGTCGCTGGCAACAGGAAGGGTTATTTCAAATATTGTTGTCGTTGCCGCTGTTGGAATTACATCAATGTACCCTGATATGGTTACAATGTTATCCATTCGTTGATAAGTGCAGTGCCTCACTGTGCCAGAAGAATAATTTGAACTTCCGGTAAGCGTTGGCGTCCAAGTGCCAGCTGCTGATGTAGCGCCTCCACTCTGTTGATCTAACTGGTAAGTACTACCACCCAATCGTACGTATAGATGACTGGATGCATGCCACACATCTCCATTATTGGGAGATGTAGGTGCAGTTCCAGAAGGAATAGTAATTGATGCAGCCGCTGTAGTGCTTGCAGGCACATGAAGAAAAGCCGCTGGTGATGTTATGCCCTTTAATCCCCAGTATCCTGACGTGTTTATTCTTCCAGCCTCTGCGCCACTCGAATAGAACGTAGGGAAGTAAGAGGACAGCATTGTAAGCCTCACCTCTCCTGTGCTGGCATTAGCTTTTAGTCCTGCAAATTCAGAGCCACTACTATTGTCAATCCTAAGACCATAAAATGCATTGTTTGTTGCCCTGCCTATTCTTAAATCATAATCTCCCGTTTGTCGCAACTGACCGAGTATAGTTAATGCCGCTGCTGTCCACTTTACAGAATCATTCGCGGCAAAATTTCCAGCGGAATTAAATTGTATCTGTCGATCACTGCCGGCAACCGAACCACCACCTCCACCACCAGTGTATTGAGGAATATTAAGAACGCCTCCGGTATATGTTGCTGCTCCGCTGGTTCCTGTGGTGGTTAAAGAAAATGGCGCAGCGAGTAAGTCAACTGTAGTACCGTTGTTTCTGTAGTAAAGAGAGTTTCCATTACGCCATAACATGCCGTTTGAAGGCGAACTCACGTTTGTTGCGCCATCCTCAAAATACAATTGTGGAACGGTCGATGTAACAGGCCCCAAATGTATTCTTCCTGTGATAGCAGTATTGGCAGCAGTTCCAACTTGCAGAGACCTGCCTAAATAAAAATCTCTTACCCGAAACGGCGACGCACTCAACCTTCCAAAATCATAAATATTATCTGCACCCGAAAGAAACCCTCCTGTGAGAATTAAATTATTTGCATCTACGGTCATCTTTGAGGTGCCGTTAACCCTGAAATCATGAAATCCTGTGTTCTGTGTTCCTCCATAAGCAACGTTATACACAAAAGCGTTTGATGAAGAAGGGAAAATATTTCCATAGAAATAATTCGTTGTCTGGTCTGTAAACCGATGAAGTGCTATCCCGCTGTTAAAGGAAGCAATCGAATCTAAGGTTAGGGCGTGCGTGGGAGAAGCCGTACCTATACCTATTTTTTTTGCTGCCCTCGATACATACAACATTATGGAGCTATCATAGGTCGTTCCTGATCTGATTAACGCGTAGTTATTGGGTATAGTAGGCAGGGTAACAGAGTTGTTCCCCACCATATTAATCCAGTTAGAACCATTAGAATATTGGTGAACCGAACTATCAGTGTTGTATATGATATATCCAGTCCATGCTGCTGCTGAAGGCGCGTTGCTTGTAGTATACGCCCCTGGTCTTACGGGTTTAAAGAACTTTATATTATTCGTCCGGATGGTGAACAATGAATCCGATCCATTCATCCACCTCTCGTAAAATCCGTTTAGGTCCCATCCGCCGGACCCGAATCTTTTGAATGTTTTATCCTGCCCATATACAACAGAAAACAGGAACAGTATTGTTATTATCTTTTTCATATTAGTACACTTCAAAAACTCCAACTACCCAAAAGTTGGATGATGAACCGAAAATTGTTGATTCTATTGCCGATCCCGACACAGTGCCGGGGTTGAGTTGTTGTAACGAATGATTACCCGATGTGACCTGTATAATATCGTCAGTTGTGGGTGCGTCTGTAACTGTATTGCCGAACTGATCGACTACGGTAAACCCGATGTTATGGCTCAACGCAGACATCTTTCTTTCTAACCGGTAACCGTTTTTCCCTACGTAGGTGAACTGAATATTCTCATTGCCGGCATTGAGAGAAGTTGAATTAAATGTTGTTGGCGAAAAGTTCATCACCCCGCTCGAATAAGAGCTCGACCAACCCGTCATGCCACCACCAGAAGCGGCGTATGTTGACCCATTTCCCCGCCAGTAGCCACCTTGGTTTACGCGGTAATAGATAAGAATACTTGCACTGTCCGTTCCTACACTCGCCCCACATGTTACCCCATATCGGGTTAAAGTTTCATCCGGAGTAATAGAGAAGGACAACACGTTTCTCGCCGAAGGATAGAATATCTGCAACTGGGAGTTGGTCACATGTACACTGTCAATACTCACTTTGGAGTGATTGGCTGTCGAGATGAACACCCAGGATATCGTACTGCCAATGATGGAAGGTCGAACAACGCCTGCGGCTACACGAATTTTATCCCTCTTAGGGAAGGCGCTGTTCATCAAAACCCAGTGGTTCCCGTTATGATAGGCAAATTGTGAATCGGCGCTTACCCTAACATCCCCTAATCTTTTGGGAGCCGTAAGAGTATCGAGCAACGGAGGCAGTAACGCAACATCCGCCTGCACAGATTTGCCTCGTAAAGAGTCTGCGCCGAGTGTTTTATTGGAATTGAATGTTAGTGTAGGATCGTCTGTTACCGTAGTGGATGAGTTGGCAAAAGGCACGCGCCTGGTTGTAAGCCCGGACAATCCACCACCCGAACCTACAGAGTCCTTAATCGCCAAACGCAAGGAACCAATGGTAATTATTATAGAATCCCTTGCTGTATTTTTAGTCGCAGTAACGGCAATATTTCCAGCTCCTTTTATGTCCTGCCCTCCTAATGTTTTTAAATCTAATGCTATCGTTACGCTCGCTGTGTCGTCGTTTAATATAACCCCCGCACTTTCGAGTAATGCTTTTATTCTTTTACTCGTAGAGCCTGTTATGTTGTTCAATAATTCAACGCCGTCTCCGTTTTCTATAACATATTCCGGCTGAGCGTCTATAATTTCCTGAATTGATAAAGAATTAACAAGCGGAGAGTATAACTTAAACTGAACACCATTCATCACCAGTTTAATGCTGTCGTCGTTTATCCTTGCAAACAACACTGTAATTGTGTCGTTGCCTCTGTATATTGCAAGCGAGTCGCCAATCTGATCTCCCACTTCTCCGGCACTTAATCCCCCACCGGGTCCGCCGCAGCCGCTGTTAGGTCTCCATCCGTTTACTGTGTAGATATATTTTGTTGTACAGCTATCCCCATCCTTCCGAATATATTCTGTACCAATGGCAATATTGTTTGTCATAGTTGGCGCGCCAAAACCGGAGAGTAATTGTCTGTAGTATTCTACAGCGGAAAAGACCGCGGTCCTTGTTGCCACTTGCTCCCAATAAGTATTATCTGTATCAGAAGAGGGCAATTCGTTTTGCCCGTTACTCGCTTTAGAACGGTATACCCTTCCGTTTGTTGAGTCTCTTACATATTCATTTCTGTAGTAAGGACCGGTAGCATTCCAGTTTCCACGATGCAACGCTCCTGTTGTATCGCAGATGTATTTGGTCGGTTCTCCTGCGGTTGTTGTATTTACAATAATCACATCCCCTTTAACCCAGTCGTTATAGTTGGGCAGCCCGGATGTTTTGTAAACGAGTGTCTGCCTTCCATCAGGTCCACGATACGGAAATATTTTCGCTGTGCTTAATTCGTAGGGAGTAGGTGCAGTAACCACATTGGCAGGTCCTATAATTGCACTTTTATTCCCTACCACTATCCCCCGATAACTGCTCTCTACTATATTACCGTCTATATAATCCATCCCTGCACCATAATTCGACGTGGTAGTTGAGTACGTATATATACCGGGGTAATTGCCTGTGCCGTTTTTCTTTACCCTGTTCCGGGTGATGATAGTTGACCGGCAATTGCCCGCACTTATCGTTGCATCTCCTGTGTTCTGAACGTTGTTATCACCAACGGTAATACTATCCACATTCAGCAACTGAATGGCAGGGGCATTAATGCCCGTAATCTTTTTGTTACCTGTTATAAAACTGGGAGCGGGTGATCCACTTGCACCGCTTACGGTTGTAAAGGTTACGCCAGCATTTAACTCCCGGTTATTATTGATTTTAATATTACCTCTGCTATTAGCTGAAACCTGTAAGCGTCCGTTTAAAGTATTATCGGAGATTTCAGTATTGGAAACCAGGTTACACAACAGATCATTATTGCTTGTCGTAGTTATGCCAATTATCGAACCCGATCCCACACCAGAATAACTGAAATCCCTCACCTTGCTATTCAGGTAGTTGATATTCCACTGTATCGAAGAAGGTTCACAGTGAATCGAATGTCCCCCTACTTGTAATACAGTTGTACTACCCAGGTCAAAAACATCTTCTATCCATACGTCTCGGACGTTACCACCTCCCAAACTTATACCCTGGCGGATATAGTTTTTGAACCGGATGTTTTTTATGTGAACGTAATTTGTATTCCTGCTTATCCCTACTACATCTCCTGGAATATTTTCGGCGTAGATATTTTCTATCCTTACATCAAATACTGCTTTAGTAGAATCGGTCGAATAAGTGAATATTGGCAAACATTGGTAATCTCCTGCGGGTTCACCGGGGTCGCCTTCAAAATCAACCGAAACTGAATCGTAATAGATACCCTTCAGGTTCATATTGAACCCCATATCCTTTATGGTAATAGAGCTATCACCGTCGTTTAAATCGAATATTCTACGGAAGTTGTAATAGTCTGCAGTATCGAGGGTGATCTTTGTTTTGTACATACCCTCCCCCTTATACGTTGTGTAGGACTTTCCCGGGATCATTTTTGTTCCGCGGCGACGAACCAAATATTCTCCTTCCGGGAATAATATAGTCTGTCCTTTATATACGCCGGCGTAATCATTCAACTTGGTGATGATCGCCATATTTTGAATGGAAGTCCTGGTAGGACCGGCACCAAAGTTCATCACGGAAATTTCGCCGCTGGTAAAGCGTACATTCTCTCCTAAAACAATTGTGGTATCTAAAATGAAATCGCGTTTATTTGCTTCGATTAATACATTCTTAATCTTAGTGGTCCCCTTGAAATTAACCCCACCTTTAAATACCAGTTTCTTCCCTCTGAAATCTATACTATCCCCGTTAAGGATAATTGAACCCGGGAAATGTGCCGCTACTTCAATTTGCGTGATATAGGATGAGTCGATTAATCCCTGTAATCTTGCCCGGTAGTTGTTACCGTTGGTATAGATGCCGAGTTTATCTGTGTTCTTATCCGTTAGTCCAAGCAGTTTGTAGAATTTGCCACCCATCTCAAATATGGTGACATTGTCTGCCGGCACACCAGGGTCTGGAATCTGATAAAACAACCCATCTCTTGAAGGAGCTATTTTCAAAGTGGTTGAGTCAATTACGCTTTGCGCATGCAGAAACTGTGCTGCGAAAACAAAGGCTATTATGTTGAGTAGTTTTTTCATAGGATTAGTCTAGATTTATTAAGTCAACGCCAGAAGAACCGCCAGTTCCGCCTTCGTTGGTGATTAATTTGGTTTTGGAAACAACTCTCCAATACGAATTGTCAGATTTCAGATAATAAACCGTCTGGTTTTCCAATGTCGTTATGAAGGTTCCATCAAAGTCTATTATATTTGAAGAGAGCGTGTATAAATTAACCGTGTTGTTGTAGTTATAGATGCGCAGGTCTGTATAATCTGGCAATGAGGGAGATTTCAATGTTACTACACGGCTGCCTGAATTTGGCGTCGTCTGATTTAATACAAGGTCAGTTGTAGTGTCCACTACCGTTACATTTATATTGTCCGAATATTGGAAAACAGTTTTAGGCGCTATAGATGTAGAGGAACCTAAGCTATCCAGATACACCCACTTTGTACCATTCCAATACGTTGGCGCTTTCCTGCTTGCGTCATACAGAAAAAGGGCTTCTATAGGCGACCCAATTAATGCGGACACGTTTGCCAGTTTAGGCAATCCTATCCCTTTATTGGCGCCAGAATTTGGACCAATCTGCAAATATGCAGACGAGTCGTTATTAGATTCACGACCAATTGCCAACCTTTGCGTAAAGTTGTATTGTGGCTGCCGGTTAAAAACCTGCGCATCTGCGTATCCTATGAGAATAAGCAGATAAAAAAATATATACTTCATCTGTATAGCATTAATAATCTTTCATTTGCTTTAAGTGATGTTTGGCTCGGGAAGACAATACGTGAGTTTGGTTGGTCGTAGACGGCGCGGGATGAATTGATGTAGAATGGTACGCTAGAGATTTCGATTGTGCCGATAGGATTGAAAAATGAATTTCGAGTGGTAATGTATGACGACGATCCTTTGGCTTGCAGGTATTTAAGCATGCCGTTGGGTGCCTTTTCAAGTGTGGAGTATGCGTATGATGGTTGTAATGTCGGGAAGTCGGGGTAGTTTATATATCCTTCACTGCCTTCAATCCAATACTCGTTTGTTTCGCCAAGTATTGTTAGTATGCAGTAGTATCCTGATTCAAACTTGTAGTTATCGTTGTATAAAGAGAAAAAACTTACTAAGGCCGCAGAGCTAAACGTGACCGTTAGTTGCGGTCCGATGGAAGTCGCTGTGGCGCTATACCCTACAGGGAATATAGAATTATTTATTGCATCGGCTAACCCAGAAGCAACATCCGATAATGCGTCTCCCGGTTGAGGCACATATCTAACATCTACACCCTTCCATAACATCGAGTACTCATCGACAGAGGTGGCGCTTCCGCCCATAATAGTATACTTTCTTATGTAATTCCCGCCTGATTGAATTGTGCCCCTTTCAAAAAACCTTACAGGGACTTGCCCAAATTGTTTTTGCGATAATCTCTGATAGGTAAAAAGTGGAACGGTTACATTTTCCGTATAAAAAGCGTTATCAAGTCGAATTCCAATACCCTCTCTTTCAAGATGTAGAATATCGACCCTGTTTAATCCAGAAGGAGTTGGCATTATTACGTTGCCTTCATTTACATTTCGATATGGATAGTTTTTAATCAAGGTCTTTGGTAAATTATATGAAGCCATTCCTCGGGTACCAATGGCGTCCCGAAAGTGAATGAGCCATTATCACTATTAAACAGAACCTGCGAACTATTAGGAACTCCTGTGGTAATCATTTCGACGCCAACTCCTTCGCGTCCTATATAAACAACTGTCGCCCCTTCAAATTCTGGATCCGCGTAAGTTGTTTCGTTGTCCGTCGCATCATAATCCCAGTATCTATCATCATCCGCCCCGGCTTCTGAATTCGTAGAATAAAATGTAACCACCCCATTCACCTGAATTGTATAATCACACGAAGCCGCTTGCCCTACCGTTCCATCAATATTATTCTTGATGAAATAACCCATGCCGTGAATACGCATAACATCCGTCCCATCGGTCAACTCAAAATCAAATTCAATTAAACTCCTATTGAGTTGCCAGTTAATCGCCTCGGCTATCGTTACGGGTTCGCCTAAGAATATTGGCCCTGAACCATTAAGAACTATAGTGTGTTTTCCAGGTATCCATTGTTTATGCGCTCCGCTGTTGTAAGTCGTTACTTCAATAATATCTGTGTCGAATGAAAGAGAACAGGATGCGTTACAAGCAACGGCATTTGGTGTGCCGCCTTTGTAAATCTTCAATAACACATCTTTGCCCTGTACTATACTCATTCATATATGTATTGAAACGCTTTGCTATCTGATTGAGGATCGCCATTGTCTTTAGTCGTGTCGTAAAACTCTTGTAGTGTAGCCGTGAATGTGTTTGCGCCGAGTGAGATAGTGAGATTAGTAGGAAGGTAGAATTTGTCCTTTAAGGGTGATTTTGGAAAGTAGAATAAGTTGGCTGGGCCGATGATCTGTTTTGCGTCGAGAAGAGTGTATGTTATGCCGAGAAAAGTACCGTCTAGTTTGGTATAAAGTCTGTGCGTTGATTGATGTAAGCAAATATCGTTAATTCTTATTAATCTTTCAGATTCATTTTTTCCCTGTCGGTGCCAGTTAGCCGTTAGTTGGGTGTCATCTGTTGCACGGAATAGCGCTCCCGATATAATCTTCTTAGGCGCATCTCCTATGGTAATAGTTTGTTCTGTTTTGTTGCGAAAAGTGCCGTTTTTGGTAAGCGTATCCTTTTCTCCTTTTATCGAAACACTGTCGTTTACGAACAGTTGCCAGTCGAATGTTAAGTTCTTGAACCATGCTTCATTCCCGCTCCCTCCCTGGGTTGAATTGTATAATAATATCTCGATATTGCCCCCTTCAGGAAATCCGGGAGACTGAATATTAAAACTCATCCACTCGGCGGAGTTATTATCCGACCCGAAACTGATTTCAATCACCCTTCCCGTTCCGGTTTGCCAGAATGTTGATTCGTAGGCAGGATTATTAATTGTCGTTCTTAAAGAGTATACCGTACCGCTATCCCCATATAGTATAACCTGCATGATTACATGCGTCTGGCTGTTATAACCGTTTTTAGTTCTGTACTCCCCGCTAATGCTTAATTTATCGCCACGGGAAACCTCAACTCTTTCACTTACTAATCTCAGATTTTCTAAATTCATTCCCAGGTTTTCCCTCGGTAATACCACGTAAGCCTCAAATTCTTTTCTTGTTGTTGCATCATAGGTTCGATTACGGTAAGGGGTAGCCGCCGCATTGCTCCCGTTTGGTCTTTTGTATGTCCAATAGTTTATTCTTGTAGCAACATTATTTGCGCCGGAAGCAAGTGAGTAAAAATCCCCCTGCATAAAGTTCGCATTACGCGGGATCTGGTCGGGGAGTTTGTACATGTACTTTATCTCGGAAAACTTAGAGGCTCCTATGTAACCTTTCAGCATGTCAGCCCCGATGGCGTAACGTTCATTCTGATCAATCGTAACTTCGTAATTAAACAATGACGCCTCCCCATCGGATTGGGTGTAAGGATAAGTGTAAACCGTTCCCAATTCCATTTCCTGATTCCATCTATCATGCTTACGCTGAATGTGCCATCTGCCATTCTGCTGGAATAATGAGCACTGAAAAGCGGTTAAGATTGATTCAAGAACCTGGTAACAATCAGAATAAGTATTTACATCCGAAAGAAACGATCTGGTGTGAACTTTACACTGAGAAAATGGTTCTGACTGTTGTTCCCAACTTCTGTCAAACATGCTTTGTTCAAAAACACTGCACTCAATCAGTAAATCAAGTTCCAGTCCGGTAAAAGAAAGACACCGCTCAATTAATTCGAGTAGTGTTTTCTTTTCATATACTTCAATTCCGTAGATAGCCTGAGTTTTAAGTAAGCCCAAACCATCGGTAGCGCGTAAACGAATTTCTTTTGGGTCGTCCTGTGCCTGTTCGGTGCAATCGTCCGTTACAAGAAATCCAAACCATATAGGACGGTCTTCAAATGCAGTACCATTAAAAGCCCCGTAGCATATAACAACCCGATACTGAAAATTGTCATCGGTTATAATTTCTTCGAGGGAAAAATTGTTTTCGGAAAGAAAGGCTATATCAAGTTGGCTTCCCTGAATCGAAGGATATTTTTTTTCATCCTCATTGAAATACGCTAAAGTAGCTGGCTCAGATGTGCCTTTCAATATAGTTTCTGCACCTGAATAATCTCTCTCTTGTATTAAAACCGAAAATGGCGTTTCGCTATCCTGCATATTCGCTACGCCGGGATTGAGAATTGCTATTCTATATTTGTTTGCGTAAGCCATCAGAACGATCTTCCGTTCGATCTGCCAGCTCGGTTGAGAATGAACAATAAATCATTGCCCGAAACCCTTGCCGTTAAAACACCGCCATTACCGCTTCCACCGCCCATTATTGAATCCAATCTATCGAGCGGGATAACAGCTTCATTCGACGAAAGGCGGGCGGGGAAACTGTCATTTGGGTAACCCGGAGGCACTATACCACCTGTGGCCATACCGGGAGCAGATTCCGAAAGTTTGTTTTTTATAACACTGCCAAGTGCGACCAATGCCACACCTGCAGCAATCGCTACATATGGATTAAGGCTTTTTAATGCCTTTTGTATACCCAATATTGCAATGCCCGTTCCTATAGCTGCCTTACCGACATTGATAAGAACGTTAGATAAGGCTACCCCTATTGAAGCAAAGGCAGAAAGACCGTTTGAGCCTTCACTAATAAGCGATCCTATTGTTTCGCCCACGCCCGAAAAAGCGTCTGTAAATCCAGAACGCAATATTTGTGTTGTTTGATTATTAAAATCAGACACGATGGCTTTTACGCGTTCTAGTTCAGCCTTCAGGCGGGAATATCCTATTATCTTAGAAAAATCTATACCCTGAAATCCTTTTAGGTTTGTCTCCACTTCTAAATAGAGGGGATGGTCTTTTAAATCCTGCTGAGCCTTTGCCCTGAAATTTCGATACCCTTCGAGACTTTCAATACCATTTGTATTTCTGAATACAACAGGAATCTCTACAGATTGTACTTTGAAAGCCTGCGCCATTTGGTCTTTCACCTTCTTCAAAGCGGAAGGTGTTACCTTAATCAGCTCAGGGTCAATCGTACCAGCAATATCTTTTACATCCTTGTACGCCCTGGCAACGTTAAGCAACTGGCGCTCCAACTCTGCATTTTGATCAGCAACATCGGATGTTGCACGGTCTTGATCAATCAACGCCTGCCTTGCAGCCGCCCCAACATTCGAATACAATCCCGACACCGCAGCAAGAGATGTTCGTATGTTTTTTACAGGCTTTTCAACTATGCGAAGCATTATATCCTCAACGCTTTGCCCGGTTTTTAGTAGTTTCTGAAATTCAGCAAGCCCAAGCGGGTTCTTCTCCTCTGTTTGCAGCCTTCTTTGAATCGACGCCGTTAATTTATCGGTCTTGATCTGGTTTTCAATAGCCTTGATCAGAGAATTATTATAGTTGGTATACGCCGCCGTAACCTCATTAATTTTGGCGCTTTCTATGTCAAGGTTTGAAAAATATTGCGGTGAAATTCTTATCAACTCTTGCTTTGCTGATTTTATTTGTTGATGTGATAATGTCCCGCTTTCCAGCGCTACAACCAGTTGGGTTACCCGGCTGGCTTCTTCCGCAAATTTTGAATTAATTTGATTAAGTTGATCCTTTGTGGTTTCCAGATAGCCGGACATTTCGACTACTTTCTTGTTCGCGTCACCAAAACCACGCGTCCATGCGCCGAGCCCAATTGAGGTAATAGTTAAGGCCGATGATACTAAAGAGAGTGCAAGCCCAAAACCACCAGGTCCAGTAAGAGAGGTTGCTAACGCTTTTAGTGCGCCGCCTGTCGATCCAGATTCTTTGCGCAATCTTGAAAACGAATCAAAGAGAGGGTTTAAGTTATTTGCAATACCTACAAAACCAAACGGTAGATCTTGCGCAACTCTACCCAGATCTACCAGTGATTGATTTGCCCTGGTAGCCGCATCCGGCATATTTCTTAGCTTCGTTGTTAGGTCGTCGAAGCCCGCAGTTTTAATTCCCTTACTGACGGAAGTGCTAAAGTCGGCAATCTCTTTATTGACAGTTTTTAATCCCTTCTCGACATCTCTGGTGTCAGCTCCTATTTTGATTTTGAGACCTTCTTCCATGTTGCTCGGATATCATTTTTTTGTGAGCGTTTTCCGCCAGTTGCCGGAGCCTGTCTAATCTGCCATTATCTGCTGGTGCGAAATCTTCATCGAAAGGCAATGGCCAGAATTTATTCGGAGCTGGCATTTTCTTTTTTGGGTCACGATTAACTGCTACTATATACCAACATATCATTCTGGTATGATCGTATTCACGATTCTTTTTATTATAGTACCCTGTTATTGCATCGTTGCATTCAGCCTCGGTCATCCAGTAATAATCTTCATGGGTGTATCCCATTTCTCCGACAACTATTTGCCTGATTTCCTGGAAGCTGCTGGTCTTTTTTTTTCAGTAGGCTTTTGGTCTTTAAGTATAGCCTCCATTGGTTTAGATGCAACCCACTCTTTTACACACTCCTCAAGAATCTTTTTCACTTTGCTATCCATCAGTGCAGATTCTGCATAATCATAAAAAACTTCAAATTCCAATTCTGGATCAGGGTCAAGTCGCTTTGCAATGCAATTGTTATGGTAGGCATAATAAAGTAAATTAGATAAACCAAAATGGTTCATATTCCCATCAGTGAAAATTGGTCGCTTTTTGCTCTCCTCACTTAACATTTCGGTCAAGTACATGCCAAATTTCAACCCAACGGTCTTGCCTTTTATTTCTATGTTCAAAAATCCATTCATATATTAAGATTCACCGTCTCCGTAAACTTGCAATTCTCCTACGCCAGTTAATGTAAAACTGAAAGACACCAGGTCATCAGTAGGCGCAGAGTCTCCGATGGCTGTTATATATCCTTGTCCTTCCTGTTGCACCACACCGGAATTGTTTCTTCTGAAGTCCAACAGTTGCTGCTTCTTCCACCAAACCAACATTTGCTGATAAGTCAACTGTGTGGTAAGATTTGGGTCAACCCGAATTACCCCGTTGAAGTCAATCGTATAATCCGAAGTGCCAAGTCCAATCTGTGGAGTACCTCCATCGCACTTTGAACTGGTAGAGTTCGTGTTGGTTGTGCCCGAAAAACTTGAATCTGTTTCGCAGACAACAAACTTGAAAGAGCCAACGCCGGCCGCACGAAGTTCAAGAACCAACTCCTTACCCTGAAGGTTTGCCATTTTACTTTATTTTAATTTTGAACAATTCTAAATGCATAGGTTAATAGTTTTCTAACGATAAAATGTGATTTTGTTCCCTCTTCCAGATAACTACTATTCTGTAATCTCAGGTTCAATAGCTGAAAAGGAGTATCAATCGTTAATCCTGTTGTTGTTCTCGTAGGTTGGATAATCTGTGTGATCTGCTCTGCTATATTGTCAGCAATCTCTTTATTGCCACTTCCTTTAGTTTTCGTTACTATATCAATAACCAAAGTGTGATCACCGGTGAAATGTTGTTTGTCGCTGGTATTACTCCCTGTTTGATTGGTGAGCATTATTTGAAACTTGCCCTCGTCTTCGTCGCTGAACGTATCAAATACCGGTATAACTTTGCCGTCATATATCACATGCCCATCCAATGCTGAGAAAAATGCCTTTCTGATATATTTTCCTGGGTCAATCACTTTAATATTTTCTTCAGTCGTTCAATCAGTTTAGGTCTCTCCTCCGCCAACTGTTTAAAGAAAAATGGCTTTGGCGCTATACCGTTTACCATAACGCTTCTATATATAGGATACCACGCCTCTTCTTCAATCCCCTTCCTTTTGCACCAGTCGTAGATCATTTTCTTTGCATCGCCTTCGCTTTTTGCTCCCCTGAACTGTGCTGCCACATCCTGTAATCCTGACGGTATCTTTACTTTGCTCTTGGTTCCAAATTCAATGAAAGGCGAGTAGCTTACTTGGCTTACAACCTCGTAATTCAATTCATCAATCTTTCGGTGGCTGATACCCTGTTTTAAAACGCCCATATCTGTAGGAGCCTGCGTCTGTGCGTCTTCTGCCATTTTCAATGCAGATGCGTCAAGCTCCAACGCTACCTCCTGCTGCACTTCCTTTGCTTTGTTCTGCAGGTCTTTCAGCACCCGGCTTAACCCTTCTACTTTTACGGTTACCCTGCTCATGATTCATCGTTTAACGAATCCTCTCTTTCGCTTGCCGTTATCTTGTACATGATATTAGCCTCCACGAGCTTTTCTATTGTATTCACAGAGTATGCCTTGCCGTTGTATTTTATCAGCCAATTTTTATCGACACCTATTGTATCGCTTGACTGTCTGATATAGAATTCATGAGTACTATCTACGCCGGATACATTTGCCTCAACACCTTTAAAAGAACTTTTTTGTCTTACATTAGCCCAAGCGGTAATCTCATCTGTGTAACTTGTCACCCTTCCTCCGCTGCTGTTCTTGGTTACAATCGGAGCGGCAAGCGTTATACGCTTATTCATCATCCCGATTGTAACTTTTACAGCCATGCCATTCGTTTGTATTCCTGGCACATACTTATTGCTGCTTCACAGATATAAGTACTGCCAATCATTAATTCTTTTGCCTGATCGCCACGGTTCTGATACCGGTAGGCTATTTCATTCAGGACGGCTTGCTTCAATCTCTCTGGTACGGTTTCGTAACCGACGTTATAACTAATCCTGTGCAGCCCACTCAATCCATATACTTTTAAAAACCTGCCCTCAACTTTAGG
Source organism: Agriterribacter sp. (assembly GCA_051955255.1). Lineage (GTDB taxonomy): Bacteria > Bacteroidota > Bacteroidia > Chitinophagales > Chitinophagaceae > Agriterribacter. Next base: position 14,367 of record JBQCGX010000058.1, on the reverse strand, counting down.
ATAGTCGGTAATCGTATTCCCAGCCTGAGTTACAGTAGGACTACCCTGAACGGGGCCATGTGGTAATTCAAAGGCGTCTTTTAAGCACGATGCAGCTAGCCACACATCGCACACAATACTTTTTTCAACCAGTGAGCAATTGGTGTAATCTTCAACTCCTTGCCTCGATGATTTTATTATCTCCGTTATGATCACATCTTCATCCGAACCATCAATCCTTAACCACGCTTTCGCTTCCTCAAGCGTCACGGGCTCCGTTGGGCTGTCTTCAGTGCAATCAATATTGAAGATGTCGGTCATTAATTCTTAGTCTTTACAACCTTTTTAGTCTTTTCCGGCTTTTCGGTTTTTTCAACCTTTTCTGCTTTTTCAACCTTTTCTGCTTTTTCACCTTTTGCCGGTTGCTCTGCTTCGTTTTTAGTCACGACATTGTCGGCAACGGTCATCGGCTTAATTCCCTTTTTAGGTTCTTCAACCGGTTCTTCTTTTTTACCCTCCACAATCACAGCGTAACCTTTTCTCACAAGGTTTTCAGCCTGCTCTTTGTCGAGATCAACCTCGTAAGTCGTCGGCATGTCAGCCGATTTTCCAGTGCCTTTAATTTTTACTGTCATAAGAAGACTTTTAAAAGAGGTGACCCGAAGGCCACCTCCCATTTATTACTCACCACTACTAAGAGCTTGCTTCGTCCAGGTTTTTCTTCGCGGTAGTCAGGTTGATCTTCAACACCGCACCGGTATGGTTTACCGGTAGGTACATTGCAGCCCTCATCTCGGCGATAAATGTGATAAGGTTGTTGGTAAGATCATTACCATCACGACCAACCGTAATTGCCAGATCCTTACGAATCTTCAATTTCAGTTTTGCTGAATCGATCAGGTAAGCGGTACCTTCAGTAACGCCTGGGTTTTCTACAATCTGCACGCCGTCGATATTGTTCCCTGTCATGAATCCGGGCTTCTGATAATGTCCGTCAGAACCTTTTGCCATGTCGAGCTTCGCAGCGTCAACAGGGTTCATAAGAACGTGGGTGGACATTAAGAACATTTTGGACTGCTGGGCTATACCTGCCCTTACAACATCTGCTTCGTTGGGGTCAACGATAGTATCCAGGAATGTGCCGTGCGCCCACGGTGTAGACCATGCATCAATACCTTTGATGTTGTTTGTATTGCCGTCACCGGTAAGCAACTGCTCGTCCAGCTTCAATTCGATCAGGTCGATCAACTCCTGGCGGATATCGCTTTCTGCCTCTTCGATATCGTCCAAAAATTCGTCCGACACCTTGATGTATGCGGTGATCTTTTTGGCTGTGATTTCCCTTGTAACATACTGGAATGATGCCTGGCTTTTAGGGTTGCCTTCAGCGGTCATGCCTGCGCCACCTTCTGGGTTGGTGTGTTCTACGTACTTAATGGTACCGTTATTGGTTCTGCCAACCGATACAATAGAACGTATGAAAGGGCGCCTGCGAAGAATGCGAACGGTCCCGGGTTGCAGGTCAGTCAACAATGTGTTGTCACCGGTGATATCAGTACCACGTACCATTGTATGAACCGCCTTTGTGATCATATCGCGCGACAGTTCAATATCAAACTTCAGCATAGTGTTACCCTGAGCGCTGCGAAGACCTTTGATCTTTTCTTTGCTCTCATCACTCATCAGTGTGCGCATTACCGCATCCCCGATGGTTTCGTTTGAGCGCGCCTGCACCATCAAAGTGCCGTTCTGCTGTTTCAGTTCTTTGATGTCATCTTTCAGGCTTTTTACAGTCTCAGCGTGTTCCGCCTTGATATTATCAATGATTGTTTGCGCCTCTTTTACCGCAGCTTCCATCGCTGCTTTAGTAGCTGCTTTTGTTGCTTCTTCTTTTGCGGAGGCAATCTTCTCGTCCGCTTTTTTTTCTAATCGGGTCTCAGCATCATTGATGCCTTTTTGTGCGGTTGCGGCGATATTGTCGAGCCGCTCTGCAACATTCACTTTTTCGTCTGCCATTTTTTACAATTTGAAAAGGGTTAATGATAATTGTTCCTCTCCAGCCGCTAACAGTGATAAGATATCATCGTCCGCCGACTGAGTGGAAGCCCTTTCCGGCTCAGTTTGTTTGTTGCGTACCTTAGCTAAAATCTCCTGCTCTAGCTGTTTTATCTGTGCTTCCATCAATTGGAACATGCCATCGGAATAGCCTGTACCGTTGCGGAATACATTTTCTAACGTCATTAGTTTTTGCTCCATCTCTTCCAGTGGAAGTGATTTGAAGCCTGTGAACGGTGTATTAGGATTAGCTCCGAGTACAACAGTGCTTATCTCGAAAATCTTTACCTCCTGTATCTCCCTGTACCCCTTTTTATCCTCAGATTTTATTGTCTTGAAACCGAATGAGTGTTGATTAATAACCCCATCCCTGTATAGAGTGAGAATATCGTTTCCTTTTTGTGTATCAGATACCCTGGTTTCAAAGTATCCGCCGTCGCGCAGTTCGAATAATTTTGGTTTCCCAAGTAGGTTGTCGGTGCTCATCCAGTGGTCAGTCAAATGCACTATCTCGTTAGTGCCTTCTTGTCCACGTTCTTTTATGGTCTTGGTAAAAGCACCATGAACAATCATATCCTGGTCGTGGTCGATATTCCCAAAGCGGGAAAAGTAACCGCTGACCGTACGACTTTTCAAGTCCACGTCTTTGATCGCGTTATCTTTAACGCCGATGCTTTTAACCTCGAAATATTGTCTCATTTACAAATCGCTTAAAACCTCATAAAAAGATTTCAGTGCTGTCTGTAGTGGATCTGTAGTGCGGGGGATGATTCTGCCTTGTTTGTCACGCTTTGCTTTGTAGATTACCCTACACCTGCAATTGATGACCTCTTTAGCAGGGGCTTCCGGATCGCCGGGGAATAGTAGTCCATTGCTGAACTTTTCATCTTCCTCAACCCATTGCCCATTAACGAGTCTGTGTGTGTGTCGTGTTCTGTGATCATTGGCTGCTATCCATCCCTTTGTTACTTGGTAGGGGAAGTTTTTGGCGCCAACCTTATGACCTATATTAGCCGCCCGGATGGTCTCTGTTCGAGCTATCATCCTGGCTCTTGCTTCTAAAATCTGATCGTCTCTGATCTTTGCAACCATCCTGTCAATTCCCCATCCTTCCTTAACGCCTAGTTCTATCACACGGAGAATAAATGCCCTGGTTGTTTCTGTGATGGGCAATACTGCTTTGTCGAGAATGTGTAATTGTAAGTAATCAATAACTTCCTGTGTCCAGATTTCGTTGAATCCGAAACCACGGAATTTAGGTTTGTCTTTGATTGTTGTGAGTAAGTGGGAGTATTCTGATACTGCGCCGCGTAAGCCGGCTTGTCTGTAGAGTTGTCGTAGTGTAGGTGTGAGATCCGCATTCCATGCAAACACTGTAAGTCTGCGTGTAGCGTAATCAATGCCGAATGTTTGTAGATCGTCTATGAAAGAACTGTACTGCTTTTTAATTGCAGTTTTTATCTTCGGAACAAATATACTTTCTATTTTTATATTTTCCGCAGCAAATATTTTCCAATCATTCGTAGCCATGTTTTTTCATGAGTGCTTTTCTTGCGATTTCCCGTAAAGCCTTTCTTTTCTGCCTCTCTAAAAAGCAATGCTTCTTACTGTCTATGATTATTTCCTGTTTTATCAACTGATCAATCTGTGCGATTGATAGTCTTACTTCAATAACATCTTCTTTTGGTTCGCCGATATCCCACGATTTGACAAATCCAGTGGCAGCACTCCATGGGGCAGGAGTAATATTACCTGCTGGGTCAAGAGTCATGTTAATTAATTTCACTTCCTTCATATCGCACCGTTTTGATTTAATACTTCTTCCTCCCCATCCAACCCCCTACCTGTTACCACATTGGCGTCTTCCAGTGTACGCAGCGAAGAAGGAATGTATATTTTATCCATGTTGGCGTCGGGTGATTTATCTTCTCCCATCTTCTCCAGCTTTTGATTAGGCGTAAGCCACCATGCCGCGCTTAGCATTGTTACCTGTTTTTGCAGGTCTTCCATCGCTTCGGGTAGCCCTGATATATCCGGCTCGATGATATACTGTCCTTCTAGCAGTCCGAAATCCTTTAACAGAGAGCGGTTTAATTCATCTCTAAGAGAATATACCGCAGGGGCAATGTGATTATAAAGAAAGTGCTTAGCTGCCTGCTCTTTATTTGCAAAAGTTGTTTCTGGGTTAAAAAATTCATATGGTACATTAAAACCAGCGCACAGCGTTTGAGTATTAAGCCTGCCTTGCTCAATCATTTTTAATTGTTGTGCATCAAGCCCCAGAGCATGGTAACCCCATTTGCCCTGCAAGAATGCTATTGAAGACGCGACATCATTGCTGTTTATTTTTTTGTCTATCGCCCTTTGTACAACAGACTGCTGTTCCGGAGTGAGCAATTTCATAGCGAGAGGTCCCTCGGTTGCGTCGTATAGCAGTCCACGAGAACCTTGAGACTTGTTCATCTTCAGCTTATTCTTAGCGTTTTCGTTTCCAGCCTCAAGATCATACCGCATTGACAACAATGGCGGCTGCCCTCGTAGATGCAATTTGGTTGCGGGGTCAAAAAGATAACATGGAAACTTCCACATAATGAGATCTTGGGGCACGATATCTTTTCTGAATGCTCCCATTTCAATTCTCCATCCGTCAATCTGGTAGGCATCGTTCATCCTACCCTTTATTTCAAGAAACTTTTTAGGAATATGGTTTAACTCAACAACTTTGCCGACTCCTCTATCATTGCCCCGATTCTTCCATATATTCCCCTCGCCGGTCAGCAGTTTATACCCGTATAATGTTTCAAAGAACGAATCCTGCCCCTGATTTCTGTTTGGCTTAATAAGTAGTTCGCTTAGATCATTTTCTACAATAGAGTCTTCAATAGCCTTTTTTCTAAGAGAAATCATTTCCCCATACCTGGCTGGATTTCGATTGTTGGCACTGAAGGTTTTGTAACTGTTTAACTCTTTGGTTTTCCCCTTTTTTACTTTGTAAACATACCACGGTACTTGTCCGAACTTTCTTGCAGCGAGGCTTACAATTGAGAATACATCGGCATTGGTGTTAAACCCATCCTTTACGTAATCCTTCGTCTCGTTAGCTGTTATAACAGTGCCGTCATTGAGTATAACATTATCGTTATAAGATTTAACCTCTTGCGGAGGTTCCGGCTTCACCGGCTGTTCTAAACCCAACCATTTCAGTATACCCATTTTAAAAAGCGTAAAAGTTTCTTTTCGGTGATAATTCAAACCACATCCTCATCAACAACATATCCCTGTTATCTGGCGACCTACCAAGCAATTTTTTAACATCCTCTTTTGGTAGAATCGCTAATTTTTTATCGGTATCAACCTCTTTTCTTTTGGTCATCTCAACGTCCTCGGTTATTTCATCTCTTTCCTCCTGATCATCGCACCTAACATACATTTCCCTGGCATTAACCTTTGAGGCAAACATGTAAGCGCACTGGCTTTGCAGGTTCTTGTAATTTTCATCCTCTTGGGTTTCCGGATTGGGTAATGGTGAACTGTTATTTACAAAACCATTACACCCTAATATGTCCGTTACGCCTCCACCAACGCCATCATCATCTACAATTACACTTGATAAAGGAACCCCTTCTTTTACCCTTAACGCCTCAATGAAGGCAGCCGTCTCAGTGACTTTTTTATGCTCTAACGTCCACCTCTTTTCGCATCTAAAGCCGCTCCATAAGCCTATTTTACCCTTGTCGGCTCCGAATCTGGCAACGTCCGCTGTAATATATTTTTCCCCTTCGGGAACAAATTCGTTTGAATATAAGTCCGTGATTGCGTCGTAATCCATCAGCGCGTCATCGTCATCGTCGTAATCGAAATTCCCGAACAGGAGGCGCTGCTTTCTTACTTTGTCTTTAATCGAGTGAAGTTTGTCGATGTAGTTGGGGTCAATGAAAGGATTGTCTGTAACGAGTGACTGTAGGAACTTAACGTTCGGTGGTAGTGTGTTGCTCTTGTATGGTTTCCAAAAAGTACTGTGGCACCAGTTCTTCTTAGGATTCAAAGTAACGAATATTTTTCCTAATATTTTATAATCTCTGTTCATGTGGCGACCTACACGCGACTTCAATGTGTCGTAAGCGCCAAAATTCACCTCGCCACCTTCCTCAATCCAACCACCGGTGTACTCAATAGACCCATATCGTTCATAAAGCGGGTCACTGGGTAAATACTTGAGGTCTAGCAAATCAACTCTGCTGCCGTTCTCAAAAAGAATGTAGTGGTCTTGCCCATTGTACTTCCAACCTGTAACATCATATTCCTTGCAAACCTTATAAAAAGTCATAAGGGTTGACTCCCTTAATCGCTTCAGCTCTTCCCTGCCAATAAACCACCTGGTGCCGGCATAAATCTTGCACATAAATACCAGCCAACAGCATCCAGTCCAGCTCTTTGCGCCACCGGCAGCTCCTCCGTATCCGAATTCCTCTGTTACATTATCGCATAGTATCTCAAGCGCTTCCTTTTGCCTACCATGTTCCTTGCCGCCCTGATTTACGATAAAGAAAAAATTCCTATCGTAAAATGCGGACTGATACATGTCAAACAAAACCCTGATCTCATTTGCCACATGCCTTTCGTTGAAGCTGAATTAAGGAATTAAGCTCATCAGGCGTTAAGTTGGAATAGTCTGCTACGTCTCTGTCGTTACCATCTTTATCCGTTAACCGGTTCTCTGTTTTCTCAGAAAGACCATTTAGCCGTTGGGTGATTGATGGGTTGTAAATGCCCGCCATACCTCCCTCAATTTGATCTTGACGGATAAGCCGCCTAATACGCGAACAGATACGGATATATTCTTCATAACGCCCCTCTTTATTCTCAAAATAATCGCTTACATCTGTTATGATTTCCTCCATTTCGAGGTAGTTCTGAAAGCCCTCCATTGTTAAAGGGCGCTCTCTTTCCCTTCGCACTTCAGTTGCATCTTTACCTACAAAGTCATGAACTTTTATGGGGTACCTCTTTATGCTTTCTGTGTACGTTTGAAAATGAGCCCACATCGCCTCTGGCGAATCAATATTCTTGTGCCTGCCCAATGTTTTAAATTTTAGTCCTGCCCCTTTACTTCCCTATCGAGAAACAGGCAGGTATTCAAATCCGTGTGTAATGTGTCCGATTGGTTCTTTTAAGGCTTTGACTCTGAATGTGAGCCAACCCCTGTCGTCGGTAGGTAACTCGTGTAGATAAGTTTCGAAGCTGTTCGGCTGGATTGACATGTTTAGTTCGCCATATTGGTTTTCCCCAAAGGCGAGACCCTTAAAATTTGACCTGGTGGAAATATGTGCTCTTCCGAACAGGTCGTCATTGGGAACTACGAAATGGGTTATATTGTTTTCACTGTATGGTTTTTGAATAACCTTCAACTGAACCCATCCGTCCGCATCTCGTTTTAGGGTAGCCATATACTCGATGGCGGTTTCTCTGTGTATGCACAGTATAAGCGATCCGTAACGGGATGTTTTGAATACTATGCCCTTTCTTTGTCGCTGTTGTGTCTCCATCAAATTTACTATATTTTTAAATTATCAAAGCGTTTTTTATCCTTCGGGAAAATCCAGAAGGTTCTTGCATGGTTCGCAGTATTGACGTTCCAGTTCTGCTTCGTCTGGGCCTGATACCAGGTAAGCCTTCCACATTGTTGTAAGTATCTCGTTTTTACAATGGGTGCATTCTGATAAATCGGTGTCAAATGCTTTTACCACTACTTTGATTTCAAAAGATAGTCCACTCATGAAATCAAAAGTACTTATTATGTGTGGTGGTGGGGTTTATCATAGGGTAATTAACCCTTTTTGGTTGAATCGTCACTAATAAGTTTTGCCATTAAAGCCATCCCTAACGACTCAAATATCACCACATATGCAATATGTGGGGCATTAAAATGCATCAGGGAATAATATATAGCCAAGTTAATTGCCGTAAAAAATATTATTAAACCTATTGCCCTCATACCTCATATTTACTCGGTTATTTGCTCCCCGATTGTCTTTACATTTGGATCGGCATTTGGATTTGCGCAGAGCGCAACGCACATTAGCTTAAACTCGTCAATCACCCTTACCTCTCCTTCCATGTGAGTTTTGATTGGCTTAATACCTATTGCCGGAGTCAGCCCAAACAATTCCTCCGGCAATTCCATTGATGCCATAATTTTCTTTTCATCAATATCTATTTTTGCCATACCCACATGATCTTCCACTTTGAGGCTAAATTCTTTTATTACGTGGACGGGATTGCCTTTAAGGGTCATCCCTTCCAACTTCAATATGTCTCCTTCTGAATCTACATTGCCTGTTGCCACAACAAATTTCACTTCTTTCATATCTCATATTTTGACGGTGAAGGATAAAGTTCTTCCATAAACCTTTCAAGCGCCGGACTTAATGCCTGATCGCTGATTGAGAAGTAAGGTCGGCTTAGGTCGATTTCCTGCATACTCCTTACCTTGAAATCCTTTGCCGGTATTCCCTTTTCTCCAATGGTGTTCAGGTAGAGCGACTTTATACAATACCCTCTCTTTATGCCCCAGTTATACTTCTGGTTGGCGTGCAGGTACATTGCCTTATTTACCAAGATCGGGCAATGAATATCAAAATACTTGCTATCGTGTTTTTCTCTCCTTAGCGCCGTTAGGGTGTTTACCAGACTTATATGGTAGCTGTTCTTGTCCCGTTTTAATCGTGATGTTATTAATCCATCGTAATAGTAAGGCATACTATCTGCGTCCATATCTTGCAGAAAAAAGTGGTCATCGTTGATTAAAACAAAATCGTCACTCACTAATACAGAATTACAGGCAGCTATTATTTTTCGGTGGATATTTGACTCCTTATACTGTGTTCCCTCTTGGTCATTTACTGCAATATGAATTACATTTTGCATCCAATCGGGTTTTATGCCAACTATGAATACCTCTCCGTATCCTTTCAGGTGTTTTTCAACGCTACGTAAAGAATAGCGGATTTCGTTATTGTTCCAGCCGGAGCCGGGTCCGAGTATGTAAACGACACTTACCATTTAGCCGGTTCGTCGTTAAATGAAGATGTTAACAAGTATACTATACCCAAACCCGCGCAACTCAGGTACGACCCGACCGAAATAACCATAACAAAGCCCCTGTCGCCAACCGTCCAATGTCCGGTTTCCCTTTTTATCAGATTTCGCCCTAAAATATATGCAGCGAAGTATCCAGACAGATAAATTGCCACTATTAATACAGCCCTCTTCATACTATTTTCTTTTGTCGTTGAGCATGAATTCCGTTGCTATATAGACATAGCCCAACAGGAAGGCAGTACCCGCGAATCCGGCGATAGCCTTCCACCAAGACGTTGCATACCCTACCAAAATGAATAAACCGCCAAATAAAAGGACGAACATGGCAATACCAATTACTTTTCTATTCATATCATTTTCTTTTAAAAGCTGCTGAAATAATATTCCACTCCCCTCGCTGCCTGATTACATCCTCGTGCTTGCTCACCGCCACCTGTCTCCAGCCGTTATCGGACATAAATCTTTGTAGTCCATTCGGCGTAAAATGGTGTAGGTGCTCGCCAGGCTTTCTATGATAGAATTTGTCAAAAGCCTCTTCGTCTACCGCTTCGGTATAGTCACTCCAATTTTTAACAATACCCCAAACGTTGGGCAGGCTTATAACTATCGTTTGACATTTCAGCCCAACTACAAACTCTGGCTCCAAGATGTGTTCTAAGCAGTCATGGAACGTAATTACATCATAATCCCGATAGATGTAATTTGTTTTTACAATACCGTCCGGCACGGGGTAGTCTGCAAGGTCATAGCCATAACATGCCGGTATAATACTTTTCGCATAGTTCAGGAAAGCATAGTTCCCCGCTCCAAAATCCAGTATATCATCCGGAACCCTACCATGTGCCCCAATAATAAACCCCAACCTTAGCGCCTGTAACTGATCTGACTTCTTTTGCCGTTCAGGGTCATCATACACCGCACAGTAGTTGGTATCATACACAAACGGCTTCGGGTTTAACTGATGTATCCCGTATTCGTCTAAGATATATTCTGCTCCGTCGCTTGTTGTGAATTTCATTTATTCAATATTTTGAAAATATAAACAACCCCGAAGATGACGGCAGGCTGAACAACAGTTGCTACCGCGAAGCCGATTAAAAAACACGATATTTTTCTATTCATTTCCACCCATTTATAATATACCACCAAAAAAGAACAACAATCATTAAGATGACGCCGGTAAAGTATCCGGTGTTATACCAATATTTATTTTCGTCGTCGTTCATAATGCATGTTCATTATTGGTAAAAAATCTCGTATTCGTTTTTCCCGGCTTAAATTCTACATATCTGATCTTATTTAAGCCTTGAGCCAGCGTTAGCGCCACGCTTTGGTTGCAATACACTGCCTGCGCTGAATCTATCGCTATTGCCATCTGGTATACATCACTGGTCATCATCCATTCTATTTTTCCGTATAATTCCTGAAATTGCTCCCATTCTGGTTTTAGACCGATGAAGTACTTTTCTCCTTTAATTGAATTATACACCTTTTTCCAGTCTACCGTACTATTATCTCTCCATCGTTCGGTTAAATGTATCAGGGTGTACTTCCAATTGGTTTCTACTTTAGGTAGCTTTAACCAGGGTTGCCTGTGATCTATCTTCGCTCCAAATTGGTTCATCATCGATACCATGATATGGTTCTTCCCCCGCTTTGGCTGCTTCCTGAAGTGATCCATGTTGATGTCAAACTTCAATCTGGGTTCAAATTCTCCTACAGGGTAACTGCCGGATGTTGGTTCTACTTCAAATCCCTGAGACTGAAGGATGTTTTTCATGGTTGAGTAAAGCGATAGGTCTTTTTCGTACCAATTCTCTTTTATGATGTATTTTTTTACGCCAAGAGCTTTAAAAATCGGTATCGAATAAATTATATCGCCGTTCAACCAGCGCCGCCAGAAGTGGCAGCGCTAAGTATGTTTTTTTTATGGTCAGTTAATAACGCCTTGTTCATATAGTACAAACAGCCAAGTTATTCTTCACAGGGTTTGCTACGTATTCAATCTTATAATCAGGGTTGATATTTCTTACCGCTTCTTCTATCTGGTGTTTTGTCCATCCGGTCACATCGGGATGACTGAGGTGAAGGATATCATCTAAGATCAAAGTGTGATTCTTTATGGGATGTGCTTGTATTTGCTTTAATTCATCCAGCAAAGGGAATGGCTTTCCGTATAGTACTTCGCCTTCTAATAGCTGGCTGTGGCTGTCAAGGAAAAATGTTATCGGTTCATTTATTCCCTTAATGACATCCCACAATATTTTAGAACTATCCCCATGGATAAACGTTAGGTTTTTTCTTTTTGAATGCCCGTAGAATCGACTATCCGCAAAGGCAATGCATTGGATATCTGCATCAATGCCAATTATCTTTTCAAACCTCGCCTCAATGGCTAACTGAATGGAGTCTGAACGCCAAATTCCAGTCTCAACGTAGACCCTGTTAGGATACTTTGCAAGGAGGTTGTATGTTGGGGGTAAACTCATGCTTGTGATAATTTTCTTGCGGGAGCCGTATACCCCTCTTTCATAAAATCATTTATCCAGATCAATTCCTTTGTCCACTGTCCATCTTTTTTCTTTGGCTGCAACCTGAAGTGACCTCGAACTTTAAATGCATCTGATTTTACAAGAGTCGTAAACCAAGTTGAATCCATGTATTTCACATTCAACTTAGTATCGTTTTTGTATCTACACGATATAGATTTATCTTTTTGTCCTGGAGCTAGATTCTTAACCTCAATTGATGCGTATTTTATAAATGCTAATAGCTGAATCGTTTGAGTGAGGACGCTGCCGTTAAATGAAACTCCAAACTGTTCTCCAACCGTTCCGCTACTCCAATTTGTGGTACTCCCTTGAGTGGCGTTTAAAAATCCCAACAGAAACCCTTCCTTATCAAATGTTATTAAACAGGTTTCGTTCACAGTGATGAAATAGAAAACCGTAAGTTTCCCTGCGACAATAGTGCCGCTCCCTCCTTCTTCCAAAACCGAATCTAGTAGCCCGTTTTCAAACATTTTAGTTGCCGCCAAAGAACAAGCTTCTCCAAAGCTTTTAGACAAAACCTTAACATCCCTAAATTGCTGGACTTTTTCTTTAAATGTTTTTACAACATCCTCATCGCAATCAATATAATCAGATTTGTCAATCGTTAATTTATCTATATATCCGAGATCAAGGTATTCGATTGCGGGGTGCGTGCGGTAACTAATTTTCATCTTTTACCCTTGGCTTTAAATGGTGTCTAATAAATGAAGCAATCGCCCCGGCGTCAAAGTCGGAAATCAATAAGTGAAAGACTTCCTCTTCCCCCATTCCGTCGGAGACCGAGATGCAAAATCCATCCAAACCCGATGCGTCATCATAGTCTTTATGCAGTTTAAAGACTGGGTTAATAACCCTGTCGGTGAAGTCTTTAGGCGCTTATCCAGATTTCTCGTTTGGCTCACGTATAACAAAACCCTCTTCTACAACCCATGTAAGAGTATACGTTTTTATCATGACCTATTTTTTATAGATGTAAGTATGAAGTTTGCTAACTGCCTCGCTTCCGATTCGCTTAGTGTAAAAAACATTTTCTGTCTAAAATCCTCTTTAATTGATTCATCCTCCACGCTAATCACAATAGAATTTTCTTGACCCCTTAATGCATCCTCCACAATCAACACATGACTAGGCAAATCTTCTCCCGACAGAGAGAAATCATTCGATTCCGTAAATGCAATCCTTAACGAACAGTAATCCATTATTATATTTTATCGAACAAATAATATTGGTCCCGAATCCACAAAAACGCCTTGTACGGCGAACAAAACAACGCGCCCTTATATTCTCCTGATTCAATCCTCGATGGCTCAGCCCATGCGTTTATCATTAGCCGGAGATGTTCAGGGTAAAACATGAACGTGTCTTTACCTAATGTTTCATTCAAGATGGAAAGACCTGAAGGGAAACCAACGAAGTAGCTGAGCCTTTTTAATATTTCAATTACCACACTCAACGGCTGCCCCACGGTGTCAACGTAAGGAATGCCCGCCTCTTTTAGCAGATTCATCAAGCTACCGGTAAGGTCAATATCGAATGAGGCGCCAATGATTACAAAAACCAGTTCGGGATTTTCCTTGTGAAAAAGTTTGATGAATTCAAACCACCCTTTCTCATTCCAAAATCCCCAGCTTCGCTGACTGCTGTATGCTGATGAATAAATGCCAATGTATTTTTGGGGAATGTTGGTTAGTACCCCATGACCGGTATTGATTAAATCTCCTATAGAAATATCCCTGACTTTCTGCATTTCACACTGAAGCCTTCCTTCTGGAACTAAGCTCCTCGCGATAAGTGCATCCAGACCAGTGGTTGCATACTCCAACCTGTACGACGTAGGTAAATCAGGCAGAAAATCCTCTATTCTGTGTCCCAATTCTAAATGACGGTTCGCGCACAGGTAAAACTCCCGGTCGCCTATCTCTTTCCAATAGGGCTTACGCCGCTGTATGTTGCGGTCTTTTATTTCCTTGTATTTTAATCCGGGAACGTATTCACATGAAGCGGAAACACTGGGAAGTAAATCGAATATCTGCTTACCACGTTGTGGCTTAGAATCTGAAATCTGAAAGTTGAAACGCTCACCTGTTGCCTGTAGCTTGGATGCAAAAAATAAAAAATCCCCAATTCCGGGACAGGTTTTTATTGTTCGTAGTTGGGTAGTGAGCATCAGGTAGTGGGCGTTGTAATTGTGTCAACGAATGTAACATCAATTTGATGTTAGTCAAATATTTTACACTTTTACTTTTGCACACCCATGTTAATAACTTACGTCATTTTGATGTTATTTCATTTTACCTTTACCAGTAAGTACCCAGGTTGGATTGATATTGTAGATTGTACAAAGAAGGTTGCAGGAGTATAAAGTAGCGTAGGTGTTAGTATTATGGCGCAGCCGGTTTAACTGTTGTTGGCTTAGGTTTAATGTGAATGCTATTTGCCTTTCAGAGTCAGGTATACTGTCAATAGCCTTTAAAAAACGCTCGGTTATTTCTCGTTGGACTTTATTTTTTTCAGACATTATTAATCTTTAAATCTTCCTTATGCGTGTTCTTCTGGTGGTCTTGGTGGTGCTTTCGGTGGCAACAACCCTCTGGTCTGTCGAATCGCAGGCGCAGAATTCCATCGGAACACCACTTGTAATAAAGCAATCTTACGAAGAGTTTCTGCGATATGATACCAT
>JBQCGX010000057.1:0-98104 GCA_051955255.1 Agriterribacter sp. | reverse complement strand
AGCGGTTGAAGCTCAGTGTATCGCCTCACCCCAACCCTCTCCTCGCGGAGAGGGAGCAAAACCCGCTACAGCAAAGGGCTTCAGCGATTTTTTAAAATTTTAACCGGACAACAAAGATTTGAAATTTCAAAAACTATAAACGTCAAGCCCTTAAACGCCAACATCTGCCCATCTTTCACCTCTCACTTTTCACCTTTGTCCACCCCCTGTGGAAAAAAATAATATGCCAACAATACTGTTTACCCGATATTTATTTTCGAATATGCCGGGCAATAAAAAAACTATTCGTTCGTCTATAAACTATATATTCTGTAAAACGCGATGGAAGAAACCCGTGAAATATCTGCATTGATGACTTTGATTGATGATCCCGACGCCGAAGTATTCGATACCGTAAGTAACAGGATCGTGAGCTATGGCAGGCATATTATTCCCAACCTGGAACAACTGTGGGAAAATACACCCGACGAAACTGTGCAGGAAAAAATTGAGCTGCTCATCCATCGCCTGCATTTCCGGGAACTCCACGATGATATGACGGTTTACAGCGAGGCTGGCTGCCAGGATTTGCTGGAAGGCCTGTTGCTGGTGGCCCGTTACCAGTATCCTGACCTGGTAAACAACAGTATTTTGCAGGAAGTGGACAGGATAAGAAAGAACATATGGCTGGAAATGAGCAGCTATCTTACCGCGCTTGAGCAGGTAAATATCATTAACCGCATTTTTCTCGCCTATCACAAATACAAAGGGGTAGAGGTAAGCTATCAGCACCCGGAAGAATTTTTGGTGAACAAGGTTGTTGAAACCAAACGCGGCAATGCTATACTGAATGGCATTTTTTACCAGCACCTTTGCCATTTACTGGATATTCCGGTAAAAGTAATAAGGGTGCCACGGCAATATTTGCTGGCTTATTTTGATACATCTTACGAATACTTTAGTCCTAAAAAGGAAAATAGCACCAATATTCATTTTTATATAGACCCGATGAACGGGAACATATACTCTCATAAGGATGTTGAGAATTATTTCTCAAAGATCTCGGTGCCGTCTTTGCCATCTTACTATAAACCTATGGAGCATGCAGACATTTTCCGCTTCTTACTGGAAGAACTGTCGAAATGCTTTGATAACGATGCTCATCAATACAAGCGCGAAGAACTCCTGATATTGGCCTCCATTGCAGGTTCAGGCAAAAAGCAATCATGAAAAAGCGGCGCTTTCTCTTTTTAGTTCCGGTTGTAATAGCTGCAGCGTTGCTGTGGTGGCGCACCAGCAATACAACGCAATTTCCCGATAACAACAGCGATATTCCGGTTAAGGAAGATAGGGCTTTTAACCGTCGTCTTGAGCCGATCATATATACCAAACATGCCCGTTGCCGCATGGGCTGTCGGCATATTGATGAAGGCGAGGTTAAAGATATT
This sequence comes from Agriterribacter sp., assembly GCA_051955255.1. Classification (GTDB taxonomy): domain Bacteria; phylum Bacteroidota; class Bacteroidia; order Chitinophagales; family Chitinophagaceae; genus Agriterribacter. The sequence goes on along the minus strand of JBQCGX010000057.1, from coordinate 96,677 downwards.
TTGTACAACGGAACCATTAACTACAGCAAGAGCGATCTGCAGGGCAAGCCCGACCCGAAATATGCGCTGGAAGGCATAACAGCGGATAAACAGCAGGTACGCATTATTTTTGCCCCGTCAAAAAAAGGAATGGTAGTGATTACCTGCATAGATATGGAAGAGGAGTGGAGTTGTGATTGCCGGTAAGTTACTCAACAGGTCTTCTATCGGTGGAGTGTATGCACCCACCGAAATGGATATTTTTGCGCACAGATTTGCAGATGGTGTTTCTTGCAGGTTTCGTGTCTCACAAACCCCAACCAATGCGTAGATGTAGAGGTAACGTGGTTCGTGAGACACGACCCACGGCGAGCGATGAAGCATCTGTACCTGCAGGAATGGAGGTGTTAGAGATTTTTCAGACGCCGGTTAGCAGCCTACGCCGGTTTCGTGTCTCACGAAACCCAGGTCTGTTGTTAGAAGTAATGGTGGGTCGTGAGACGCGCCACTGCGACGAATGTTCAAATTTGTTTTTGACGAACTTCATTTATTTGCCGCAGATGCGCAGATGAATGTAAATCTGCGAATCTGCGGCTAGAATAAAAATGTATGAAAATATTTATAAAGCCGTTATTGTGGTTGTACAACCTGTATGCTACGCTGTTGTTTATCGTGCTCATGCTGGTGGTTTTTCCATTTGTGATAGCGGCTTCTTTTTTCGGTAATATAAAAGGCGGCAATCTCATATACCGCATTTGCATGTTGTGGGCAGATCTGTGGTTTCCACTGGTAGGTATTTTTCACCGGAATGTGTATGAAACGCCGCATAATGCCAAACGTGCTTATATTTTTGTTACCAACCATATTTCCTTTCTCGATGCAGCTATTATTGTAAAAGCATACCGGCAACCGGTGCGCGCATTGGGAAGAAAAGAAACGGCCGCCATCCCTGTTTTTGGCTACATCTACCGCAAAGCCATTGTTACGGTTGACAGATCGAGTGCGGCAGACCGTTCTAAAAGTGTGCGGATATTAAAATCCATTTTAAAAAAAGGCATTTCCATACTGATCTTTCCCGAAGGAACATTCAACGAGACAGGCAAGGCCCTGAAATCTTTTTACGATGGCGCATTTCGCATTGCCATCGAAACACAAACGCCTGTAAAGCCTGTGCTGTTTCTCGATGCATTCAGCCGCATGCCCTATGCCGGATTTTTTACGCTTACTCCCGGTAAAAGCAGGGCAATTTACCTGCAGGAAATACCGGTTGCAGGATTAACACTGGTCGACTTGGAAACCTTAAAACAGAAAGTGTACAACCTGATGGAGCAAAAGCTGGAGGAATACAAAGCGGTGTGGATAGAAAGGTGAAAGGTGAAAGGTGAAGGGTGAAAGGTGGAAGGGGGAAAGGCGAAAGGGGGAAAGGTGAAAAGTGAAAGATGAAAGGTGTGGCACTGACCGCTGCCTACGCAACGGGAACTGCAAAGCTGAAAATTCTTGCAGGGTTGTTTATGAAAATATTATTGAAATAGGCATCAAGTCCTCTGCGGTTTAATTCATCCACAAAAGTAGTGAGCAGGTAATCCAGTCCCGGTTTGCCACCGTATGATCGCCAATACGAATTTCTTGCGGCGTCCATGCCTGCCGTAATCTGGTTGGGAAACTTTGGCAGCAGTTTTTCAAGCAAGGTATATGTCCAGTTCTCTTCTTCTTTCTTCCAACGGAAGGCGCTGTCATATTCCACACTCACCCCGGTCTGCATCAGGTCGTGATGGTATGCCAGGTCCTTGTTCCTGTCTACGTGCGATAAAACAACATGATTGAGATCGGCTCCGAGCTTTTCGAACAAAACGGCCTGCGCCATCGCATGCTTTCCATAATTGGTATGTGTAAGAATAGGCGCGCCGGTAATCCGATGTGCATTTACCACGGCATGAAAAATTTTTTCCTGGTGCGGTGTAAAAGGTTCATCTCCCGTGGCTAGTTTTATAAGTCCGGCTTTGTGCGGAGTGCGTTCCACTAGTGGTCCGTTGTAATCGTATTTGTCTATGCCAATACTAATGTCATCAATCAGCAATCGCGTAAGCTGGTCTTCATTGTAATGATAACGCCAATGGTTAGCCGGGTAATATATTTCCAGGTGAATGCCGGTTGGAACAATGATGTGAATACCGGTTTTTTCAGAGATGGCTGCCGATTTTAAAACGTTTCTCCCGGCATTGGCAGGCATTGTATCTACCATGGTGGAACAGCCGAGCTTTTTAAGTTGCATTAGCTCCTCTGTTATTTTGGCTGTATCGTTGAGCAAAAAATCAGGATTGCCCAACGTGGGGAAACTTTCTTCTATTACAATGTGCTCGTGCGAGTAGGTTATTCCCATCTCGTCGGCGCTGATGTCTTTTAATATTGTTCTTGCAAAGCTCATTTGAGTTGTTTAAGAAATTTGCAAACAGTTTTGATGCTTTTGAACCACAAAGGCACGGGGGCACAGAGGGGCACGAAGGTTGGTTCAAAAGTTTAAACCCCACTCATGCTTGCCGGTTGCAGCTTTTTTAGCAGGTTCTTCCAGTATACATCCCTTGTTGTAAAGTGTTTTGCGCAGGTTTTGTATGTCAAGGGCCTTTGCACTCTCCTCTTTTTGCAACGACTGCACTGCAGCCAAGCCCGCCGCTGTTCCCATGCTCATGGTTTGCGCCATCGACCGGCACGAAGCATGTGCGTCGTGAGTAGCCGAAAAACACCTGCCCACTACCCACACAGTATCGCTCGTTTCGGGCACAATCGTTCCATAAGGCACGCCGTATACGCCACCGTTAGGAATGTATTGCCAAACTGTTTCTGTTTCTCCGTCTTTGCCCTGGCGGTGATCTTCTATTGGCGCGCCACATAAAAAAATGGCATCTTCGGGTACCCGCGCTGCCATGCATTCATCCTTTGTTAAGCGGTGTATGCCATATACCCGGCGGGTTTCGCGAACGCCTATCTGGTTGGAGAGCCCGATGATTTTTGAATGCTCATATCCTGGCACTTCGTTTCTGAAAAATTCTTCAAAAACAAATGCCTGCCTTCTTCCTTCAATTTCCGCCTGTGTTAATTCGTTTACTCTTAATGCACTTAAGCCGCTTACTTTTACTGCTACGGTAGAAATACATTTTTCAATGTTCATTGCATGCGCCGATCCTTCTTTGCGGGGTAAAGGATGTTGAGTATTTGCCATTGCGTTCATCAGCATTTTTTTGCCACCCGCTTTTTCATAGGCTTCCAGGTCTACATTCGCCATGCGGAAAGTAGTGGTCATGCTTTGCGCTGGCTCCAGCTCGCCGGCTGTTTCGTAAGCAAAGCCGGCCAAATGACAAAAATCTGCATCGCCCGAAGCGTCAATGATTCGTTTGGCTGTTACGCTCCAAAATCCGGATTTGTTCCAGAAGATGCATTCATATTCGCCCGATGATTTTTTATTTACGTCGATCAGTGTAGTATGCAGCAACACATTCACGCCGGCATTCATCAGCAATTCATCCCACACCTGCTTCAGCCGTTCGGGGTTATAATTTACGCCTGTGCCTGCCCCATAGGTATTGGGTCTTAAAAAAACTTCACCCAATGCATCAAGCTTGTTTACAACCTGGTCTGGCAAACCGCCCACAATTTTTTTAGACGTTTCGCCGGGTGTGAAAAAACCATAAAAAGTATCGAGCATTTGCGTGGATGTGCCGCCAAAAAATCCATAACGCTCCACCAGCAGCACACGGTAGGTAGACGATGCAGCAGCCAGCGCGGCTAAGCATCCGGCAGAACCCGCGCCAATAACAAGGATATCTGTTTGCTCAATTGTTTTTAGTCTGTTGTTGTACATGATGGCTCAATAAGAAAAGATTAATACTTACGGCACTATTCTATTCATTAAACAAACGGTCGTGTATATCGCCCATATCTTCCTCAAGCATCCGGGTAAACCTGCTGAAATCTTCATCGCTGCCCCGCAATCTGGCAAGGTTCTGCAAGTCCGATACCCTTTCATAATCAAAAGAAGTATCGAACAGCCTGGCACGCTGCCTCAGATCGGAAAGATAATTATCAATTTGAAGATTCTTGTACGTCATATCCATTTTTGATAATTCTTCCGGTGTTGGATCGAAATCAAATATGATTTCCATCAGTTAACCGTTTTAAACATTATACAGTAAGGCATAGGCGAATATCCTTCAAAATTCTGCATTCCCGACAATTTGTCCTTACTTTTAATAGCAGAAAAATAGTGGCGACGGAGTGCTGAACGTGCAGAACGCTAATTTCGAATCAAATCGTAGGGCAATGTATATTACCAAAGCTGCAAAAGCATTTATATTGATCTGGTTTACGGGCATTATCATTTGTTCTTCTGCGTTGGCCCAAAAGTCTAAAATAAAAAAAGAGATCAGGAGCCTGATGAAACAGTACAGTGCCATCGGTTTATCGGTGGCAGTGGTAAAGGGTAATGAATTGGTATACAACCGGTCGTTTGGATATAAGAATGCAGAAGAAAAGAAAAAGCTGACCAATAAGAATATTTTTCGCATTGCCTCTATTTCCAAATCTTTTTCTGCTACCAGCATCATGCAGTTGGTGGAAGCTGGCAAGCTGTCGCTGGATGATGATTTCAGCAGGCTCATTGGGTTTACTGTGCGCAACCCCAATTTCCCCGACGATGTGATCACGCTCCGGATGGTGCTCTCTCATACTTCGAGCATCAACGACAGCCAGGGCTATTTTACACTGGATGTTATAAATCCTGAAAAAAACGCTGAGTGGAAAAAATGTTACAACGATTACCGTCCCGGTGGAGGATACCAATATTGCAATCTTAATTTTAATATGGCCGGAACCGTTATTGAACGCATCAGTGGCGAACGGTTCGATGAGTATGTGCAGCATCATATATTGCAGCCACTTCATTTGTATGGCGGGTATTGCGTGGATTCGCTGGATCAATCGCGGTTTGCCACTTTATACGAATACGACAGCACTGCCCAAAAATTCGTTCCGGCTGAAAATGCTTATCACCCGCGGAGAGAGGAACTGAGCAAATATGTGCTGGGATACAGCACGCCAGTGTTTTCGCCTACCGGCGGCATGAAGATATCTGCGCATGACCTTGCCCGTTATATGATGATGCACATGAACATGGGAACGAGCAAAGGCGTTCGCATTATAAGCGATCAAAGTGCCGCCATTATGCAAACGCCTTTATCGAAAGATGAAAATTACGGGCTGGCATTGTGGGTAACCGATTCATTCATTCCCGGTAAAACACTAACAGGCCATACGGGCTCTGCCTATGGGTTATACAGTGCCATGTTCTTTAGCCCCGAAGAAAAATTCGGGCTTGTACTGATCACTAATGGCTGTAACGGCAGCTATAAAAATGGCTGGAATGAATTGCTGCATACTGCAGCGCAGGTGCTGTACAACCGCATTATAAAATAAAAAGCAGTAATGTAGCTGCTCTATTTTTTCATCATCATCCAGGGCTTGCTCGACAGTACCAGTGTAATATAAAACTGGCTGATCCTGTCTTCGGGTGCATTGCCCAACGATTGACCGGCTTTGCTTCTCCAGGCATTCTTTCTGAAACTTCCGGTATAACCAGCCTGCAACCCAATAGAATTAGAAGGATATTTGGGCGATTTGAAAGCTACGCCAATGCCTGCCCTGTAAACAAAAAATGCATTGTTGAACCGCACGGGCGTAATGCTGTTTTCAACTGCGGGCGACTCTAATACATCATCAAAATCAACTGCCGAATTGTCTTTATAAAAAACAGCCTGGTAAGCTTGTGCTCCTAAGCCGACCAATGGATACAAAGTTATTTTTTCGGTTTTCAACACATCATATCCAATGTTGGCATTGAAGCCTATATGGCGGATCGTGCTGCTTTTTTCGTCTTTTTTGCGGCTCATGCTGCTACCAATTGTAAACCCGGCATCTGAAACCACGCGATTCATTTCTTTCATCCATCCCAGGCCCAGTGTAAATGCATAGTCTTTAATTTGTGCATATTGGGGCATATTTGCCACACGACCGTTCAGTCCGTCGAACGACTGGAAACCAACACCAATGCTGCGGGTAATAGCAGGAATGTAGCGTTCCATCTTCTCTTTATCGAATTTTTTACGTTCTGAACTCATTTGCGCAAAACAACTGGCCGATGATACTGTTAGCAAAACAACTGTAATTAGTTTCATAAATAATGGTTTTATACTATTAATACAAACGAAATGCCTGAATGAATGGTTGCTTTTGCTAAAGAACCAGATAATTTTTCATAGGAGCGATTGATTAAAATCCAACGCAGTTTGGTTAAGCCGAGCAAGGTTGGAAATTTTAAATAATTATATTATGCGCTGCAGATTCGCAGATAAAGGATCATCTGCAGCCACAGCTATCCATCAGACCGCCGAAGGGGAAACTGCTTCGGTCGGCACACCGCAGGTGGTCTGACCGATTAGAACAGCTTTCAGCCATCAGCCATCAGCCGTTAGCTTTCTTTCCTTTCCCTTTTCCCCTCCACCTTTTCTCTTTCTCTCATTGCAATTAAAATATTTATTGGCTGAATGATGAAAGTTTCTAAATTTGCAACATTGTTGCAAATATTGTAAAACCAAATTATGTCATGAAACCATTACAACAAAGATTTTTGTTTATTGCTGCTGCGGTTTTAATTTTTTCTGCGTGTAAAAAAAATGATCATCCGCAAGACGATCCTGCTGTTGACAAGGAAGAATACCGGCATATTAGAGTGCTGGTGGCTGACGGTGAAAGCACAACTTTAACGCAGGTTACTCCCGCCGACGCTACTACCGCGACGTTTGAGGCAGCGCATCCCAATGCAACGTTGTACCCAACGGGCAACAGGCGTTTTGGATCTTTGCTATACGGCAACCAAAACTTTGTACAGTTTTTCGATTGCGGGCTTGAATTCCACGGCGATCATGTGGATATAAAGGGAACGCCCAAGTTTGCTGCTATAACGGCAGACGGAATAAAACCGACTCACTTCAAATCGAGAGGCGATGAAACCATTATTTTCAACGATGGCGATGGCACATTGAGCGTAGCTGTGGAAGCTCAGTTTCATGTAGCCGGTGCTGAAATGGACATTATTGATGCAGCACTGGAACCACATCACGGAGCAATGGCTCAATTTGACAATGGCACTTATGCTGTTACGGTAAAAGACAATGCCTCCGCGCTTGCGGGACCACATGCTGTAAAAATTATTGATAAGAATGGGGGAGAAGTATATCCGGTAGGCATGGCAGTTAGCAGGCTGCATGGCAATGCCACCGATGGAAAAAATGCCTTGTTTGGCGTAGAGGGCGGTATACTGGTAGTAAAAGACAATGGCGAGCAACGACTGATTGCTAACCCAGAAGGTTTTGGCGATGTGCGCATTGGCACGGTACTGGAAGCGGCAGGCGTAAATAAATTTATTGGCTTTGTGGTGGCGAAAGGCGCTTACTTCATCGACATAGTGCAGGATAAAATAACGCCCATTGTAGCAAGTGCCGACATTTTGCAATGCAAGGTTGACTATACCGGTAAAAACATGGTTACACTTGCACTAGACGGCACTGTTAGTATATATGACCTCAGCTCAGGCAACCGCAAGGCGCAAGCCAAAATTATGGATGCTATTAACAGTGCTGATACTTTTAAACCTGTTGTAGAAGCCACCACAAAATACATTTACGTTGTTATGCCGTTGACAGGAGAGTTGTGGCAGATCAGCACCAATGATCTTGGAAATATTAAAAAGATACCAGTATCTGCAAAGCCATCTCGTTTGGCAATATTGGGATACGAAACCAATGAAGGGCATTGAGAAGCTGTCAGCGATCAGCTTTCAGCAATCAGCGGTCAGCTTCCAGTATTTAGCAATCAGGTAGGAGTATAACACTACAGGTTGAATTTGGATTTTGTTATCCGGTGCAAGGATCTTGAATCTTGATTTTTTGGTTCTTGGTTCTTTGGATCTTAGGATCTTGATTTTTGATTCTTGCATCGGCAACCTGTATCTTATTCTGCAATCCGTAAAAAGGAAGCTGCGAAATATGAGGGTGTAGTATCGTGCAAATGCACCTTGCGCTTCACCACCTCGTTCGGCGCGTTCACTTCTGAATGCAAGGTGTTGTGTACCGCAATTACCAGTATAATGATGCTGAGAAGCATGATCAGCGATGTGCGTTTCGGTTTCATAACATAGTTGTTAATCGTTTGTTTTACTCAATAATGATTGCTTTTTCAAACAAGGCTCGCATAGCTTTACCATTCATGTGCACGTCGGCACTATCCTGCAATTGTATGTTGCCAAATTGTTTTATCTGCCCTACGCTTTCAAAAGAAGCATGATTGTCTAATGTAAGGTTCAACACATTGGCAGTAGCCTCGCTGTTTAAATCCAGTCCACTCCTGCCTTTTATGGCAACGGTTAATGAATCTGCCTGTCCTTTAAAATGCACGTTGGTTTCATGTCCAAGGTTCAGCTTTAGGTTCTGAAATTTCATGGAATTGATTTGAACGCCTGCACTGTCTGCGTCTAATTGTTCAAAGGAAGGACACAAAATGGTGATGGATGCATAATCGCCTTTAATGGTTCTGATGTTAAGTACATTGTTCTTTACTTCGTACACAAAATTTTCTTTGTTCCATTTTTCAAAGCGAACTGAACGATCATTGCTTTGTTCAATAGTAATATCACCTTTAAAATGAGCAATACTAATCTGGTTGAAAGGTGGCAGTTGCTCGGTAAGGAGATTTTCCTCGTTCAATTGCTTTTCTGTAATATAATCGTTGTTCTTGTACTTGGCATATAACGATGCGTATATGAAAAGGCAAACTACAAATGGAAGAAGAAAGAGCGCTAACAATATTTTATTACTGGTCTTCATAATGAAGGGTTGTATTATGAAAAGTTTTGTTTAACGAATTTTTCAAACCTGGGCTTCAGCTCGTCGGTATTCATGCCCAGTAAATACATATTTCTGAATACGTAGGGCAGATCTTTTTGCAGGAACTCCTGCTTGCGGTAAGTAAGCGCCTGCTGAAAAGCGCCTGGTGCCACAAAATACCCAATGCCGCGCTGGTTGTAGATGATTTCCTGCTGCTGCAAAAAATCAAAAGTGCGCATTACTGTATTTGGATTTACTTCCAGTTGTACCGCCAGCTCTCTTACCGATGGAATGCGTTCTTCCGGCTTCCATTCTTTGAGCAGGATTTTTTCGCACACGTGATCGGCGATCTGTAAATAAATGGATTGACTATCTTTAAATTGCATGATTCATATTTTTTATCAGGACTGTTAAATCTCTTTCTCTTTGAGCCTGAAATAAGCTGCTACCAGCAAAACAGGCGCCCAGATGTATTGCAGCATCAGGTTGAGCACCTTTTCTATCCACGGCGCCAGGCGGTATATTTTGGTTTCATTTTCTCCATATATCGAAACTGTTGTTAATCCTCTCATGCCAATTCCATCGGGAAAGAAATTGTGAATGAGAAATTGAACGGTAAATGTAAATACGAACGAAATGAGCAGCGCCGCCAGCAATGTTTTTATAAATGAAAAACGTTCAAAGTATACAGAGCCTACTATAAAAAGCGACTGTATGGCTATAAAAAACAGGAATATAACCTTGAACATCTCTGCTGCTTTTTTCATCCACACTATTTCATTTTTGGGATTGAGCTGAACAAAAAAGAAAGTAGCGCGTTGAATAATAAAAAATCCCAGCACATACACAAGCGTAAATACAATAAGCGAATAAAAAATGCCGCACAGCAGCTTTTCCAAATGTGTTGCAGGCACGGTAAGCCAGTAAGTGGCTTTGGCTTTGTCGCCCAGGGCATTGAAGGTGGTGCTGGCAAAAACAGGACCGATGCTGAACAGGAAGATTGAAAATATTACGTAACTGTCTTCTTCATCAAACCGGTATCCTCCCTGGAACGAAGCCCACAGTATAAATACAACCGTAAGCAATCCCAACATTGCCAGAAGTGATAACAGGTACAGCTTTGCATTGTCAAACCATTGCTTTTTGATCAACAGCCAAAGTCGGGAAAAGTTAAAAGTATTATCCATGATACAAGTCTTTGTTAGTTAAATGCAGATTGAATTTTAGCACGGTTGGTAATAATGGCTTTGTAAAGCATTTCAAGGTCCAGCCTGCTTTCTTCGCCGCTGGAATTACGGGTAATGATGGCATTTCCTTTCAACGAACTTTCGTTGTACAAAGCCTCCTGCACTTCTTCATGATCGAACGATATTTTAAAATGAAGCTTGTGCGTAATCTCCTCAATGGTTTGGTCAAACAATATCTGGCCTTCGTCAATAATGGTGATCCGGTCAATGAGGTTTTCAAGATCCTTCACCTGGTGCGTGCTGATGATAATACACTTGTTGTTGTCGAGCGCCCCCGCAATTACCTTTCTGAACTGGCTTTTGCTCATAATGTCCAACCCGTTGGTAGGCTCGTCCATCAGCAGGAGAGATGTGTTGCAGGCAAGCCCGAAGCTGATCAATACCTTTTTCTTTTGTCCATAGCTCATGTGCTGGATGGTATTGTCTGTTGGAATTTCAAATTCAGTCAGGTAACGGTTAAATTGTTCTGCATTGAACTTTGGATAAAAAGGAGCGTTGTACTTTACTAGTTTTTCCGCAGTAATGTTTGGAAGAAAGAATTCCTCCGCCACAATAAATATATCCTGCAAAAATGAGGGAGTGCGTTTGCCCGGAATCGCTCCGTTTACCGAAATACTTCCTTTATCGGGATAAAGCAAGCCGGCGATATTGCGCAATAACGTCGACTTGCCGGTTCCGTTTTTGCCAAGCAAACCGTATATAAAGCCAGGCTGTAATTGCAAGCTCAGTCCGGTAAACACCTTTTTACGCTTATAGCCAAAGTGCAGGTTTTGAATTGATATCATGTTTATTGATTTAGTGTACTATTGTACTAGTTCACTACAAATATAATACAAGTTTTGACAGTTCCAAATGTTTTTAAAGAATTAAGTTGAGAGGTGGAGTGGGGGAGTGAAGATGGAATTTTTGGTGGGCGAAAAAGTCAGTTATAGGATAAATTTTCAGGATATTTTGTAACTTGGTATTATGAACGAAGTACGCGAACCTGCTATTGCCTACGGCAAAAAGAAACTCACCATGGACGAATACCTGGAATGGGAAAGGCACTCAACCGATAAACACGAATTTTACCGTGGTGAAATATTTGCGATGGCCGGCGCCAGCGCCCGGCATAATAAAATATTTTCCAATGTTTTTGGTGGTTGTTTTGGAAAATTAAAAGGTAAGCCCTGTCAGCCCTATGGCAGCGACCTGCGCATTCACATCCCCGAAAACACATTGTTTACTTACCCGGATATTTCAATTATTTGCAGAGACATTGTTGCAGAAGACAAGAAAGAATACAGTATTGAACCAACTGTTTTATTTGAAATTTTATCTCCATCCACGCATAGCTATGATGTGGGCGAAAAATTTAAACTATACAGAGATATTCCTTCGCTCAAGGCTTACGTTACAATCGATTCCGAAGATATTGATGTAGGAGTATGGCAGCTAAATGCCACCGCACATTGGGAACTGAGGGAATACAAGGATTTGAATGAAAGTTTTATCATTGATTGTATTGGTTTGGAAATCCCGCTTTCTGAAGTATATGAAGGAACGAAGCTGTAGAAAGAGGTGGAAGGCATGAGGTGTAAGGTGTGGGGTATAAGGTGTAGGGTGTAGGGCGCATGTTCCGTCATTTCGACGAAGCCCGCCCGGCTGAAGCCATTCAGACGGGGAGAAATTCCTCTGTAATCTCCCTGTTGTTTTTTGGTTCTTGTTTTTTAAAATTTAAGCCGATTGCTGAAAGCTGACAGCTCATAGCTGACAGCCCACAACAACCGGCTTTTTTATTTGAAGTGTTTTCTTATTTCTTTTTAGCGTCTTCAGGCATCAGTACGGCGGTAAACCGGTTTTTGCCATTCAGCAGCGAAGCTGCTGCTTGCTGCACATCTTTGGTGGTGAGTTTATCAATGTATTTTTCAAAATTCACAAACCTGTCTATATTCTTGCTTTCGGTTTTTGCAGCAAGCAGGTTCGAAGACCAGGGACCATTTTCTTTCAATTGTTCTTTGTGCGATTCGCGCCATTGCTGTTTTACTTTGTTCAGGTTTTGCTCTGATGGACCGTTTTTAATAATGGACTCAATCTCGTGATTCATCGCCTTGAGCAAGGTGTCTACTTTTTCGGGACCGCAGGGTAATTGCACCACCAACTGAAACGAAGGGTAAGGTGCTTTATTCAGTCCACCGTAAATACCTCCTCCATAAATGCCTTGCACCTTTTCTCTCAGCTCTTCAATTATACGAATGTTCAATACCTCTGTTAATGCGCTTGCTTTTAATGCAAGCTCTTCGTTGTAGGGTAGCTCACCATGATAAAGGGAAACAATGAGGCTTTTTTGTTCGGCGCCTTTATAAACGGTAATGTCCTTTTTGCCACTAACAGGTCTTACCTTACGATCTGCATAATTAAACTTTTTTCCGGTGGCAGGCAGTCCGGCAATATAGGTCTCAATCAACGGTGTAATCGTTTCGGGCGTAAAGCTTCCTGTAAAAACAAAATGCAAACCACCGGCATCGCCTAAGCGCTCTTTGTAAATAGCCACTGCCCTGCTTAATTGTATGCTGTCGAAATAAGCTGCTTTAGGAACATTGATGGGAGCCAGCGGGTTGTTGTTGAAGTATACGCGGAAAGCTGTATCTACAAAAGCAGCCTGCGGATCGGCGCTCAGCAGCGCGAGCTGTGCTTTGTTTTTTTGAACATACGATTGAAAAAGGCTGCTGTCTATACGCGGAGACGTTAGTTTAAGATATGCCAGTTGAAACATGCTCTCCAGGTCTTTTACGGTTGAGCTTCCGTTAATGCCTTCGGTGGTGCTGCCTATAAACGGAGACGCTGATATGGCTTTGCCCGATAAGGCTTTTTGCAGATCGGTAGGCGAAAAACTTCCATACCCCATAGCATTTACTACCGACGACGCGTAGTTGGCATTATACCGGTCACCTTTTCCATAATTGCTGGTACCGCCATAGCGAGAGGCTGCCATGAGTATTTCATCATTCTTAAAATCGGTGGGTTTCAATGTTACAGTAATGCCATTGCTCAGGGTTAGTTCCGTTGTTCCCAGTGCTGCATTTGTTTTGCGCGTTAGAATTTTGCCGGCTTTTGGTTTTGAAGGAAGCAGGTTGGCCGAAATCTCTTTTTCTTCATACGGTTTTACCACTGCTTTTTCTGCCGCTGCAACGGTTGCTATCAGTTCAGCCGATGAAGGCAGTTTTACATTGGCATTTTCAGGTCCAATAATAAAGCTGAACAAATGCTGATCGCCTTTTAAAGGGTTGGCAACTGCGTTTACATCATCCAGCGAAATAGAAGGAAGGAATGTTTTTACCATTTCATATTCGGCTGCAATGCCAGGTACCGCTTCGTTTTCTAAGAAGTGTGTTACATATTCCTGCACAAAAGAGGAGGATTCTCTTTTGTTGCGATCGTTGTAACTTTTTTCGTAAGAGGCGAGCAGGTTCTTTTTAGCCCTGTCCAGCTCCGGCGCGGTGAATCCAAAACGTTTTACTCTTTCCACTTCTTCTACACCGGCCTTTACGGCTGTGGTGGGCTCTTTATCGCCCGACACTACATAAATTTCAAAATTCTCATAGCCCCTCGCAAACCCGCTAAAGCCCGTTACGCCATATACAAACGGAGGATTTTCTTTTTGGGTGAGTTCCTGCAAGCGCTTGTTCAGCATGGTTGTAAAAAGGTCTTTCAGCAGGTGGTCCCTGTAATCTTTATAGGTAACAACAGGATCGTTTTTTTGTGCGGGGTATTCTATTGCTGCCTGGTAGCTGGTAGCTTCTTTGTCGGTAACCACCATGGCATCGTTGGCTGTATAGGCAGGCACACCAACAGCTTTCCGTTCGCGCGGATTAGCGGGGTTGGTTAAGCCACCAAAGTGTTTGGTGATCAGTTCTTCTGCCTTTGCTTTGGTAATATCACCCACTACTATTACAGCCATCAGGTCGGGACGATACCAGTCTTTATAATATCTTCTTATAACGTCGTGCTTAAATGTTTTGATCAGGCTGTCTTTTCCAATGGGCAGACGGTCGCCATACAAAGAGCCGGCAAACAATCTGGGAAGTATCTTTTTAAACATCCGTTCTTCCGCCCCCTTTCCTAAACGACTTTCTTCGAGAATGATCGCTCTTTCATTGTCAATGTCTTCATCGAGGAAGGTTACATTGTGTGCCCAGTCTTCCAGTACCCTGAACCCTTTGTCGAGGTTGCCTGCTTTATCGGTGGGAATGGGCAGTATATAGATTGTTTCATCGAAGCTCGTTTGCGCATTCAGGTCATTTCCAAATCCAACGCCAATATCCTGCAAAAAAGAGACAATCTCGTTTTTCTTAAAGTTTTTAGTGCCGTTAAAGGCCATGTGCTCCGTCATATGCGCTAACCCCAGTTGATCATCGTCTTCGGTAATGGAACCTGTATTTACTACCAGCCTTAGTTCTACTTTTTGTTCGGGCTTGCTGTTTGGTTTTATGTAATAGGTTAGCCCGTTGGGTAATTTACCAATGGTAACGCTGCTGTCGAGCGGCAGTTTATCGGTAGGGCTGAACTGGCCATAAGCCGGCAACAAGAAAATTGCGAGCATTAGTAACAGTGTCATCCCCTTTAGTGTTTTCTTCATTTGCATATACATATAATGTTTGTCTCCAAAAATATGCAAATAAAGAGTATGTCTGTTACCATTCGTCCATTGCCCGGCGAGACCAAGCCTCGGAAGAACATAATAGGTAACGAAGTCGGATACTTCGTACAGCGGAGCTGCCAATAACATACATGGGCGGATGCTTCCTTCGTCAGCATGACAAACAGTGGGATGAAGATGGGACTATGGAAGATATGCTCATCCATGCACCTCTGCTTGTCACGCTGAGGTACGAAGCGTCTATCTACCAGGATTACTTTGCCAGATCGAGCTCCTTCGTGCAACACGTCACGCTCTATGATTGAGGCGCCGCCTAATTTAACTCGACTTCGTACAGCTAAGGATAGGCGAGGCTATTTCGTTTGTTTCGCTGCAATCAATTTATCTAATATTCGTAAGTACACATCGGTGGGTGTTTGCCTGCCATATTCGTATTTTGTTTTAAAGGCAACCACCAGGTCAAGCTTTGGCAAAACGGTAATGAATTGTCCAAATGCGCCGCTTGCCGTGTAGGCCCCTTCATAAGCGCCAACGTTGTAAGGCGCATCCCAGCACCACCACAAATAGCCGTATCCAAAATCAAAATAGGCAGTTTTATTCTTTTGCCCTTCTTTGTTAGGCGTAACGATGGAAGTGGTTGTTTTTACCCAGCTTGCAGGAATGATCTGCTGGCTTTTCCACCTGCCGTTCCGCAGCATCAGGTAACCAATCCTTGCCATATCGCGGGTTGAAAACCACATGTGATAAGCGAGGTATTTTGATCTGCTTGTGTCTCCTGTTTTACGCTGATGCTTCATGCTCCAGTCCTGCATTTGCAATGGGTTGGCAAGAATGGAGTCGATCAGTTCATAAATGGTTCTGCCCGTTTTCTGCTCCAGTATATAGCCCGCTGCGTTAAAATCCCAATTATTGTATAGCCAGAAACTTCCCGGTTGAACGCTGCCCCTTGGTGGGGCCATTGCTGAATTGTCGCCTTCGTTGCTCGCTGCATGGTAAACGCCAGACCGTGCAGTGAGCAAATGCTGTATCGTTGCTGTTTTTTCTACCGGAAGCAAGCCGCCAATATCATCTATCTGCAATTGTTGTAAAGTAGTATTCAGATCGATGGTGCCATTGTGTACAAACGGACCATACAACATGGATAAAATGCTTTTTCTGCACGACGCTAGGTAACTCAGCTCTTCAACATCTCCATACTCAAAAAGTATTTTGCCCGATTGAATTACCACCATTCCTGTAGCGTTGGTGCCGTTAATAATAAACGATTTTAATTTGCTGAGGCTGTCTTTGTTCCACCCTTGTTCAACCGGATTGGCGATGACAGACCAGTTGCTATCTGGATAAACAGCAGTAGCATTGCTTTGATTGACTGCTTGCTGAGCAGCCGCCAGGTAAGGAACAAATAATAAAATCAGTATCCGTTGTATGTAATTCATAGCAGGCGCTTAAATGTTTATTGAAGCTGCATTCGGTACTACAGCGCGAGCTTACCCTGGTAAAAATCAAGTATGCGTGTGCGGAAAATATACTCATACCAGGTTTGCGTAAGGTTCAGCCTCGCCCGGTCGTAATTGTTTTTGGTGATGAGGTATTCCGTTGATACAATCGTTCCCAGATTAAAGCGTATTTCAGCCGAGCGGAAAGATTCTTTGTACTGCACCACCTGTTCTTGCAACACCTTGTATCGTTCATACGACGATAACATATCCTGGTGTGCTTTTTCAATGTTTTGCCTTAGTACCACTTTGGTATTTTCTGCCTGGTATTCAGTGTTTTTGGCCTGTAATTTTGCTTTTTTTACGCTGGTGTGTACCTGCAGGTTGTTAAAGATGGGAACGCTCAGGCTCAACCCTACATAAGTGCCTATATTATTTTTCAATTGACTGTTGTAAGAAATTTTGTTGGAGCTGTAATTCTGCTGCTCCTTAAACACGGGTGTTCTGTCGCCATTAATATTGACGTAATCCCCGGTAGCCACTTCTTCAATAGTGGTAGGCGTTAATGTATTTGAAACGCTCGAATAGTTGGAGCCCACACTTCCGTTCAATCTCAAAAAAGGATAATAGCCGCCTTTGGCAACCTGGTAGCCCTTGTAAGCACTTTTTACCCGAAGATCAACCGCTTTTACCATAGCAAGGTTTTGCAGGGCGACAGCAAATACTCCCGCTGCGTCGGCAGGATACATTTCCAGCAGTTCGCCTTCGGTTAGCCTTTGCAGTTGCATGTCCTTGCTGTAAGGTATGTTCATCAATTGCGAAAGGGTAAGTTTCGCGGTTTGCAATGCATTGTAATTGTTAATGGTAGCCAGTTCGTCTGTTGCCAGTTGCCCCTTCATGTCCGAAAGCATATAGCTGCCTGTAGCTCCTTTTTCAACCAGTATCGTTAAGCGTTCCACCTGCTTGCGGGTTACTTCTGTTTGCTCCGACATAATCCTCCAGGTATCTTCGTTGTTCAGCACAGTAAGATAAGCCAGTATTACATCCAGGGTTAGTTTGTCTTTAGATTGTTGCCATTCCATTTCACTCGCATGATAGGCATAGCCCGTTTGTCGTATCAGGTTCTGCAACTGCAATCCACCAAACAAAGTAAGTCCTGCGCTTACTCCCGCATTAGACGATGAAAACTGCTGATCGATGTAGGTATTGGTAAACGGATCAATGGCACGACCCTGATTCCATCCATAGCCCCAGTTGCCATTAACGTCGGGCAGCAGGTTGGCTTTTGCTTTTGTCCAGTCTGCTTTCGCAGCTTCTGTCAGCAAGCCTGTTTGTTTTACCGGTATGTTATTGCTCAATGCCGTTTCCACACATTGCTTTAACGACAATGTTCCGTTTTGCGCATATCCGCCCACCGTTACAACACAAGTCAGCAGGCACATCATCATTCCTGTATATATCTTTCGCATCTTCAAATTTTAAATCTCAAATTTCAAATCTCAAATCAAACAATCCTTCCATCCAGCAGGTTTACAATACGCGAACCGTATTCTGCATTTTTTTCGGAGTGCGTTACCTGTATAATGGTTACGCCATCTTCCTGGTTCAGTTTTTTAAACAATTCCATGATCTCCTCACCCTGTTTCGAATTCAGGTTGCCGGTTGGCTCATCTGCCAGCAGCAGGCTGGGTTTGGCTACCAACGCCCGTGCAATGCCTACCAATTGCTGCTGACCGCCGGATAATTGGGTAGGAAACAAATCTTTTTTGCCTACAATCTGGAAACGGTCCAGTGCATCGGCAACGATCGCCTTGCGTTCAGACGATTTCATGTCCTGGTAAATCAGCGGTGTTTCAATGTTTTCATACACTGTCAATTCGTCAATAAGATGGTAAGCCTGGAAAACAAAACCGATATACTTTTTATACAGTTGCGATCTTTGTTTTTCTTTCATAAGGTGTACTGCCTCGCCCATAAAATAATGATAACCTTCGGAGGGATCATCCAGCATGCCCAGTATATTCAATAAGGTTGATTTACCCGATCCTGACGGTCCCATTATAGAAATGAATTCGCCCTGGTTTACTTTGAAGTCGATGTCCTTTAAAATATAGGTTTTGGTACCGCCTATGTTAACTGTTTTAGAAATGTTCTTTAGTTCTATCATTTGCTCTGTTTTAGGTGGAAGGTTTTGGATGATGGCGTGGCATGCCCTGCTCCTCCACTTTTATTGTATGCCACCCTGTTTCAATAAATTCAGTGCCATACCTTTAATTTGCTGAATATCAAAAACTTGGAAAGGGGGCACAGCAGCAGGACTGTACGCTTTCGATACAATAAAAGTATGATTATGATACATTGTGAGAAAGGCCGTTCATTGCTAAAAATTTATCTTCGGTTTTCCCGTAAAATAAAAATTCAATTTGTATGACATATACAACCGCTTTGCTGGTGGTTATTATAATACTGCTGCTGATCAATTTGTTGCAGTTGTTGCTGAAACGAGGTTCGGGCAATAACACATCTATACACAATGAATTGATTCGCCTCAGTGCTGAGGTTTCAAGGATTGATCCGTTGATCAGGACCGAGTTTTCGGGAAACCGGAATGAACTGGCGGAACAAACCCTCGGCAACCGGCAGGAAATGAGGACGGCTTTACAGTCGTTTGAAGAACGTTTTGTGCTGAATGTAAAAGACCTGAATGATGTGCAGCGCCAGAAGTTCAACGATCTTTTTGTTAAGCAGGATCAATTGAAAAATGAAACGGAAAACAGGTTGGAGAAAATAAGAGAAACAGTTGAGAAGAAATTATCGTTGTTGCAGGAAGACAATAGTAAAAAGCTGGAGGAAATGCGCAGCACGGTAGATGAAAAATTGCAAACGACCGTGGAGAAAAGATTTGCCGAATCTTTTAAATTGATCAGCGAACGGTTGGAGCAGGTGCACAAAGGATTGGGCGAAATGCAAACACTCGCGTCGGGCGTAGGCGATTTAAAGAAAGTGCTTACCAATGTTAAAACAAGAGGCAACCTGGGCGAAATACAACTGGGCGCCATCCTGGAACAGATACTGTCTCCTGAGCAGTATGAACAAAACGCTGCTGTTAAGCAACACAGTTCCGAAAGAGTGGAATATGCCATCAAATTTCCGGGCAGGATGAATGATGCTGTATTGTTGCTGCCGGTGGATTCTAAATTTCCAAACGAAGATTATCAACGATTGCTGGATGCTTATGACAACGCCGGCATAGCCGATGCCCGAGAGTTGGAAATGGCAGGGCGGCACTTTGAAAATGCGGTGAAAAAAAATGCGAAGGACATCCAGGATAAGTACATCAATCCTCCTTATACCACTGATTTTGCTATTATGTTTGTACCCACCGAAGGTTTGTATGCAGAGATATTGCGCAGAACGGGCTTGTTTGAAAGCTTGCAACGCGATTACCGGATAACGGTTGTGGGACCTACCAACCTTGTTGCATTTTTAAGCAGTTTGCAAATGGGCTTTCGCACATTAGCCATCGAAAAACGGTCGAGCGAAGTATGGCAATTGCTCGGCGCTGTTAAAACCGAATTTGGAAACTTTGGTGCGGTGCTGGAAAAAACAAAACGCAAACTGGAAGAAGCCGCAGCTACCATTGATAAGGCCGGTGTAAGAACCCGCGCCATCGAGCGCCAGTTGCGTAAGGTGGAAGCTTTGCCGCGTGAGCAGTCGACTGCTATGCTCGATGAGATCAGTGAGCTGGATAAGGAGTTGAATGATGGGGAGGAATCATTATAAAATTTACATCATCATATCGCAATGAGCTTTTACGATCTTACCAAACAACAACGCGCTGAACTGGTTGCTGAAATCAGCAATGTTATTGAGAAAGCATTCCTGCAAAAAGATATTTCAGCAGGCATGCAGTATTTTGCTGATGAGGATACCTACATTAGACGGAGCGCTTATCTGTCACTCGGGCGTATATACAAAGCCAGGCCTGCACTTCAAAAGCAAATACTGCGGGACATAGCGTTGCTGATGAACAATGATGATTGTAAAGTAAGACAAACGGCTGTGAATGCCGCTGGCGAAATTGGCAAATGGGATTTTGCTGTTGTACAACACTTTTTCGATGCAGGGTTAAAAGATGCACATCACTCCGTACGTAATGCTGTAATAGGCTCTGTAAAAAAAATGGGCGAGGTCAATCCGGTTCCCGTGCTTACATGGGCTAAAACCTATCTGCATCATCCTGATAAAGAAATACGACGGGAAATTTGCCATGGCATTGAATTGCGTGGCAGAACACATCCGCAAGATATATTGCCCTTGTTGCAGCAACTGGAATTTGATTCCCCCGCCCGGGTAAAGAATACGCTGGTGCATGTACTGGGACAAATAGCCTATAAACAAGGTTGCCTTGAAACGGTGCTGCGTCATTTAAAGCAATGGAAGAACCAGGAGCTGGTGGCAAAAGCATTGGACGAAATAATAGATGTGCATCACCGGTATCGCAACTTCTCTTTTTATACGCAGGCCCAGGCCAAACAGGTCGTCAAAAAATTTTTCTAAAAAAGTTCCGCAAAAGCTTGCATAAATTAACAGTGTTAAGTAAGTTTGCACCTGCATGGGAATAAAAGAAAGAAAACAGAAGCATAAGGAAGATCTGAAGCAGAATATATTGATCGCTGCCAAAAAGCTTTTCCTGGAAGATGGGTACGAAGCCACGTCTATCAGGAAAATAGCGGCGGAGATCGAATTTAGTCCCACCACTATTTACCTGTATTATAAAGACAAACACGAGATTGCCCACGCCCTGCACCAGGAAGGATTTAAAATAATGGGAAAGAGCTTTGGGGTATTGGCGCATGTGGAGCACCCGTTTGAGCGGTTGAAGGCGATGGGGCGGCTGTATTTGCAATTTGCACTCGAAAACCCTGACTTTTACGAGTTGATGTTTGTGATGAAGGAGCCGATGGAGCATATACAGAACAATTGCGGCTGGGAAGAAGGCGAAGAGGTATTTGATACGCTGGTACAAACGATCAAAGCCTGCCAGGAGGTTGGTTATTTTAAGCAGTTTGATAGCAACGTTTTTGCCTTATTGGTATGGAGCACAGTGCATGGGCTATGTGCGCTGAAGATCAACAATCATCTTGATTTTATGGTAGCCGATAAAAAAATACTGGAAAACGTGGGAGACGGGCTAAGCCAGGCCTTTGAAGTATATGTGCAAACCCTCGAAAGACTAAAATAATTTTTTTTGCCTTAATAGTTAACACTGTTAATAATGAGAACAATATTAAGTTTGTGTAAAAAGGCCGCTATTGCACTTGCGGTTTTATTGACCGGTATCTCCACCAATGCACAAAACAATCCTTTAGATGCATACATCGATTCGGCATTCGAAAACAACATTGTGCTGCAGCAAAAAAACATAACACTGCGAAAAGCAGGGTATGCATTGCAGATAGCTAAAGGGCTATATTACCCTACGGTGGTTTTCCAGGCGGGGTATCAAACTGCCGACGGCGGTCGCGATATACAGTTGCCGTTAGGCGATTTGCTGAACGGGGTATATTCATCGCTCAACCAGCTTACACAATCGGATAAATTTCCGCAGCTCAAAAACGAAAGCATCAACTTTTTGCCCACCAATTTTTACGATGCAAAGGTGAGAACAACCGTGCCCATTATTAATGCAGACATTAATTATAATAAGAAGATCAACGAACAGCAATTGGCTATCAGTGAATATGAAACCAGTATATACAAACGCGAACTGGTAAAAATGGTGAAAACAGCCTATTACAATTATCGCACGGCGGCAGATGCAGTAAGAATATATGAAACCGCATTGCAACTGGCGGAAGAAGGAAAAAGAGTAAATGAAAAATTGCTGGAAAATGGAAAAGGATTGCCAGCCTATATAGTACGCGCTACCAGCGAAATTGAAAATGTAAAGGCCCAGATCATAGCAGCCGAACAACAGCGCGATAATGCCAAACGCTATTTTAATTTTTTGTTAAACAGGGATCAGGCGGCTGCTATAGATACAGGCACTTCTTCCGAACCGGAGATGGCAGCAGCACAAACGCTTACTGCAAAAGAAATTGCTACCGGCCAGCGCGAAGAATTAAAAGCTTTGAAAGAAGCCGTTACCTTGAATGCAACTGTTTTGCAGATGAACAAAGCTGCTTACTATCCAAAACTGAATGGTTTCCTCGATCTTGGTTCGCAGGCACAAAACTGGAAATTCAATGCGCAGTCGCGGTACTATATGGTGGGATTACAGCTTGATGTGCCCATTTTTGCAGGATTTCGCAACAGGAATAAAATAAAACAGTCCGACCTGGATGTGAAGAACGCACAACTTACACTCGACCAGGCAAAGCAACAATTAGAGCTTGCAGGCAATACAGCAGCCAATAATCTATTATCAGCATACCATACTTTTCTTTCTTCTCAAAAACAACTGGAGGCAGCACAAACCTATCAGCGTTTGATAGACAGGGGTTATAAAGAAGGAGTGAACACTTATATAGAAACCATTGATGCACGCAACCAGTTAACGCAATCGCAATTGGCGGTGTCGATCAACCAATACAAAGTATTGATAGCGGCGGCAGGCGTGGAAAGAGAAACAGCATCCTTCAACTTACAACAACAATAAAACCATTGTTATGAAATATACAACCGCATTCATTGCCGCATTGTGCGCATGTGTCGCATTTACTTCGTGCAACACCCGGGCCGAAAAGCTTGATGCCCAAAAAGAGGAACTGATACCTGTAAAGCTGATGCCTTTGCAACAGGAATCAATGCAACAGGTGATACATGCCTCTGGTCAGTTCAGCACCGACGATGAAACCAATCTTGCTTTTAAAAGTGGAGGCATCGTAAACCGGGTGCTGGTGAAAGAAGGCGATGCGGTTAAGAAAGGGCAATTGCTGGCCACGCTCAATCTTACAGAAATCAATGCAGCAGCAGAGCAGGCTTCGCTGGCCTATCAAAAAGCACAACGCGATTACGAACGTGCCAGCAATTTATACAAAGACAGCGTGGCTACGCTTGAACAAATGCAGAATGCCAAAACAGCCATGGATGTAGCCCGGCAGCAATATGCAAGCGCGGGCTTTAACCAGCAGTATGCAGAAATACGGGCTACGCGTAACGGTTATGTGCTGAAGAAGTACCTGAACGATGGACAGTATGCATCAGCCGGCACACCCGTGTTGCAGGTAAATGGCGCAGGCGAAACCGGTTGGGTGTTGAAGGCTGGTGTAAGCGATTACCAGTGGGCTGCCATCCAGGTGGGAGATAAAGCAACCATCTCTACAGATGCTGCTCCGGGCAAAGAGCTGAATGCAACTGTGGTGCGTAAGCCGGAAGGCGTGGACCCTGTGAGCGGAACCTTTATTATTCATTTAAAACTCAACGATCGGTTAAACATTGCCGTTGCTTCCGGTCTTTTTGGAAAAGCTGCCATACATCCTGCTCATTCATCCAGCGCATGGGCCATTCCATACGATGCTTTGCTGGATGGTGATGCGAACGAAGGATATGTATTTGTAACAAACGACAATGCCACCGCGCAAAAGGTAAAGGTGCAGGTATCGAAGATTGAAAGCGGTAAAGTGATCATTGCGTCGGGATTGGAACAGGCAAAAGCGCTGATCGTATCCGGCAGTGCCTATCTCAACGATGGTTCAAAGATCAATGTGATCAGTCAATAGTAAAAATATTTCAACTCCGTATAAGCCAGGTTACTACCGGAAACGGGTATGCTATGCCTGCATCTGCCAAAAATTAAATGTTCTGTCATGAAAATATCTGCATATGCCATTAAAAATTACCAATTCACGCTTATTATGGTGTTGATGGTAATTGCATTGGGTGTTTCAACCATACTCAATATGCCCCGCTCCGAAGATCCGGAGTTGAATGCTCCCAACTTCCCGGTAATTGTGGTGTATCCCGGAACGAGTCCCAAAGACATGGAGGAACTGGTGGTAAAACCTTTGGAACAAAAGATATACGGGCTCGATAACATCAAGCGCATCAAAACGAACATCAACGATGGGTTGGCGGTGTTGCTGGTAGAATATAAGTATAACAGCAATGTAGACGACAAATACCAGGAACTGGTGCGTGAAGTGAATGGTTTGCGCTCGCAGTTGCCGCAGGATATACACAGCATAGAAGTACAAAAGATAGATCCTTCAAATGTGAATGTGCTGCAAATGGCACTGGTGTCGGAAAATGCAGCGCGTGATAAACTTAAAAAAGCAGCCGAAGATTTGCAGGACGTGCTGGAAAAAATACAGGGCTTAAAGAATGTGGAAATACAGGGGTTGCCAGAACAGATCATTCGCATTGATCTGCAGTTAGACAAGTCGGCCCAGTTAAACATACCGGTAAATTATATTGTTGGTGCACTCCAAAGCGAAATTGCCAATATACCCGGCGGCAGTGTAAACGAAGGCAGCAAATCATTCAATATAAAAACCAACGGCAACTATCGCAGTATAGAAGAAATAAAAAATACAGTGGTTTTCAGCAATGCAGGCAAGAACATTTTTCTGAAGGATGTAGCCAATGTGTATTTCGACTATTCGCAGGAAAAACACATCACCCGGCTGAACGGGCACAGGACAGTAACGGTAATAGCAGCATTGAAGAGCGGAGAAAATATTTCAAAAACGCAAACCGAATACCTGCCTGCCATTGAAGCATTCAAAAAAACACTTCCTTCCAATATTGACCTTGTATTGCATTTTGATCAGGCCGACAATGTAAACAGAAGACTTTCCGGGTTAGGAAAGGATTTTTTGATTGCGATAGGATTGGTGATGCTTACCCTGTTGCCACTGGGATCGCGGGCTTCATTGGTAGTAATGATCTCTGTGCCCTTGTCTCTTGCAATGGGTGTCATCCTCATCAACCTGTTAGGCTATAGCCTGAACCAGTTAAGCATTGTAGGGTTTGTAGTAGCATTGGGTTTATTGGTGGATGACAGTATTGTGGTGGTGGAAAATATAGAACGATGGATGAGGGAAGGGCACTCCAGGTTTGAGGCTACTATAAAATCGATTAACCAGATTGGCAAAGCAGTACTAGGCTGCACGGTTACGCTTATTATTGCTTTCATGCCGCTGGTGTTCATGCCCGAATCGTCGGGCGACTTCATCCGTAGCTTACCTATGGCTGTTATATGTACAGTATTTGCATCGATGATCGTTGCATTAACGATTGTTCCCTTCTTGTCGAGCCGCCTGCTGAAGCCCCATGCACATGCCGAAGGAAATATTTTCCTGAGAGGAATGCAAAAAATCATTCACGGCACTTATGCAAAACTGTTAGACAAAGCATTGAAACATCCGGTAGTTACCGTAATCATTGCCGGGGTTATTTTTGTTGCGTCGCTGCAATTGATACCGGTAATTGGTTTCAGTCTTTTTCCTGCATCTGAGAAACCGCAGTTCCTCATCGACGTGTCAGCGCCGCTCCAATCGAACATCTACCACACAGATAGTATTACCCGTGCGCTTGAAAAAGAATTAAAAACAATCCCGGAAATAAAATATTATGCCTCTAATACCGGCAAAGGCAACCCGCGAATCTATTATAATGTAAACCAGCAAAACGAACGCAGCGATTTTGCGGAGATATTTGTGCAGCTTGCGCCTGAAACAAATGCTAAACGGAAAATTGAGATCATAGAACAGTTGAGAAAAAAATGGACACCTTATCCCGGCGCTAAAGTAGAGGTAAAGAATTTTGAGCAGGGACAACCGATGATAGCTCCTGTAGAAGTGCGCCTCTTGGGCGATGATCTGGATACGCTCCGCGCTTTGTCTGCAAGGGTAGAAGAAATGCTGCAAAAAACGCAGGGAACTTTATATGTGAACAACCCGGTGCGTAATCTCAAATCCGATATCAGGGTTGGCATCAACAAGGAAAAAGCACAAACGCTTGGTGTGCCTACGGTCAATATCGGGCGGGCGGTTCGTATGTCTGTTGCCGGTTTGCCAGTCGGCAATTTTACCAACCCCGATGCCGATCGAGACGACTATGGCGTTGTATTAACCACTGCCCGTTCCTCCTATCCCGATCTGAATGTATTCAATAGTCTATTTGTAAATAACAATCAGGGAAGGGCAATACCCCTTTCGCAACTGGCCAACATACAGTTGGAAACTTCGCCGCTCAGCATCAATCATTTTAATAAAACACGCACTGTATCGGTTACTTCGTTTGTGCAAAAAGGTTATCTCAACGACAAAGTGATCAACGATGTAATTGCACAGATGAACAAAATGACATTGCCTGCGGGTTATCACTATGAAATGGGTGGAGAACTGGAAGGAAGAAATCAATCATTCGCCGGTTTTGGAAGCATTGTTATGGTGACCGTATTTATGTTTATTGCTGTGTTGGTTTTGCAGTTTAAAACATTCAAAAGTACGCTCATTGTATTGTCGGTCATTCCATTGGGCATTGTAGGAGCGGTGCTGGCGCTGCTGGTTACGGGCAACTCAATGTCGTTTGTAGCAACCATTGGCATAATAGCCCTGGCTGGTATAGAAGTAAAGAATACGATATTGCTGGTTGACTTCACCAACCAGCTACGACAGGAAGGAATGGCATTGAATGCAGCCATTGAAAAAGCAGGGGAAGCGAGGTTCCTGCCTATCATCTTAACTACCTTGACAGCTATTGGTGGATTGATCCCCATTGCAATGTCCAGCAACCCGCTGATTGCTCCGTTGGCTATTGTTATGATCGGCGGACTGATCAGTTCAACCTTGTTGTCGCGGATAGTAACGCCTGTTATTTATAAATTGATGCCGCCGAAGGTGAGTTAAGCGTTGGCAAATAGTAAGGAGTAAGCAGGCAGGAACAACCGGTCGGCCCACCGAAGGGCTGGCCTTGCCAGCTCAGGAAGGCGGTCTGACCGACAGGCGCCGGACGTTTTGCCGGTTGCAAATGCGAAAGGGAAGTTTGCAAAACTTCCCTTTATACGCTTTTTAAAACTTTATGCAGTTTACTTGGCATATGGAACATTTCTGTCCAGATAAGTATTCACTGCATTGTTCCAGTTGTCGTATATGTTTTTCCTTGTTTGGTTTAATGCCTGGTTGGTTTGGTTGTATTGTTTGGATGCTGAATTGATTTCATTCACTGCCTTGTTGTATTTGTCAATTTCCTTTTTATCGCTTTTGGCAGACGGGTTATTTTCAAAGTTCTTTTTTATCTGCTCAAACGCATCTTCTTTCATGTAATAGTCGGTAATAACAGCCGTTTTTTCGGCTTCCTTTTTAAAAAAATCTAATGCCGACCTGCACGCGCTTTTTAAGATCATATCTCCATTGTATGCTTTGATGGTGTCAAGCTTCGCTAATCCTTCGTCTGCATATTTTACCATGGCGCTTTTAATCTGTTCTATCGAAGTAATGTTCTTTTTTTCAATCGCTTCCATTAACGAGGTTTCCTGTACGCTGCATTTAAAAAAAATGAGATAAATTTTGTTCTCGTAATCTGTTATCTCATCCAGCTTTTTCAATTTCTTACTCATTTCGCTTTCGTCGGTTATTAGCTGGATATTGTACTTCTTGCAATATACTTCTACCTGCTTGTTCTGGTTATCAAGCGCTTCATTCATTTTGTCATTAATGCCTTTCTGCATCAGCAGGTATAGTTCCATGTTATCGTAACTCTGCTCTGCTATTTCTTCCAGGTTTACTATTTTGGCGTAATTTTCATTCATTACGTCGGCAGTCAGTTTCAGGTACGAGGTAGCGGCTTCGTGCAGTGATTTGTCTCCTTTGTAATACGCCACATTGGCTATATCATATCTTGCCTGTGAAATCTGCTCCAGGTAAGCATCTCTTTTCTTTTCAGCCTTTTTTACTTTATTGTTGTTGTGTGCTTTAAAGCTTACGTATGCCAGGTATTTTTCAGATACCTTGCTCATGGCCTGGTTAATTTTATTAAGGCTGGTTACAGGGCTATCGTCTTGCGCTATAGCTGATGCATTCAATAACAGGGCGCCGGCTACTACAGCCAGCAAACGGGTTGGCATTTTCATTTTTTATTAAGGGTTTTTAATGATGTCACTAATAATGTGGTAAGCTTCTTCAATGTATTTGTCCTGTTTCAATTCCGATTTTACATAATCGTTTATGCCTGCCTGGTAGTCGTCGAGCTTCATTACTGAATTGTCAAAAGCTGAGTTTTGTACGGTAAAAGAGTTGTGGGTGCGCAACGATGATAAAGTTTTGGGATACTGCTGGCTTTGCTGCCATTGCACAAATTCCTCCCATTGCAAAGGAACGGCGGTGGCTGCTTTTGCAATTTTCAGCTTTTTCATTACCTGGGCCAGGTTATTGAAGTAGGCATCTTTTGCCAGCCTGTTGTTGCTTAATATTTGCAACGTTTGCACTTTATAACCCGGCAGTTTGGTGAACAATACATTTTTCATGACCGTATCGGAAGGCAAAGCATTTTTGTAAGATCTTTCGGTATACTCCGATAATTCAAATGCATCGGGTATGCGCACATCGGGAATAACGCCATTTAATTGCGCTGTTTTGCCGGTAATGCGAAACAGCTTTCCCTGGGTTACTTTCGCATAGCCATATAGTTTAGCAAAGTCGCTTTCTGCTTCGGGGTTGGTTGCCAGTGTATCCAACGGCAGCACTCCCTGCATGGTAGCCTTTCCAAAACTGTTGCTGCCAACAATCAATGCCCTGCCATAATCCTGCAACGTACCGGCTACCAGTTCGGATGCTGAGGCGCTTTGCCCATTGATCATTACGATCAGTGGACCATCATAAATGGTTCCGCGGTTAGGGTCTTTCAGTATCATTGTTTTGCCATTACTGCCGCGTACAAGGCAACCGGGGCCCACATCTGTAAATATGCCACTCAGCTCTAAGGCTTCCTGTAAACTGCCGCCGCCGTTGTATCGCAGGTCGAGTATAAGCCCGGCTATATTTTCCCTTTTAAGTTTTACAATTTCTTTGGCTACATCGTTCGCACAGCTACTGCTACCGTTGTTTCCCCATTCGGTATAAAACGAAGGGAGCGAGATATAGCCCGCTTTAACAGTGCCATCCAACACAAATCCTCTCACAATGTTTTCATCATTGCGTTGCATTTCTTTGTGAAGCGACACAGTTTTGGTCAGCCCATCTGCCGAGCGGATTGTTATAGTTATTTTTTTATTGGACGCATTGCTTAACGTAGCCAGAACAGCTTCTGCATTGGCATCGTCCATCCGCACGTTGCTGCCATCATCGGGTTGAATGGAAACAATCTCGTCGTCGCGATGTATGCTGCCGCTTTTCCATGCCGCGCTGCCCGGCAAAATGGAAGATATTTTGTATTTGCCTTCGTCGGTTTTATCGAAAGCGAATCCATATTTATAAGATTCGCTGCTTAACAACTCCTGGAATTCCTGCTTTTCTTCGGGCTCAAAAAAACTGGTGTGCGGATCAAAATTGCTGGCTATGGTGTGCAGGTAAATCTCATAGATGGCCTTTTGCATTTCTTTTTCTGTATCGGCTGAGCCAATCATTTGCCTCTTTTCTTTCTCAATTACTTTTTTGCGTGCTGCCGACTCTGCCTGCATTAGGGTTGCTTTAGTAAGCACAACGCTATCGCTTTCGGCTTCGTCAACTATATAGTTCAGGATTTTCAGCTTGCAATAATCGCCTAATCTTTGTTCGAATATTTTTTCAGTAGCAGGCCACGCCTGTATATCGCTCAGGTTGACAGATGTCTTTGCATCGAACGTAAATGGTTTTGACGAAAGGCTTGTTAAAACGGTGTTTACTTTTTGTAAGCGCGCTTTGTACAGCTCTGTCAATTTTGGAATAAAGCCGGAGCTTTTTCCCATCATTTCATCGTCGATCTTAAACCGATACGGTTCCAGTAAAGCTATTTCAGCGGCGGTAAAATACAGGTTGCCTTCATCCAGTTCTTCCAGTACGCGATCAAAAACCTGTGCCGAGAAGGAGTCGTTTACGGGTGGTGGCTGATAGTGATTTTTTTGTATCACCCTTGTAAGCAATACCAGTTGTTTTTCCTGGGGTGTTTGTGCAAAGCCAACGGAAATGAGTTTAAAGGTTAGAAGGGTTAAAACTATACGAAGCATTGGGAATATGTTATTTCAAATATAGTCTAACGTCACCGCATTTTTATTATTTTTTATAAAATTCCTTATTCTCTTGTTGCCACAGATTTCTGTCGGTAAAGTTGGCATATGGTAACTTGCCTTTTGTCGTCGTCCCATAAACATGATATTGGGCAATCATGTTAACCGACAGAAACACGAGGGTAAGATATGCTCCCAATCATTTTTTCCTGTAGGTTTGTATTCGATTTATTTTCTCTATGGCTATACAATGCAAACACCATGTTTATTATTCACATCTCTATAAAATAAATTGCAAATGAAAAGATTGTTTTTTATCATCTCTGTAATTGCCTTTGCCGCTTGCAATGGCGGTGGCAACAAAGCTGCAGAGGTGCAGGCTACTCCTGTTGAAGCGCAACCTGTGTCATCGTTATCAGATGCTTTCAATGCCTCTTTTGAAAATATTTTGAACAATTATTATGCGCTTCGCGATGCATTGGTAGCCAGCGATACAGGTGCTGCCAATCAATCTGCAGCTATGCTCATTGCAGCTTCCGACGGTTTAAAGCTGGATGAATTAAAGGCAACCGATACCAACAATGTGGTTATTCCTACTGCCCAAACCTATACCAGCGGCATTAGCAGCGAAAGCAAAGGCCTGCAGGGCGAAAGTGATATTGAAGCTAAAAGAAAATCTTTCCAGATGATATCGGGCAACCTGTTCGACCTGGCAAGAACAGTGAGATATACCAAAGAAAAGATTTACCTGCTTAATTGTCCGATGGCTTTTAACAATACAGGAGCCGACTGGCTAAGCAGGTCAACAGAGATTAAAAACCCCTACTTTGGCAGCAAAATGCTCACCTGCGGCAGCGTGAAAGATTCTGTTGTGATCAGGTAACTGGTAATTAAGTTAAGTGGGTTAAGTGGAGGATTGAGTTAATTGGGTTCATACCCAATTCCTTTACCTGATTAACCTACTTAACTTATTCCCCACTCCACTACTCCCCATTCCCCGCCCAGGCCTGTGCTGCGCCAATGGCTCTGCGCCAGCCGGAGGCAAGTTGGTTGCGCGTCACTTCTTTCATAGCAGGCTCAAAAATTTTGTCAACTTTCCACTGGCTTTGTATGTCCTGCATGTCTTTCCAGTATCCCACTGCCAGTCCCGCCAGGTAAGCTGCCCCCAGCGCTGTGGTTTCAATAATTTCAGGTCTTATTACTTTGGTATCCAGCATATCGCTTTGAAACTGCATCAGCAGGTTATTGGCAGTAGCGCCTCCATCCACCCGCAGCTCTTTAATGGCAATGCCCGAATCGGCTTCCATTGCCTTTAAAACATCCATGGTTTGGTAGGCAATGCTTTCAATAGCCGCACGTGCAATATGTGCCGAGGTGGTGCCTCTCGTCATGCCCACTATAGTACCGCGTGCGTGTTGGTTCCAGTAAGGAGCGCCAAGCCCTGCAAAAGCCGGCACTACAAAAACGCCGTCCGTATTGTCTACCTTCAGCGCCAGTGCCTCTACTTCAGCGGATGATTTGATAATGCCCAATCCGTCTCTCAGCCATTGCACCACTGCACCAGCAATAAATACACTGCCTTCCAGCGCATAATGGGTAATGCCATTTACCTTCCACGCTACGGTTGTAAGCAGGTTGTTGGCCGATGGAACCGCTTTTTCGCCTGTGTTCATCAACATAAAACAGCCTGTGCCATAGGTGTTTTTTACCATTCCCTGTTGCGTACACATTTGCCCGAACAATGCCGATTGCTGATCGCCCGCTATGCCTGCAATGGGAATTTTATGAGCGGTTAAAATATTTTGTGTTTCGCCATATACTTCGCTGCTGCTTCTTACCTGCGGCAGCATATTGCCGGGAATATCAAACAGTTTTTCCAGCTCGCCATCCCACTGCAATGTGTGGATGTTAAGCAGCATGGTACGCGAAGCGTTTGATACATCTGTAACGTGCACTTTTCCTTTGGTAAGGTTCCATACCAGCCAGGAGTCGATGGTGCCAAAACACAGTTCTCCGTTCTTTGCCTTCTGGCGCGCGCCTTCCACATTGTCCAGTATCCATTTTACTTTGGTGGCAGAAAAATAAGCATCGATGATCAATCCCGTTTTTCCCTGTATCAGTTTATCCTTTCCTTCTTTTTTGAGTGCATCGCAATAAGCGGCGGTGCGCCTGTCTTGCCATACTATAGCATTGTATATAGGTTTGCCGGTGGCTCTTTCCCATACTACTGTTGTTTCGCGCTGGTTGGTTATACCAATTGCTGCGATATTTTCGGCATTCAAACCTGCTTTACTCATCGCTTCTGCGGCTACGCCTAACTGTGTGCTCCATATTTCGTTAGGATCGTGTTCTACCCATCCCGGTTTGGGAAAGATCTGCCTGAATTCTTTTTGCGCAACAGCGATTACTGTACCATCGCTGTCGAAAATAATAGTTCTTGAACTGGTGGTGCCCTGGTCGAATGCAAGAATGTATTTGGTCATGCAGCAATCTTTTGGTTTGAAGGTAAGACTTTAGGATTTGAGATTTCTGATTTCTGATTTTTGATTTACGATTTTCACAATCTTTCCCCAATTTTCAAATTTTCAAATTCCCTAATTTTCAAATTTGCTCTTCTTACATTTGCATATGGATAATTTTATAGTATCGGCCCGTAAGTATCGTCCCCAAACATTTAATACGGTTGTAGGGCAATCGCATATTACCACCACATTAAAAAATGCTATCAAGAACAAGCAGTTGGCGCATGCATTTTTATTTTGTGGTCCCAGAGGAGTAGGCAAAACCACTTGCGCCAGGATACTTGCCAAAACCATCAATTGCGAAAACCAGCAAGCCGATGGCGAGGCCTGCAATGTGTGTAATTCCTGCAAAACATTTAACGAAGGCACTTCGCTGAATATTCATGAGCTGGATGCTGCCAGCAACAACTCGGTAGACGATATACGAACGCTTACTGAGCAGGTGCGGTTTGCGCCGCAAGCTGGCAAATACAAGGTGTATATTATAGATGAGGTGCATATGCTCACTTCTTCGGCTTTTAACGCTTTTCTTAAAACGCTTGAGGAACCTCCGCCATATGCCATTTTTATATTGGCAACTACAGAAAAGCACAAGATATTACCCACCATCTTATCGCGTTGCCAGATATTCGATTTCAAACGCATTACGCCTAACGATACCGTGGAGCATTTACAGGAAATATGTGAAAAGGAAAATGTAAATGCCAACAAAGCTGCACTGCAAATTATTGCGCAAAAAAGCGAAGGATGCATGCGCGATGCATTGAGCATTCTGGATAAAATAGTAAGCTTTACCAATGGTGAGCTGAGCTACCAGAATACGCTGGAACATCTCAACATACTGGATGCGGATTATTATTTTAAAATGACCGACGCCATGATGGAGCAGGACCTGGGGGCGGCGATGTTGTTGTACGATGACATTAACCGCAAAGGGTTTGAAGGCGACCTGGTATTGAATGGCTTTGCAGAATTCATCCGCAATTTATTGGTTTGCAAAGATGAAAAGATAGCCGGCCTGCTGGAAGTGGTAGAAAGTTTTAAAGATCGTTATGTTGCCACCGCGAAAAAATTGTCGCCTGCCTGGATGATCAGCGCTTTGAATATTTTGAACGAAGCGGAGATCAATTATAAAGCTGCGCGAAATAAAAAGCTGCATGTGGAGCTTACACTCATCAAACTTACTTATTTAAGCCAGGCTGTTGAATTGGTAAATGAGCAGGGCGTTTCAAAAAAAAAATTAACTGAAACCGCACGTCCTGTCGCTTTTAAGAATATCCGCCCGCTGGAATGGAAAGATGCTGCAGCTACTAACGGTAAAGCTCCTTTGCCACAAGAAGCTGAACCTGCCGGTGCAAGGCTTACTATAGAAACAGGCATACAAACTGCACCAGTTTCGCGGAGCAATAATGTTCCCCCCTCGCCTCAGCACAAACCCGAAGCAGCGCCGGCTGTTGATGCAACTGTAACCACAGCCACTCCTAAATTAGGGGCATTGCACAAAATCAGGAAACAGGTGGCACAGCAAAATGTGCAGATAAATGATACTGTAAAACCGTTGGTACAAGCTACGCTGGAAGAAGCATGGGAGCGGTATACCGAAAAACTGGCTGAACAGAAAAACCATTCGGCTGTAACCAATTTCAGACTAGCAAAACTGCGCATTGTCGATGAAAAAAGTTTCGAGATCATTGTAGAAAGCAATATCCAGCAAAAATTTGTGGAGCAGGAGCGGGCTGCACTAGTAGAGCATATGCAGGGATTTTTTAACAACAGAACACTGGCATACACCATTCTGGTAGTAGAAGCGCCACAGGAAATTGTTGTACAGGAGCGTCCTATGAACAGCCGGGAACAGTATATAAAAATGATTGAGCAATACCCGCTGATCAAAGAGTTAAGAGACAGGTTGAAGCTGGAGTTGGATTATTGATGAGAACAGGGGTAATAGCTATTGGAACCAGATTGCAAATGTCAAAGTTTTGGCAGCTCCTTTGCAAACAATAACCTTAATTGACAAATTGTGTAAATTTGAAACTATGGAAATGAAGGTACAAGTGCCGTTTCAGCAATTATTAACTTTAGTTAAAACGCTGACGCCTACTCAAAAGGCAAGACTAAGGAAAGAATTGGATGAAGTTTCGGATGAGCCGAAAGAGGATGATTTCATTAACTTTTTGTTGCAAGGTCCTGTGTATAGCAATAAGGATATTGCAATAATTGAAGAAAACAGGAAAAGTATTGCAGAATGGCGGACAAAAAGCTAATGATAGACACGTCTATTCTTATTGATTACTTCCGTAAAACTGACAAGTCCAAATCAAGATTGGTTAGTCATTTTCAAAATTTTGACAAACTGTATATTTCTACAATTACAGAGTTTGAAATTTTCAACGGAGCTTCACAAATCCATAAAAATTTTTGGGACAGGATGCTAACAAGGTTGATAATCTTAGACTTTGATCGAAATGCGGCAAGAAAAGCGGCAGAAATTGTTGGGCAGTTGAAAGTGAAACGAAAAACCATAGACAAGCCAGATTTGTTTATTGCGGCAACAGCTATTGTTAACAACTTGCCCTTAGATACATTAAACATGAAGCACTTTGCAGATATAGAAGATTTGAATTTGTTCGATAAAGTATAGTGTAAATTCTCTTTGTCTCGCTGTGCTCTTGCTAATAAATTTCCATATCCCGTTTTTGCCTTAATTTCGACCTTCCAAATCACATCTTAAACTTAAATTTTATATATAATATGGCTGAAGTTATTAAAATGCCAAGGATGAGTGATACTATGACGGAGGGTGTTATTGTAGAGTGGCATAAAAAAGTAGGAGATAAGGTAAAGCCGGGCGATTTGCTGGCTGAAGTGGAAACCGACAAAGCTACCATGGAACTGGAAAGTTATAATGAGGGAACCATCTTATATATAGGTGTAGAAAAAGGAAAGAGCGTTAAGGTGGAAGAAGTAATTGCGGTGATTGGTAAAGAAGGAGAAGATTACAAAGCTGCCTTGGGCGATGCTGCCCCTGCTGCTGCAAAAGAAGCAGCTCCTGCAAAAGAGGCGGCTCCTGCCGCGAAAGAAGAAAAGCAGGAAGCGAAAGCTGCCGAAGCGCCAGCCAAGGCTGCTGTTACCCCTGAACAGTTAGGCGTTACCGTTATACGCATGCCACTGTTGAGTGATACCATGACTGAAGGTAAAATTGTGCAATGGAATAAAAAGGTAGGAGATAAGGTGAAGAGTGATGACAACCTGGCCGATGTTGAAACAGATAAGGCTACTATGGAGGTGGTAGGATATACAGAGGGAACCTTATTGTATACAGGTGTCCCCGAAGGAGAAGCTGCCAAGGTAAACGACGTGATAGCCATTATAGGAAAAGAAGGTACAGATGTGAGTGGGTTGGTAGAATCTTTGAAAAATCCGCAAGCCGGCGGCAGCCAGGCAGCAAAAGCTCCTGAAGCAAAAGCCGGTGCTCCTGCGCAGGAACAACCCGCCGAAGAAAGCGAAGTAGCTGACGGAAGCAGTGAAAACGGAAGAATCAAAGCTTCGCCGCTGGCCAAGAAAATTGCAAAGGATAAAGGCGTGGATCTGAAGCTGGTACAGGGAAGCGGCGATGGCGGCAGAATTATCAAAAAAGATATTGACAGTTATACTCCTGCTGCTGCGGCTGCCAAAGGTGGCGAAGCGGCAGCGGCAAAAGCGGCGCCTGCGGTGGCAGCATTCAAGCCTGCATCTGACGCAGAAGGCTACACGGACATTAGCCTGAGCCAGATGCGTAAGGTAATAGCCCGCCGCCTGAGCGAAAGCAAATTCTCGGCACCGCATTTCTATCTCACCATGGAAATTACCATGGACAATGCAATAGCAGCCCGCGCACAAATGAACGAATTAAGCCCGGTAAAGATCAGCTTTAACGATATGGTAGTAAAGGCAGCAGCGTTGGCGTTGCGTAAACATCCGGCGGTGAACAGTAGCTGGATGAACGATACCATTCGCCAGTGGCACCATGTGCACATCGGCATTGCAGTGGCGATAGAAGACGGATTGATCGTGCCAGTGGTGCGTTTTGCCGATCAAAAAACATTGAGCCAGATAGCTGCCGAAAGCAAAGACCTCAGTGGCAAGGCACGTAATAAAAAACTGCAACCCAACGAGTTTACCGGCAATACATTCACCATCTCTAATTTGGGTATGATGGATATCGACGAGTTCACAGCAATCATTAACCCGCCCGACAGCGCTATTATGGCGGTTGGGCGTATTAAAGAAACAGTGGTTAAAAAAGGTGATGGTTTTGCCGTGAGCAACGTAATGAAAATTACGTTGAGCTGCGATCACAGAAGTGTGGACGGGGCAGTAGGTGCAGCCTTCCTGCAAACATTTAAAAAATACCTGGAGAACCCGGTAACGATGCTGGTGTAAACGTCACCTCGACGCAGGAGAGGTTCCCTGCCTGCACCCATAGGCTTACAAACTATTAGTTCTATAAACTACAATAATGAAAAAATCAATTTTATTTCTTTTGGCGGCATGCCTGATCAACGCTGCTGTATTTGCACAAAAAGCAGTTTCAATTTTTAATGGCAAAGATCTTACCGGGTGGAAGATCAACGGCACCGAAAAATGGTATGTAGAAAAAGGGGAACTGGTTTGCGAAAGCGGTCCTGATAAGCAATATGGGTATCTTTCTACAGACAAGCATTACAAGAACTTCGACCTTACCCTGCAATTCAAACAAGAAGCAGAAGGCAACAGTGGTATATTCTTTCGTTCAACCATTGATGGTGTAAAGATCAGTGGCTGGCAGGCCGAAGTTGCTCCCCCCGGTCATAACACAGGCGGTATATACGAATCGTATGGTCGCGGATGGTTGATACAACCAGCAGCAGAAAAAGACAAATACCTGAAATATGGCGAATGGAATACTTATCGTTTGCGCGTGGTGGGCGATCAGGTAACTACCTGGGTAAATGGTCATGAAATGATCACTATCAAAGACGAAAAGATCGGCAAAGGCGAAGGATTTATTGCTTTGCAAATTCACGATGGTGGTGGCATTAAAGTGAGGTGGAAAAATATTAAGATTAAGGAACTGTAGCTGAGAGCTGTCAGCAGTCATTTTTTTAGCCGCAGATGCGCAGATTGAATCAATGATTAGTCTGTACATCTGCGGCTTATTTATGATCGTCTATCCGACATCAACTCGACGAAGACGGGTCTTCCGAAACTGGCTGAAACTTCAAACGATAAACGTCAAATTACAAACAGCTAATAAGCTGACCGCTATCTCCCCGCGATTGCGCTAACTCTTTCTATCGTGTAATCTATCTCTTCTTTCGTAGTAAATCTTCCCAAACCAAAGCGGATGGAGTTTTTAGCCAGTTCATCTGCAACACCCATCGCCTTCAGTACATGCGACGGTTCGGGGTTAGCAGAAGTACAGGCCGAGCCCGACGATACTGCAATGGTTTTACTGATATCTGAAAGCAAACCATTGCCTTTTATACCTGCAAAAGCCAGGTTGGCTACATTAGGCAAGCGTTGGTTTTTGTTGCCATTCACTTTTACATTGCCAGGGGAAAGCAAAGCTTTTTCCAGTTGGTCGCGCAATGCTTTCATGCGTGCTGATTCTTCGGTCATTTGTTCTGCACACAATGCACAGGCTTTCCCCAGGGCTACTATTCCGGGTACGTTCAATGTTCCGCTTCGCATGCCTCTTTCATGCCCGCCTCCGTCTATCTGCGCCAGCAGCCGCACCCTTGGATTTTTTCTGCGCACATACAATGCGCCGGCGCCTTTAGGTGCGTACATTTTATGTGCTGATAAGCACAGCATACCATATTGATGTTCGTTTACCCGCACCGGTATTTTGCCCGCAGCCTGCGTGGCATCGGAAAAGAAAACGATGCCATGCTGCTTTGCAATGGCGCCTATTTCATTAACAGGCTGTATAACACCTGTTTCGTTATTGGCATGCATCACAGCAATGAGTACCGTGTTTTTTTGTATAGCCCCTTCAAGCTCCTCAATGTTGATCATCCCTTCTTCGTTTACAGGAAGATAGGTAACCAAAGCGCCCCGTTTTTCCAGGTGTTTGCAGGTGTCAAGCACTGCCTTGTGCTCGGTGGCACAGGTGATGATGTGTTGTTCCCCCTCCCCATGTATTTCATATGTTCCTTTAATAGCGAGATTGATCGCTTCGGT
Source organism: Agriterribacter sp. (assembly GCA_051955255.1). Classification (GTDB taxonomy): domain Bacteria; phylum Bacteroidota; class Bacteroidia; order Chitinophagales; family Chitinophagaceae; genus Agriterribacter. Next base: position 57,568 of record JBQCGX010000057.1, on the reverse strand, counting down.
AGCTCCAGAGGTAAAAACAATTTCATCTGTCTCGGCTCCTATCAACGCTGCTACCTGTTCCCGCGCTTGCTGAACTGCCTCTTCTGCTGCCCAGCCAAACGCATGATTGCGGCTCGCGGCATTTCCAAAGTGCGCTGTCAGGTATGGCATCATTGCCTCCAGCACCTGCGGATCTATGGGCGTAGTGGCATTGTTGTCGAGATAGATGGGGAGCTTCAACATACTGCAAATGTAGGAGAAAGGCGGAAGGGGGAAGGGGAAGGTGAAAGGTAAAAGGGGGAAGGTGAAAGGTATAAGGTGAAAGGTGAAAGGTATAAGGTAGAGGGTTGGAGAAGCACTTCTTCCTTATACCCCAGGCCCTACACCTTATACCCTTCACCTTATACCTTTCCCGCAATAAATTAAAAAAGTATACGTTCATAATTCACCAGATATTATTGTTGAATCCAATACATGAAGACAACAACTTTTTTGCTACTGACTGCAGGATGTACTTTTTACCCAGCCTCCTCCAAAATTGTTTCGGCAATCCTGAACACCAGCTATTTTCTTCCTTTCATCTGTAAATAATTTACTTATCAATACAACCCATAAAGATTAAAACCCATTAAATTCACATTAATCTTTATAAGACCTCCGCGAAGGAGGTCTTTTTTGTATTTTACACACCATCCTGCTAATTTTTCCACATTCTTAAGCGCTATCTTTTTGTACCCCCATAAAAAGCTGTAAGTTTGCACGACCTCAGAATATATATCTTACATTTTTCCAGGTCATTTTTTTGATGGATTGTGCTGTATGGTCAGTGTGGCATGCATACTATTTTAAATACGATAAACTATTATAATTAATTTATTCAGTCATGGCCAAGTACATTTTTGTTACCGGTGGCGTAACATCTTCATTGGGTAAAGGAATCATTTCAGCCTCGCTGGCAAAGCTGTTACAGGCCCGCGGATTGAAAGTGACTATTCAAAAGTTTGATCCCTATATCAATGTCGACCCTGGAACCCTCAATCCCTATGAGCATGGCGAATGCTATGTTACCGAGGACGGAGCCGAAACCGATCTTGACCTTGGGCATTATGAGCGTTTCCTCAACATCTTTACTTCGCAGGCAAACAACGTAACTACCGGTCGCATATACCAAACCGTTATTAATAAAGAAAGAGAAGGTGCCTACCTGGGAAAAACGGTGCAGGTAATTCCACACATTACCGATGAAATTAAGCGCAGGATGCTGCTGCTTGGCAAAGGTGGTTTTGATATTGTGATTACAGAATTGGGTGGCACGGTAGGCGATATTGAAAGCCTGCCATTTATTGAAGCGGTACGCCAACTGCAATGGGAGCTGCCCGACGAAGATTGCCTGGTAGTACATTTAACACTGGTTCCTTATCTTAAAGCCGCAAAAGAGTTAAAAACAAAACCCACCCAGCACAGTGTAAAATTACTGAGCCAGGAAGGGGTAAATCCTGATATAATTGTATGCAGAACAGAGCGCCCCTTAACGCCGGAGCTGCGCCGTAAAATAGCACTGTTTTGTAATGTAAAGCCAGATGCTGTAATTGAAGCAGCCGACGCACCCACCATTTACGAAGTGCCATTGACCATGATGCGGGAAAAGCTCGACCAGATATGTCTTAAAAAGCTGGCCATTACTCAATACAACGAACCCGAACTGGGCAAGTGGAAGGAGTTTTTAGACAAGCTGAAATATCCCAAGAATAAGGTGAATATTGGTTTGATAGGGAAATACATTGAGCTGCAGGATGCTTATAAATCCATACTGGAAGCGTTTATACATGCAGGCGCTATTAATGAATGCAGCGTTAATGTGGTAAACATTCACAGTGAGTTTATCAGCGAAGAAAATGTTGCCGAAAAATTAAGCAACCTGGATGGATTGCTGGTAGCGCCCGGCTTTGGCCTGCGCGGTATTGAAGGAAAAATACTCGCGGTTAAATATGCCCGCGAAAACGGATTGCCTTTCTTTGGCATTTGTTTGGGCATGCAGATGTCGGTAATTGAATTTGCGCGGAACGTACTGAACCTCAAGGGCGCTCATTCTACAGAAATGGATGCCAATACGCATAATGCAGTCATTGACCTGATGGAAGAGCAGAAAAAGATTACTGCCAAGGGTGGCACCATGCGCTTAGGTTCGTACCCCTGCACCCTAAAAGAAGGAAGTCTTGCACAAAAAATATACAACGCCACCGATATTACGGAAAGGCACCGGCACCGCTGGGAATTCAATAATGCCTACCTGCAGGCCTTTGAAGAAAATGGAATGGTAGCAAGCGGCAGAAATCCCGAAAGCGGACTGGTAGAAATAGTAGAACTGCCTGATCATCCATACTTTATAGGTGTACAATACCATCCCGAACTTAAAAGCACGGTAGAGAATCCTCACCCGTTATTTGTGAGCTTTATTAAGGCAGCCAAAGATTTTGCAGAAGTAAAGAATGCCCGGAAAAAGCCTTTGATGCAGGGGGAAGTGCTGTAGGAAAGGGGGAAGGTATAGGGCGTAGGGTAGAAGGGAGGAACGATTAATGGATATTGGTGCAACGTTTAGAAGATTCCTCCCCGTCCGAATGGCTTCAGCGGGGAAGGCTAAAAGCCGATGGCTGACTACTGATAGCTGTGTCGTGTCCTGAAAAAAGTGAACAATATTTTTAATAAATGTTGTTTTCTCTCATAGCCAAGTCGGTCAGACCGCCCGGTATCCTGCACGCACAGCTCGCCCGGGCGTGCCGACCGCAACTGACGGCTGAAAGCTCTCAATCTTAAATCTCAAATCTCCAATGTCTAGTTGGTTCAAACGCATTACCTTTGCCCACTCAAATTTTAAGGTAAACTATGCAGTTTGACAAAAATGCGGTAATCGGATTTGCTTTGCTGGGATTGTTGTTTATTGGATTCTTTTATTTTACCCGCCAGGGACAACTGGACGTGGAAAAAGAAAGAAAACGTGCTCAGGACTCCATTGCCGCCCTTCAACCCAAAGTAGACAGTAATCTTGTTAGGCAGCAGGCTGCGCAAAGAGAAAGCCAGGACAGAATAGCTGCTGCCGGACAGTTTCCCGCCGAAGGAACTGAAAAAACCACGGTAGTTGAAAACGATGTTTTAAAAATCACTTTTTCCAATAAAGGTGGCCAGCCTTCAAAGGTGGAACTGAAAGGCTATAAGTCGGTAGACAGCCAGGCGGTTAAACTGGTGGAAGGCAAGTTCGACAAGATCACCTACAGTGTTAATACCGCTTCAAAAAGAGCTATACAGATAAGCGACCTGTATTTTGAAGGCAGCGAAGTTTCCCGCAATGCAGATGGCAGCCAATCGCTCGTATACCAGCTTAAAGACTCTACGGGACAGGCAATTGTGCACCGCTTTACTATCAAGCAGGATCAGTACATGATTGACTGGAATGTTGAATTAGAGGGTACGAATAGTTTGCTGACGCAGAACAGCCTGAACCTGATCTGGCAGAATGAAGTGCGCCAGCACGAAAAAGACATGGAAACTGAAAAGCGCGAAACGCAGATAGGTTTCTGGACTAAAGATGATTACGATTATTTTACATTGGGCAGGTCGTACGAACACCAGTTTGAAGCTCCTGTAAAATGGTTGAGCCTGAAGCAGAAGTTTTTTAATACCACGCTCATTGCAAAAAACAGCTTCGCTTCCGGAAATATAACCTGCACCGAAACCCACGATTCAAGCGGGTTGATCACAGCGGCTACCAGCAACCTTAAAATCAGTGTGCCTGCGCAGGACAAAGCAGTGATTCCTTTCCAGATATACTATGGACCGAATGATTACGATATATTGAAAGGCTATGATCTTGGTTTGCAGAATGTGATCAATCTTGGACAAGGCATATATGCTTTTGTTAAATACATCAACAAATGGCTGGTAATGCCGGTGTTCGACTTCTTTACGAAATATGTAGGGAGTTATGGAATTGTGATTGCGCTGCTTACCATCTTCATTCGTTTGCTCACTTCCCCCTTGGTATATACCAGCTACCTGAGCGGAGCGAAAATGAAAGCATTGCGACCTGAACTGGATCAGCTCAAAGCAAAACATAAAGACGATCAGCAGGCGTATGCCATGGAGCAGATGAAAGTTTTCAGGAGTGCCGGTGTAAATCCTTTAGGGGGATGTATACCCGCCCTGCTGCAGATTCCGATCTTCTTTTCGCTGTATAGCTTTTTTAATTCCACGATAGCATTGAGAGGACAAAACTTTCTTTGGGCCGATGACCTTTCGTCTTACGACTCAATCCTCAATCTCGGATTTAATATTCCTTTTTACGGAAATCACGTGAGTTTGTTCACGCTGCTTGCAACAGTTACCAGCTTGTTGATCTCCATATACAGTATGGCTCAAACGCCCACGCAGGATAACCCGATGATGAAATACATGCCTTACATTTTCCCTGTAATGTTGTTGGGCATATTCAACAAGCTGCCATCGGCGCTTACCTGGTATTATACAGTGTCGAACGTTATTACGCTCATCCTTCAATACATTATCCAGAACTTCATTATCAACCACGATAAAATATTGGCCCAGCTTGAACTCAATAAGAAAAAGCCCAAAACGAAGAGCAAATGGCAGGAGCGGATGGAGCAAATGCAGGAAACCCAAAAGAAACTGCAGCAAATGAAGGGCAAACAAGGTAAATAGTTATTACCAGTATATTTTATTTTTTATGAGGCGCTCACATTGGGCGCCTTATATTTTTATTTGCGGTGGGTATACCAATGTTTTTTACCTGTCGTTAATACAACCATCATAGCCATTTTGCTATCTTTAGTACCTAAACTGTTACGCACAAATGAAGATCCTGGGATTCATTTTTTCATTAGCACTGGTTTTGAACAATACTACGTATGCTCAGAAAGTGTTATCTGAAGGCACTATCACCTACGATATCACGGTTCAAACGGGCAGCAAAGAACCACAGCTTGCGGATATGTTTGACGGGGTTACCGCCACGGTGTATTTAAAAGGCGCTCAAAGTCGCACAGAAATGATCAGTCCGCTGGGCTCTACTATTACATTGCTGGATGCCCGCGCCGGTACCGGCGTCATTTTAAAGGAATACGGTAACCAGAAGCTGTTGATAAGAATGAGCAAGGCCGATTTTAATGAAGTGAATGCCAAATATGCAGGTATTAATTTCACTACCACTTCCGATACCAAAGTAATAGCCGGGTATAAATGCCAGAAAGCTGTTGCCAAACTTAAAGATGGCAGCACTTTTACCGTATTCTACTCAACTGAACTCACAGCCGAAAACAGGGACTACGATTTCCAGTTTAAAACACTGCCCGGCCTGGCACTGGAATATGAATCTTCTGTGGGAAATTTAAAGGTAAAATATACAGCGTCGAAAATCAGCTTCGATCCTGTGCCCGCACAAAAATTTGTTGCCCCCGTAAGCGGCTACAGGCAATTAACTTTCGAAGAAAGTAAGAATCTGAAAGCAGCCAATTAGCAATGTTAAATTATTAAGGGATTAAGGACAATTGAGATGATCTCTTAGTTACCCTTAATTTTTTCTTTTTCATTTAGCATGGGTTTTTATTAACTAATGCTTTCTCCTTCCTCTCTTAACATTTATGGGCTGCAGCTTACATGTTAACCTGCTTAGCTGAATAGGCTAAAAGCCATCATTGTTTTATGCGCAGTATAATCCATGTTTTTTAGGCAATAATCTATAGTGTCACGCCCAGCATTTTTTATCTTCATACAACAAGTGTAGTATTCCGGATAGTGTTGTTGTAACGCTTATTGGCACATAATCAAACAGTAATAATAGCAATGTCAAAATACCATTTACTCATTATTTTAATCCTGCTTAAGTTCTTTATCTGCAATGCACAGCAACCCCCCAATATCATAATCATACTTGCAGATGATTTGGGATATGGGGACATAAGCGCGCTCAACAAGTTTTCGAAGGTGAAAACTCCTTTTATTGATGACATGATCAACAATGGTATAAGTTTCTCAGATGCACATTCAGCCTCCTCCGTATGTTCTCCCTCCCGGTATGCTATGCTTACGGGGCGTTATGCATGGCGCTCAGAGCTAAAAAAAGGCGTATTGAAACCGTATGACAAACCATTAATAGATAGCGGTCGCTTAACAGTAGCACGCATGCTGCAATTGCAGGGATACGAGACTGCATGCATTGGTAAATGGCATTTAGGCTGGGACTGGCCGCTGAAAAACGGTGGCTATCTTAAGGACGTTAAAGGGGATAAAAACGACCTGGTCAATAGCATCGACTATACTGCTGGTATTGAAAATGGGCCTACAACGAGAGGGTTTGACTATTACTTTGGAACCGACGTACCCAATTATCCTCCTTATACTTTTGTTGAAAACAATAAAGTAGTTCAGTTTCCCGATAGCCAAAAACCGTCAGGCATGTTTGGTGCGCCTGGTCTTATGGTTAGCGGCTGGAAGCTCGAAAATATATTGCCTGCACTTTCTGATAAAGCAGAACAATACATCAGCGAGAAAGCAAAATCGGGAAAGGCATTCTTTTTATATGTACCACTAACATCACCCCACACTCCTGTTGCGCCTATTGATGAGTTTAAAAATACGAGTAAAGCCCGGCGTTATGGAGACTTTGTGCAGCAAACAGACCAGGTGGTAGGAAACATATTAAGAGCTGTGAAAGATGCAGGTATTGAAAATAACACGTTAATTGTTTTTACAAGCGATAATGGATCTCCTGAAAATGATGGTGAAAACATGAATGGTGAAATATACAGTGTTAACAAATTTGGGCACGATCCATCGGCTGGAAAACAGGGCATAAAAGCGGATATTTATGATGGGGGGCATCGGGTACCCTTTATTGTAAAGTGGCCGGCCGTAATGAAGGAGACGGCTGTTAGCAAAGCTGTTATTTGCAATGTAGATATAATGGCGACCATCGCCGATATAACGAAAACAAAGCTGTCGGATAAAGACGCCCCGGATAGCTATAGCCTTTTACCGTTATTAAAAGGAAATGCTGCTGCTTTTAAACGCAATTTTACAGTGCATCATTCCATCACAGGCAATTTTGCTATACGGAAAGACAAGTGGAAACTAATAATGTCTCCGGGATCGGGCGGATGGTCGTTTCCCAAACCGGGTAAGGACGAAGATGGCTTGCCACCAATTCAGTTATTCAATTTGGATACAGACCCTGGAGAAACTAAAAATGTATATGACAAACACCCGGAAACAGTTGCAACCTTAAAAAGAATTTTAATTGATTGTATAAAAAATGGGAGAAGTACTACTGGCACCCAACAAATGAATGATGGCAATTTTTTGCCCGCCACTACAACGTTTCTAACGCAGTAATTGCTGCCTGCCTAAATGAACCCAACCAAGTCATATTTGTTGCTGTATAAGTTCATTCAGTCCTGCTTACAATGATTATCTCTCTTTTTTTTGTTTGAATATAATACTCATAAAATTTAGGCACATCCATTTCAGGTAAGGCATTTTTTTTATGATCGAGATGCGGTTCGGGGTTTATAGGAAGCAGCATCTGGTTGGCTGCGGCTTTATCCATCAATCGCCCGCCGGTTATATGCAAAGGAACAGCGCTGCGCAGTGGCAGCACACCCGCTTTGCCGGCTACAATTGTGGCGCGTTTCAGCATATTATTTTCCCAGCCAATGCTAACGGTATAGCCTCCACGGGCTTTTAATCCAGAAACATTTCCGCTTTCCCATTTTTGTGGGAGTGCCGGAAGCAAATGCACAAATCCGTCGTGCGATTGCAACAGCATTTCAGCCACTCCCGCCGTAGCGCCAAAGTTGCCGTCTATCTGGAACGGCGGGCAGGCATCGAGCATATTAGGATAACAGCCGGAACCTTTAAACGCCGGGTCGTTTTCTTTTACCAGGTGAACCAGTTTCGACATAATTTCCAGTGCCTTGTTGCCATCGTACATGCGTGCCCACATATTTACTTTCCAGCCCAGCGACCACCCGGTTGCATCATCGCCTCTCCTGATCAATACCTGCTTTACTGCTTTGGTTAACTCCGGCGTGGTGGTAGGCGTAATTTGATTGCCGGGGTGGAAAGGATACAAATGCGAAATATGACGGTGGCGCACATCCTGGTCTTCAAAATCAAACTGCCATTCCTGCAATTGTGCATATTGGCCTATTTGATAGGGGAGCAACTTTGCTTTTTTATTTTCTATTTCGTTTTTGAGTGCTGTGTCTCTTATTCCCAATATTGTTAGGGATTGAAGATACCTGTCAAAACTTTCGCGGATCAGCGCCATGTCCATGGTAGGTCCCGGGCTTTGGGTAGAAGTTTTTCCCGCACCATAAGTAAAGCTTTGTTCGGGCGAATGTCCCACAGGGGTTACCAGGTATCCATCCCTGTTAGGTACCAGCCAGTCTTTGTAAAACAATACAGCTCCGCGCAGCAAAGGGTAGGTTTCTTCACGCAGGAATTTTTCATCTCCTGTAAAAAGGTAGTGCTCCCAAAAATGACTTACCAGCCATCCGGCCGCCACCGGCCAAAAAGAACAGGAGCAATTATCTACAGGGCCGGCATTGCGCCAAATGGAAGTGTTGTGGTTAGCCGTCCAGCCCGACGCACCGAACATGGATTTCGCTATTGCTTTCCCCCTGGTCGCCAATTCTTCAATTGCTTTGAAATAGGGTTGGTGGCATTCGGAGAGGTTGGTAAGCTCCGCCGGCCAGTAGTTCATTTCAAGGTTTATATTAACGGTGTATGCCGATGTCCACGGCGGAAGCAGTTTGTCGTTCCATATGCCCTGCAGGTTAAGTGGTTGACCACCGGGGCGTGAGCCAGCGATCATTAAATACCGGCCGTATTTAAAAAACAGTGCTACCAGGTCTTCGTCTCCGCCTTCTTTGTATTGCACAATCCGCTGGTCGGTCGGCAGGTTCCATCGCGTTGATGTATTGTTGATAGACAGATCAACGCGGTTGAACAAGCCGGTATAATCGGCAACATGACGTTTTTTAATGGTTGCATAATCTGTGCCTTCAAGCTTTTTCAAATGCAACAGGGCACGCTGCTCCGGCAAATTTTCATTCAGCGGGCTTTCATCAAATTTGGTAAAGCTGGTGGCTGCGGTAAGCAATACCACCATTTCCTTTACGCCCGAAAAGGCAAGTTTCCCATCTTTATAAACTACGCGGCCGCCGGTATGTTTTATTTTGAGGCGCGATTGAAAATACATACCTAATCCCCCGGCTTCATCGCCATAGAGCAATTGCTTCGCCGTTGGTTTTTTGCTTCGGTCGCGGTTGTAAATTTCAGGGTATTTGTGTTCGTCTCCCAGCGATTCTATGAACTGCAAAGTCCTTAATACTCCAAATCCGGGAGCGCGCCCTTTAAGGTAAAGCACATTGTTGGCGCCACCGGTGTGCATGGTTGACTCGTGTGGAGTGGTAAAAGAAATAGCGCCGTTCATTGAAGACGGTCCTTTGGCTGTCAGTTTAATGGCAAAGATGTGATCGGGATAGCTGGCCAACACTTCCCGCTCGTAAGTAGTATTGCCGATAGTGTACGATACTGTATGTATCGCATGCGAAAGATCGAGCATCCGTTTATAGTTGGTTACCTCACCTTTATGGTGCATGTCTATCCAAAGATCGCTCATGGGCTGAAACATGCTTTGCGATCGCCCCAGCCAGTTTTTACGGATCATTTCCTGAGACTCGGCATATTTGCCGCTATCCATCAATGCCATTACGTTGTTGTATTCCTTTCTTATATCGAAGCTTTCATATTTTTGAGAAGGGTCGCCGCTGTACAGGGTTGCTTCGTTGAGTTGGATATGTTCTTTAAAAGGATCGCCGAAGATCATACCACCCATATAGCCATTGCCGATAGGAAGTGCTTCTGTCCATACGGCGGCAGGTTTGTCATAATGCAGCGTGTTGCCCGACTGGGCAAACAAAGTAAAAGTTGCAAGTGTAAACAGCAAACAATAGCCTGTTTTTTTCATGTATTGTATTTTTCACTGTAGTAGATGATGGTGGTTGCTTCAAACTATTACTTAAGATAGTATATCCTGAATAATCGTAAAGATATGTAAGCATATGCCGCCGGCGAATAGATTTTAATTGAAAAGGCATGGATTATCCTATGGGATTAATAATGAAGGAAACCCTGCTAGCTCTCTTTTACAACCCTTTGCCGGTATTGCAAAGGAGAGCTTCCCGTTATTTTTTTGAATATCCTGGAAAAATAAAACACATCATCGTAACCTATTGCCCCCGAAATTTCGCCGATTTTTAAATCGGATTGCTTTAGCAACTGGCAGGCAAATTTTATTTTCAGGCGAATAAAATAATCAATAGGAGAGCTGCCGGTTCTTCTTTTAAAAGCCATGGCATAATGCGAAGCCGAGCTGTTTTGTTTTGCTGCCAGGTCGCCTACTGTTAAGGGACGCCCGATATTTGCTTTCATATAAGCTATCGAATCTCTAACCAAATCTTTTTTATTAACAGGAATGGTTACCTGCACCGGGCAAACAAAGAAAGTAAGCAGGCGATACAACGAAAGATTGGCGTAGGTTAAATGCTGCTCGGTAAGCCCGGCAGCCAAAGCGCCATATATATCATTCCACTGTTCAATAATTCTTTTATCGTAGGCAATTTTTGTAGGTGCAATAAAATCTTCAATTTTTACCAGGTTGTTCAATGCCTTTACCATATTGCCGCTGAAGTGTACCCAGTAAATCGTCCACGGAGTGCGGATATCTGCCTGGTACATATGAAATTTCCCCGGGGGCAAAATAAAAAAGTGTCCTGGAAGGATAGTATACTCTTTGCTGCCTGCCTGGTAATGCCCTTTACCTTCCAAACAATAGATGAGTATGGTATCGGCGCAGCCATAGAGCCTTTCTCTGTAGTGGAATTTTGCTTTGGGAAAATAACCAATATGAGTAATGAACAGGTTGCCGAGGAACTGCTTTTTTCTTAGCCGGTTAATTACAATTTCCCTTGGGATATTTATTTGCAGCTCTCCCGAAAAGCCGTCTTTTAGTTTAACGTCTTTCACAGTGCAGTCATTTAGTGACCTTTAAATTGCGCGTCTCGCTCTAAATTACTTCAAAAAATGGTAGCCCGGCGTCATTGATCATAGAATAATCCATAGGTTAAATATGATATTCCATATAATGATGAGCCCGGAAAAGTATTTTTACAATTCAATTCACCTTGGTTAGCAAACATTCAAACATCATGCTTTTAAAAAACAAAGTGATTTTTTTAACGGGCGGTTCAACCGGCATAGGGCATCAATGTGCAAAAGCATATGCCAACGAAGGTGCAAAAGTAGTAGTGTTTGCACAGGATGCACTTGAGGTAAAAAAAGTAATGGCAGAGCTTGGAAAAGGGCATACCGGCATTACAGGCGATGTTGCGGTGGCGGCCAGCGTGCGCACCGCCATTCAAACAACCATTAGCATTTACGGTAAAATAGACGTTGTTCACAACAATGCCGGTATAGCATACCCCTCCAAGCCATTGCATGCAACAACAGAAGAAGAGTTTGATCGGCTGATGAATGTAAATATCAAAGGCATTTATAACACGACAGTATACAGCATTGAGCATTTAAAAAAGAGTCAGGGTAGCATCATCAATACCAGCAGCCTCGTTGGCGAAATAGGGCAGGAGTTGCACGCTGCCTATACGGCTACCAAAGGGGCGGTAAATGCCCTTACCAAATCGATGGCGCTCGATTATGCACCGTTTAAAATAAGAGTAAACGCCGTGGCGCCTGCAGGAGTGTGGACGCCCATGTTGCGTAAGTGGAGCAAGGAACAGCCTCAGCCTGAAGTAATGGAAAAGTATCTTAACGATATTCATCCCTTGGGGTATTGTCCCGAAGGAGATGTTATTGCCGATGCCTGCGTTTTCCTGGCGTCGGAAAAAGCCGCGTTTATTACAGGGTGCATATTGCCGGTGAGCGGGGGAGCTGAATTGGGGTATCGTCGTTTTTTTTAACCAACGTTATAGCATGGGCGGTAAAGGTTTGGAACTTTTCGAGAATGCTCATTGTTTTTGAACAATGCCGGGTTAAACCGGTCAGACCGCCTTCGGCGTGCCGACCGGATCAGTACCATCGGCCCGCCGCAGGCGGTCTGATGGTAAAAACTAATTTTTAAACCAACACAGAGCGCTTCTATATGATCGCAAAAATTGAAATTTCAGATAAAAGATATGCACTGCCCGACGGTTCGGGCAGCGATGCTGTGCATACCAACCCGGTATATTCCTATGCCCAAACAAAACTGGAGGATGAAAATGGACTATCCTCTTCAGGATTGGCCTTTACTGTTGGTGCAGGGAATGAACTGGTTTGTGAAGCTGCAAAATTTTATGCGCAAAAATTGAAAGGCACAGATATAGAAGCAGTGATGAGTGATTTTGGTAAATGGTTTAACAAGGCTGCTAACGAGCAGCAATTTCGCTGGCTGGGTCCGCACAAAGGCGTCGTGCATCTTGGGCTTGCCAGCGTAACCAATGCCTGTTACGATTTATGGGCAAAAAAAAGAGGTGTGCCGTTATGGAAGCTTTTAACAGACCTCTCGCCAGAAGAAGTAGTGAACACGCTTGATCTGTCGTATCTCGAAGATGTATTGACGGAAGAAGAAGCGATTGGAATATTACGGCAACAATTGTCTTCCAGGCAGCAAAGAATGAGTATACTAACAGCAGGCTACCCGGGATATGATACTTCTGTAGGCTGGTTTAATTACGACGATGAAAAAGTACGTGCCAATTGCAAAAAAGCCATTGAAAACGGCTTTACTGCCATGAAATTAAAAGTAGGATCAGCCGATCCGCAGCGTGACATTCGGCGCGCCAATATTGTAAGGGAAGTAGCAGGCGATGACATAAAAGTAATGTTGGATGCCAACCAGCAATGGACATTGCCCCAGGCTATATCCATTTGCAGCGAATTGAAAAAAATGAATCCCTATTGGGTGGAAGAACCAACGCATCCAGATGATGTGCTGGCTCATCAAACTCTGGCAAAAGCCATTGAGCCCGTAAAGCTCGCCTTAGGCGAACATGTGCCCAACCGTATTGTATTCAAAAATTATTTGCAAACAGGCTGCGCAGGTTTTATACAGGTAGATGCCGTTAGGGTGGGTGGTGTGAGTGAATTTATTACGATAAGCCTGCTTTGTAAAAAGTTCGGTGTGCCTGTAGTGCCGCATGTGGGCGATATGGGACAACTGCACCAGCACCTGGTTTTGTTCAACCACATTGCACTCAACCACGAGGTTGTTTTTTTAGAACACATCCCTCATTTAAAAAAATATTTTCAGCATCCCGTTATCATACAAAACGGTGTATACGTTACGCCGCAGGAAGTAGGAAGCAGTTGCGATTTGATTGATTGAAAACCAGGCAAACGAAAATCATTCAGCTCATGATCTCTACGATTGACATTGCTATTACCATTGCGTATATCCTGTTCATTGTTACCATTGGCTTGTGGGTAGGACGGCGAAAAAAGGATAACAAAGAGCATACTACCAGCAAGGAATATTTTTTGGCAGGTAAAACATTACGCTGGCCAATGATAGGGCTGGCTTTATTTGCCACCAACATATCCTGCATTCACCTGGTAAGCCTGGCGCAGAGCGGCTTTGACACCGGTTTGCTCAATGGCAACTTTGAATGGATGGCGGCTTTTACGCTCATTTTACTGGCCCTCTTTTTTGTCCCGTTTTACATACGATCCGGCGTGTCTACCCTGCCCGATTTTTTAGAAAGAAGATACAACAAGGCGTGCAGAGACTGGCTGGCATTTGTTTCCATTATATCGGCCATTATTATTCATATAGCGTTTTCGTTTTTAGCAGGAGGCATTGTGCTGGAAACTTTGTTTGGTATTAATATGTATGTAAGCGTGATTGTAATAGCACTGCTTACCGGTTTGTACACAATTATAGGTGGACTAAGGGCTGTAGTAGTAACCGAAACGGTACAAAGTGTAGTGCTGATAGCTGGAGCTATTATTATCACGTGGTTTTCGTGGAACAAAATTGGCAGTTGGTCTCACCTAACCGATGTGCTTTCCCAACACCAGTCGATGGATAAAATAAGCATGATGCGCCCCCTGGGCGATAGCAGCGGCATGAGTTGGATGGCGGTGTTTTTAGGCTATCCTGTTTTGGGCATCTGGTATTGGTGTGCCGATCAAACCATTGTGCAGCGCGCATTGGGCGCTAAAGATGAAAATCATGCAAGAGTAGGAGCGTTGTTTTGCGGCTTTATAAAAATACTGCCCGTATTCATTTTTGTGATGCCCGGTTTGTTTGCGTATGTGTTGTATAAAACAGGCGCGATAGATCTTGGCAGTTTACCCACCATTATGCAGGATGGTAAGGCCGTGCCCGATTCAAAGGGCATATATACTTTAATGATCACTCAACTTGTACCTACGGGATTGGTAGGTATTTTAGTAGCGGCATTGCTATCTGGTTTAATGAGCCAGATAGCCGGTGCATTGAATTCCATAGGCACCCTCGCCAGTTACGACTTGTACAAACGTTTCAGACCAGAAACATCAGACCGGCAGTTGGTTGCCGCTGGCCGGTGGACGGCAGCAATAGCCTTGGCGTTGTCTCTTGCATTATTGCCCTTGCTCAACCAATACCAAAGCCTGTTTGAAGGCATAAACGATGTAATAGCACACATAGCGCCGCCCATAACCTGTGTGTTTTTGCTGGGAGTGTTCTGGAAAAAAGCATCGGCCAAAGCAGCTCAATTGACGTTGTGGCTGGGTTCGCTGCTGGGAGTGGTTGTTTTTGTTATGAACAAGCTGATGAGCAAAGAATCATTTATAGGCGGAATACCTTTTATGATGATGGCATTTTATCTTTTTTGCGCCTGTCTGGTGATGCAGGTTGCTTTCTCGTTCGTATATCCGGTGCAGCACACACCCGAAAGCAATACGCTCTACTGGAAGTCTATAAGGGAGCCATTGCAGGCAAAAGGATGGAAAGGGCTAGGTAATTACAAAACATTGTCGTTTATGCTGGTGGCAGTAATGGCATTTTTATATTGGTTTTTCAGGTAGAGCAAAAATATTTTTTAATCAAAATAAAACTTAGCTAATAATGAAAGTTCTAAGCACACTGTTTATCACCTTACTGCTTTCCGGCCTCTGTAGCAATGCGCAGGTGAGCACAAAAGAACAGTCCTTGCAAAAGTTTATGCAAGACCGTTTTGGTATGTTTATTCATTGGGGACCTGTTGCGCTACGCGGTACCGAAATTGGCTGGAGCCGCGACCGGGAAGTACCAAAGCAGGATTATGATAGTTTGTATAAAGAATTCAACCCGGTTCTGTTTGATGCAGACCGTTGGGTAAAAACAGCGAAGGATGCAGGCATGAAATACCTTACCATTACTGCAAGGCATCACGATGGATTTTGCCTGTGGCCAACAAAGTTTACACACTACAATATCATGAACACTCCGTATAAGGTAGACATTGTGGGGGCACTGAGCAAGGCCTGTAAAAAACAGGGGATAAAATTTTGTATTTATTACTCCATACTGGATTGGTGGCATCCCGAATACCCGTTGCATTCTGCTCATAACAAACCAACGCCCGATCCAAAATCCGATATGACAAAATACATTGGCTATTTAAAAAACCAGTTAAAAGAACTCATTACCAATTACGATCCTTACATGTTGTGGTTCGACGGGCAATGGGAAACTCCCTGGACTGACGAAATGGGTAAAGACATCTATCATTACATACATCAGCTTAAACCCACCATTATTTGCAACAACAGGCTTGGAAAAGAGTTTGCAGCAATAGAAAATAAAGACATCGACGCTTCTAAAATGATTGGTGATTACGATACTCCCGAACAGGTAGTTGGCAGACTGAACCTGACAACGCCATGGGAAAGCTGTTTTACTTTGGGCGACCAATGGGCATGGAAACCCAACGACAGGATCAAATCGCTCCAAACCTGCTTGTCTATTCTCAGCAAAACGGCTGGCGGCAATGGTAACCTGTTATTGAATGTAGGACCAATGCTGGATGGCAGGATAGAGCACCGGCAGATACACCTGCTAAAAGAAATAGGCAACTGGTTGAAGGTAAATGGAGAAGCTATTTATGGAACCCAGGGCGGTCCCTACAACCCCAATGATAATTTCGCAACAACAAGAAAGGGAAACAAACTCTATGTTCATGTTTTAAACACGGATACAACTGCTATTACATTATCGCCGCTTCCCGAAACGAAAATCACAAAAGCTTATATTTTAAAAGGAACTGCTGTTAAAGTGAAGGAAGATGGACAAGGCATCACCATACCGGTTGTTAAAAGCAATATACCCTACTTGGTTGTGCTGGAATTGAACAAACCGGCAGTCTCCATTCCTGTTATAAAATAAATTTCAAATGAAATCGAATATTATTATTGCTTTGGTTGCATTACTAACGGCTTGTGGTCAACCGAAGATCAATCAACCTGCGGAGCAGAAAAAAGAAGGAAGTGTAAAGCGCTTTGGAATGGTTACAGGTTTAAAACCTGAAAAAGAAGCGTATTACCGGCAGTTGCATGCTGCTGCCTGGCCGGCTGTATTGAAGAGAATAGCAGAATGTAATATTCGCAATTATTCCATCTATATTAAGCATATCGAAGGAAAGCCTTACCTGTTCAGCTATTTTGAATATACAGGCAATGATTTTAACGCAGACATGAAAAAAATGGCTGCCGACACCGCCACCCAACGCTGGTGGAAGGAAACAGACCCTTGTCAGGCTCCACTGCCAGACGCCGCAGCAAAAGGCGAGGTATGGTCGGGCATGGAGGAGGTTTTTCACACACCGTAAGTGCGTTCGTTTGAAATTGAATGATTGCCTGAAACAAGACTGAAACGAAACAATCAGTCAGGCTTTGGCAATAAAAACTAATTTATGAAACAAGCGAAAAATTTTGTGTTGCCCTGTTTTTTATATTGGCTGCTTACAATGGCTGCTTATGCGCAGGTGCCTCTGCCAACGGCTATTCAGGTAGGCTGGCAGCAAGCGGAGATGGGGGTGGTTTTTCATTATGACCTGCATGTATTTGATGGTAAAAAGTATAACCAAAATAAAAACCGCCTAGAACCTGTTCCTGATTACAATATTTTCAATCCTGCACAATTGAACACCGACCAGTGGATTAAAGCTGCTAAAGACGGCGGGGCCACATTTGCAGTACTTACGGTAACACACGAAACAGGGTTTGCCCTGTATCAAAGCGATGTAAATCCGTATTGCATGAAAGCATTAAAGTGGCAAAACGGGCAAGGAGATATTTTGCGGGACTTTGTAAATTCCTGCCGAAAGTATGGTATCATGCCCGGTGTGTATATAGGAATACGCTGGAATGCCTATTTAGGTGTTCACGATTTTAAAATAGAAGGCAACAACCCGCTTGAAAAAAACAGGCAACAAGCATATAAAAAGATGTGCGAAGGAATGGTAGAGGAAATTACCACCCGCTATGGTAACCTGTTTATGGTTTGGTTTGATGGAGGGGCCTCGGACCCAAAAACGTATGGGGCAGACGTGTTGCCCATAGTAGAAAAGAATCAACCCCATTGTCTTTTCTATCACAATGCCCAGAGAGCCGATTTCCGGTGGGGAGGTTCAGAAACCGGCACAGTATCCTATCCGTGTTGGGCGAACTTTCCGTTCCCCTATTCGCATGCTGATAATACTGACTTTATTTTTAAAGATAATTTTCGTTTATTGAAAGAAGGCGATGAAAATGGCAAATACTATATGCCTGCTATGTCTGATGCGCCCTTGCGGGGGTACAATAACCGGCACGAATGGTTTTGGGAGCCGGGCGATGAAGAACATATTTATCCTGTTCAGCACTTGGTAAACATGTATTGCCGTTCTGTTGGGCACAACTCTACTTTAATATTGGGGCTTACTCCCAACCCTGCCGGTTTATTGGATCAACAGGATGTGGATACGCTGGCAGCCTTTGGAGAGAAGATAAAAGCGCTGTTTGAAAACCCGGTTGACATTGTGCGCAATAGTAATCATGAGAGCATAGCACTCACTATTCCCAAAAACAAAAAAGTGCAGCATATCGTTATACAGGAAAATATTGTTGAGGGGCAAAAGATCAGGGAATTTGAAATAATGGCCCGTGAACATAAAAAATGGAAAACAATTTTTACCGGAAGTTCGGTTGGACATAAATTTATTTACAAGCTGCCACACACATCCAGATATAAAAATATAAAACTGGTTATAAAAAAATCAATCGGTACACCGGCTGTTAAACTGTTTGCTGCGTATTAGACCCGGTTTCATTTGAATGTTGATTCAAAAAGGCATAAATTTTTACCGATAAATGGCTGATGTATGTATCTGCACTCTCAATGTTATTTGCCAGGTGCCTCAACTGAGACTTGCGGCAGATGTATGTTGGTATAAAGAATTATAAATAGGGTGTGTTTATGGACGACTGTGCTGTGACGGAAAACAAACCACCGCTATTTAGTAGTTATGATAAAAATCAACGATTAATAGGAGCGCTCTGGCAGGGAGTAGCTTTAATAAAGCTGGGTAACTTAACGCCCGACTGAGTTTTATATGGAAGCAGGTATACTACATTTCCTTTTTTGTAAGTCACTACCGAACTCTGCATTTTGAAATCTACCGCAGGTTTATTGGCATTAAATGCATTGTTTGTATTTACCCGGTAATTGTCTTTGATAGAGAAGGTAACAGTAGATTTAATATTGGAGAAACTGCCGGCAGCACTTGCAGATTTGCCTTTGTCTTCTCCACCCGACCTCACCCTTATTCCTGTAGCAGCCATTACATACTGCGCAACCACAAATACAGCCATAACGATCATGCCGTATTTAGTAACTTTTGACAGTATGTTTTGTTTATGTTTCATTATTTAACAAAAATAGTAATTAATATTCATTATTTGCAACACCACTCATCACAAATTTTACGCTTCTTTAACGTTTTTTCGTCGAAAAGGTTACAAAGCGGGAAAAAAATTTGATTTCTCTGAATAAAGAGCTAACTTTCATTAACTTGTAATGCATGAAAGAAAATCCGCATCGAAACGATCGTGATGAAATTAGAGATCTCCTGAAACAATTTGAAAACTTCCGCTCCGGCCAATCTCATTCTTTTCTGGAAGAAGAGGCTTTTGAAAAGATTGTTGACCATTTTGACGATAAGGATGACATAGGACGGGCGCTCGAAGCGGTGGAGCTTGGTATTTCCCAGTTTCCTTATTCTGCCTCTTTAATGGTAAAAAAAGCCGATTTGCTGATAGCTACCAGGAAATATACGGAGGCCTTGGCCATACTTGAAAATGCAGAGATACTCGACAGCACCGATATCGATATTTATATTCTGAAAACCGATGTTTTTCTTGCGTTGGACGAGCACGAAAAAGCGGTAAGCATCCTCGAAGAGGCGCTCAACAATTTTGAGGGAGACGAAAGGATCAACCTGTTGTTTGAGCTGGCCGACGTATATGACGATTACGAAGAATTTGATAAAGTATTTGACTGCCTGGTGCATATTTTACAGAGTGAACCTAACAATGAGGAGGCGCTGTACAAAATATGTTTCTGGACAGATTTTACGGGGCGAAGCGAAGAAAGCATCAAGCTGCACCAGGCAATTATCAATGAATACCCTTACAATGAGCTGGCGTGGTTTAACCTGGGGGCTGCATTCCAGGGGCTGAAGCTGTTTGAAAAGTCTATCGATGCATACAAATATGCAATTGCCATCAATGAGAAGTTCGACTATGCTTACAGGAATATGGCAGATGCATATATACGGTTGCGCAGGTATAAAGATGCCATAGAATCGCTTGAAAAGGTAATTGAACTGGCGCGCCCCGAAGATGTGATTTACGAAGCAATAGGGCACTGCTACGACCGGTTGAAAAACTATGCCCAGGCAAGGTTTTACTATAAAAAAGCATCTCATCTCAACAGCGACGATAGTAAGCTCTACTATAAAATAGCCTGCACTTACATTAACGAAATGGTGCTTACCAAAGCCGTGCAGTATCTTGAATCCGCTATGCGCATTCACCGCATGCAGCCAGAATACAACCTGGCGATGGGGGAATGCCTGCTGGAACTCGGTAATATCAAAGACGCCATTGTTCATTTTTCGAACGTTGTAAAAGCACGCCCCAAAAGCATGAGCGGCTGGGAAGCTTTGATCAGGTGCCTTTACAAAGAAGAGTACCTGGAAGAAGCGTTGGAACAAATTGCCATGGCTACCGAAACCGCCGGCGATAAGCCTTTGTTCAAGTTTTACAAAAGTGCCGTTTTATTTGCAATGGGTAAGGGCAAAGAGGCTTTGCTGGTGCTGCAGGCCGCT
Source organism: Agriterribacter sp. (assembly GCA_051955255.1). Taxonomy (GTDB): domain Bacteria; phylum Bacteroidota; class Bacteroidia; order Chitinophagales; family Chitinophagaceae; genus Agriterribacter. Next base: position 37,127 of record JBQCGX010000057.1, on the reverse strand, counting down.
ATGGAACGTTCGCCTAAAATGCTCAAAAAATTCATTGAACTCAATCCAACCATTCTTCAAAACCAGCAGGTAGTAGATTTGATTGCTTATTATAAACGCAAACGTTCTATATAGTAGCAGGCACTTTCCTGGAGTATAGCCGTACTGCGGATTGTTATTTTCAGCAACACTTTTCTTCCTTATTTTTGCGGATTCTTAAAATACATCGTCTTGCATGAATTTTAATCTAAGTCAGATACCCGAACGAAAAGGAAAGCCTCGTAGTTCTGGTGTCACTATGGTGATGGATAAGGGGTTAAGTATCGAAGAAGCAAAAAATTTCCTGAGCATTGCAGAACCTTATGTTGATATTGTTAAACTAGGTTTCGGAACTTCTTTTGTAACACCACGGTTACGGGAAAAAATAGAGTTATACCAATCTCATAACATCCCCGTTTATTTTGGAGGCACTTTATTCGAAGCCTTTCTCATCCGCAACCAGTTCAATGATTATATCACTACCTGTCGCGATTATAACATCACTTACATGGAAGTGAGCGACGGATCTATTACCATTCCCCATGCCGAAAAGTGCGGCTATATTGAAAAGCTTACCAAATACGGAGTGGTATTAAGTGAGGTGGGAAGTAAAGATGCGGAACATATTATACCCCCTTATAAATGGATTGAGCTGATGAGGGCGGAACTGGAAGCCGGATCTTCTTACGTAATTGCAGAAGCCCGGGAAGCAGGCAACGTAGGTATTTACCGAGGGTCGGGCGAAGTGAGGGAAGGGTTGGTACAGGAAATTCTTACACAAATTCCCGAAGAGAAGATCATATGGGAAGCGCCGCAAAAAGGTCAGCAATTGTATTTTATTGAATTATTAGGCTGCAATGCCAATTTAGGAAATATTGCTCCTGCCGAAATGATAGCGCTGGAGGCGATGCGCGTAGGCTTGCGCGGCGACACTTTCAATCTGTTTTTAAACAAAGACGAAGTAGAATGAAGTTGTATGGATTGATAGGCTATCCATTAGGGCATTCTTTTTCCCGCAAATATTTCACTGAAAAATTTGAAAAAGAGCACCTCGATTGCAGGTTCGAAAATTTTCCCATTGAGCGTATAGAATTATTGCCCGACATTATTGCGCAAAATAAAGCGCTGCAAGGGCTTTGCGTAACCATTCCGTACAAAGAAAAAATTATTCCCTACCTCCACCAGTCGTCTGAAGAAGTGCAAACCATTAAAGCCTGCAATTCTGTGTTGATACGCAATGGTTTGCTGCATGGCTACAATACAGATACGATAGGTTTTGAACAATCTTTATTGCAGCAGCTAAAGCCATATCATACACAGGCGCTCATACTCGGCACCGGCGGCGCCTCCAAAGCAGTGGCATACGTGTTGCAGAAATTGGGCGTTGCATACCAGGTAGTAAGTCGCAATGCAGCGCCGGGTATTATTACTTACAGCGATGTCACCGAGCAGGTTTTAACCGATCATTTGCTGGTGATCAACGCATCGCCCGCAGGCACTTTTCCTGCGGCAGATACTTTTCCCCAGCTTCCCTATGAAGCAGTTACAAACCGTCATTTTTTGTTCGACCTGGTATACAATCCCCCGAAAACAATATTCCTGCAAAAAGGTGAGGCAAAAGGCGCGGCTATTCAAAATGGTTACGATATGCTGGTAGGTCAGGCAGAGGCCAGCTGGCGGATTTGGAATGGCGAATAGTAAGAATACAACTTCTTTTCATCATTTTATCTCCCGAAGCTCAAAGTTATCGGTGCAGCATATTCCTTCCCGTCGGGTTTCCTTCACATTTCCCGTAATCGTAACCGGCAAATCGTTAACCTGGAATTGTTGAGGCAGGCTGCAAGCTTTGAGCCTCGTATCAATTGCGCCATTTTCCACAAGGAAAAATTCATTCCCCGCTTTTTTTACGATAGCGTTCTGATTTTCAATTACTCTCACGGTGCGCATATCTTTATAACAATCACTTTGAAGAGTCTTTTCCTTTTTGCAGGACAACGCAAAAATTAATAAAATAAATGGCGGTAGTAAAAAAGCATTCTTCTTCATTCCTTTTTTTGAGGAATGACTGCGACAAGCCTATGTCCGTTGCATAGGGGCTATCACATGAAAAATTTGACTTTGTAGTATACTCTTCGGAGTAAAGAATAATTAAATATAAAACCTGGGCTGCAATAAAAAAGCCGATCATCTCTGATCGGCTGAAAGCGTGCCCCGGAACGGAGTTGAACCGTTACGACCGTTGCGGGTCACAGGATTTTAAGTCCTGCGTGTCTACCAATTCCACCACCGGGGCGTTGTATAGCCAAAAAAAATCCCCTCGCACCACGAGAGGATTGTTGAGCGGAAGACCGGGCTCGAACCGGCCACCCCGACCTTGGCAAGGTCGTGCTCTACCAAATGAGCTACTTCCGCTTGTTTCTTGAATCAATAAAGAACTCTTTCCCCTTTTACTCCGAAACCTCGGATCCGTTTGGGGAGTGCAAAATTAAGGATTGCTGGTAAACGACAAAATTTTTCTGGCGTAAAAAGCAGTTTATTTATACTTGGGAGTATAAAGCGTATTTTCTGGAACCACCACTTTGGGTTTGCCCTTATAACGGTGCTTGTATAAGCCCCAGCTACCACCTATTAAAAAAGCAACTACGCTAACCACCTGCATGTAAAACAAAAAGCGGGATGACTTTACCCAGCTCCAGGCGAAATCTTTTTTACTGTTATCAGGAATTTCGTGCTCCATACTTTTTTGTTTGCCCTGCAAAAATAGCGGTTACAAGTTAACAATCATGGTTTGCTGTCAACAATTTCTTCAAAATGCCGCTTCTTTTTTATAAAAAACTGCCATACGATACTTCCTTTATATACTCCCGCTGGTTGATTGCTTCTTTTGGAGGGAAAAAACCGGCGATCTTTTTTTATTAAAAGCCAGCGATAAAATGAAAAATGCGCTTTCAGCACAGACCATAAATATTGTATGTCTCCCTTCAGCAGCGGAGGCAACACGCTTATACCATCCAACACCAAACGAAACGGCAGCTTCCACAATTTTTCCGCAACCGAATAATTTTTGGCAAGCATAATAAGGCTGTTGCGATAATTGAGGAATATTTTACGGGGATTGCCTTGCGGCAGGCTGCCACCGCCCACATGATATACGATCGATTGGGGGCAAACGAAAATACTGTACCCGCTCAACTGTATGCGCCAGCACAAATCAATTTCTTCCTGGTGCGCAAAAAAGTATTCATCCAACCCATTCATTTTATGATATACCGCTGAACGAACAAAAAGGGCACAGCCTGTAGCCCAAAACACGGGCGTGGTATCATTATATTGCCCCCTGTCTTCTTCAAAAACATTAAAAACCCTGCCGCGACAAAAAGCATATCCAAACACATCTATCCAGCCCCCTGCTCCCCCGGCATATTCAAACATTTTTTTATCGTGCCACGATAATATTTTAGGTTGACAGGCGGCTATATTTATATCGCGCTCCATTAATTCAATAATCGGTTCAATCCATCCCGGCGTTACCTCCACATCTGAGTTGAGCAGAACATAGTAGGGCGCTTCTACTTGTTTTAAAGCAGTGTTGTATCCTTTGGCAAAGCCTTCGTTGCTGGTGTTTTGTATTTGTAGTACAGCAGGGTAGTGGGCAGTAAGAAATTCCATTGAATCGTCGGTAGAAGCATTGTCTGCAACCACTACTTTAAAGTTTGGATAACTGGAAGCCATTACGAACGGCAGGAACTTTTCAAGGAATTTTTTACCATTCCAGTTTAAAATAACCACTGCTACAGTTGGAAAGTTGGTCAATACAAAACATTTATTTTTCAAAAATAAAGGATGCATTGTTACTGTTTCGCTATTTTTAAAATATGTTTAGGCGATTTTTAAACTGGCGCACAGCATTGGCAGTAATAGCCATTGCTATTGTTACAGGCACTATTTTTTATTCGCAATACCTTGCTGATAAAATTGCTAAAGACGAAAGACAACGTGTTGAAACATGGGTAGAAGCTGGTAAATTCCTCATTAGTTCTCCTCCCGACACAGATACAAAGCTGGTTTCGGCCATACTTACGCACAACGATGATATTCCAATCATACAAACAAATGAGAAAGGGGCTGTGATTGAATATATCAATCTCGATTCGGCTAAAGTAAATAGCGATACCGGCTACCTCAAAAAAAAATTACGACAGTTTAAAAGCCAGCATGATCCCATCATCTATACCGATCCGCTGAATGGACAAAAAGATTTTTATTATTACGGCGCTTCCCGTTTGTTGCAGGAAGTGCGTTATTATCCATTGGTGCAATTGCTGATTGTGGCGTTGTTTATTGTAATTACCGTATATGCTATCACTACGCGCAATCGTTCTGTTCAAAACCAGCTATGGGCTGGCATGGCAAAAGAAACAGCCCATCAGTTAGGCACACCCGTTACTTCGTTGCAGGGTTGGGTGGCTATGCTGAAGGAAGATCCTGCGCATGAAAAGCTGGCAACGGAATTGGCAAAAGATGTAGACAGGCTTCAACTCGTATCGGACCGTTTTAGCAAAATAGGCAGCACCCCGGTGCTGGAACACAGAGAACTGCTGGAGCAGATCAACAACATGGTAGATTATATACGCCGCAGAGCGCCTGGCAAAGTACAGTTTACTGTAAACGCACACAACGAAACAAGCATACCAGTAAAGATATCAGCATCGCTATTTGACTGGGTAATTGAAAACCTTTTAAAAAATGCATTGGATGCGATGGGCGGAAAGGGAAGTATTGTAGTTGATATTAAACGAATGAACCAACAGGTGCTGATAGACGTAACTGACAGTGGGAAGGGGATAACGGCAGCCAACATAGCGAAGGTGTTTAAGCCTGGGTTTACCACAAAAAAAAGAGGCTGGGGGCTTGGGCTCACCTTATCTAAACGCATTATTGAACACTATCACGGAGGGCAACTGTTTGTAAAAAGTTCAGAACCGGGTAAAGGAACAACGTTCAGGATTGTGTTGAACAATGCAGTGTAAGGAAAGATAATGTATCTTTAAATAAAGCTATGAATATGGGACTGGTGTATGCAGAAATAGAATTAATAAATGGTGGTGATCTTGAAATGGTACGTCGAAAGTTGATGGACGAAGACGATGTAAAGCGCATGCGGGTAAATGCACTCGTGGATACAGGCTCCATCATGCTTTGCATTAATGAAAACATACAGGAACAATTACAATTGCCTGTAGTGGAAACAAGAAAAGCGCAAATGGCAAACGGAGCGATTGTTGAATACGAAGTGGTGGCTCCGGTAGAATTGCGGTTTAAAAACCGGCGAACAAGCTGTCAGGCAATGGTATTGCCCGGTAATTCAGAAGTGTTATTAGGTGCCATACCATTGGAAGACATGGATGTGCTCATTCATCCGCAACGGCAGGAGTTGATCGTAAACCCTGACCATCCTTACTTTGCTCAAATGAAAATTAAATAAGCTTTCTTTTCAGCACAATATCAATTTTAAAACGTTCCCGCTGATTGTCGTTCAATCGATTCCATTCCAATGTTGCTTAGTTTTGTGCGAAAAGAAATCAGCGCATATCTGCGGGAAAATATCCTTCGCTGATATACGCTGACGGCTGAAATAAAATAAATCGTTTATTACCCAAACATTTCCTTCACCCTTTCAAAAAAGTTCTTTTCGCCCTTATTGGGTTGTGGTTTGAAGTTGGGAGACTGCTGCAGTTTTTCCAGCATGACTTTTTCTTCGCTGCTTACATTTTGAGGAGTCCACACATTTACATGTATCATCTGGTCGCCCCTTTCATAAGAGTTCACAGCAGGAAAACCTTTTCCCTTCAGCCGGAATATTTTGCCGCTTTGTGTGCCCGCTGGTATTTTAATTTTTGCTTTGCCATCTATTGTAGGCACTTCCACCTGCGTGCCAAACACAGCATCGGTAAAAGAAATATGGAGATCAAACACCACGTTCAATCCTTCACGTTGTAAATCAACATGCGCTTCTTCTTCAATCAAAATAATTAAATCGCCTGCCGGACCGCCCCTTTCACCTGCATTTCCCTTGCCGCCCATGCTCAACTGCATACCCTCCTGCACGCCTGCCGGAATTTCTATGGTTAAAGTTTCTTCGCCATATACCCGTCCTTCGCCTTTACAGGTAGTACATTTATTGGTAATGGTAGTTCCTTCGCCGTTACAGGTTGAGCAGGTGGTAACGGTTTGCATCTGCCCCAAAAATGTATTCTGCACTTTCCTCACCTGTCCGCTGCCACCGCAGGTAGAGCAGGTTTGAACGCCGCCTTTGTCTTTTGCACCGCTTCCATTACAGGTGTTGCAATGCACATATTTTTTTACCTTGATGGTCTTGCTCGCACCATTGGCTATTTCTTCGTAATTGAGTTTGATCTTAACTCTGAGATTACTGCCCCTTACGCCGCGCGCACGCCCACCACTTCTGCCCCTTGAGCCACCAAAAAAGCTGCCGAAAATATCGTCGCCAAACACATCACCGAACTGGCTGAAAATATCATCCATGTTCATGCCGCCACCGCCAAAACCTCCGCGATTGTTCCCCACGCCGGCATGACCAAACCGGTCATATTGCGCTTTTTTTGTATCGTCGCTCAGCACCTCATAAGCCTCCGCCGCTTCCTTAAATTTTTCTTCAGCAGCCTTGTCGCCAGGGTTACGGTCAGGGTGGTATTGCATAGCCACCTTGCGGTATGCCTTTTTTATTTCATCCGCAGAGGCTCCTTTGGACACGCCCAGGATTTCGTAATAATCTCTTTTCATAAATATGTTAATAAACCTATTTGAAAATTTGTAAGCGGGATCGGGAATAATATTTTCATCTGTTTGCCAACAGGCAGGAAATTTTCAATTTCAAATTATTGTCCCACCACCACTTTGGCAAACCGGATGATCTTATCATTCAGGTAATAGCCCTTCACCACTTCATCTACCACTTTGCCTTTCAGATCTTCAGACGGAGCCGGGATTTGGGTAATGGCTTCATGCTGGTCGGGATCGAAATCCTTTCCCCTCGCATCCATTGCCTTTACGCCTTTAGCCAACAAAACAGACCTCAGCTTGTTAAATACAAGCTGAACGCCTTCTGTAACCGCATCCTGCTGTCCACTTTCCTGGAGCTGCTTTTCGGCACGGTCGCAATCGTCCAACACATCCAGCAAAGAAACGATCACTTCCCTGCCAGCTGTTTGAATCAATTCCACACGTTCCTTAGCGCTCCTGCGCTTAAAGTTGTCGAATTCCGCATACAAGCGAATATATTTATCCTTTTGTTCTGCCAGTTCTGCTTTTAATTTTTCGGCCTCACCTGTCATATCCTCCGGGAATTCGCCCTTTCCTGCCAAATTCTCATTTTCCGTTTGTCCATTATCGGTTTGCGCATTGATATCTTCCTGATTTCCAGCGTTTTTATTCATAAGATCTTCCATGACTGCTTTTTATTGATGAATGCCCTTATTATTTACAACAAGTTTGCCAACAAAGATGTAAGGTCAAAATGACGGAAACGCGATTGCTGATTTTTGATTTCTGATTTTTGATTTGATGATCACGGTTGCTAAGCTCATGGCTGATCGCTGAAGGCTGAAAGCTGCTACCTTTGCGCCCATGAAAAAAGTTTACCTCCGGCAAAAGATCAGCAACCGCGTATTGAATGGACATCCCTGGATATTTGCCAATGAAGTGAAGGAAATTGAGGGCGACGCTGCCGGTGGAGAAACGGTAGAAGTATACACGCATGATAAAAAATTTATAGGCAAGGGATACATTAACCCCAAATCGCAGATCATTGTAAGACTTCTTACCCGTAACAGGCAGGAGGAGATTAGCGATGACTTTTTTTACAGGCGCCTGCTCGAAGCCTGGCAGTACCGCCAGCAAATAGGCTATAAAGAAAATTGCAGGCTGATTTTTGGCGAAGCCGACCAAATGCCGCAGCTCATCATTGACAAGTTCAACGATTATTTTGTAATACAAACGCTGGCCCTTGGTATAGATGTGTGGAAACCCGCCATTGTAAAAGCGATTGAAAAAATATTTTCGCCCAAAGGCATATACGAACGTAATGATGTACCCGTGCGTGAGTTGGAGGGACTGACACAGCAAAAAGGATTTTTATCTGAACCCTTCGACACCAATATTGTCATCAACGAAAATGGGTTGCAGTTTAATGTAGATATTGCTAACGGGCAAAAGACCGGCTATTTTTTAGATCAGCAGGATAATCGCCGCGCCATACAGCATATAGTAAAAGGCGCCGATGTGCTGGGCGCTTTTTGTTATACCGGGACATTTGAAATTCATGCGGCGCATTACGGAGCGAAAAGTGTTTTGGGACTGGATATTTCTGAAAATGCATGCAAGCAAGCCACCAAAAATGCAACATTGAATGGCTATGAAAAGATCTGTCGCTTTGATTGCGTGAATGCCTTTGATGTGTTGAAAGCCTGGGCCAAAGAAGGGAAGCAATACGACGTGGTAATGCTCGATCCTCCTTCGTTTACTAAAACCCGTGAGAACATTCAAAAAGCAATTACCGGTTATAAAGAGATCAACCTGCGCGGCATGAAGCTGGTGAAGCCAGGTGGATTTCTGGTTACTTCCAGTTGTACCAACCTCGTGCAGCCGGAACTTTTTCTGGAGATCATTGGCATGGCTGCCAAAGATGCCCGGCGCAAACTCCGCCAGGTTACTTTTCAGGCACAGGCTGCCGATCATCCTATCATCCCTGGTATGGAAAATACCAATTACCTGAAGTTTTTGATTGTGCAGGTGGTCTAGGCTGTGAGCTTTCAGCGGCCAGCATTCAGCAAGGGAACAATCAGCACTCACCCTATACGCCAACTTGAAGTTTTTTGCTAGTCGAAATATTGAAGCTCGCAGTTCACAGGTTAGCCATAGTTTATCGGCAGTGAATATTAAAGATGGTATAAAGTAGCTTCCTCCAAAGTTGGAATCACAAGCTACAGTGCTATTATAATCTGTACGGGAAATTGTTCATCTGATTTGCATGGACGAGAATTTTCGTTGTAGCTCATCATCATTCCACTGTTTGTCACCCCAACGTAAGGAGAGGTCTAATTGATGGCATGACACTGTGATGGTTAGGTTAGGCTACGCCGTGGCTTGTGTTTCAAGAGCCTCCCATCGCGCGTACTAACCCTAACGCTTATGTAATATTTAACCTTTTCGCATCTATATCCCGTAATGCAACAGCGGGCTTTTAAGCAGCAAGCAGTAATTTTGAAATCATTTAACTATTAGCCATGAAATTTGGAAAACATTTGTTCATATGCCTGTTAGGCTGCCTGTTATTTTTTTATGCCAAAAGTCAAACGAAGATGAATACCTACGATAGCGCATGGAAGAGAGTAGACGAACTGATACAAAAAAAAGGATTGGTAAAATCGGCACGTACAGAAGTTGACAGGATTTATGCACGCGCAAAAAAAGAAAAAAATGAACCGCAGCTTATAAAAGCTTTGTTATACAAATTGTCGTTACCGGCTGATGGATCTGCCGGTGAAAACGAAGAGACGCTTCAAATAAAGACTCTTGAGAGTGAAATACAATCTGCCACACAACCGGCCAAACAAATACTGCAATCGGTAGCCGCAGAAATGTACTGGCATTATTTTCAAAGCAATCGCTGGAAATTTTATGACCGCACCAACACTGTAAACTTTAACAAAGAAGATATAGCTACCTGGACAATTGATGACCTGCATGCCAGGATCGGCGAACTGTATACAGCTTCTTTGCAAAATGAAAACCTGCTGCAAAAAACCAGGCTGGAAGCATACGAGCCTATCATTCAAAAAGGAAACACACGCAAGCTACGTCCAACCTTGTACGATCTGCTCGCTCACCGCGCATTGGATTATTTTGAAAACGATGAACGCGACATTACCAAGCCGGCTTATTCATTTACGATCAACATGAATGCAGCTTTCGACCCCGTCGCTGATTTTATTCACCGCAAGTTTCCAACAAAAGATTCAGTGTCCTTACAATACAAGGCGCTCCTTTTATACCAGCAGTTGCTTTCCTTTCATACAAACGACAAAGACTACGATGCATTGATGGATGCCGACCTCAGGAGGTTAGCGTTTGTATATCGCCAGGCGGTAATGCCCGAAAAAGACGAAGTATATGTAATGGCATTAAAGCATCTTACCGCCCAATACGAAAAGCAACCCGTAGCGGCGCAGGCATGGGCTTTGTTGGCGCAATATCATAGCAATAAAGGAAATGCCTATGAAGAAGCGAATGGCAACACGGCAGACAGCACAGCTTTTCAAACAGCGAAAGAAATATGCGAAAGCACTATTAAAAATTTCCCCAAAACGCAGGGTGCAGTTGATTGCCACAACCTGCTGAACAACATGCTCCGCAAATCATTGCAATTGTTCACAGAAAAAGTGAATGTGCCCGGTGAGGCTTTCAGAACCCTGGTGAAATACCGGAATTTGTCCAGCCTGCATTTCAGGATCATCAAAGCAGATAAAACATTAAAGGACCAACTGGCTAACCGATATGAAGATGTTTACTGGACAAAGCTCTCTGCTACGCCCGCGATCCGGAACTGGAAACAGGACTTACCGGCAACATCAGACTACCGGGAGCATGGTGTGGAAATTAAGGTAGATGCGTTGCCTGCAGGAGAGTATATCTTGCTGGGCAGCCTTGATAACGACTTTGGCATTAACACGAACTTATTAGCTGCTCAATATTTTCACGTATCTGCTATCAGTTTTGTTAACAATGAATCAGATTATTTTGTGCTGCATCGCACAACAGGTAAGCCGTTGGCGGGTGCTTCCGTACAGGTATGGACTTCGAAATACGATTATACCGACCGTAAGAACAAGTTGCAGAAGGAGGAATTGTTAACCGCAGATAAGAATGGATATTTCCGTACAAAACCTGCAGGCAAACAAAGCCGGAACATCCGTTTGGAAATCGGCTGGCAGAAAGATCGTTTATTCATGGACGATTATGTGTACACGTACAATCGTTATGATTCTTATGAAGGGCTAAATGACCCAGACTACGAAAAGAAAAACAGCAATGTTTATTTCTTTACCGATCGCAGCATTTACCGCCCCGGGCAAACAGTATTTTTTAAAGGAATTGGCATTACTAAAAGCAAGGATACAAGAAAGGCTGCCATCATCACCAACAAAAAATTGCTGGTATACCTGCGGGATGAAAATGACCAAACCGTAGATTCATTGTCGCTGGCATTAAATGAATTTGGTTCCTTATCGGGACAATTCCGGCTGCCACAAAATGTGTTGACAGGTAATTTCAGTATACGGGTGCAGGAATATGAACAAAGCAGTACCTATTTTTCGGTAGAAGAATACAAACGCCCGAAATTTTCGGTTGAAGTAGAGAAGCCCAAACAAAGCTTTAGGGTAAACGATACCGTTAGCATAACTGGTATTGCCAAAGCTTACGCAGGCAATAACATTGATGGCGCTACCGTAAAATACCGGGTTACCCGGCGGGCGAGGTTTATCTATCCCTGGTTGTATTATAAAAGAGGATTGCCCCGAACCAGCAGCATGGAGATAGCCAGCGGCGTAACAACAACAGATGTGAACGGGAAATTTAATCTGCAATTCAGCGCCATACCTGATCTTACGCTCGACAAAAAGCTCGACCCCGTTTTCGACTATGCTATACAGGTAGATGTTACCGATATTAATGGTGAAACGAGAAGCGCCACCACAACACTACCGGTTGGATACAAATCGTTGGTGCTGGAGTTGGCAACAGCATCAACACCTATTCCGGTTGACAGTTTTAAAACAATAACGCTGACCAGTAAAAATTTGTCGGGCGAGTGGCAGCAGACAAAAGCCACCGTTAACATTTACCCGTTAAAGGCTCCGGGAAGATTGATCCGCAACCGTTATTGGGAAAAGCCCGATCAATTCATTTTCAGCGAAGCCGAGTACATCAAACATTTCCCACACGATGAATACAAAGATGAATCCGACTACCACAACTGGCCAAAACAAGCTGCAATATATACAGATACTTTTACCCTAGAATTCAATCAGAAATCAGAAATCAGAAATCAGAAATTTTCTCCCGGTGTTTATGCCGTCGAAGCTACTGCCCGCGACAAAGACGGCGGTGAAGTAAAGGCAATAGAATATGTGCAGTTGTACGATGCGAAATCGAAAAACATTCCAGTCGCTTCTTATCAATGGCAGACAGATATAAGCAGCACCGTTCAACCTGGCGAAACAGCGAAATTGATGCATGGCACATCTGCCGGTGATGTGTTCGTAATACAGCAGGTGAACAAAGATATACCAGATCAGCCAAGGCCGTTAGCCAATAACCAATTGCAGCAAACAACTGCAAATGGTTTTTCATTCCTGGCATTGAACAATGAAAAAAAGCAATTCGATTTTCCTGTAACCGAAGAAGACAGGGGCGGCTTTGGTGTAACCCAATTTTTTGTGAAGGACAACCGGTTTTATACCAGTTACAATACCATCAATGTTCCGTGGACAAACAAGGAGTTGGCTATACAGTTTTCCACTTTCAGAGACAAGCTGCAGCCCGGCAGCCAGGAAAAATGGGAGGTGAAAATAAGCGGCAGCAAAGGAGAAAAAGTGGCTGCTGAAATGCTGGCTTCGATGTACGATGCATCGTTGGACCAGTTCAAGCCTCATAATTGGACAACGCCGGGTATATGGCCTACTTATTATGCCTACAATTATTGGAACGGCAGACAGTCGTTTGTGCAGGTACAATCGAACGAAAAGAATACGATACCGGTGGATTATAAATCGTATGAAAAGAATTATGACAGGTTGTTGACAATTGGAATTACAAGAGTTGAAATGGCAAAGTTTTCGGCACCCCGAATCATGAATGACGAAGCCTCCCAACCTGCAGGCAGAGTTGCGGGCTTTAATCAAGAAATGCTGATGTCTGAAGCTAAAGTGGTTGCTGCTCCGCCCTCGAAGCCTCTGGAAGAGGATGGAGAAGTACAGAAAAAAAGCGCATTAACAGGTGCAGCTACAACAGCAGATTCGCCGGTTTCAAACCCTATAAGTTCTCCCCGCAAAAACTTCAACGAAACAGCTTTCTTTTTTCCTGACCTGAAAACAGACAGCAGCGGTAAGATAACCTTCAGCTTTACCATGCCCGAAGCATTAACGCAATGGAAGCTGATGACTTTTGCGCACACCAAAGACCTGGCGATGGGGTATGCGCAACAGTTAGCTGTTACACAAAAAGAATTGATGGTGCAACCTAATGCGCCCAGGTTTGTAAGAGAGAAAGACAGCATGAATTTCAGTGCCAAAATCGTGAATATTAGCAATAAGGTCATCAACGGATTTGTGCGGCTGGAGCTTATCAATGCGGCTACCAACGAAACTGTAAACAGCCTGTTCAACAATGCGGTAGCCTCCAAAACATTTTCGGCGCCGGCAGGGCAAAGCACCCCTGTTCAGTTCAGCATTAGCATACCACAGCAGTTCAATGCACCGTTGCTGTATCGCATCGTGGCAACATCCAATAGCAAAGAATTAAGTGATGGCGAAGAAAATGTGTTACCGGTGTTAACCAACCAGATGCTGGTTACCGAAGCACTTCCATTAAACATGCGCACAACCGGCACTAAAAAATTCAGTTTTGAAAAACTGTTGAAATCGGGCAGCAGCCAGTCGCTGAAAAATTACGGACTAACAGTGGAGTATACTGCAAATCCTGCATGGTATGCCGTTCAATCATTGCCTTACCTGTCCGACTATCCTTACGAGTGTGCAGAGCAAACCTTCAACCGTTATTATGCCAATATACTTGCCGGCACTATAGCGAACAGCAATCCAAAAATCAAAGCCGTATTTGACCAATGGAAAGCAGACACATCGGGCAGCAGCCTGCAATCTGCATTGCAAAAAAATGAAGAGCTGAAAAGCATTTTGCTGCAGGAAACTCCCTGGCTGGTGCAGGCTAAAAATGAATCGGAGCAGAGAAAGAATATAGCAATGCTGTTTGACATGGTGCGCATGAATGCCGCCACCAGCTCCAGCTTCAACAAGCTGAAGGATATGCAAACACCCAACGGTGGATTTGTATGGTTTAAAGGCGGTAATGATGACCGTTATATTACCCAGTATATACTGACAGGAATAGGGCATTTAGAAAAGCTCAACGCCATATCAAAAGAAGAGCAGGTTGAATGGAAGGAGGTAATTGATAATGCGCTGACTTACGCAGACGCCAGGATAAAAGAGGATTACGATAACCTTGTTAAATCAAAAGTCAGTCTCAAAGAAAATCATCTTTCATACAGTGCCATTCAATACCTCTATATGCGCAGTTTTTTCGCAGACAAAAAAGTTTCCGAAAAGGCGGCCACCGCGTACAACTATTACCGGCAGCAGGCTAAAACATTCTGGCTAAAGCAAACAAAGTATATGCAGGGCATGATTGCTTTAACCCTGTTCCGGAGTGGCGACAAAGCTACGGCAGCAGCTATACTGGCTTCTCTTAAAGAAAATGCCACAATACACGAAGAACTGGGCATGTATTGGAAAGACAACCGCTGGGGCTATTACTGGCATGAAGCGCCGGTTGAAACACAGGCTTTGTTGATTGAGGCATTTGGCGAAATAACAAAAGACAATAAAGCGGTGAATGATATGAAGATATGGTTGCTGAAGCAAAAACAAACCCAGCACTGGGGCAACACAAAAGCAACGGCAGAAGCTTGTTATGCGCTTTTATTGCAGGGGGCGGACTGGCTGGCGACAGAACCTTCGGTAAAGGTTATGCTTGGCTCAAAAACGCTTTCAAACGGTAGCGCAGAAGCAGGCACCGGCTATTTCAAACAAAGCATTGAAGCGGCAGAAGTAACGCCTAAAATGGGCAATATAGAAGTGACTGTGTCTGCTGCAAAAAATACAGCGCAGCAGTCGGGCAGTTGGGGAGCGGTTTACTGGCAATACTTTGAAGACCTGGATAAGATAACGACCCCCGATGGTAAAAACATGCCGCTGCAACTGAAAAAGAATCTGTTTGTAGAAAGAAATACAGATCGTGGTCCTGTGCTGGAAACTGTAACCAACAATATGCAGCTAAAGGTAGGCGATAAGCTGAAAGTGCGTATTGAACTGCGTGCCGACAGAAATATGGAGTATGTGCACATGAAAGATTTAAGAGCTGCAGGCACAGAACCGGTTAATGTATTGAGCAGCTACAAATGGCAGGGTGGACTAGGGTATTATGAAAGTACCAAAGATGCGTCTACCAATTTCTTTTTCGGATACCTGGCTAAAGGCACTTACGTGTTTGAATACCCGCTGTTTGTTACACATGCCGGGAATTTTTCAGCCGGTGTAGCTACCATCCAGTGTATGTATGCGCCTGAGTTTATTTCGCATTCCGAAGGCATAAGAATAATGGTGCAATAATGGAGAGGCTGTTATCAAAGATCAACCAGGTTTGTTGAAGTGCGTTTGTTCTATAACGTTAGTTGTAATAAAATGTAAGCAATAACCCTTATCGGAGTAAAATGGCTGAAAATCGAACAAAGAAATACCCTTATCGAATAAAGTTCGGGTTAGGAGAAATCCGCAGCATCTTTACATCATCAAACGAACACAACACGACGAAACAAAAAATTAGGATAAAGGATCCCCAGGTTTAAGGGACACCACAAGGCCGAGGTTGAAGCGAATCAACGCCCACGAGTAAGCGCATTTACTCAACACCCATCGGAATTATTGGATACAAATGCCGGTCTTTATGACCGGTTTTTTGTTTTGATGATCTATCGTTTTAGCTGCCGCTTAAAAAATGCCCAGGCTTCGAGGTATACGTCTACATCTCCCGGGTAATCATGCTTGCCGCCGATCACTTTCAGTAAGGTGACTTCCGGCGCGCCGGGCCTTTTATACGTATAACTTTCAATGATTTTTCCATCGGAAGGATCGGTGTCCGGGTATACTTTTTTTACTGGCTCACCCGTATACCCGGCAATGGACGACCAGTAAGCAAATGTTGCATCGGTTGAACGCACGGTGCCCAGGCTTGCACTGCCAGCCCTGATCAATCCGCCTTTGTATGTATTTACGCTATCATCTGTTCCGTTTAAGATCATTACAGGCACAGGTTTGCCGGAGGGAGTACAATCCATATTCGCGCTGTCGGGCAGGTTGGCTACTATAGCGGTGATGGCGCAAATCTTATCAGGAATATTCATGGCAAGTTTGTAAGCCATATGTCCTCCACCCGAGGTGCCCACCACAAAAACTTTTTTTGTATTTACTTTATACTTCGTTTTGAAATAATCTATCATCCCAACAAAAAATGCTTCTTCGTTGATGTTTTCCTCGTTAGGAGGAGTAGCCGCCATTTTGCGGCACTCGTTCCAGAAGCGCTTATAACCGTCGGGATAAACGATCAGTATATTTTCTTTTGCTGCTATTGCTTCCAGCTTTGGAGTGGTGCGCATAATACCCTTTCCATCGCCACCCGATCCGTGCAAAACAAAAACAAGGCTGGCATTCTTTTTTAAAGAAGGTTGGTTGAAATGGAATATCCTGTAATGGTCATCCACTTTTATGGAATCGGTTAACTGTGCTTTGGATAGCAGCCCTGTTAAAAGGCAGGCAAAGGTTATTAAAAAACGCATGGTTGTATGTTTTACAATTAGTGTTTTGCAAGGCGACGCCATTAAATATACTACAAAGTGCCTGTGGAAAATCTTGCATGATGACAAAAAAACTGTTTCAAATTTTTACTGGCGGCGAAGATTTTGCCAGTAACGTCATCTAAGAGTACGCTGAAACCGGATGTCTCATTCTTCGATATGACAAACAGTAGTACAAAGCCGGACATGAGCACAATCCCTTCGCCGTGGGTCGTGTCTCATGACTTACAATCTTCAGGTCTTGTGAGATATGAAACCGGGCGTAAAGTTGAGGGCTATGGTGAGACACCGACCGGAAGATTATACAGGGGGAATAAATAAGCCCGGATAACCCGAAACTAATAAGTAACCGTAAACAGTTGATGTTATCGCTTTGCGCCCGATGTTTGTTTGCTTAAAGCCAGGTGTATAAGCTTGTCGTTAAATATCTCCACTCCCGCCTGGTTCAAATGGTCGGGATCATAAAAATGCAGTGAATCATCTAATTGCAGTATTTCATTAAAATTGTAATATTCTCCATACTGCTTCATCATTTTATTGAATGTTTCTTTTTTTTCGAATGTTTTGTAAAGGCTTTTGCTGATGGGTGTTTGCACCAGTATCAATTTTATGTTCTTGTTTTTAATTAAATGGATAAGTTTTATAAATGTGTTCCACTGATGATCATTGATATCGTACTTCCACGGCGATTCTTTCATCGCGTTTTTAAAAGGTGTTGAAGCTCTTTGTACATACCCTCCTTTTACATAAGTATCCTCGCCTTTTACAGAATCTTCGTCAAATGCATTTGTTGCTCCAATAAGGTCGTTGCAAAGTCCGTAAATGAACGTGTTAGTAGTGCCGATATGGTTAAGGTTCATTATCATTTTTACGGATTCAAGATCGTTTTTGTCGTTTGAAATAATGTCCAACGCCGACTCAACACCATCGGAGGTAAATGCAGGATAATATACTTCGTAGATGATCACCTTAGGGTTGATAGTGTGCAGGTAACGGTTGAGTAACACTTCGGTTTGCATAGGAGATTGCAGGCTGGACCCAAGGTTAAAGCTTTTTAAGCCATGCTTTGCAAATATCCTGGGGTCGAAGCCCCTGTAGGCATGCGAGGAGCCGAGAAAAAGCACGTCTATATTTTTAACGTGCTTCACTTCTTGCATCCTGGTAAACATGTGTCCGCCATACCCCATGCGGTAATACATATTCCTTTGCAAAAATCCGGGCATTATGTCACCCCATATACACAGAAAGGCAACATAAGCTACTCCCGAAAACAGTAGGAACAAAACAACATAGCGTATCAGCTTAAAAATTTCTTTCATTGCTGTAATCGTTTAAAACTGGAAATAAATAAATGGCATTTCATCGGTAACCATAAACATCCCAATCAAAAAGATGAGGAAAGAATAGAAGGCCCATCTCCAGTATTTTTGCCAACCAAATCCTAACTTTTCGATAGCATATTTTTCTTCTCTGCCAATCCATTCAATCAGCATAAAGAATATAACAAGCACCATTGTTCCTGCGGCACCATCAATTCCTTTAAATAATGTCACTGGAAAAAAAGGCCTGGTAAAAATCCCAGACAAATAGTTTAATGCATGTTCAATATTTTCTGCTCTGAAAAAGATCCACGCAAAAACGGTTAACCCAAAAGTTGCGGCTATGCTTACAACTTCCCTGAAGGCAGGCAATGCTCTTCCTGCTGCTACAATCTCCAGGTTTATCCTGTTCCTGTTACTCAGCAACAGGGGTAGAAAATAAACGGCATTCAATGCTCCCCACAAAATGAAGGTCCAGTTAGCACCGTGCCAGAATCCGCTTACTAAAAAAATAATAAAGATGTTCCTCACTTTCATCCATGTGCCGCCCCTGCTTCCTCCCAGCGGAATGTATAAATAATCTCTGAACCAGCTCGAAAGCGATATGTGCCACCTTCTCCAGAATTCGGCAATGTCTCTCGAAAAATAAGGGAAGGCAAAGTTGCGAAGCAGTTCGATTCCAAAAAGCCGGGCAGTGCCTAACGCGATATCAGAATATCCCGAAAAATCACCGTAAATCTGGAAGGTGAAGAACAGCGCACCCAGTATCAGCGTGCTGCCCGAAAATGCATCGGGGTTGCTGAATATTAAATTGGCGTACGTTGCACATTGGTCGGCTATTACAATCTTCTTAAACAATCCCCATAATATCTGCCGCAATCCGTCTACCGCCCGCACATAATTAAATGTTCTTTTATGCTTTATCTGGGGCAGCAGGTGAGAAGCCCTTTCGATGGGACCAGCTACCAGCAGAGGAAAGAAACTCACAAAAAGCGCATAATCAATGAAATTCCGTTCAGCTTCTATTTTCCGGTTATAGATGTCAAATACATACGACAGCCCGTGAAAAGTATAAAAGGAAATGCCAACCGGTAGAATGATTTGCAATGTAAACGGACTAAAGTGTAACCCTAACCGTGAGAACAACTGCACAAAAGAATCTGCAAAAAAATTGTAGTATTTAAAGAAGACCAGGAATCCAAGGTTGATGATAATGCTGATCCAGAGCCAGATCTTTCGGTTAACCGGTTCTTTTACCTGTTGCAATTTCAAGCCGCTGAAATAATCGAGTAAAGTGGAAAAGATAAGCAGGAAGAGAAATCGCCAGTCCCAGCATGCGTAGAAAAAATAGCTTGCTGCCAAAAGCAGCCTGTTCTGAAGGTGCAGTGTTTTATTGGCGGCGAACCAATAAAGCACAAACACAACGGGCAAAAACACGGCAAAATCAACCGAATTGAAAAGCATCTCTCGTGGATGTGGGTTTGCTATTCGGCCATTGTTGCCAATGTCGAATAGGATAAGGTTTAGAACAATAACATGTAAATCTAGAAAAAGAATTTAACTAATGATAATTATTTTGAAAATATATAACCTTTTCAGTTTGACGATATGCTGCACTAAACTATTTCCCTGCGGCGTCTTTGTCCGTTTCTGATACCCGTTTGTCCAATGTTCGAGAAATGATTGTTGTAAATAGATGGCATAAAAAAACTCCGCTCCGTTTACTAACGGAGCGGAGTTTAAGATATAGTAATGACTAATTTACTTTTTCTTGCCTGTGTATAGTTCGTGGTCTTTGTTACCGCCCGAAACAAGGTAAGCAATCAGGTCTCTCAGTTCTTCCGGATTCAGCCTGTTTACCATACCCGGCAGCATAGGCGAAACGTCGGACACCCTCGTTCTCACCACATCGTTTTTAGGAATGTCTCTTAACACCTGTGGTGCGAAAGGATTCTGAGAAATTGAATACTTCTGTTCGTCCTGGCTAACGATCCTGCCGGTTACAGTGCCGCCGTCTTTTAAATAGAATACGGTTGACCCATACTGATCGGATATGGTTTTGCTGGGATCAATGATCGCTTCCAGTATGTCTTTCGCCGAAAAGCGGGTACCCAACTGTGTGAGGTCGGGACCGGAAGTACCACCTTCCCCCTTCATGTTATGGCAGGAAATACACAATGAAGCCGCAAACATTGCCTTACCGTTTTCAAAGTTCCTGGGCGTAAGGCTCAGGCTGTCTATAATAATAGAATCTGCCTGCGCTACCTTCCAGTTTCTGCCAGGTCCCTTAGGCTGCGGTGCATTGTCTGCCAGGGCATTGCCCGAACGATTTACGATTGAATCGCCCGACATCGTACTGTACATAGCAAACTCTGCTTTGGGTACGTTTTCCAATGCCGCTTTCCTTGCATTGTTGATGAAGCCCCTGAAGCTGTGTCCGCCCTTATAGCTGAACGCTTTGTAAAACCATTTGAAGTATTGCTCACGCAGTTCAGGCGTCCAGCCTGTTTTTGCCTTGCACAGTGCTACCGCAAAGTAGGTTTGCTGCGCAGGCGGAACGCTGGAAAGCATACTGGCTATGTCCATTCCATATTGTGGGTTGCGCATAATAAGGTCCGAAGACTCCATCAGCGTTTTTTGTCCCGATGAATTATCATCCTTCGCATCTTTCATCAGTGCCATGGTTTTGCTCACCGCTTCAGGAGCATCGAGGAACACCAGCACTTTTGCCAATACCCTGTTAAGCTCATTGTTTTTTGCGGGATATTGTGCGTTGAGGTAAGTAGTTGCCTCTGCTTTACCGGCAGCATCAGGCGCTCCCATCCGGGCAAACACTACTTCAAATGTGCGCACCAGGTCAATTTGCTGTGCTTCCGAAAGTTTGCCAAAGTCAATGCCAGCCAATGCATGCACCAGTTGGCCCTTCACAGCAGCATCTCCCTGCCTTGCCAGCGACAAACCGGCCTGCGTCAACGTAACGGGATCTTTTTCAGCCAATACTTTGTCCTTCCATTCTGCTACAGGCTGATGTTCAACAGCAATCCTGGCGGCATATCGCACAAACCTGTCGGCATGTTTAAGATAAGTCCATGCAAAATCAACGGCACCCGCTTTAGGACCCTGGTGGTAAGCCTCAAGCTGAATGCGTATTTTACGCTCAGGCGTTTCTTCAGTTGGTTTATGATCTTTTTCGTTCAGCTCATCCGCATAGTACACACGGTACAGGTCAGACTCAAGCCTGCGGCCACCAGTAAGAAAATACATAGCGCCATCAGGTCCTATTACGCCATCGGTTAATGGTAACGGTGAGCCCGATACGAATTCTTCGCCGGTTGCTTTGTAAGATGCTCCATCCGGCTCAATCAGAATGGCATATATAATACCAAAGCTCCAGTCGAATGCAAATACTGCTTTGCGGTATTTTTCAGGAAATTTAGCCTTGCCACCGTATACTACGTTGGTAGGTGAACCCTGTCCTACGTTTACCACTGCAGGTAAGTTATCGGGATAAGTAGGCGACCATTTGCTGTTGCCGGTGCGCCAGCCAAATTCACTGCCACTGGTGGCATGACAAATACGGGTGGGGCGGTACCAGGGCGTACCAAAGTCCCATTCCATATCAGAGTCATAAGTAAACATATCTCCCAGGTCGTTGAAGGCAATGTCAAATTCATTCCTGTAACCAGCGCTTACCAGTTCCCAGTTGCTGCCTGTAGAGTCAACATGCGCAATCCAGCCACCCGGTGCTTTACGATCAACAGCGTGCCCGTTAGGATCGGTAAACAAGGGGAAAAGATTGTCCTCTTTCCAGTTGGAAGGAAGGCGGTATGAATTCATCTCTGGTACGTCTGTATGATTTCCGCACACTACATACAACGATTTTCCGTCGGGGGCCAACACCACGCTATGAGGTCCATGCTCACCTTCGCCCTTCAACGATTTCAGTAATGTAACCTTGTCAAATTCGTCGTCGCCATCGGTATCCTGCAAGCGATACAAGCCGCTGCTCTTATCCATCTGCTCGTCTTTAGAGTGGCTAACGATTACGTACAGGCTATTGAATGCATATAATAACCCGTGCGCATAACCGATGCTTACCTTCTTACCGGTAGTATCGGCGGCCACCACCTGGTCGGTAGTGATCTTTAATTTTTCAATTTTTGTTTTTTGCGTGCTATCCGCTCCAATAGGAGGAAGGGTAAGCCTGTAAATGGCACCGTATTGGTCGGAGGCGATCAATCTTCCCTTGTCGTCAAAAGCCATAGACACCCAGGAGCCTTCTTTGTTTTCCGAAGGTCCATACAATCTGTCTGCTTTAAAACCGGGAGGGAGTTTCAGTTTTTCTACTTTTGGATCAACGGGACCCGTAGGTTTATCGTCCTGCTTTTTTTCATTGTTGCATGAAACGGCTACACAGCCTAGCATAAAGAGGGCTAAAACCAACTTTACAGAAGGGAAGTTTCGATACATAGTGGAAAATTAATATTACTTATGAACAATTTTTAAAAATGAAATATGGTACCGGATATCCACCTGATCGAATAGTAATGGCTCGCAATCTTATCATCCTTCGTACCGCAACCGGCTTATTTGTATTAATACTTGTTGTTTGTAAACCGATTGAAGCGGTAAAATACTATATAAATGCATAGTATTAATTTGATAACAAGATTATTTTGAACGATGCATGCACAATTTTAAAGAGCTCCTTTTCCTGTTAACATTAATTAACCATCGTAGAAACAATCTGTTTAGGAATGGTTGCTCAGCAAATTCCCTGGAATGCTTGCTGGCAAAGGGTTGTACGCGGATGCGATTGAGGTAGAAAACCAACTGATATTAAGTAGAAAGAGAACCTTATAGTCCGGTACACCACAGGACGGAACGGGACGGATGGGGGGCAAAGGTGAAAGGTGAAAGGTGAGAGGTGAAAGGCCAAAGGTTAAAGGGGAAAGGTGGGAGAGAAGACACAAAAGGAAAGGGCAAAGGTGAAAGTCAAAAATCTTTGACCTTTTTACCTTTGCCCTTTCACCCCTGATTAATTGTTTATCTGGAATACCACTGGTTGCTTTCTGTAGGCTTTTACTTTTTTGCCATTGTTTTCGGCAGGTGTCCAGTTAGGACCTTTGCGCACAGCGTTTACGCAAATTTCTGCCAGCTTGGTTCCTTTCATCGTCAAAGCTTCTACATTGCTGATAGATCCATCTATATCTACAATAAACTGAACAACACAGGAGCCGGCTTTACCTTCTTCTTCCAGTTCATCCATATAACGGTTGATTTGTTTAGAAATATATTGCCGCCACTCTTCATCGCCACCGGGAAATTTAGCCTGGATTTGAACATCTATCAGTGTTTCGTCTTGTTTGTCTTTTTTAGGACCGGTTATTACACCACTTTTGCTTCCTTCTTCAATTGGTGGTGCGGTAATATCTACTCCCTTCAATCCATCAACATTTGCAGTGCCGATTTTTGTGTCTGCAATTTCTGTAACGTCCTTCATTTGTTCTTCTGGTTTTATCTCTTCATGCACCAGGAGCGGGGCAGTGTACTGCGACATTGCAATTCTGGGCTGTTCGGCAGGCGGCGGAGGTGGCGGCGGAGGAGGGGTTGCAACTTCCGGCTCATCAATAACTTTTGTGAGTTCTACATCTGTCACATCAAGTTTAGCAACGGCAGACTTGTTTTCAAACCGGGAACTGATAAAGGAGGCAAATACAACTAACGATGCAAATGCTATCGTGCCAACAATGGCGGAAGATAACCTGGAACCATACTTCTTCCTGAGTTCGTAGGCTCCATAGTTTTTATTTCTTCCTTCAAAAAGAATGTCGATAAAGCTCGCGCTTAAAATTTTATTTGTTTCCATAAGCATTTTTTCAATGAGATGCCACCCTCAAAAAAATCCATAGCGCCGCCGTAGGAAAAACCGATTATTCAGAAACAAAAAAAGTGCTGCCATTTTTATGGATTTTGATCGCGCCTGCGTCGGGGGAGGAGAAGGGCGAAAGGTGTAGGGAGAAAGGTGGAAGGAGGAGGGTGAAAGGCACATCAAACAACAAACCACAAACGAAAAACCACAAACAATAAACGACAAACAACAAATCCCCAATCCCCCAACAATCGTTTGCACATATTTATTTGGATTTCAGTAAATCTGGTAATACATTCATAACATATAAGCATACCGTTTTTAACAGCGGTTTGTTTTACATTTGCTGTATGAGAAATAATGAGGTGATCCACTCTTTATTTTTTGAGGTTTGTACCAACAACTGCACGAAGGCTTATGAGCAGCTATACAAGCTGTTGTATGGGCGGCTCGTTCATTTCTCTGCTGCCATTGCCGGATCTTTTCAATTGGCTGAAGAAATTGTTTCGGATGTATTTATAATGCTGTGGCAAAAAAGAGAACAGCTTGGCTCCGTAAAAAATCCCGCGGTATACATATACGTTTGCACCCGTAATTTTTCTTTGAATGCCTTGTCTCAACGCAGAACGCAAAGCATTCCTTTCGAAAATCTCGACAAAGATGCATTGGCCATAATGCCCGATATTGAAGAAAGGCTGGTTTCAAGAGAAGTTGCTACTATTATCGAAAAAGCAGTTCGCGAGCTTCCCGGGCGGTGCCAGCTCATTTTCAGGCTGGTAAAGTCGGATGGTTTTAGTTACAAAGAGGTAGCCGAACTGCTGGATATTTCGCCCAAAACCGTTGATGCCCAATTAGCTATCGCCGTTAAAAAAATAACCCTTGCCATCAGGCTGCACACACCTGCCCGCCTTGTAACCGATTTTCTCAGGTCCTGAAAAATAGTTTGATTTCTTTTAGGGAATCTCTTCGTTCATTACTGTCCTTGTTACACATGGACATCGATCATAAGAACAACAACAGGCTATGGTATCTTCTTGCAAGGAAGATGGCGAACGAAATAACGCCTCCCGAAAGTGAGGAGCTTGTAAAATTGTTGCAGCAGCATCCCTATGCTTTGAACGCACAGGAAATGATGGAGCAGCGCTGGCACGACAGTTACAAAAGGCTGGATGAAACTGCTGCCGACCAGGCTTTTGAAAGGCACAGACTGCGTTTGCAGAACGCATTGTCTGAATCCGCATCCAAACAAACAGGCGACTTTATTGAAGAGGGCAGTAGAGGAATGTACAGGCGGATGTTTGTACGTTACAGCTCCATTGCCGCGGCTTGCATGCTGGTGGCGTTTTTAGCTTTTAAATGGAACAGCGCAAAACAGGTATCGCCGCAGGCGGCGGAGCTGCAGCAACTGGCTACACAGCATGGATCGCGATCGCAGCTAACCCTGCCCGATGGAACAAAAGTGTGGCTAAACGCCGGCAGCAAACTGGATTACCCAAAGCAATTTACCGGCAAAACCCGCGAAGTGAAACTGGAAGGCGAAGCTTATTTTGATGTAACAGAAAATAAGCAGCAACCTTTTCTGGTGCATACAAAGGCCTTTACGGTAAAAGTGCTGGGCACTGCGTTTAACATAAGGGCTTATGGCGACGAAGACAGTGCCGCCACTTCGCTGATCAGGGGTTCGGTAGAAGTAGCCCTCCTGTCGGACGAAAGCAATAAAATAGTGCTGCGCCCCAATGAAAAATTAACCGTTCCGCAAATAAGCGCCCGGCACGAAGCAGTTGCCAACGCAACGGGCGAACAACGGCAGGCATTTTCCGACAAAGAAATTAACAGATCGCTGGTTAGCTTAGACAGGACAAACACAGTGGTAGAAACCGCCTGGATCAACAACAAACTGTCGTTTAAAAATATGGGCTTTCAGCAAATTGCTTCTTCGCTCGAAAAATGGTTTGCAGTTGAAATAAAATTTAAAAACGATAAGGCAAAGAAACTAAAGCTGAGCGGCAGCTTTGAAGGAGAAAGCCTGGAAGATATACTAACGGCATTTAGTGTGGCCGATATAGAAGGAGGCAAGCAATTTTCTTTTAAAAAAGACAGCAGCGGGGTAATGTGGATTTACTAACGTTCCGCCGGCTTGTTTATACTAAACCAAAATTAACCGTATGCTACATAATACTACCTGATGTATTCATGCTGCATATCCTTAAACTAAAAGCGGGAAATGTTGGCGCATTCCCCGCGTAACGATGGTTAAAGGAAATGCATTGTCCAAATGTGTTTTAAACAAAAATTCAATCAACCAACAATCCAAAGGTAATGGAAAAATTACTACTGCTGAACCGTTCCTGCCATCGGCGGGAACTAAGAAAAGTGTTCCTGTTTATGAAACTAACTGCCCTATTTTTGTTTGTATGCTGTTTGCATGTCAGTGCCCGCGTACACTCGCAAAAAATTTCCCTTAATCTCAACAGGGTATCCCTCGAAAGGGCGTTTACAACCATTGAAAATCAAACACATTATCGCTTTGTTTACAACGACGATAATATTCCGTTCAACCACAAAGTATCGGTGGCCGCAAAAGGCTTTTCCATCGAAGAATTATTAACGAGCATTTTGAGCGAAACCAATCTCGGTTTCCGCATGCTGTCTGAAAAGCTGATCGTAATTGCGCCCAGGGGAACAGAAAAAAAAGATGTTACGGTTACGGGTACTGTTGTAAACACGTTAGGCGAAGCGTTGCCCGGCGTAACGGTACAGCTTAAAAATACCAGCGTGGCATCCACTACCGATGCCGATGGAAAATTTGAGATCAAAGTGCCGGAAAATGCGGTGCTGGTTTTTTCTTTTATTGGGCATGAAACACAGGAAATACCGGTGGAAGGAAGAACCTCTGTCAACATTACATTGATCGCTGTAGAAAACTCCTTAAACGAAGTAGTGGTGGTAGGTTACGGCTCTGAGAAAAAGATAAACGTAACTGGTGCTGTAGACCAGATATCCGGCAAACGTTTGGCAGAAAGACCGATAGCCAATCTCTTCCAGGGATTGCAGGGCATCAGTCCCGGTTTAAACATCACCTATCCTGGTGGCAGACCGGGTGCAACACCTTCCATCAACATACGCGGCATTACAACTTTAACCGGAGGAGGCTCCCCGCCATTGATCATTATAGACGGTATTGCCTCTGCGGTGGATGATATTATGCGCTTAAACCCGCAAGACATCAGCTCTATGTCTGTATTGCGCGATGCTGCTTCTGCAGCTATTTACGGTGCCCGCGCTGCCTTCGGCGTAATATTAATTACCACCAAATCCGGCGCCACCGGCGGCAAGCAAAGAGTGAGCTACAACAACTACTTCTCGTGGTCCAAACGCACGGTACTTCCCAACCAGATCACCGATCCCTACATCTACTCCAGGGTATTGGAAACCGCTACGGATAATACTCCGTGGGATTATGTAAACTATTCCGACTATCAGTACCAATGGGCCAAAGAACGTTCTGAGAATCCTTCGGTAGAAGATACACGAATAGACCCCAACGATCCCACCAAGTGGACCTATATGGGCAACAACAACTGGAACGATTATTTTTTCAATAAATCCAGTGCTTCTCAAAATCACAGCATATCCTTCAGCGGTGGCGGAGAAATTGGCAAAGGCAAACCTTTCGGCTACCTCTTGTCTGCCGACTGGACCAAAGAAAATGGTTTGAACAAACTGGCGAAGGATGACTGGAACCGGTATGGTTTGAGGGCGAAAGTAAATTTCTCACCCCTTACATGGCTTAAGGTAGAAAACAACCTGAATATTTACCAAACCGTTGCCGATGCACCCAGCTACAACATCACTGATATTTATTACCTGCAACCAACCCAGGTAGCTAAAAACCCCGACGGTAGCTGGGCTAATACCGGCGCAGGACGACTGGGCGCGCAGATCGTTGATGGCGGACGTAACAAATCAACGCGTTTCGGTTTCCAGAATATCGTTCGTGGGACTGCCAGCTTTTTGAACAATGATCTGCAAATAGTAGGAAGCGCCAGCTTTAAAAGAGAAATATGGAAATACAATACCGACTTTCGCAAGTATGAAATTGGCTATGGTCCGGACGATATACGCGAAGAAGGTGGGGTTGGTTCCGTATCTGCAAACAACGGCATCGTAAAACATGATGTGTACGACCTGTTTGCCACCTATAATAAAACAATTGCAACAGATCATAATTTTAAATTGCTGGCAGGGTATAACCAGGAAGAATACGTGTGGTCTTACGAAACTGCGGCACGCGACAGGCTGATCTCTTCTTCCCTGCCTTATATCTACTTAACTACCGGCGAAGTTCCGACACTGAATGCCGGTTATACTACTTACGCATTGCGCAGTGTTTTTGGAAGATTGAACTATACATTTAAAGGACGATACATCATAGAAGGCAATGGCCGTTACGATGGATCATCCCGCTTTCCCAAAGAACGCCGCTGGGGTTTCTTCCCTTCTGTTTCTGCAGCTTGGATAGCCAGCGAAGAATCGTTCTTTAAACCGTTGCAGAATAAGATTTCTTCTTTGAAATTACGTGCTTCCTATGGCGACCTTGGCAACCAAAGCGTATCTGATTTCGGGTTTATTCAAACGCTTCCTATAGGAAGGTCGCCCTACCTCATCAACAGTACAATGCCAACCATTGTACAGGGTGCTGCACCATTGTATGTTGATCCGGATACTTACACCTGGGAAAAAGTAACCACCTTGAATTTGGGGGCCGACATAGGATTGTTAAACAACCGGGTGCAGGCAGGGTTCGACTATTTCGTTCGTAAAACCATTGGTATGCTTGCCCCAAGCCAGGAATTACCTGGTGTGTTAGGAACAACGCCTCCGTTGCAAAATATTGCTGATCTTTCTACCAAGGGTTGGGAGCTCACAGTTGGCTATCGCGACGGGTTTGATATTGGCAACAAACCTTTTTCATTTGGAATAAAAGTATTTGTGTCCGACTCCCGGTCAAAAATTACAAAGTATAAGAACGATCAATTGTTGTTGTCGAACTACAGGGTAGGGCAGGAGATTGGTGAAATATGGGGCTTGCAAAACGATGGTTACTTTACCAGCCAGGCCGAAATAGATGCGCTGGACGAATCGGCCATTGTGCCCTGGGGTGCATTGGATATAGTGCCGGGTTGGCCAAAATATGCTGATCTTAATAAAGACGGCGTAATTGAAAAAGGAAATACCGTTACCGATCCGAAAGATCTTAAAATTATCGGAAACAGCAGCCCACGGTATCGCTTTGGTGTTAATCTCGATTTCGATTGGAACAATATCGATCTTTCCGTATTTCTGCAGGGAGTTGCCAAACAGGATTTCTATCCCCGCCATTATCTTTTCTGGGGACCTTACCAACAACCTTACGCCGGCATTTACGAATGGAATCTTGATTATTACCGCGGCGAAGCAGAAACCGGTGCAGACAGAGACAGGCATTCTGCCTCTTACATAGCAGCCGGACTTGCCGATGCCAATACAAATTCTTATTTCCCGGTATTACAGTCATGGTTAGCCGATGCCAACTACGGCTCAGGGCTGGATATTCCTCAAACAAAATATTTGTTGAATGCAGCCTACCTGCGCGTGAAGAATGTAACGCTGGGCTATACCATTCCCAATTCAATCACAAAACGATTTAAAGTAAGCAGGTTAAGAATATTTTTTACCGGAGAAAACCTGTATGAGTTCTCCTCTATCAAAAAATACATCGATCCCGAGGCTGTAGCAGATGGCTGGGGCTGGGCTTATCCCTACCAGCGCAAATATGCATTTGGCATCAACCTCGATTTTTGATAGAAGCGTGACACATTCTTTAAAAGAAAATGTTAGGATGAAATGAGCCATAAAAATTTTCATACCCGAATAATAATTATATGGCAAATTCTATCTGACCATTCAGAACAATAAAAATGCACAGATGAAAAAGTTTATCAACATACATACAATACTAGCCTGCCTGTTGCTGCTGACGGCTTCGTGCAAAAAAGGCTTTATGGACCGGTATCCGCAAACATCGGTACCGCCTGAACTGTTTTTTAAATCGGAAGAAGATCTTGCCTTGTATATAAATGGTTTGCTCACTATACCTGGCCGCGATAACTATTTATCTGACCAGGATACGGACGATAAAGCAACCACCGGTGCTGTGGAAATTAAATCCATTATGACAGGCAATCCAAGCTCACAGAATATTACATCGGGCTGGAGCTGGACGAGGTTAAGAGATATCAATTACTTCCTCGATAATTATTCCAAAGCAGATGTGAGCGACGCGGTAAAGAATCATTATGCAGGGATGGCACGGTATTATCGTGCGCTGTTTTATGTAGATAAAGTAAAACGTTTTTCCGATGTGCCCTGGTACTCGCGGGCACTGAACCCTTCCGATACTACAGACCTGTATAAGCCCCGCGATTCAAGGGCAATGGTAATGGACAGTGTGATGGCCGATCTTGCATTTGCAGCAGCCAATGTGAAAGAAGAAGTACCAACCGGCACGCCCAACGTGTGGGTAGTGAAGCTGGAGCAGGCAAGAATTGCTTTGTACGAAGGCACTTACCGAAAATATCATGATGAGCTGAACCTGCAAAGCTCAGCCGATGGATTTTTGCAACTGGCAGCAGCCGTGGCAAAAGAGATAATGGATTCGGGAAATTTTTCATTAAGCAATTCGTACGGAGCGTTGTTTACCAGCGCCAGCCTTGCAGGCAACCCGGAAGTGTTGCTTGCGAGTATTTACGACCAGGATTTGAAACGCAGCGGTGGCAACGGGAATATACTGGACTATGAAATGTCGCCGGCGCGCGACCTGGTGCAGACTTACCTTATGAAAGACGGCAGCAGGTTTACAGAGCAGCCAGGTTACCAAACATTCGGATTTGTGAAGGAGTTTGAAAACCGGGATCCCCGCCTTAGCAGTACCCTGTTTTACCCCGGTCTTATCATGGCTACCAATGCACCCAACCCCAAGCCCTATATTCAGCGCCTCAACAAAAACTTTACCGGGTATCATCAACTGAAAGGCTACATCAACAGCACCGACAATAAAACAATAGCTGATGTGGATTTTCCTGCCTATCGTTATGCAGAAGTGCTGCTTATTTATGCCGAAGCAAAAGCAGAGCTGGGAACACTTACCCAATCCGATCTTGATGAAAGCGTCAATTTGCTGCGCGCCAGGGTAGCGCTCCCCAGCCTTGATATGGCATGGGCAAACAGCAATCCCGATCCTGTACTGGTAGCAAAATATCCTGCTGTATCAGGAGCCAACCAGGGTGTGATTTTAGAGATACGCCGCGAAAAAAGAGTTGAGTTTGCCATGGAAGGATACCGGTTCGACGACCTGATGAGATGGGGCGCCGGTAAACAGTTGGAGAAAATACCCGAAGGCATGTATTTTTCAGGTTTGGGAAATTTTGATCTTACCGGTGATGGCATTGCAGATATTAAATTAATTGATAAAGGAGCCACCATACCAAACGAAGACCAGAAAGAAACCAACTCACTCGGCGAAAAATTAGTGTATTACAAGGCCGGAAGTTTTGGCGAAGATGTGACCGTTTATCTTAAAAACGGTAATGCAGGGGGCACTACCGTTACCGAAGTAACGCCGCGGCAGTTTATTGATCCCAAGTATTATTATCGTCCCATTCCTTTTAACCAGGTTACATTAAATCCTGCACTCGAACAGCAGTTCGGCTGGCAGTAATAATAATTGCATATTTATACCGGGAAAGATGTTTACTTTCCCGGTTTCTTTTGATCTGCCAATGTATTTGCATCGCGACTAAAACCGTTCGAAAATTCAGTAATGATGAAAGCTATAACGTTTATTTTCTTTTTATTCTTCTGTGGCATAACCGCTATTGCTCAGCAAAACAAGAAAGCTGTATTTGTAATTGTGGATGGCATTGCAGCCGACGTAATTGAAAAGCTCAACACTCCCAACCTGGATGCTATTGCCAAAGTGGGCGGCTATACAAGGGCGCATGTGGGCGGCGATAAAGGCACCTACTCTCAAACGCCTACCATTTCTGCTGTAGGCTACAATAGCCTGCTCACCGGTACCTGGGTGAACAAGCACAATGTGTGGGACAATGATATTGTTGCGCCTAATTATAATTACTGGACAATATTCAGGTTGCTGAAAGAACAATATCCTCAAAAAAAAGCGGCAGTATTTTCAAGCTGGGAAGATAACCGGACAAAATTGGTGGGAGAAAACCTGCCTGCTACTGACAACCTGAAGCTCGATTATCATTTTGATGGACTGGAACTGGATACCGTAAAATATCCGCACGACAAAAAAAGAGACTTCATGCATCGTATAGACGAAGCAGTGGTTGACAACGCTTCGGATTACATTAAAAAAGAAGGACCCGATCTATCGTGGGTGTATCTTGAATATACCGATGATATGGGACATATGTTTGGCGACAGTCCGCAGTTTTACAAAGCGGTAGAAATGATGGACAACCAGATGGGCCGGCTTTGGGCGGCTATTCAATACCGTGAGCAGCAGTTTAAAGAAGATTGGGTAATGTATATTACTACCGATCATGGACGCGATGTAAAAACAGGTCGCGACCACGGCGGCCAATCCGATCGCGAAAGAAGCACCTGGATCGTAACAAACGCCAAGAATTTAAATGATTATTTCAAGAAGGGAAATCCAGGTGTGGTAGACATTATGCCTTCTATTGCAAAGCACCTCGATATAACCATACCGCGCGAAAAACTGATGGAAGTAGATGGTATATCCTTAACCGGGAAACTGTCTGCTACCCACCCCGCAATTACCAACGAAAATGGTAAATTGAAAATAACCTGGAAGGCTGTTTCGCAACAAGGCGATGCAAAAATATGGCTGGCAAAATCAAATCGTTTTAAAGACGGCGGTGCAGATGAATACGTGCTTGCTGCAACAGTTCCCGTTAAAAAGCAGGAAGCGATAGTAGATGTAAAAAATTCTGATGCCGAAATATACAAGGTGGTTATTGAAACACCCGGTAATATGCTCAATAAATGGTGGGTGAAGGATTGGAAAAAAATGGAAGCGGCGCTGGTGAAGTAGTTGGTGGTTGAGTAGGTGAGTGAGGTAACCAGGTTAAGTGAGTGATTGGATTAATGATGTGCCCATCGATTCGAGTTTTCAAATCTCAAATTTCAAATGATTTCAAGACTATTCATTAGTTTGGTTTTAATTACTTCAGTAGCATCGTGCAAGGTGCAGCAGCCGGTTGCTGTTAAGTCTTCCTCATCGCTGGTTACACAAGGTCCGCTTTGGGGCGCTGTATGGCAGCAGAAAGCCTCCGAATACAGGGCGCTTTGCTTCCAGGCATACAACACCGCCCGCTTTCAGCTCGACCTGCTGCTGGAACAACCACATACAAAGCCGCTGGCCGTTGTAACAGATATTGATGAAACGGTGTTGGACAATAGTCCCTACTAGGTACATATAGCCGAAAAGAACCAGGAATACAGCGATGCTACCTGGATTGAATGGACAAAGCGCGTGGATTGCGATACCGTGCCGGGTGGACTGAGCTTTTTTAAATACGCCAAAAGCAGGGGCGTAGCCGTATTTTATATTACCAACCGGCTGGAAGAAGAACGCGCACAAACATTAAAAGATTTGCAGCGCTGGAATTTTCCCGATGCAACCAACGACCATTTGATCTTAAAAACTGCCGGCTCCGGCAAAGGACCCCGTCGCGATGTTGTTGCTAAAACGCATGAAATTATTATGCTGTTCGGCGATAACCTCAGCGATTTCAGCTCAGCTTTCGATAAGCAGCCCACCGAAATACGGAATGATAGTACGAGGAGCCATGCGGCGCAGTTCGGTACCCGCTTTATTGTATTGCCCAATGCTATGTATGGCGATTGGGAGGGAATGCTGTACAAATACCAGCACCAGCTTTCGCCGGCAACAAAAGACAGTGTGATTTTGCAGCAATTAAAAAAATACTAGGAAAGGTGTAGGGTGTAAGGCCTTAAACCCTTCACCCTATACCCTTCACCTTTCACCCCTACCCCTTCCCCCTTACTCCTTATTCAAAGAATACCCGGATGGTTTGATAAAACAAGCGGTTTTGCAGGTGTGCCGATTGTTTTTCTGAAAAGCCCTGCAAGCCCAGTAAGCCGGCGGCATTTCCTTTATTAATGGCTATTTCCAGGTAGCCCGCCGCATTAAACAGTGCCAGTTTTTCTCCTTCGGCAACATCTGCGTAGGTTTCGCTTATCCGGTCTATTACTTCATCCCGCTTAAAAGCAATAAAAAATTTTCTTCCCCTTCGCTGCTCTTCAAAAGCATCACGCGTAATATTCACCACCACATTTTCAAAGTGGTCAATAAAAATGATCTGCCCCTCAATCCAGTTGTTGCCAAGCATCGGGTTCAGCGGATTTTTTTCGAGGATTTCAATATCAGGATTGCCTATTTTAGAAAGGCTTTCACCATCGTTCAGTAATTTAACTGCCTTGCCAAACATACGGATAACATAAAGTGCATTTTTCGCAACTGTTTTATCCATTGGCAAGCCAATCACCATTTCCGGTTTGCCCTCCAAAATCATGGTAAGCAGTCCGTTATCTGCGCATAGTATATACTGTTGGTTGTGAAAAGCCAGCAGCAGATGCTCGTTTTTATTTTCAAAAAGATTGATCAGTACAATGTGAAAAGTATATTCCGGAAAGTTTTTGATGGCATTTCTGCATACGTAGGCCGCCTGTGGATAATTAAAAGGTGTTAGCTGGTGACTGATATCAACCAATGTACAATTGGGAATTATTTGCAGCAACTGCCCTTTTATGGCTCCGGCCAGGTAATCTTTTTCTCCAATATCTGATGTTAATGTGATTAGGGGCATGCAGTGATAAACAATATATAGTATAATCCTGCAAAAATAAGAGAGTGAAGCCGTAACGAAAGCGATGAATTGATGAACAGCCGCTCTCTTCCAAAAAAAAGAAAGCACATTGTTTTTTTAAAGTTTGGTTGGATAGGTTTTTCCCTTATTTTTGCACTCCCAAAAACGGAATAAACAATTCAACCCGGAGGGAAGAGGTTGTTTATTAAGTTAATGGATGATTCCGTAGCTCAGTTGGTAGAGCAATACACTTTTAATGTATGGGTCCTGGGTTCGAGTCCCAGCGGGATCACGGTTAAAGTTTCAAAAGCCGCTTCTGTAGCGGCTTTTATCGTTATATGGGGTTGGTAGGTGTCGGTTTAGGTGTCGGTTTCTCGCCTTTGTTGGTGTTGAGCAATGCTCCCTGTGCATAGCTTCACCAACAAGCAATGCTTATAAATAAGCCCAGCTTCTGTTGTTGGTACGCATCGCACTTTACCCCTTCTGCATACCAACAACGGCTAAAAATAATTTAAAACCTTCGGCATTGTCATAATAATCAATTATGCTATTTCAGCCAATTTACGTAAATCGAATATAAAAAATTTTCCACTTTGGTTGGTGTTGAGCAATGCTCCGATATGTAGCCCCAACAACAACAAATCCATAATTATACAACCAACTCCTCTTTTTGGTACGCATCGCATTTTACCCCTTCTGCATGCCAGCAACGGCTAGACAACAACGTTATAACCCCATTTTTAAAATCGGATATTCTTTACCCTGCCCATCCAATGCTGTCCTCTCCAGAACACGAAATCCTATATGCTTATAAAAATCAACTGCCTGGGTATTTTGCTCATTTACATCTACCCTGGTTACTTTTAATTGCCCTATTCCGTACGAAATCAGCTTTTTCCCTATTCCTTTGCCTCGAAAATCATTGTGAATAAACAGCATTTCAATATTTTCTCCCGCAATCCCCATAAATCCCACTAAAATCCCTTCTTCTTCATATCCCAACAACACAACATGTTCAAAGTATGAGGGAATTTGTTTTTTATAATAAATGAAATCCTCTTCTTTCAGAAAATCGTGAGTATTCAGTACGGCGCTCTCCCATATTTTTATCAGATATGGATAATCTGCTGTTTCAATTTTTCTAATCATAACCGGGATAATCCTTTTTTTATTTCCCCTGCAAGTCCGTTGTTAATTGCGCCTTTTTTCTACTGGCCGGTCAACACCTCAAATTTGTCAACACCCACTTTTGCATCTTTACTTACATAAATCTTCCTGCCGGTTACTTCTATCTTTATCAAATGTTTGCCTGGACTGAGGTTGTATTTTTCAAATAACACTTTTTGTGGTTGTGCGAAGGAGGCATAAAGACTGTAGCATCCATAATTAACACCGTCGATAGTTACTTTGGCATATCCGCGATCAGGACCAATTTCCCCTATCACTCTCACACCACTGCCATTGAAAGCATACTCACAAAACGAACCTGCTGTATTGCTGACATGGTTAGACGATCCATAAAAGTTTTCATTGTTTAAATGCTTCTCCCAACCTGCAGAGTATCGCGCAACTAAGTCATCCGCACTATGCCATTTTTTTCCATGTATGCCCGTTACGGTAAAGGTTTTGATTGAATGAGCCGGAATTTTTACCGTCGTTTTTGCAAAGCGGTCATTAACAATACGGCTAATCTTACTGCCACTTGCTTCAGAAACTTTGGTAAACGTAGCAGGAACTCTTACCAATAAAGTGCGCACTACTTCTTCATTACTGGTATTGTTCAACGTTACACTAACCATTTTGTTGGAGTACTTTCCGGATACTTCAATGCCACCGTTTGCTAATAACTTACTGAACCCGGCGCCGCGGTTTTCCCACTCTATGGGAAGTGCAGGAAATATTTTTATTGTTTTATCAGATTGACCATCGAACAACATATTTTGAATGCCGAGCATCAACGATCCGTGCGCTCCCACCTCCGGCGTTGTTTCAGGCCGGTTCTCATATTCAGAATAATACAAGTCGTTGTGCACAGGCATTGCCTTTAGCATAGAAAGCGCTTCCTGCCCATAGTTCATCATAGCGGCGTTGGCCGCTGCGATGCCTTTGCCAAACGTATAGGTTAAATCTTTATCGCCTATATATGCCTGGTAGGTGGGTTGAAGCAAAGGATCTTCCGAATCAAACGCACGGGTAAATAAGGTGACCCACGGTGTGCCGTATAAATATAAAAAATAACCTTTGGGAAGGTTTCCCAGAGAGGGTGT